>NZ_BAAHBU010000003.1:0-827195 GCF_054776515.1 Hymenobacter terrigena
CCTGCGAATTCCAGTCGCCGGGCACCTGCAGCGCGGCCGAGTGGTCGAAGTCGTACTCAATCAGCTCGGGCTCCTGGGCGGTGCTGGGCTTCTGGTTGTCGTAGTAGCCGCCCTTGCCGCTGGCCGACTTATCGAACGCTTCGCGGCGGTAGTCGTAAAAGCCGTTTTCGTAGGGGTCGATGATGTAGTTCCAGCGGCCGTTGAGGCTGAGCACGCGCCGCGCCGGCGCATTCTGGATAAGGCTGCTCTGGGCCCGGGCCGTTGGTGCGGCCAGCAAGCCCAACGCGCCCAACAACAGGGCCGTCAGCAGCTTCATCGGGAGGGGGAGGGTCATAATTGAAGGAAAAATAAACTCGTCGTAAAAGCGAAGGTGGTGAAAGCCAGCGCTACACCGGCCATTGCAGTGGCCTTGCGGTGCTTTGCCAGTCTTCACCACCTCACTTACTCACCATGCTGCTAGTTGTAGCCCTGGTTCTGGGTCAGAATCGGGTTGGTTTGAATTTCCTGAATCGGAATGGGGAAAAGCAGGTTGTGCGCGTCAATCTGGACGATGGGGCCCGAGGCGCTGCCGTTGTTCCGAATAGCGTACTTGGTGAAGTGAGTGTTCATCACATCAACGGCGCGGCCGGTGCGCACAAGGTCGAACCAGCGGTGGCCTTCCATGTTGAGCTCCAGGCGGCGCTCGTTTTCAATGGCGAGGCGCGTGGTGGGCTGGTCGAGGGTGAGGGGCAGGCCCGCGAGGCCGGCGCGCACGCGCACCCGGTTCACCAAGGGAATGGCGTCGACGGGACGGTTCAGCTCGTTCAGCACCTCGGCGTACATGAGCAGCACGTCGGCGAAGCGCAGCACTATCCAGTCGTTGTCCGAGTCGTTCACGGTGGTGGGCGTGTCGAAGTATTTTTTGGTGTAGTACACCGACGCGCCGCCCACCGTCACGGGGCCACCGGTCTCGGCGTTGTAGCGCGTGTCGGCCGCACCGCTGGCCGTGAAGGCGTCCACCAGGTCCTTGCGCACCGAGTTGTACTGGAAGCCCTGGCCGCCACCGGCCTGCGCGGCCAGCGGGGCGAAGTAGTTGGTGAAGGGGCTGCCCGTGCCAAAGCCGCCCTTCGAGTAGCGCACCGCGAAGATGATTTCGGCATTCAGCTCGTTGGAAATCGCGAAGATGTCGGCGTAGTTGGGCAGCAGGCGGTAGTTGGTCGCGTTGTCGTAGTCGGTCAGAAACGCGCTGAGCGTGGCCTGGGCCTGGGTGTACTTCTTCTGGGTGAGGTACACCTTGGCCAGCAGCGCGCGGGCGGCGCCTTTGGTGGCACGGCCGGGGTTGTTGTTGGCCAGCACCGAGGTGTTGGTAGGGTACACGTTGGGCAGGTCGGCGGCGGCATCGGTGAGGTCTTTCTCAATCTGCGCGTACACGTCGGCGGCCGGCGTGCGGCCGAACTTATACGCGTCCGCCACGCTGACAATTTCGCCAGTCACCAGCGGAACATCGCCCCATATCCGCACGGCATTGAAATACTGCAGTGCCCGGATAAACTTCATTTCCGCGATGTAGCGGTTGCGCAGGGCCGTGGTGAGCTTCACGCCCGGCGCCCGGCTGATGATGATGTTGCAGCGGGCAATGCCGCGGTAGGTCACCGTCCACTGGCTTTGCAGGCGGCCGTTGCCCGAGGTGAGGCTGAAATAGTCGAACTCGCCCAGGCCCTGGCCTTCTACCACGGCCTGGCTGTTGTCGGAGGGCACTTCGCTGAACACGAACAGGCCAATGTTGCTGCCCGCCTTGCCGTACACGTCCTGCAGGGAGGAATACGCGGCCGTGACGCCGGTGGCAATGCTGGACGAGTCCTGGTAGGATTCCGACGTGGGAATGCGGGTGGGGTCGTTGAGGTCGATGAAGTCCTTGTTGCAGGAGGTCAGCCCCAGCGAGGCCGAGCCCAGCAGGGCGGCGAAACTGGCGCCGGTGAGGATTTTATTGAAAGTCATGGTGGGAATGATTCAAGGGTTGGGAAGTATCAATCAGGCCGTCAAACTCCGCTTATCGCGGCGCGCCCGTTGCTTGATTGACGTGCTAGAAGCCGACCGTGGCGCCAATGGTGATGGTGCGGGCCATGGGGTAGGAACCTTGGTCCACGCCGTAGGTGGGGGCGGTGGTGTTGCCGTAGAGGTTGGCCTCGGGGTTGTAGCCGAAGTACTTGGTGAAGGTGTAGAGGTTTTGGGCCGCTACGTACACGCTGGCGTTGTCCATCCCGAATTTGCCCACCAGGCCTTTGGGCAGGTTGTAGCGCAGGTTCACGGTGCGCAGGCGCAGGAACGAGCCGTCGTAGATGTAGTGCGAGCTAAACGAGGTGAGCGACGACGGGGCCGACGACGTGGCGCGGGGCTCCCAGCCGTTGCCGGGGTCGGAGGGCGAGTGCCAGCGGTCGAGCACGTTGGTGCGGGCATTGGCCGAGCCGGGGAAGTTGTTCACGTACCGGTCGCCGGCGTACAGGATGTCGTTGCCCTGCGAGCCTTGCAGCGTGATGGCCAGCGAGAAGCCCTTGTAGCCGAAGGTGTTCTGGATGCCGTAGGTGAAGTCCGGGAACGGCGAGCCGAGCTTGGTGATGTCCTGCGAGTCAATCTTGCCGTCGCCGTTGATGTCGGCAAATTTCAGGTCGCCGGGCACCGAGCCGCCCGACGCCCACTTGGCGCTGGCGTCCACGTCGGCCTGGTCCTTGTACACGCCAATCTGCTTGTAGCCGTAGAACGAACCCAGCGGCTGGCCCGGCACCACCCGGATGGAGCTGGTATAGCCGAACACGGCGTCGTACACAATCTGGTCGGTGGGGCCGCCCAAGGCAATCACCTGGTTGCGGTTGAACGACAGGTTGGCCGCGGTGCTCCACGTAAAGGCGTTGCCCTGAATGTTGGCCGTGTTCAGCTGGAACTCCAGGCCGCGGTTGCGCACCTCGCCCACGTTGGTGAGCGTGCGGTTGGTGAAGCCGATGATGGACGGCACGTTGCGGTTGAGCAGCAGGTCGGTGGTGTTGCGCTGGTACACGGCGGCCGTCAGGTAGATGCGGTCGCGGAACAGGCCGAGGTCAAAGCCGGCGTCTACCTGCGTGTTGGTTTCCCAGGTCAGGTCGCGGATGCTCACGCCGTTGGGGGCGAAGCCGAAGGACCGGGCGCCGGCGTTGGCCCCAAACACGTAGTTGGCGGCCGTCTGGTAGCTCTGGTAGGAGTAGTCGCCGATGTTGTTGTTGCCGGTCACGCCGTAGCTGGCGCGCAGCTTCAGCTCGCTGATGGTGGGGAACTGCTTGATGAAGTCCTCTTCGCCCGCGCGCCAGGCCAGGGCCACCGACGGGAAGGTGGCGTAGCGCTTGTCGGGCCCGAAGCGCGAGGAGCCGTCCGTCCGCACGGCCGCCGTCACGATGTAGCGGTCCTTGAACGCATAGTCGAAGCGGCCGAACACCGACGTCAGGGCGTTGGCGTTGTAGGCCGCCGAGCCGAAGAGCTGGCCGGCCGCCGTGGCGTACTCAATGGCGCTGTTGGTGTAGGTGCCGCTCTGGCCAAACACGTTGCTGCCCTCGTTGGTGTTGCGCTGGGCCGAGTAGCCCGCGAGCACCGTCACGCTGTGGTTGAGGCCAATGGTGCGGCTATAGTTCAGCGTGTTTTCCCACACCCAGTTGAAGTTGGTGTTGTTGAGCTGGCGGGCGTCGATGTTCGTCAGCAGCGGGTTGTTGATGTTGGCCGATGCCTGGTTGTTGGACGGCAGCGTGGCCGGCACGTACCAGTTGCGGCGGTTGGCCAGCACTTCCACGCCCAGGTTGGTGCGGAACGTCAAGCCCTTGAAGACATTGTAGTCCAGCGCCAACGTATTGAGGGCCCGGGCCTGCATGGTGCGGTCCTGGTACAGGTCCAGCGGCGCCACCGGGTTGAACAGCCCCACGCTGATGGCCGTGCCGGTGGCCGGCGCCACGTTCGGGAACATGTTCAGTACGCCGGCGTAGTCGCCGTTGGGCGTGTGCACCGGGAAAATGGGCGGCGCAATGAGGGCACTGGTTACGGCGGCTATTTGGTTATTGGCGCCGTTGAAGCTGGCGTTGTTGAAGCTGCCCGACAGCGGCTTGGTGTCGGTGCGCGAGAAGGTGGGCGCGAAGCTCACCGCCAGCTTCAGCTTTTTCGACAGCTGGGCGTCGTAGTTGGCCCGCAGCGAGAACCGGTCGAAGCCCGTTCCTTTCACAATGCCGGTTTGCGTGAAGTAGCCGCCGCTGATGTAGAAGCGCGAGTTTTCGCCGCCGCCCGAGGCCGACACCTGGTAGTTGGACTGGTGGCCGGTCTGGAAAATTTCGTCCTGCCAGTCGGTGTTGGCGTAGGTGCTGGGGTCGGCCTGCAGCGAGGGCTGAATGGTGCCGCCGCCGTTGGTGCGGGCTTCTTTGAGGTAGTCCAGGTACTGCGGGCCGTCGAGCAGGTCGATTTTCTTCGACACGTTCTGCACGCCGGTGTATACGTTGGCCGAAAACCGGGTTTGGCCGGCCACGCCGCGCTTGGTGGTCACAATCAGGATGCCGTTGCCGCCGCGCGAGCCGTAAATGGCGCAGGCCGCCGCGTCCTTCAGCACCTGAATAGAGAGGATATCCGACGGCGGAATCTGGTTGAAGCTGTCGGCGCTGTTCAGCGGGTAGCCGTCCACCACGTACAGCGGGCTGTTGCCGGCCGAAATCGAGCCCAGCCCGCGGATGCGGATGGTGGCCGTGCTGCCCGGCTCGCCCGAGGGCTCCGTAATCTGGGCGCCGGCTACCAAGCCCACCAAGGCTTCGCCGGGCGAGGCTACCGGCACCTGCTCCACGCTTTTGGCCGAAATAGTGGAAATGGACGTGGCCAGCATCTTGCGCTCCTGGGCACCGTAGCCCACCACCACCACTTCTTCCAGCCCGTTGGCATCGGGCGCCAGCGAAGCGTTGATGGCCGTGCGGCCACCCACGGCTTCTTCCTTGGCGGCATAGCCCACAAAGGTGAAAATCAGGGTGGCGTTGTCGGCGGCTTTGATACTGTAGCGGCCGTCGGCATCGGTCTGGGTGCCGTTGCTGGTGCCTTTCACGATGACGTTGACGCCGGGCAGGCCCGCGCCTTTTTCGTCCACTACGCGGCCCGTAATCGTGATGTCGGCCCGCATGGCGCGGGGGGTGGGGGCCAGTTCGGCGGCCGAGGCCAGGTGCAGGCCGAGGCCCAGGTTCAGGGCTGGGAGCAGCACCAGGGGCCGCAGGCAGCGCCGGAAATCAAGTCGTAAAGTGACCATCATATTGGGGGTGGGAGTTTGGTGACAGAGGAGAGACGAAGCCGGCCGGTGCACGGCGCGAAGGGCGTGCTCATCGGGACGGATGCAAACCTGGAGCGCAATAGAGGAGCTTAAAACCGGGGCTTTGCTCTGCGAATTACCGGATTGTAATCTGCTATCTAATGCAATAGCAGGCCTTTATTTACGTAAACGTTTGCAGCAAATCGGGCCGTTTTGGGCGGTTAGCGGTTGGGCTTTGTAACTTGCCAGACATTCATCTGACATTCATCAGCCCCAAAAAGGCTGCACTCCCTTTTCTCTGTTCCAAAGCCACCCTCCCCCATGACGCCCGTGAACCTGAAGTCGCTGGCCGAAGAGCTGAACATGTCCATCGCCACGGTGTCGCGGGCGTTGCGTGACAGCCACGAAGTATCCGAAGCCACTAAGCAGCGGGTGCGCGCCCTGGCCGCCGCCCGCCACTACGAACCCAACGCCTACGCCAGCAGCCTGCGCCGCAACATCAGCAAGACCATCGGCGTGGTCATTCCTAAAGTGGCCAACCATTTTTTTGCGTTGGCCATCAATGGGATAGAGGAAGCCGCCCGCCAGGCCGGCTACCACGTCCTCATCTACCTCACCCACGACGACTACACCCGCGAAGTTTCCATCGTGCAGCACCTCAAAGGCGGCCGGGTCGATGGCCTGCTGATGTCGGTGGCCAGCGGGACCGAGGATTTCGCCCACATCAAAAGCCTGCGCGAGGCCAACATTCCCATCGTGTTTTTCGACCGCGTGTGCGCCGAAGTGGCCACGGCCAAAGTCACCACCAACGACTACGAAAGCGGCTACCAGGCCACCGAGCACCTCATTCGGGCCGGCTGCCGGCACATCGCGCACCTGCTTATTTCCAACAACCTCTCCATCGGTCAGTTCCGGCTGCAGGGCTACCTCGATGCCCTCGCGGCCCACGGCCGCGCCGCCGACCCCGACCTTATTCTGCATGGCGTGATGGACAACCAGCAGAACGTGGCGCTCATCCGCGAGCTGCTGCTGCGCCGGCCCGATATCGACGGCGTGTTTGCCTCCGTCGAGCGGCTGGCCATTAGCACTTATCACGTCTGCAACGAGCTGGGCCGCCGTATTCCAGAGGATATTAAGGTTATCGGGTTCTCCAACCTCGAAGCCGCCGCCCTGCTCGACCCGCCGCTGTCCACCATTACCCAGCCGGCCTACGACATCGGCCGCGAAGCCGCCAAAATCCTCCTGCGCGCCGTGGAAAAGAAGAAAGGCGTGCTCCCCAGTCAAAGCGTGGTGCTGGAATCGACGCTGTTTGCGCGGCAGTCGACGGCGCAGGGCTGAGGGCGCCTGTCATCCTGAGCATAGCGAAGGACCTTATCGCGTTAGAAGTATTTTTCTAACGCGATAAGGTCCTTCGCTATGCTCAGGAGGTATTTTATTCCTTCGTCACCTTCTGACGCAGCACCTGCCCGGCTTCGGTAATGGCGGTGAGCAGGTACGTGCCCGCCGCCAGCTGGCTGATATCAACCGGCGCAGTGGCGGCCAGTTGCTGCCGCAACACCACCTGCCCCGTGAGGCTGCGGAGCGTTACATCCACCGTGCCGGCCAGGCCATCAAGGGTGAAGCTGCGGCTGGCCGGGTTAGGATAAATGGCTACGACGGGTGCCGTGATGGCTCCGGTGGTAGCCGTCACGGTGGCGGCGCGTTGCAGCACGGGGGCCGCGTCGTTGTCGTCGTAGTAGGTTTTCGACTCGAAGGTGCCCGACGGGGTGAGGCGGTAGAGGATGCTCATGTGGCCGTTGATGGTGCCCGTGCGCAGGTCGGTCGACACGCCGCTGTAGCCTTCCAGCTTGATGCGGGCCGAGGCCGTGCCGCGGTAGGTGTTGTCGAGCGAGATGCTGTAGGTGCGGGCGGTGCCGGAGTTGTTCATCAGCAGCACGGTGTAGCCGGTGGCATCGCGCAGGCCCAGGAACACGAGGTCGTCTTTGGCGTAGCTGGCGTTGGTTTCCTGGTCGCCGGGCATGTAGTTGGCGCGCTGGTTCTGGCTCAGCAGCGCGAAGTGGTGCAGGGTGGAGCGGCGGGAGTTGTCGGCATTGTAGAGCGAAAAATCGGTGCTGCCCTGGTCGCTGCTGCTTTCCGAAATGCTCCACGGCGTGACGCAGAAGGCCCGTTTGGCGAGGGCCAGCTTGGTCATGGTGGCCACAAACTGCCCGGCCGTGAAGTCGTAGGGTTTCCAGGTGCTGGTCGATTTGGCCTCGGTGTTCACCTCGGTCACGGCCAGGCGCAGGTCGGTCCAGGTCGCGTCGATGCCGTGGCGGGTGGTGTTCACATTATCCAGGTAGCCCTGAACGGTGTCGAAGCGGCTGGCCAGCACCTGCTCGCGGTTGCCGGCGCTGTCGTAGTAATGAAACGAAAAGGTGTCGAGCAGTGGGATTTTGCGGGTGCCCACTGTCACGTACTCGTCGCCCACGTCGCTGATGAAGTTGGAATAGTAGAGCGAAATCGGCTGGTCGTAGAACAGGCGGAAGTCGCCGCCCACAATTTTACAGTTGTTGTTGGCCTGCTTCACCAGCCGCGCAATGGCCTTGAACCGGTCGCGGAAACCGTAGTAGCTCAGGCCCAGGTAGGGCTGGTTGTTGGTCACCCAGTCGGTCATGCTCATCTGGTCGGGGGCCGGGTCGGCCTCGTTGCCGATGGCGAAGTAGCTCACCCCGTTGCTCGTAAAGTAGTTGACCCAGGTGGTCACCTGCGCATCGGTCAGGTTGATGGACAGCTGCACCAGCGGCTCACCGTTCAGGCTGGTCTTGATGTAATTCACCAGCGGCAGCCAGTTTTCCTTCACGCTCCAGTCGCGGGCCGGGTTGGTGTTGCGGTTGCGCTCGTTGCCCCCAATGCGATAGAATTTCAGCTGGGCCGTTTTCAGGTCGGCCGTGATGGTGGCATTGGGCTGGTTGTTCCAGTAATTAATGCCGAAAAAATTGGTGCTCACGGGCACACCCTGGGCCGCTGCCGGCCGCGCTGCTGCGCCAAGAATCAGCCCGGCTAGCAGGAGTTGAAAGGAATTGCGAAGTGGTTTTTTCATAGGATGTGGGAATTTGGGGATGGAAAAAAGAAAGAAAAATCAGCGTATAGCTCCGCCATTGCGGCTGAGAAATGCCCTCGAAATGAGTTAATAATGGAGCGAAAAAGGAACGGTCATGCCGAGTGCAGCCGAAGCACCGCTACTGCGTGAGTAATCCAACCGACGGGGTTTACTAATGCGGTAGCGATGCTGCGACTGTGCTCAGCATGACCGTTCTTTTTGGCTGTCCAGCCTGATTCTGCTTACTCCAGCACCACGCGCTTCGTCAGCGTCTGGCCCGCGGCTTGCAGGCGCAACGTGTACACGCCCACCGCCAGCGCCGAAGTCTGGAATTCCGCCGTAGCGCCGGCCGCATTCAGCTCAATGGTGCGCGTGAGCACCGCCTGCCCCAGTGCATTGAACAAGGTGGCGCGCACCTCGCGCTGCCCGGTCAGCGGCGGTAGCAGCACTGTGAAACTGCTGTGGGCCGGATTCGGGTACAAACTCACAGTGGTCGAGTTCAGCTCGGCCCGCGTGGCCGTGACGGTGGCCGGGCGCAGCACGAGGCTGAAGCGGCCGGTGCCGCTGGCGGCCGTCGCCAGCGTGAAGGCGTAGCGGGTGCCCGCCGCCAGGAGTTGCTGCGTGCCGGTCGCGGCATCGCGCAGCAGCACCGTGGTGGAGCCGAAGTTATTCAAATCAGCCACCTCAAACGTGAAATTACCGGCCTGCGGCACGCGCAGGTGCAGCGGCACTACCACTTCAGCGGCGCCCAATAAGGGCAGGCCGTTGATGGCCAGCGGGCGGGTGCTGGCCAGAGTGGCCAGGTCCAGGCCGCTGGGGTTGGGCAGCTTCACGGCGTCAAATTCGGCATCGACGCCGGCCGTGGCCCCGGCTTGCAGGTACAGAAAGGCGTCGTCGCTCAGGGTGGTGCCGGTTAGCTGCAGGTGCAACAGGGGCCGGGTATCAGCCACTCCGCGGCCAAACACGGGCTGCGCCGCGAAGCTGGTGACGCGGTTGGCGTTGGTCAGGTTCACGGCACCGGGCGTGCCGGGGGTGCTCACCCGCACGAAGTAGCCCGAGCCGGCCACCACCAGCGGCGAGGTCCCCACGCCGTTGGCGTAGCTGCGGTAAGTACCGGCGTAGTGCCCGGTGCTCTGGTACACGTAGGCGGCGGCGTCGAGGCCGGGGCGCTGGGCGGGAGCCACGGTGCTCCAGTCGAGCGGGGCGGGGTAGGGGTTGCCGAGCAGCTGCCAGCCGGCGTCGGCATCGGTGCCCCGGTTCAAGGCGCCGGAGGGTTGGGCGGCGTTATTGAAGGTGCCGGTGAAGGCCACGGGCGCGGTGGTGACGGGCGCGTTCACGGTGTAGCCGCGGGTGGGCTGCATCACGTCGGTGGCATCGGCGGGCGAGAACCAGCCCTTGTCGAAAGCCCCATAATTGGAAGTAACCGTGGCAATGCGGCCTTCATCGTACCCAAACACCGTGGGGAACGGCGCTACCGCGCCGGGCGTGCCGCTGGTATTGTAGGCCGGATTGAACGTGGGCACGAAGCCCGGCATGCTCAGGCTGGCAAACGTGGCCCCGGCCACCGGCGAGCTGAAATGGCGGTAGGCCGGCCCGGTCACGGTGCTGGTGACGGCCCGCTGCATGGTGCCGCTGCCCGTAACCACGCCGCCGGTATTGTCAATCAGGGCCGTGCCCGCGGCCGAGGACAGCAGCACAAAGGCCTGGCCGTTGGTGCTCAGGTTGCCGGTTTGCAGGCGGGTCACCTGCGCGATGCTCACGCCCTGGCTCAGCGTGAGGCCAAGGGAATTATTCACCGTCAGGTTGCGCACCTGGGCGGGCAGTCCCGCGCCGGTGAGCTGGGCCGCCGTGCCGTTGTAGGTGTACGAAGCGTCCACATCAAACGTGCGGTTACCGGTCACCTGAATCGCGCCCGTGGCTCCGGTGGCCGCGATGCCGGCCGGGTCGCAGATTTGCAGCTCGGCCCCGGCTTGCAGCTCGAAGGTGGCCGCGCCGGTCAGCGTCTTGCAGCTGGTGCTGAACACGCCGCCCGTTTGCACCTGTACGGCGCTGGCCACGCTGGTGGCCCCCAGCAGCGTGAGCAACCCGCCGGGCTGCACCGTGATGCTGTTGTAGCTGCCGCCGGCCGAGAGGCGCTGGCCGCCGGCCACCACCAAATCGGGGCCGGTCGTGGCGTTGCGCAGGCTCTGGATGTAGTCGATGTTAGGCTGGCCGAAGCCGTAGCCCCAGTTCAGGGCGGTGCTGCCCGAGGCGTTGGCTTTGCCGGCGCCGTTGTAGTCGGCCAGGGTCTGGGTGGGGTTCAGCGGGTAAACAAACTTGCTGGGGCTGCCGCCGTTGTCCAGGTCCGGCGCGGCCATTTTGTAGTTGGGCGCGGCCGTGAAGTTGGCCATGGTAGCGCCGCCCGCGCCGGCCATGGCCAGGCGCGTGGCAAACGTATGAATGGCCCCCGCCACGCCCGTCGCCGGCGACCCCGCCGCCTTAATCATCACCATATCGTACTGCGTGATGTTGAAGATGCTGCCGCCGCCCACGTTGGTGAGGTACGTAGTGTTGCCCAGCAGCATATCCAGCGTAAAATCCGAGGCATCGTAGTCGGGTGCGTAGCCGGCGGGGCCGGCCAGCTGGCGCAGCACAATGGTGGTGCCGCTGCGCAAATCCGACCAGAAAGCGGAGTTCGTGAACTGGTATTTGCCGCCGTTGTCGGCCGTGCCGTTGGTTTCAAAGTCCTTCACAATCATGCCACGCACGTCCAGGTGGTCCTGCACCACCAGCAGCTCCACGGCATCGAGGTTGCCGGTGCCGTCATTCGAGCCGTTGTAAATCCGGTTCACCACCACGGTCGGGGGCGTGAGTGCCAGCCCGCGCAGGGTGCTGATGTAGTTGCTGTTGCCCGTGCCGTAGCCGTAGCCCCAGGTGCGGGTGGTGGTGTTGGAGGTAGCCGCGCTGGTGCCGTTGTAGTCGGCCGTGCTCTGAGCCGGGTTCAGCGGGTAAAGGAAATAGCCCGTATTGAGAATGGCATTGAACACCAGCTTCGGGCCCGTCAGGCCGGTGTAGAGGGCACTGGCGCTGCCGTTGTTCGACACCAGCGCGTGCACCGGGTTGTCGATGCCGCTGGCCGCGCCGGTTTTCAGCAGCACCATGTCGGTGTTGGTCAGGTTGAAGTTCTGGCCCGCTCCCGACAAATCCGTCAGGTACGTAGTGTTTTCCATCAGCATGTCCACCGTGAAATCCGACGCGTCCACGTCCGTCGCGTAGCCGGTGATGCCCGAGGTCAGCCGCCGGAGCACGATGGTGGTGCCAATGCGCAAATCCTTCCACAGCGCATTGTCCTTGAACTGAAGCCTGCCGCCGGTGTCGCTGGTCAGGTTGGTTTCGAAGTCCTTTACAATCAGCCCGCGAATGTCGAGGTGGTCCTGCGTCACGAGCAGCTCCACGGCATCCGTCGAGCCGTCCGAAGTCGAGCTGCCGTTGTACATCCGGTTCACTACGATGCCCGTCAGCGGCTGTTCCGCAAACGTCAGCTTCGAGAAGTTGAACCCGCCGCTCACAATGTCGAACCGTAGCGTGGTCGTTGGCGAGGCTTCCAGATAAACGTTGTTGATAACCACGTCCTGGTACGTCCCGAAACTGCCCGTGGCGGGCACGGCCACCGTGCCGGTACGGTCCACGTCGTTCACCGCCAGCCGCAGCGAGCCCGTCGAAGTCGCCCCCGTCGAAACCCGCACCCGGAGTTGGTAGAGGCCGGTGCGCAGCACGTTCACCGTGTATTTCAGCCACTCGCCGCTGGCCGTGTAGCCCACTTCGCCGAGGCCTTCGCCGCTGTTGCTGGTGTCCACGCCCTCGGTGGGGCGGGGCACATTGGGGTCGGCGGCCGCGCCGCGGTTGGCCGTTTCGGTGTCGTGGTAGGCCACGTTCTCGCCGCCGTTATCGTACTCCACGGCCTTCACTACGCCCGGAATCACGGGCACCGTGGCGGGGTAGGGCGTACGAATGCAGTTGCTCACGGGCAGGTAGTTCGCCTTGGTATTCACGATGGTGGTGTCGGCATTCACCAGCGTCAGCGAGATGGTTTTGTTGCCGGGCGTGGCGTAGGTCACCGCAATTGGCCCGCGGCCGGTGCCAGTGGCCGGCGTGGCCCCCGCGCCGAAGTCCCAGGTCAGGGAAGTAACTTCGCCCAGCACCGAGGCCGTGAAATTTACCGCCTCGGGCGCCACGCAGGTAAAGGTCTTGTCCGACGAAAAGGACGCCAGCGTCACGTTGTGGCCGGGGCTGAGATAGGTCGGCGGCAGGGTCTGCTGCGCGTGTTGCAGCGAGTACACAATCTTGCGCGTGAGCGTGCCCTGCGCGTTGAACAGCAGCACCAGCGTCGACTGCGCGTAGATTTTATCGTTGTAGAAGTTATTGATGCCGGCCGGCACGTTGATTTTCAGGGCCGCCGTGCCGGGCACCGTGGCCCCGTCCAGCTGCACCGTGAAATCATAGTCCGTCACGTCGCTCTCGTTCAGCAGCATCACGGCCGTGGTCCCGTTATCGGTGCTGCTGAGCACCTTTACCGTGGTCTGGTTGTCGGTGGCGTTGAGGTTGGTGCCGTGCAGGTTTTCCGACACCAGCATTTCGTGCCAATAGGCCGAGCGAGGCTTCACAGTGGCGGCCGTCGGCCCGTCCAGGTAGCCCAAATCGCCCGTCCCGCGCGCCCCGCTGCCCTCGTGGATGGACCACGGCATCATCGACACGCCCTCGTACTTCATGCCCACCCCAAACACCTCGGCCCAATATTGGCCATTCAGGAAGGAATGCACGCCCACGCCTTCCACGGTGTTGGCCGTGGGGTTGGCGTAGTCGATGTTGAATTCGGTGAGGGCCCAGCGCAGGGCGTTAGCCCCAGTACGGTTGTTCTTGGTGTTGGCGGCCGCCATCAGGCTCAGCAAGTTGGTGACGTTGTTGGTCAGTGTCTGGGCCGCCGTGAGCACGGCGCTGCGGGTCTGCGTGCCATTGAAGGCGTAGCTGTGGAAAGAGATGACATCGATGTAGTAGCGCCCGTTGGCATCGGTGCCGGTGATGTCGTTGGCCCCGCCCACCAACGAGGGCATGTAGGTACTGCCATAAGAGGCGTTTTCCGGCCCCACGGTGAGGATGGTCGGGTCCACTGCTTTCATGGCCGAGGCAAATGACTTGATGTAAGCCGCCACGCCGGCCACCGACACGGGGTTGGGCTGCGCGGTATTGTTCAAATCAGGCTCGTTGCCGATAATCCAGTACCGGATGTTGCGGCCCATCGTCACGTTCACGTACTGCACCACCTGCGCCGCCTGGGCCGCCGTGAAGCGCCCGCGCCCCTCCGATACCTGCACCATCGGCTCGGCTCCGATGCGCCGGATGGAGTCGATAAGGGCGATGTACTGGGCATTGGTCACCAGGTTGGAGTTCACCCCATTGCCACCGATGCGCACCATCTTCACCTTCGACTTCTTCACCACCGGCCACAGGTAGTCGAGCTGCCCGTTGTAGACGGCGGTGCCCAGGGCCGTGGGCAGCCAGGCATTCTGGCCGGCGAGGTAGGGCGAAATGTCTTGGGCATGGCTGGTGCCCAGCGTTAGCCAGCTTAGTAGCAGTATCGATAGCAGTTTCTTCATAGGGGTGGGAGTTTGGTTGGTGATGGCGAAGGGGAGGGCAGGGGCCAGCCTGCCGAAAAGCACGTAGCCAGCCGGCCAGCCGAAAAGCAGCGGCGGCAAGGGGAAACCAGAAAAAGCAGGGGCTGAAACCGGAGCAGCCCGCATCAGCCGAAACCAGACAGCTCAGCGCCACCCGAACTCGGCTGGAGCATCGTGGCCGGGCAGAAACCGACCAAATGGGGCGAATAGGTGGCTAAAGGTATTGGGCTGGTGTGCCTAGAAGCTAGGGCGTTAGCATATTTATCTACGAAAACGTTTGCGGTAAAATCCCACCGTTCCGGATAATCCGAAGCCGTTGGCAACAGCCCCGCGCGCTGCCTGGTGGGGCTGGAAGGCAACCACCACGCGGAAAAACAGTAATGCTGGAAAAATTCGGTTCGGGCATAGCTTACCCCCGGCGTGCTGGCAACGCCCCGCCTCCCGCCCACAGGTTTCACCCAGCAATTCCACCACGGCTTCGTTTTGGCAACCTACCCATCCATCCTGCCGCCCGCGCCGGCCCCCATCGTGCTGGCCGGGGCCACCGGCGACCTCGGCTTCCGCATCGCCCGGGAGCTGCTGAAACGCGGCGCCGCTGTGCGGGCGCTGGTTCGCCCGGGCAACACCAAGCCCACAGTGACTGAATTGCAGGCCCTCGGGGCCGAAATAGCCACCGTCGATTTCAACAGCGTCACGGCTCTCACTAAGGCCTGCGCGGGCGCGGCCTGCGTGGTATCGGCCCTCTCCGGCCTGCGCGAGGTGATTGTAGACACCCAAAAGCGCCTGCTCGATGCGGCCGTGGCCGCCGGCGTGCCCCGTTTCATCCCCTCCGACTATTGCATCGACTACACCAAGCTCCCCGCCGGCTCCAACCGCAACCTCGACCTACGCCGCGAGTTCAACCAGCGGCTCGACCAAGCCCCCATCCAGGCCACATCCATCCTCAACGGCATGTTCACCGACCTGCTCACCGGGCAGGCCCCGGTAGTACTCTTCGGAATGAAGCGAGTACTGTACTACGGCGATGCCGACCAGCCCCTCGATTTCACCACCATCGCCAACACCGCCGAGTTCACGGCCGCTGCCGCCCTCGACGCCACCACGCCCCGCTACCTGCGCGTGGCCGGCGAAGTAGCCAGCATCCGCGGCTTGCAGAAAGCCGCCACCGCCGCCACCGGCACGCCTTTCAAGCTGCTGCGCGTAGGCGGCCTGTGGGTTTTGGCCACGATGATAAAAGTAACCAAAACCCTCATGCCCGCCTCCGACGACGTGTTTCCGCCCTGGCAGGGCATGCAGTACCTGCACAACATGTTCACGGGCCGGCCCAAACTCGCCCCGCTCGATAACGCCCGCTACCCCGAAATCCGCTGGACGCCGGTGCGCGAAGTATTGGCTGCCCGCAAATAAAATCGCCCCCGCTCCATCCGTTTCCGGTAGGGGCGGGGGCGACTAAAACGCCGGGCTGTATCAAGCCCGGGCGGCAAACACTATTCTACCACCAGGCGGGTAGTCTGGGTCAGGGCACCCGTCTCGAGCTTCACCAGGTAGATACCTGCGGCGAGGCCTTGCAGGGGCAGGTTCTGGCTCTGCAGGCCAGCGTTCTGGCGCACAGCCGAGAACTCACGCACCGACTGGCCCATCAGGTTCTGCACCGTGATGGCGGCCGTAGCCGTAGCGGGCAGCTCGTACGATACGCTGGCCGTGCCCGAAGCCGGGTTCGGCGAAACGGCCATTTTCAGGATAGCAGCGCTGGCCGATTTGGTAGCGGTAGCCACCGAGAACGAGTAAACACCGGTAACATCGTTAAAGCGCACGGTGTAACGGCCGGCCGGCGATACCGGAATGTTAGGACCGTTTTGGGTGCTGCCAGTCCCGGCAGGGAAAGTGGCGGCACCCCAGCTTGCTACGTTCCAGTCGTTGTTGGCCCGGAACTTGGCTTCGCCTGCAGTCAGGGGCAAGGTGAGGGTCCAATCATGACCGCCCGCTACTGTGCGCGTCATTCCGGTTTCCGTGGTCCAACCGCCCGCAGTGGCGGTACCAATGAGGCCGATAGTATTGTAGTTGGTGGTTTGCGCCATCGACACAGTTGCCGAGCACAGGAAAGCCAGCAGGAAGCCGAACTTGAGCGTAGATTTTTTCATAATGCTTACTGTTTAAAAATGTTGGTTGGGAATTGTACACCAAAAGTAGGGCGGAATTGTGTTTTAGTGCACCTGGCTTAGGGCAAATTTTTCGCCCTGCATGAGGATGCGTATGCTGCAATATATTCCAACAAGCTCCGGTATGGCCCGAAAGTAGTGGGCATACATACATTCTCAGGGTGTTTGGAAGGAGTACAAACGTTTGCACTTTGATGTGAATTTCACCAAAAAAATATTGCCATCGGGCAAAATAAATTTGACGCGGCGATGAATTTTTGCGCCCAATCCAACTCACCACCATTGTTAAGCGGCCAATAAAGGGGCATTAAAATTTCATGCTTCCGCCATTGTGTCGGGCAATGCCAATGCTTATCGGATAGCCAAGGGGGGCACCATATGGGCCTGATGCGGTCCCGGGCCCGACTATCACACTCGGCGCAGGGCGACACAAATGCGCTGTGGCAGGGTAGGAGGCAAAGCGAAAAGTGGTAAATTTGCCCCCGCACCCAAAAAATACCGGTTTATGTAATAGCTGCCTTCTTTCAAAAAATGATTAGCCACCCACGCTGTGGGGGTATATCCAGTTGCTTTTTTGAGAAAGAATGTATGCTGATTCTGCAAAACCTTGGGTATGCACACCCCAATAAAGACGTGCTGTTTGAGGGCCTGAGCCTGGCGGTCAATCCTCGCCAGAAAATCGCGCTGATTGGCAATAACGGTGCGGGCAAATCCACGCTGCTGCAGCTCATGGCGGGCCTTTTGTTGCCTTCCGGCGGGCTGGTGCAGGCTAGCTCCGCGCCGTATTATATCCCGCAGCATTTTGGCCAGTTCGATGCCCTGACCGTGGCGCAGGCGCTGCGCATCGACGACAAAACCGCGGCGCTACAGGCAATTCTGGACGGCCAGGCCACGGAAGCCAATCTGGCGGTGCTGGACGACGATTGGACCATTGAGGAGCGCAGCCGAGAAGCCCTGCAGCACTGGGGACTTGCCGAAATGAGCCTGACCCAACGCATGGCCAGCCTCAGCGGCGGGCAGAAAACCCGGGTGTTCCTGGCCGGCAGCACCATTCATCAGCCCGAAATGGTGCTGCTCGACGAACCCAGCAACCACCTGGACACCGCCGGCCGGCAACTGCTGTACAACTTCATCAAAACCAGCCCCAGCGCCCTGGTCGTGGTGAGCCACGACCGCCGGCTGCTGAACCTGCTCGATACCGTTTGCGAATTGAGCAAGCGCGGAATCACGATGTATGGCGGCAATTATGAATTCTACGCCGACCAAAAGCAAACCGAAAGCAACGCCCTGAGCCAGGACGTCAAGAGCCGGGAAAAGGCCCTCCGCAAAGCCCGGGAAACCGAGCGCGAAGCCCTGGAGCGCAAGCAAAAGCAGGACGCCCGCGGCAAGAAGAACCAGGCCAAAGCCGGCCTGCCCACCATCGTGCTCGGCATGATGCGCAACAGCGCCGAAAACAGTGCTTCCCGGCTCAAAGGCATCCAGGCCGAAAAGGTGGGTGCCCTTGCGCAGGAGCTGAGCGAGCTGCGGAAGGAACTGCCCGATGCCGACCAGATGAAGTTTGGCTTCGACCAATCGGCCTTGCACGAAGGCAAAATTCTGTTCACCGCCACCGGCCTCAACCATGCCTACGGCTCCCACCTGCTGTGGCGCGAGGCCCTGAATTTCCAGCTGCACAGCGGCGAGCGACTGGCGCTGCACGGCTCGAACGGCTCGGGCAAAACCACCCTAATCAAACTGCTGCTGGGCGCGCTGGAGCCCACGCAAGGCACCTTGTACCGGGCCGGGGCCAAAGCCGTGTTCATCGACCAGGATTATTCCCTCATCAACAACCAGCTGACGGTGTATGAGCAGGCGCAGCAGTTTAATGCCACGGGGCTGCAGGAGCACGAAATTAAGATTCGTCTCACCCGCTTCCTGTTCTCGAAAGCCGATTGGGACCAGCCGTGCCACACCCTGAGCGGCGGCGAGAAAATGCGGCTGCTGCTCTGTGGCCTGATGATAAGCACCCAAGCCCCCGACCTCATCATCCTGGACGAACCCACCAACAACCTCGACATCCGAAACCTCGACATCCTGACGGCTGCCCTCACCGACTACCGCGGCACGCTGCTTGTGGTATCGCACGATGCGCATTTTCTGGAACAGCTGCGCATCGCGCGGAGCATCCGGCTGGGGTAGTGTTCCGGGCAGTTGCCAGCAAGCAAATGCGGCCATGGTACTGATGCTTTGATTATATATTAATAACTATATTTATATATAATCAAAGCATCAGCACCATGAAAACTATTCCTCATTTTCTGGTAGCGGGCGCCCTGCTGGTTGGGGCTGCCTGTAGCACGTCTAAAACCAGTTCGGATGCCACTGCCAGTGGTGGAATGGGGGCTGTGCCGCCGTCCAGCACCGATGCCGTCAGCAGCCCGCCCGCCACGCCTGCCGTGCCCACGAACGCAGATGCGACTGCCAGCACCACCCCCAGCGATGCCCCCGCGAGCAGCGTCCCGGCGGCCGATGTGCCAGCCGGCGACCTCGCGGTCTTTATGGGGACGTTTCCCACCATGACCGACCCCGTGTTTCTGATTGACGCGGGCAGCAGCAACCTTCTCGAAATTCAGGTGGGGCAGTTGGCCGCGCAAAAGGCCACCAGCCCCGACGTGCGAAAATTTGCGCAGATGATGGTGACCCTGCATACCCAGAACGACCAGGAATTAAAAACCCTGGCCCGGGAGCTCAACGCCACGCTGCCCACCACCATGCTGCCCGTGCACCAGCACCTGGCCGACCGTATGCTAAACAAGGCCGGCAAAAGCTTCGATGAATCGTACATGGACCTGATGGAGAAAGCCCACAAGCTGGACATTGCCATGTTCGAGGTGAAGAGCAAAAACGCCGAAAACCCGGCGGTGAAAAGCTTTGCCACCAGAAACCTGCCCATGCTGCACTCGCGGAGGGCGCTGGCCGACAAAATCGAGAGCAAGGTGGATTAGCGCAGTCGGTGGAAATAGTTGCCTGTATTTTGGGTTGGTCATTTGGCTTATCATCAGCATACAAGCCATTTAGCGCATTAGCCGGGGATTGAGGTAGAACCGCTACGATGGGAGCGGATAATCTTTTGCTCTATTACTTTGAAATGCAAAGTACTTTACTTTAATTTGTGCCATCGCTGTTCGTCCTGACTGACTTAGGTGGCTGCCGCCGGTGGGTGCATTTGCCGGCCTTTTAGCCTCACCCGCGGCCTGTGCCGGAAGTCTGACCTGCCGCCTTCACCCCGCATTCTAAGATATTTTTTCGCTCATTTTAACTCTCAGCCCTACTGCCATGACACTTACCCAAAGCATTGTTCGAATTGCGCTGGCTACGGCGTTCCTGCTGCTGATACCTCTGGTAGCGATGCAGTTTACCAGGGAAGTAACCTGGACCTTGTCCGATTTCGTTGTCGCGGGCATCCTGTTGTTTGGTTCGGGCCTTGTGTATGCGCTGGTGGCGCGCATGGGGGGCAGTGGCACCTACCGCGTGGCCGTTGGGGTGGCGGTAGCGGCCGGGCTTCTGCTCATCTGGGGGAATCTGGCCGTGGGATTCATCGGCAGCGAGAATAACCCGGCCAACCTGCTCTACGGCGCGGTGCTGGCCGTTGGCCTCGTTGGGGCTATTGCGGCGCGCTTCCGGCCGCTGGGGATGGCCCGCGCCATGTTTGCGGCGGCGCTCACGCAGTTTCTGGTTCCCTTCGTTGCAATGGCAATCTGGAAGCCCGAAGCTGATTTGGGTATGGTGCAGGTGCTGGCGCTGAATACCGTATTCGCAGGGTTGTGGGGCGTTTCGGGTTGGCTGTTTCGGCGCGCCAGCACCACGGGCGCTAATGCAGAGCGCCGGCTGGCATAGCATGCACAAACCACCTCGCGCAGTATGCCAGCCCTGATTCAATAGCCACGCTCGAACCAAAGGCAGCGGTCCACGCACTGGGAATACCCCTCCCTGGCGTGAGCCGCTGCCTTTGGCGCTTCCAAAGTCTGCCCCCCGCCCGCCGCTCCCGCCGCTGAAGAAACGGGAGCTTCTTGGGTAGCTGCCCTTGCCTCAATATATACTATCTGGCGTTTCTAAGAAAGATGCTTGAAAACAAGTATTTCTCACCTAGCTTGCGGCTTCACTTGTAGAAGTGAATTTTTTCATCAATTGATAGCACAAGCGAAACTTCGCTAAATAAATAATCGACCATGAGTACTTCATCTGTACGTGAAAAACTGCTTCGTATTCAAAGAGAAAGCAAGGAGCCAGAGCTTTTTCCTTACTTGCAACAACTCTTTAGAAACAAAGGGTACTCTAATGTTATGATAACTCATGGCTCGAATGAGTTTGGCAAAGATTTAGTGTTTAAAGAAAGGGACGAAAAGAATAAGGTGGATAGATGGTTTGCTGTGGTTGTTAAAAATAAAAATGTTACAATTAAGGATTTTACCACAGGAGGTGAAATTGTTACGCAGTTGCATCAGGCGTTTGAAATACCCTATAGCGAAGTAGGGGCATCTCATGATATCAGTCAGGTTATTGTTGTTGCTAACGGGAACGTGACGGAACAGGCTAAAATAATGTCTGAAACAATTCCTAAGTTGATGCGCGCCAATGTTCAGATTTGGAACTACCAGAGGCTTTCTGAAGAAATAGAGTTACATGCTAAGGATGAGTTCCTGGGAGTTAATGACGTTGCAGTAACTACTTTTATTAAGAACCAACTTGCGGCGTTAGCTGAGTTTAAAAACTCTAAAGAGCTTTACAATGGACTTGAAATTAAAGACATAAATGAGATTTATGTTTCAGCGAAAACAACATACAATAAATATCAACAGACCAAAAAGGCTTATACAAACTACGAGCAAACAGCAAGAAGCTCTGAACGGAATGAGGAGTTTGATGACGCAATCGAGATGCTCAATTCAAATAAGAATACCTTGGTGTCTGGCATTCCGACATCTGGAAAAAGTCTGCTGCTGAAAAGGATTGGATATCATGCAATGTCTACGCAAAAAGAGCGTCCTGACTTGGCATTTTATTTTGAAATCGGAGAAATAGAAAATATAAATGATTTTGATATTTTCGAAGAAGTAAAAAAGCAGTATCGGAGGCTGTCTGGTGTTGAATTCAATAGAGAATTGTTTTCTAAAATAATTGTGTTGCTTGATGGGCTAGATGAAATTATCGACTCAAGCAAGATGATTCTTCTAGACAAAGTAAAAGACCTTGTAGTTAGCAAAAATGAAAAAGCGGATAGAGAGCGTGACCTTGAAATAGAAAAGAAAGTAGGCGCCATACAGTTTTTTATCACTAGCAGAGAGATAGAACTGATTAAGAAGCAGGGCTTATTGCCCTCGTTTAATAAGGTGGAATTATTGCCATTCGACGTTGGTCAAGCCTTTAAACTTGTTAAAAAGCTTATGCCAAATAGCAAGGTGAAAGCGGAGTCATTCGTTAAAGCTATCAAGGATAGCCAACTGTCGAATACTCTCACTCGTACGCCAATGGCACTTACGTTGATGGCTATATTGTATCGGGAAGATGAAATAGACCTTGATGAACTGCCTGCCAATATAACTGAGCTTTACAATAAATTTTCGGATTATTACCTCAATAGGTGGGATACTGCGAAAGGTATATCCCTACAATACAAATACGAAGAGGCAAAACAAATACTAGGAAAAATTGCAAAGCACTTGCATGGAAATAATGAGCAAGCAATTAGCAGTGACGATTTAGTCGATTATTTGCACAGGCTCAAGAGAGATTATGACTATGAGGAACTGTCTGATATCCCTGGGTTTGTGCAAGTCCTGAAGCGACGTGCTGGTATTTTTGGGTACGAAGAGGAGTTGGAAGCTTTTAAGTTCTCTCACTTGAGTTTCCAAGAATACTTTGCAAGTACTGCTTTTGACGATTCTGAAGAAGACGAGTTAATGGAGAACTTGTGTAACCAATGGTGGGAAAATACAACCATTTTCTACTGCGGTAGACAGCCATCTCGTGATGTATTTATTAAGAAAGCTAGCGAAAAAATTGTGCCCATCGATATGGAGCAAAGGCACCAGTATTTATATGCAATGGCAAAGGCTTTGCAAGCATCCTATCTTATACCGAAGGCTGCAAAAGTTCAAATTGTCAAAAAATTAGTGTGGAATTTTGAGCAATTTTATCGTGAATACACAGCTTCGGGGAATATATTACTAACAGCTAAACTGACGACGATTGATTACATTTTAAATTACAGAGCGATTTTTAAAAAGCTGTTTGGTACAAAGCATATTGTTCTAGATGACTTAATAGATGCATTTGCATCTACGGTGTTAAAAGAAAACTCTGGCTATTCAGACGTGGTTACCTATTGTGCTTCTTATCTTCTCTCTGAAAGGACACTTGACCCTAGTTATCTTGAAGACTTTTTGAAGATGAAAGACCTCAACGTAAGGTGGAATCGAATCGTTTTCGTCGATATACAATCATTACGCTTAAAGGACCGGATGGATAACGACTTGTACTTAAAAATTAGAAGGAAACAGCTGAAGTATAAAGAGTATATACAACAGCAATTCAAACAGTCCGCATTTAAGCATATACAATTGCCACCGTCACAGCTGACAATTGAGGCGCCCAAAACAGAAAACTAACTGTGGCATATTGACGCGTATTAAGTGATTTAGTCTTGAATTTTCCCGCCAGAAAGTCCGAAAACCCACTCTCGCACCCCATTTGCTAGTCCCTTCGTACATACTTCCTAACCCGAAGCACCTACTTAGAGACTCGCATCATGGACTTTAAAAACTTCACTATCAAGGCACAGGAGGCCGTGCAGAAGGCCACCGAAATAGCTGGGGGCAACCAGCAGCAGGCCATCGAAACGGGCCATTTGCTGAAGGGCCTCTTCCAGAGCGACGAAAGCGTCTTCTCGTTTCTGGCCAACAAGCTGGGTGCCAACCTCAACATTCTCACGCCGCGGCTCGATGCCATTGTGGCCGCTTACCCGAAGGTGAGCGGCGGCTCGCCCTACTTCGCCAATGAGGCCGCTGCCGCCGTGCAGCGCGCCAACACGGCCATGAAGGACATGGGCGACGAGTTCGTGTCCGTCGAGCACCTGCTGCTGGGCATCCTCGGCGGCAAGGATGCCGTGGCTACGCTGCTCAAAGACACCGGTTTTAATGAGAAAGACCTGAAGGCCGCCATCCAGGAGCTGCGCGGCGGGCGCAAAGTCACGAGCCAGAGCGCCGAAGACCAGTACCAGAGCCTGAACCGCTACGCCCGCAACCTCAACGAGCAGGTGCGCGCCGGTAAGATGGACCCTGTGATTGGCCGCGACGAAGAAATCCGCCGCGTGCTGCAAATCCTCTCGCGCCGCACCAAAAACAACCCCGTGCTGCTCGGCGAGCCCGGCGTGGGCAAAACTGCCATTGTGGAGGGCCTGGCCCAGCGCATCGTGGCCGGCGACGTGCCCGAAAACCTGCGCGACAAAACCATCATGAGCCTCGACATGGGCCTGCTCGTGGCCGGGGCCAAGTACAAGGGCGAGTTTGAGGAGCGCCTCAAGGCCGTCATCAAGGAAGTGACCGACTCCGACGGCCAGATTGTGCTCTTCATTGACGAGATGCATACCCTCATCGGGGCCGGCGGCGGGGGCGAGGGCGCCATGGATGCCGCCAACCTGCTCAAGCCCGCCCTGGCGCGCGGCGAGCTGCACGCCATCGGGGCCACCACGCTCAAGGAATACCAGAAATATATCGAGAAGGACAAGGCCTTGGAACGCCGCTTCCAGGCCGTGATGGTGGACGAGCCCTCGCAGGAAGACGCCATCAGCATCCTGCGCGGCATCAAGGAGAAGTACGAGCTGCACCACGGCGTGCGCATCACCGACGACGCCGTGATTGCGGCCGTGGAGCTGAGCTCGCGCTACATCACCGACCGGTTTTTGCCCGACAAGGCCATCGACCTCATGGACGAGGCCGCCGCTAAGCTCCGCATCGAGCTGAATTCTATGCCCGTGGAGCTGGACGAAATCCAGCGCCGCATCATGCAGCTCGAAATTGAGCGCGAAGCCATCCGCCGCGAAAACAACAAGGACCGCGAGGCCGTGCTCAGCAAGGAATTGGCCGAACTGAACGACCGCCGCGATAGCCTGAAAGCCCGCTGGGAAAGTGAGAAGGGCGTCCTCACGGGCATCCAGACCCAGAAGGAAGCCATTGAGCAATTCAAGCTGGAAGCTGAACAGGCCGAGCGCCAGGGCGATTATGCTCGGGTAGCAGAGCTGCGCTACGGCAAGATTCAGGAAGCCGAAGCCAAGCTGAAAGCGTTGCAGGACGAAGCCAACGCCAACAAAGACGGCGGGGCCATGCTCCAGGAAGTCGTGACCAGCGAAAGCATCGCCGAGGTGGTGGCCAAGTGGACGGGCATCCCGGTGAGCAAAATGCTGCAATCGGACCGCGAGAAGCTGCTGAACCTCGAAGCCGAGCTGGGCAAGCGCGTAGCCGGTCAGTCGGAGGCCATCGCGGCTATTTCCGACGCCGTGCGCCGCTCCCGCGCCGGCCTGCAAGACCCCAAGCGGCCCATCGGCTCGTTCATTTTCCTGGGTACCACCGGTGTGGGCAAAACCGAGCTGGCTAAGGCATTAGCCGAGTATTTGTTTAACGACGAAAACGCCATGGTTCGCATTGACATGAGCGAGTTTCAGGAGCGCCACGCCGTGTCGCGGCTCATCGGCGCGCCTCCCGGCTACGTGGGCTACGACGAGGGCGGTCAGCTCACGGAAGCCGTGCGCCGCAAGCCTTACTCGGTGGTGCTGCTCGATGAAATTGAGAAAGCGCACCCGGACGTGTTCAACATCCTGCTGCAAGTGCTGGACGACGGCCGCCTCACCGACAACAAAGGCCGGGTGGCAAACTTCAAGAACACCATCATCATCATGACCTCGAACACCGGGGCCGACATCATCCAGAAGAACTTCAAGGAGCTCAACGAGTTCAACCACGAGGAAGTGGTGGACCGCACCCGCGAGGAAGTCATCGAGCGCCTCAAGCAGCACATGCGCCCCGAGTTCCTGAACCGTATCGACGAAATTGTGATGTTCCAGCCCCTCAAGCGCAAGGAAATCCGCAAAATTGTCGACATCCAGTTCAAGCAAATCCAGCAGCGCCTGGCCGAGGCCGGGATTCAGCTCGAAGCCACCAACGAGGTGTTGGATTACCTGGGCGAGCAGGGCTTCGACCCGACCTTCGGCGCCCGCCCGCTGAAGCGCGTGTTGCAGCGCGTGATTCTGAATGAGCTGTCGAAAGACATCCTCTCCGGCCGCGTGTCGAAAGATGCCGTGGTGGAGGCGGTGTTGGAAGACGGACAGGTGAAGTTCGAGAACGTGGAAATGCCGGCGGTGTAATAACCGAGCGGTTTTGGATGGAAAAGCCCTGCTGGCGTGACGTCGGCGGGGCTTTCCCATTGTTATTGGCTAGGTCAATATGCGGAAACAAGGGAAGAGGCGTTAGGCATATTGTCAATCATTGGCCTTTATAAATTTATGAAACACAAATACTGGCTGGTGTATGTATGCGCCTTCGAAGGACTGCTCACATCATGTGTTCCTCAGGCTTTTCCGAAGACTGACTACGGGACGCATCTTACTTCTGACGAACGGCAGCTGTTGAAGCAAGGACGACCTATTGATAAAATCCACACTTCTTATTGGCGCTTTAAACCAAGTCAACTTTACTACCAAGGGCCGCTCCGTGCCCAACCGGACAGCGTCGGAAAAGTGCATTTTACTCCGCATGGTATGTGGCAAAGATGGTACAAGAGCGGAGCCATTAAGGACACTACCGTGTACTCTGCCGACGGAAAAGCGTCCTATGTGAGATACTATCGGGAAGATGGCAGCTTATATCTGGTTGGCAACACTGTCCCGAGAACGGTGGCTGGACGACCTTGCCTTGAATCGGTAGACATAGAATTCGGAGGCAGTAAGCTGGACACCGTCATGATTCGTCGGTGGGGAGCGTTCGAGCACAATGGCAATACCATCTTGGATGAGCGGATTGAATTCGATTCAAATGGCCATCGAAAAGCAGTTATAAAGGTTAAATAAACTCAGGGAAGCTTGCGTACGCTTGATAAACTTCCGCTACCCGCGCCGCGGCCGCCACGGCGGCGGGGAAATCATCAGCGGCGACGGCTGGCCCGGCGCTCCATTTTCTCGCGGTACTTGCGGCCCGCTTCAACGTGCTTGGGCTTTAGCTGGGCGCGCAGGGCGGGCGGGAGCGGGTGGCCGGCCAGGTACTCGTCGTGCAGCAGCTTGAATTTCGCATCGGAATAGGGCGCGTTGTGTACGAACATGTACACCACGCCGCCCGTCATCAGCGCCAGCCCGAGGGCAATCTGGCCCGCCGGCGGGTCGCTGCTTTGGGTTTGGATGTAAGGCGAAGCCGGCGCGCTGGTTTTGGTGGCGCCGGTCATCAGGCGCAGGCCGGGCAGGGCGAGCAGGATGGGCAGCTGCCCGCCCAGCCGCTTGGCATTGAACAGGCCCTGCACAGCATCGAGGGTATCCTGGCGGGCGTCGGCCAGTGTTTGGGCCGGGGCCTCGGCTGTTGGAGCGCCGGCGCTGGAAACCAGTGCAGGAGTGGAGCTATTGGCCGCCGGCGTGCTGCCGGTGCCGTAGGCCAGCAGCGGGTTTGGCGCGGAGGCCGTGCCGTGCAGGGGCGCAAAGTTGCCATGCAGGCGGCGCTGCACGTCGGTGGGCAGGTGGCCGGTGGCGGCCAGCTTCTGTAGCACGCGCCGCTCGCGTCCCCATCCGAACTGGATGAATTTTTTAGTGCCCAGCACCGCCATTGCCGAGCCGATGACGACGCCGGGCGTCCAGACGCCGGCGCTGGTAGCCTGCTGGGCCGGAATGATGGAGGCCGCCATGCCCGCCGCGCCAAAGCCCAGCCACCCAAACCCGCCGCCGCGCCGGCTCTTGAATAATTCGTGCACGGCGCGGGCAGTGTCCTGGCGCGTGAGGTAAAAAGTGCCCGGGGCCGGATTGGCCGGGGCCTGGGCACGCGCCGCGCCGAGGGGCAGCAGGACAAAAAGCAGCAGGTAGCGCTTCAGCATGAATAGAAGGGAAGTGGAAAAACGGCACAAGTTAGACCGGCCTCGCCAAATCCGAAGCCGCTAGCTTTGCCGCATGGCTTCCGTTTTCCAGACCTACCTGCAACTCGGCTTTCTGCACATCTGCACGCCGCGCGCGGCCGACCACCTCACGTTTTTGCTCGCCCTGTGCGCGCCCTACGTGCTGGCTGACTGGCGGCGCGTGCTGGCGCTGGTCACCAGCTTCACGGTGGGGCACTCGCTCACGCTGGCGCTGGCCACGCTGGGGCTGGTGGCGTTTAAGCCAGCCCTTATCGAAGCGCTGATTCCGGTCACCATCATGGTCACGGCGCTGTGGAACCTGCGCGGCGCGGGCCGGCTCATCACGCGCCGCGCCCCCATGCTGGCGGCGGCTCCCAATGCCCTGGCCCTGGGTTTTGGCTTGATTCACGGGCTGGGATTTTCCAACTACCTGCGGGCCTTGCTCGGGCCAAATAGCCGGCCGGTGGAGGAGTTGCTGGCGTTCAACATCGGCGTAGAGCTGGGCCAAATCCTCATCGTGTCGGCCATTTTGGTGGTTGGGGCGGTGCTGCTGGGCAGCCTGCGCGTAGCCCGCCGCGACTGGCTGCTGACTACCAGCGGCGCGGCCCTCGGCATTGCCACGGTGCTGCTGCTGCAACAGTTGTGGCCGTAGGATGCCCCGGCCGATTGCGGCCCGGTGGCTTTGGCCGCACTGCCGCAACCTTGCCGTAACTTTAAGCGACCTTACCGGTCGCCATTTCTAATCTGATTTTCCCACTTACGGTTTTTCTATGCGTCGTATTCTATTGGCTGGCCTGGTGCTGGCGGTGACGGGCCAGCAGGCCGCCACTGCCCAGACCACCAACTCCGGCACCGACAAATTTGCGCAGCTCGAAACGATGCTGCCGACCCCCAACAGCTACCGCACCGCCAGCGGTGCCCCCGGCTCCGACTACTGGCAGCAGCGCGCCGACTACGACATCAAAGTCACCCTCGACGATGCCAAGCAGGCCCTCACCGGCCGCGAAACCATCACCTACACCAACCTCTCGCCCGATGCGCTGCCCTACCTCTGGGTGCAGCTCGACCAGAACATCTGGGACAAAAACTCGATGACGACGGCCACCGAGGTGAATTCGCTGAGCGACAAAGTGCCCTTCCGAACTCTGGAAGGGTTGGTGGACGACTTTGACGGCGGTTTCCGCATCGAAAGCGTGACCGCCAAAGACGGCAAGGCCCTGCACACCGTCACGAACCACACCATGATGCGCGTGGACCTGCCCACGCCGCTGCGGCCTCACCAGGCGGTGTCGTTCAACGTGAAGTGGCACTACAACATCAACGACGCCACCAAGGGCGGCCGCTGCGGCTACGAGTACTTCCCGGCCGACAAGAACTACCTCTACGAGATGGCCCAGTTCTACCCCCGCATGGCCGTATACTCCGATAACCAGGGCTGGCAGCACAAGCAGTTCCTCGGCAACGGCGAATTCACGCTGCCCTTCGGCGACTACAAGGTGAGCATCACCGCGCCGGCCGACCACGTGGTGGGCGCCACCGGTACGCTGCAAAACGCCGCTCAGGTGATGAGCGCCGCGCAGCTCAAGCGCTTGGAGCAGGCCAAAACCGCCAAGAAGCCCGTGCTCATCGTGAGCCAGGACGAGGCCGTACGCAACGAAAGCAGCCGCGCCACCGGCACCAAAACCTGGACCTACGCGGCCAAAAACGTGCGCGACTTCGCCTGGTGCAGTTCGCGCAAATTCATCTGGGACGCCATGCAAATCACGCAGAGCGGCAAGCCCGTGCTGTGCATGAGCTACTACCCCAAAGAGGGCAACCCGCTCTGGGGCCAATACTCGACGCAGGTGGTGGCTCACACCATCAAAACCTACTCGAAGTACACCATTCCCTATGCCTACCCGGTGGCCATTTCGGTGCACGGCGCCATCGGCGGCATGGAATACCCCATGATTTGCTTCAACGGCGGCCGCCCCGAGAAGGACGGCACCTACTCGGCCGAGCGGAAATACGGGATGATTTCGGTGATTATCCACGAGGTCGGCCACAACTTCTTCCCGATGATTGTGAACTCCGACGAGCGGCAGTGGACCTGGATGGACGAGGGCCTGAACTCCTTCGTGCAGTTCCTCACGGAGCAGGAGTGGGAGCGCAACTACCCCAGCCGCCGCGGCGAGCCCCGCAACATCGCCGCCTACATGGCCACCGATAAGAGCCTGCAAACCCCGATTATGACCAACTCGGAATCGGTGCTGCAGTTCGGCAACAACGCCTACGGCAAACCCGCCACGGCCCTCAACATCCTGCGCGAAACGGTGATGGGCCGCGAGCTGTTCGACTACGCCTTCAAAACCTACGCCCAGCGCTGGGCCTATAAGCACCCCACGCCGGCCGACTTCTTCCGCACCATGGAAGACGCCTCGGCGGTGGACCTCGACTGGTTCTGGCGCGGCTGGTTCTACACCACCGACCACACCGACTTGGCCCTCGAATCGGTGAAGAGCTACAACGTGAGCACCAAGAACCCACAGGTGGAAAATGCCCGCCTGCAGCAGCAGCGCGCCGCCGCGCCGCAGTCCATCACGGCCCAGCGCAACGCCACCGACATCCCCCAAACGCTGGTGGACGAGAAGCCCGAGCTGAAGGACTTCTACAACAGCTACGACCCCCTGGCCGTGACGCCCGCCGACCAGCAGCGCTACACCGCCTACCTGGGCACCCTCACCGACGACCAGAAGCAGCGCCTCGGCGACTCGCAGAATTTCTACGAGCTGAGTTTGCGCAACGTGGGCGGCTTGGTAATGCCCGTGGTCCTGCAAATGACCTACGCCGACAACACCCAGGAAATCCAGACCATCCCGGCCGAAATCTGGCGCAAAAACAACGCCCAGGTCACCAAGGTCATCGTGACCAAAAAGCCGGTTATCAGCTTCGTTATCGACCCCTTCCAGCAAACGGCCGATACCGACCTGAGCAACAACGCCTTCCCGCGCCAGCCCGCCGCCTCGCGCTTCGAGCTGTTCCAGCAGCAACAGCAGGCCACGCCGAACCCCATGCAGCAGCAAACCAGCCGCACCAGCAGCCCCATGCAGAAGCTGGAGCAGAAGCCGGTAGGCAGCGGCCAGTAAGCAGAACGAGGCGCCTGTCATTGCGAGGCGGAGCCGAAGCAACCGAACGGAGCTCGAGCTAATCAGTCCTGTCAGAACCAGACACGTTTTTTTGCCAGAAAGCCCCGGTACCGCAATGGTGCCGGGGCTTTTAATTAGGGTTTAGCTACGCTGACCTTCGGTTGCTTCGGCCTGCGGCCTCGCAATGACAGGCCTTAAGCTTTCGGTGGAATATTCGGCGCTTCCCCGCCCACCATGCGCGAAATCAGCCCGTGGTCTTCCTTGCTTTCGGCCCACACCACGCCTACCACGTGGATGAGAATGAAGCCGATAATCAGGTACATCGTCACGTTGTGCGTTTCCTCAGCTAAGTGGTGAATGCCTTTCAGCCAGGATACATCTTCAAAAATCATGATAAGCCCGGTGGCCACCATGATGGTGATAAACAGGTAAAACAGCGCATAGGTGGTTTTGGCAAACAGGATTTTGCCGGTCTGGCTCTTGTCCGCCGGCGGAGCTAAGCGGTAGCGGCGCAGAATCTCCGTCAGCCGCGCCGAGAAGCGCAAATTGGAAGGCCCCGTGAGCTGCAAGCCCAGCCGCAGCACCCACAGCGCCACCAGCGCCCAGCCAAAGTAGATGTGCCACGCCCAGATGCGCTCGCTGATGATGTGCGCCAGCTCGCGCGCCTGCGGCACCGAAACCTCTTTGCCCGACGATTGCAGCTCCGGTATGGCCGTTCTGGCCTTCACAATCACCTTCTGAAACAGAATGGTCATCAATTGCAGGCTAATCAGCAGTGCATTGGCCCAGTGCCAGAACCGGATGGAGCCCCGGTAATCCTTGATGGGTACTTTGACGGCGGGGGCAATGGTTGGGTTCATGGAGCTGAGTGGTAAAGGGTCAAACGGGGAGGGCAATGGCCGCTTCTACGACGTTGGCGGGCACGGGTTCGGTGCGGCCAGGGTAGGCCAGCAGCGCGTGCGCCAGGCAGTTGAGCGCCGCCGCCAAATCGGTTTGGTTGATGACGTAGGCGATGCGCACTTCCTGTCGGCCCAGGCCCGGCGTGTGGTAGAAGCCGTTGGCCGGCGACAGCATCAGCGTCTGATTGTCCAGCGTAAAATCCTCCAGCAGCCACTGACCAAACTTCTGGGCGTCGTCCACGGGCAGGCGGGCCACCACGTAGAAGGCCCCGCCCGGCACCGGGCACACCACGCCGGGCATGGCGCGTAGGGCATTCACCGTGAGGTCGCGCCGGGCCTGGTATTCGGCCCGGGTGCCGTCGAAATAAGACGCCGGCAGGTCGGCAGCGGCTTCGGCGGCTATCATCTCCAGCACCGGCGGGCACACGCGCATTTGCCCGAAATGAAAAGCCGCCACCCACACCTCGGGGTTGCGCGTAACCAGCGCGCCTACCCGCGCCCCGCAGGCGCTGTAGCGCTTCGAAATAGTGTCAACCATCACCACGTACTGCTCGCCGCCCACCAGGCTCAGGGCGCTGGTGGCTTGAGCACCATCGTAGCAGTATTCGCGGTAGGCCTCGTCCGAAATCAGGTATAGGTCGTGCTGCTTGCACAGGCCCAGCAGCGCGTCCAGCTCATCGCGCCGGTACACGTAGCCCGTCGGGTTGCTGGGGTTGCAGATGAGAATGGCCCGAGTGCGGGGCGTTATAACGGCCTCGAAATCAACCAGCGGTGGCAGCGCAAAGCCGTCCTCAATGTGCGCCGTCACGGCCACAATGTTCACCCCAGCGGCAATGGAAAACGCTGTGTAAGTGCCGTAAAACGGCTCCGCCACAATCACCTCATCGCCCGGATTGAGGCAGGTGAGCAGGGCGAAGAGAATGGCCTCGCTGCCCGCTGTGGTTACCATAATGTCTTCGAAGCGAGCCGGAATCCCGGCGCGCTGGTAATAAGTTTCCAGCTTGCGACGGTAGCTGTCGGTGCCCGCGCCGGGAGCGTAGCCCAGCACTTTAATATCCGCATTGCGCACGGCGGCCAACATTTCGGGCGGCGTCAACACATCGGGCTGGCCGATGTTGAGAGGGTAAACAACCTTGCCCTGTTGGCGGGCGGCGTCAGCATAAGGCAGCAGCTTGCGAAACGGCGAAACGGGCATGTCCTGCCCGCGCTTGGATACTTCTGGCATAGAATAAAGTTAACTCTTTGGCCGGCGCGGCATTGGCCGGCGGCTCCCCAATTGGCTAAATATAACGGCTGGCCACTAGTTACAAGCACTTCTTATACAGATTATACAGAATCCGGTTGTCGGCATCGGTCAGCGGCGCGTTCACGTTTTGCTGGATAAAATGCAGCTTAAACGCCCGGATGGCAGCCGGCAAATCCCGCGTGTCGTACCCGATAATCCGCAAAGCTTCGCGCGGGCTAAACACCGTAATTGGGCCGTTCAATCGCGCCAGTTGGGCATCTACCCGGCTGGTATCCACGGGTGGAATGGTGGCCGCCGGCACATCGTCAGCCGCCGGTAGGGGCGGGGCGAGCAGGCGGCCCGCCAGAGCGGCGGCGCTGTCGGCCACAAACGGGCTGGGCAGTGGCCCGGCATCGTACCACAGGCCGAACCCATTATCTGCCAGTCGCTTCCAGGGGAAAAGGGCGCTGGGGTCGTTCTTGCGACTGGGCGCAATGTCGGCGTGGCCGATGAAATTGGCCGTGGGAATTCCATAAGCCTTTTTCAGGCCGGCCAGAATGTGCATCAGGCTGGTAATCTGCGCTTCGGCAAAAGGCTCAACCCCGTTGTTATCCAGCTCGATGCCGATGGACGAGGAATTGATGTCCGTGGTGTTGCCCCAGCGGGCCACGCCGCCGTGCCAGGCCCGCAGGTAGTCATTCAGCATGTGGTACACCCGACCATCGCGCCCGATGACGTAATGCGCGCTCACCTGCGTGCTCGGCATGGTGAACGTTTTGAGCGTCTGGGCCGTGGAGTCCTGCGCCGTGTGGTGAATGACGACGTAGTTGGGCTTGCGCAGGTTGAAATTGGTGGTGCCCACCCAATATTTGCCCAGCAGGCTGTCGGCCCCTGGCGTAATGACCGGTGTGGCCCGCAAGGCCTTGGCATAAGCCTTTACCTGTGCTTTATAGGACTTGTTGGTGGCGGAGTAGGGGTTTTTGGAGGCGGTGCAGGCGGCCAGGGCGGCCGCGCAGGCCAGGCCCAGGCAGTGGCGTAAGGTCATCGGAGAAAGTAAAGCCCGAGCAACAACAAGTACTCGGTGACTCAAATTTCCGCAAAAAAGCCGGCGCTTCAATGTTCGCTACTGAGTGGGCAGCGGCTGGGCCTTGCGGAACAAGCAGTGCGGAAAAACCGTGATGCCAATGGTGGTGTAGCCCCGGCCTTGTTTCAGGTCGCTCACCCCGGGGGCGTAAGTTGCGTTGGTATCCTTGGGGTTGTAGCCAAAGGTATCCGAGATGCCCCAGGCCGCTTGCAACTGCACGGGCCGGTCCTCGGTGGGGCCGTCGCCCAGCCGCACCCGGATGAACACCATCGGCTCACTCCGGGTCATGCGGCTGAGGTCGACGGGGGCGCCGAGATTGGTGAGGCGCGTGAAATTGACTTGCGTGACGCGGTACGCGGCCCCAAATGAAAATGCGTTGGTAGCCTGAAAAATGCCGTAGGCTTCGCCAAACACCTTGTTGTAGCGCATATCGAACTCGTATCGGGTAGGATAACCGAATAAGAAATCAGTCTTGGTGTAAGCTGCTGCGCCCTGCGCCTGCCCAAAGCCGCCCAATGCGCCCACCAGCCACTCGTCGCCCAGCCGCCAGTAGGTGCCCACGCCCAGGTCGTACTGGTGCCCGCGGTAGTAGGTGCTGTCGTGGGAGTTGTCGCGCAGGGTGCTATACGCTGCCCGCACCAGCAGGTGCCGCACCGGCGAGTACGTGGCGGCGATATCGGCCCGGCCATTGAGGTAAGTGCTAATGGTCGCTTCGCCCTGCTTTTTATCGGTAATCTGCGGAGCCGCGCACTGCATGGGCATGTACACCACGCAGCTGGGCAGCAGGAGGGTGGAGCCAGCCACGATTAGCGTAGAGATGATTTTCATTGGAAAGGAAGATGTTTGCAATGTGGTTTTGCAAGCTCAATTTACGCGTTATGCTCGTCGGCCGTGTGCCTTTGGGTCCGGAAAAATAGCCCTTGGCACGATGCAGCCCAGTACGGTTAAGGAGTGGCGGCAGTGGGGGAGCGCCGGGGCAAAATATCAAGCCAACTCGTAGTCGCAGCCCGCTCACTGGAATGAATTTTTCATCGGCTACGCATTTCGGCGGAACGCTGAAGCAAGCTGCTGCCGGTCATCTTAGGGCACATTGCGAGCCTTTGCCCCTCCCGGATAAAAAATGAGGCTTAGTCCCAGCCGTATAGGTGCCTTATCAAAAGTGCTTTCGTTTGTAACTTCCTGCAAAGCAAAGCTATATGTGCCAGTGGCCTGCCAGCTGAAACGATGTCCTAGCTTTTGCTGCACGACCACCGAATTTTGCAGGTAGTATTGGCTAGGCAGCGGTTGGGGAATGCCGTTCAAGTTCAACTCCGTGAAGCGCACTTGATTTACCCGCAGGCTGGCGCCCCATTCCAGTTTCGGGCGGCGAACATCAGGCCACCACGTTGTCACCTGTACGAAGCGCGTATTATAGGAGCCTACCAATTCGGGAATGGGAGCGCGCCGGCCCGTGCCACTACTACCGCCAGTATAGCCCACCGCGCCCGGGAAAAATAAGTCGGACGACTCGAAGCGCCCGTAGCGATACCCACGTCCCTGGCCCGCTCCCGCTACCGCACTCAACCAGCTATTGCCTAATGTAATGTATCCACCCAGGCCCAGCTCGTATTGTCGGCTACGGGCGTAGCTGTTGCTACTGTCACGTTTGGCATTGTACGCATTCAGCCCGCCAGTGCCGAAGACCAGCGCATGGTCTACCGGCGAGACTATTGCTGAGACCTGCGCTCCGTAAGGCAGCTGCCAGTTGCCCATTACGGCAATATCGCCCGCCTTGCGTACTGCCGGCAGCGTTGTAAACAGCGGCTGGTATAGGGTGCAGCTACTCGTCGCAACCGAACACAGCACAAAGTAGAAATGGCGCATCAGAGAATGTGTAGTGGTTGGAATACGGCTTAAAAGTTAGATTAATCGCCAGCCACTTCACAATTCAATAGTTGTCGGGAAAGGACTTCTGCTTAGTGCGGTTTTCTACAACAAAATAGTATTTACATTGCGTGAACGGGGTTTTTAATGCGAATAATCAGACTTTATAAAAACCATTAAAACCAAACGGCCCCGCCAAGCTAATGACGGGGCCGTTTGAGCTATTAGATGGAAACGCAGAGCGTTATTTGGCGTAGGCTACGGCGCGCATCTCCCGAATCACGGTGATTTTAATCTGGCCGGGGTACTGCATTTCCTTCTCGATTTTCTGCGAAATCTCGAAGCTCAGCTCGGCGGCGCGCTCGTCGGTCACGTTCTCGGCGTCCACCATCACGCGCAGCTCGCGGCCGGCCTGAATGGCAAAGCACTGGTTCACGCCCTTGAAGCCGTTGGCGGTTTCTTCGAGCTGCTTCAGGCGTTTGATGTAGCTCTCCATCATCTCGCGGCGGGCGCCGGGGCGCGAGCCCGAAATGGCGTCACAAGCCTGCACGAGCGGCGAAATCATGGCCGTCATCTCAATCTCGTCGTGGTGAGCCCCAATGGCGTTTACCACGTCGGGGTGCTCTTTCCATTTCTTGGCCATCTCCATGCCCAGGATGGCGTGGGGCAATTCCGGCTCCTCGGTGCTCACCTTGCCGATGTCGTGCAGCAGGCCGGCGCGCTTGGCTTTTTTTACATCGAGGCCCATCTCGGCCGCCATGGTAGCGCAGAGGTTGGCTACTTCGCGGCTGTGTTGCAGGAGGTTCTGACCGTAGGAGGAGCGGAAGCGCATGCGTCCCACCATCTTAATCAGCTCGGGGTGCAGGCCGTGAATGCCGAGGTCGATGATGGTTTTCTCGCCGATTTCGACGATTTCCTCCTCGATGTTTTTGCGGGTTTTGGCCACAATTTCTTCCACGCGGGCCGGGTGAATCCGGCCGTCTTTCACCAGTAAGTGCAGCGAGAGGCGGGCAATTTCGCGGCGCACCGGGTCGAAGCCCGAGATGATGATAGCCTCGGGCGTGTCGTCTACAATGATTTCAACGCCCGTCGCGGCTTCCAGCGCGCGGATGTTGCGGCCTTCGCGGCCGATGATTTTGCCCTTTACATCGTCGCTTTCAATGTTGAAAATCGACACGCAGTTCTCAATGGCGTGCTCCGAAGCAGTGCGCTGAATGGTTTCCAGCACAATCTTCTTGGCGTCCTTGGTGGCCGTCAGCTTGGCCTGGGCCACGGTGTCCTTCACGTAGGAGCTGGCCTGAATCTGGGCTTCGTTTTTGAGGCTTTCCACCAGCTGCTCGCGGGCCTCAGCGGCGGTCAGGTTGGCGATGGTTTCGAGCTGCCGCTGCACCGAGTGCAGCTGCTCGTCGGCTTCACGCTGCTTTTCTTCCAGCTCGGCCATCGCCTCCTCGTGGTCGAGGCGGCGCTTTTCGGCTTGGGCTTCTAATTTGTCGCGCAGCTGCTGGGTATCGGTCTGGTTTTTCTCGCGCTGGCGGTCAAGGTCGGCTTCCTTTTTCTGCAGCTGCTCGAGCTGGCGCTGAGTGGTTTCGGTGAGCATTTTAATGCTCTGCTCTTGCTCCACTACGCCTTGGCGGCGCTGGGTCAGCTCGCCTTCCAGCTCGGCTTTGAGGCGGCGGCTTTCCTGGTCAAACTCGTTGCGCAGCGTCTTGAACTTGTTCTTCGACTGCTCCAGGCGCTCATCGGCCTGCTTGATTTTCTCGTCGCGAAGGCGGTTGCCTTTCTCCTCCGCGTCGCGGAGGATTTGTTGGGCGCGGGCCTGGGCCTCGCCCTCGTGGTCCAGCCGGGCTTTGCCGGCCAACTGTTTACCTACTACGAAGCCCGCCACAAGGGCGGCCACCGCAGTGAGTATACAGTATAATATGGTGGGTAACATGTAATTATGGTTTTTGGGGTGGGGTAAAAACCATAACCGGGTAGAACGATTTTGCCCGGGCCGGGCGGAAGCGGCCGATTGCCGCGCCGCCCGGCCGGGCCAACGAGTTGTGTGCGTGCCAGTCGGGGATATTACCCCGCCAGCACCACGCCGGATAGTAGCTCGTCGAAACGAGCCAGCCGTTCGGTTAGCGCCGCATCGGTGCCATCCTTTTCCTTGCTCACTTTCAATTGGTCGGCCATGGTGGCCAACGCAACCATGGCCAGCAAGTCCTGCTTGTCCTGAATGCCGTAGCCTTCCCGGAATTCGCGCAGCTTGTCGCCCAGCAGGCGGCCCGCCAGGCGCAGCCGTTCCTCATCCTGCACGTCAACGCGCATGGGATAGTCCCGGTCAGCAATACGAATTTTGATGGCTAGTTCGCTCATACGGCGATAGTTACGGCGGTGGGGTAAGGGGTCAGTCGGTTTAGTCTCTCAAATAGGCAAGACACTTGTCCAGTTCGCGGATGTATTCGTTGAGGCGCAGTTTAAGTTCGTTGGCGTGGGTGGGTTCCCCAGCTATGGTGTGTACAAGTTTAACGATATTTTCCTGGTTTTGGCGCTCTTTCAGTAGCCGGTCCTTCTCGCGTACATCAGCGCGGAGCTGCTGCACGGTGGTGTTGGCATCGGCTAACTCCTCACGCAATTGCTGATAGGCAGCCACTAAGGTGGTAATCTGCCGCTCCAGGCGGTCGAGTTGCGCAAGCTGTTGGGAAGAGGCCACGGGCGAATAAATTTTGGGTGAAGATAAAGCGGCGGGCCGAAAGCTACGCTTTACCCGGCGCTTGCTCGCGGCTTGCTACTCAGCGCGGTTTGAATTTGGGCACGGATACGCAAGAAAACAAGAACGCCACCCCAAACGTGCCACCGCATCCCTAGCGCAGTCATAATCCACTAGTTAGGATTAGCTGCACAGTAGAAATGCGGCGGCAAGCCTGGGGTGGCGTCTTAGCCGGCTTGGCAGCCTAGCTCTTGCCCTTTTTAGTCTTGGTTTTGACTTTACCGCCTTCGTCGGTCTGCATCTTCATCTTTTCATCTGTCGGCGCGGCCATTTCCATTTGGGTGGGGGCCGGCTTTTTCATCATTTCGGCCGCTACAGGCTTGCCTTCCATATCCAGTTCCACCACGGGGTAGCCGAGGGCTTGCAGCGCGGGCAGCTGCTTGTTGTCGCCCACTACCACGATGGCCATTTTGTCGGCCGGCAGGTACTGCTTGGCGATGGCCTGCACGTCTTCCTTCTTCAGGTTTTTCAGAATTTCCGTTTGCTGATTTACGTAAGTCGGGTCGAGGTTATACTCGACGAGGCGCGCCAGGAAGCCGGCTTTCTGCTGTCCGGTTTCGTAGCGCAGGGCGTCGCTCTGGCCCACCGATGACTGCACAAAGGCCAGTTCCTCATCGGAAATCCCATTTGGGTAGTTCGAAATCTCACTCATAAACTCCTTCACCGACGCAGCCGTGGCATCGGCGCGCACGCCCGCCTGGGCCGTGAACGGACCCGCGTAGCGCGTGCCTGCGAAGCCCGAGCGGGCGCCGTAGGTGTAGCCCTTGTTCTCGCGCAGGTTCAGGTTGATGCGGGAGTTGAAGGCGCCGCCGAGCAGGTAGTTGGCCAGGTAGGCGCGGTAGTAGGGGCCGGTGGCGTCGTACTTCATATCCGTGAGGTAGCCCACCCGGATTTCCGACTGCGCCGCGCCGGGCTTGTTTACGAAGTAGATGGTCGTCTTGTCGGGCTGTGCGCCGGCCACATCCGTTGGGATGGTCACGTCTTTCTTGGCCCAGTTTTTCAGGAAGCCCAGCTGCTTGTCCAGCGTCGCCTGGTCAACGTCGCCCACGGCCACCAGGTAGCTCACGTTGGGCGCGTAGTACTTGTTGTAGTAGTCCTTCACGTCGGCCAGCGTGAGGCTGCTCACCGAGGCGGTGGTGCCGGCCACGGCCGTCCCGGCAATGTTGTTCTGGCCGTAGAGCAGGCGGTTATAAGTCAGGTCGGCGATGACGCTGGGCTGGTTGGCGAAGTTGGCAATTTTCTCCAGCTGTTGCTTTTTCACGCGGTCAAAGTCCTGGGCGTCAAAGCGCGGGTGTAGTAGGCGCTGGTCGAGCAGGGCCATGGTGGCGGGCAGGTTCTTGGTCAGGCTCTGCACGTACACGGTGGTTTCGTTGTCGTCGGCATTCACAAATACCGACGAGCCCAGCTTGTCGAGCGCCGCCGAGATTTCCTCGCCGGTGTACTTCTCCGAGCCTTCGTTCAGCATGCCGGCCGTGAGCTCGGCAATGCCGGCTTTTCCGGGCATGGTCTGCTCCAGGCGGTGGCCGCCGCGAATGGTCAGGCGCATGGTCACGGCCGGAATCTCGCTGTTGCGCGTGCCTACCACCTTCAGGCCGTTGGGCAGCGTTTCCTGGTACAGGGCGGGCACTTTCACCACGGGGTTGGCCCCGGCGGCGGGCTGCTTGTTGCGGTCGAAGGTATCGGTGGCCTTCGTGTATTTCAGGCCGTTGTAGCCGTAGTCAGGCGCTTTGTAGCCGCTTTTATCGATGGTGTAGTTGTCGGGCTTGGCGGCGGCCACGCTGCCGGTTTTGGGCAGCACGCTCAGAATCACGGCGTGCTTGCCTTTGATGTACTTGTCGTACACGCGCTGCACATCGGCCTTGGTGAGGGCCTGCAGGCGCTTGGTTTCCACGGTGATGTAGTTGGGGTTGCCGAAGAAAGTCTGGTTGGCGGCGAGCTGACTCACCTTGCCCTGCACGCTGGCCAGGCCGCTCACGTTCTGGGCCTCGGTCTGGGCCTTGAAGCGCTGCAAATCCTCGTCGGAAATGCCTTTTTTCTCAAACTCCCGCATCGTGTTGCGGATAATCGCCTCCGTGCTGTCCAGCGTCTTGCCGGGGAAGGGCAGGGCCACAAAATCGAAGAAGCCGCCCAGCTCCGAGTTCTGCTGGTAAGCCTGGGCCTGCACGGCTTTCTGGTTTTTTACCAGGTTTTTGTAGATGAGTGAGCTTTTGCCACCGCCAATGATTTCGGCCAGCGCATCAAGCGGCATTTCATCGGGGTGGCCGTGGGGCACCGTCGGGAACACCATCTGCAGCATCGGGAAGCGCACGTTATCGGTGTAGCTCACGTAGCGGTCGGCGGTGAGCACGGGCTCGGGCAGCTTCTGCACCGGCACCGAGGGGCCGCGCTTGATGGGCCCAAAGTATTTCTCCACCAGCTTCACCACCTGGGCGGGCTGCACGTCGCCGCCCACGGTCAGGGTGGCGTTGTTGGGGCCATACCAGCGCAGGAAGAAGTTCTTCAGGTCCTGCAAATCGGCCCGGTCCAGGTCTTCGAGGTAGCCGATGGTGAGCCAGGAATACGGGTGGCCGTAGGGGTACAGCGTCTTCGAGATGTACTCGCTGGCCAGACCGTAGGGGCGGTTGTCGTAGTTCTGGCCGCGCTCGTTTTTCACTGTCGAGCGCTGGATTTCAAACTTTTTCTGGCTCACGGCATCCAGCAGGAAGCCCATGCGGTCGGCCTCCAGCCACAGGCCGGTTTCGAGCTGGTTGCTGGGCAGCGTCTCAAAGTAGTTGGTGCGGTCCTGGTTGGTGCTGCCGTTGAGGGTGCCGCCGGCGGCCGTCACCAGCTTGAAGTGCTGCTGGTCGCCCACGTGGTCGGAGCCCTGGAACATCATGTGCTCAAAGAAGTGCGCGAAGCCCGACTTGCCAATCTGCTCGCGGGCCGAGCCCACGTGGTAGGTCACGTCCACGTGCACCAGCGGGTCGGAGTGGTCCTCGCTCACGATGAGCGTGAGGCCGTTGGGCAGCACGTACTTCTCGTAGGGAATGACGAGCTGGCCGGGCTGTTTAGTGACCTTCTCCACGAGGCGGGTGCCGCCGGGCGTGGTGGCCAGGGCCGTTTTGGTAGCGGGCGCTTTGGCCGCCGGTTTTTGCTGGGCAAAGCTGACGGTAGTCATCAGCGCGAGGCCCAGCGTGGACAGAAAACGAAGGTTCATTTCGCGGAAAAAAGTGGATAAGATTAGAAACAAAGAGGCCGGCAATGCTGCGCAGTTGCACACCATCGCCGGCCGAAAGGTAAGCGGGCTGATTTACTTCCGAATCAGCGCGCCCGCCTGCTTCTCGAACTGCTGAATCAATTTCTGCATCACCTGGTCGATGGCCTGCTCGCTGAGCGTCTGGCTGAAGTCCTGCAGGGTGAAGCTCACCGAGTACGACTTTTTGCCCGCGCCCAGGTTCTCGCCGGCATACACGTCGAACACGTTGATGCTGTGCAGCAGCTTCTTCTCGGTGCGCCGGGCAATCTGCTGAAGCTGGTCGAAGGTAACCGACTGGTCCACCACGATGCTCAAATCGCGGCGCACTTCCGGGAATTTCGACAGCTCGCGGGCCACCAGCGTGGGCTTGTACTTCTTGCTCAGCGCGTCCCAGTCCAGCTCGGCGTACCACACCGGCTGCGTCACGTCGAGGCGCTTGAGCACCGAGGTCGATACCGCGCCCAGCTGCGCCACCGGCTGGTTATGCACCAGCAGCGTGAGGCCGCCGGCCAGGTACTCGTGCTGCACCGGCTGCGAAGCCGCCCCGCCGAAGCCCAGCGCCGCCAGCACCTGCTGCACCGCCCCCGCCAGGTCGTGGAAAGCGGCCTTCTCGGATTTGTGCTGCCAGGTTTCACCATCAGCGTTGCCGGTCAGGTAAATCACCAGCTTGTTCTTTTCCTGGTACTTGCCGTTCTCGTTCTGCGAGTAGGTTTTGCCGAATTCGTACAGCTTCAGGTCGCGCTGGCGGCGGTTGATGTTGTGCCGGATAATCTCCAGGCCCGAGTGCAGCAGCGTGGGCCGCATCACGTTCAAGTCAACGCTGTTGTAGTTCAGAATGCGCACCAGCGAATTATTCGCTTCACCATCTTTCTCAAAATACAGCGAGTTGGTGAGTGAGTTGGTCAGAATCTCCGAATAGCCCTGGCCGCTGAGCAGCGCAGCGATTTTCACGCGCGTCACCTCCGGGTCGGGGTTCGGGAATTTGGCCAGGAAGGAAGCCGAGTTGTTGGGCCGCAAAGCCACGTTGTTGTAGCCGTAGATGCGCAGGATTTCCTCAATCACGTCGGCCTCGCGGGTTACGTCCACCTTGTGGGGCGGCACAGTCAGCGTCCAGGTGTCCTGGTCGCCGGCGTCGGGGTTTTCTTCGGTGATTTCGATGTCGAGGTCCGTCAGAATCTGGCGAATGCGCTCGGGCGCGATGTACTGGCCCACCAGCCGCTCCACGCGGGGCAGGCGCAGGCGCACGGTGGCGGACTGCACGGGGGCCGGGTACTCGTCCACGATGGGCGCGGCCACGGTAGCACCGGCCACTTCCTGCATCAGCAGCGCGGCCCGCTTCAACGCTATGAGCACCATGTTCGGGTCGGTGCCGCGCTCGAAGCGGAACGAGGCATCCGTTTTCAGCTGGTGCGTCTGGGAGGTGCGGCGCACGGCGGCCGGGCTGAAGTAGGCGCTTTCCAGGAACACGCGGGTGGTGCTTTCGCTCACGCCCGAGGTCTTGCCGCCAAACACACCGGCCAGCGCCATTGGGGCGCCGTTGGCGTCGGCAATCACCAAATCCTCGGCTTTCAGCGTGCGCTCGATGCCATCGAGCGTCACGAATTTCTCGCCCGCCTCGGCGCGCTTCACGCGAATCTGGCCACCGGTAATCTGGTCAGCATCGAAGGCGTGGAGCGGCTGGCCCAGCTCGTGCAGCACGAAATTGGTTACGTCCACCACGTTGTTGATGGAGGAGAGGCCGATGCTGCGCAGGCGGCGTTGCAGCCACTCGGGCGACGGACCGACCTGCACATTTTCCAGCAGCAAGCCGGCGTAGCGCGGGCTGGCTTCCACGTCCTCAATGGTGACCTTGATGTTAGCCGCTGCCGAAGCGGGAGCTGCGAAGCCGCTCACATCGGGCAAATGGCAGGGCTGGCGCAGCAGGGCGCGCAGCTCGCGGGCCACGCCGTAGTGCGAGGCGGCATCGGCCCGGTTGGGCGTCAGGCCGATTTCGTACACCGTATCGGAGCCCAGGCCGAAGTAGTCGGCAGCGGGCGTGCCGTTGGGCAGCTCAGTATCCAGCACCATAATGCCCGCGTGCGACTGGCCCAGGCCGATTTCGTCCTCGGCGCAAATCATGCCTTCGGAAGCCGCGCCGCGTATTTTGCTTTTCTTGATTTTGAACGGCTCGCCCTGCGCGGGGTGAAGCTCGGCGCCTTCCAGGGCCACCACCACGCGCTGGCCAGCGGCCACGTTGGGAGCGCCGCACACAATCTGGCGCGGGGTGCCGTCGCCCACGTCCACGGTGGTCAGGCTGAGCTTGTCGGCATCGGGGTGGCGCTCGCAGGTGAGCACGGTGCCCAGTACCACGCCGCGCAGCCCGCCGGGAATGCTTTCCAGCTCCTCGGCGCTCTCCACTTCCAGCCCCGAGCCGGTGAGCAAAGCGCCAATCTCGGCGGCAGGTTTGTCGGTAGGAATGAGGGTTTTAAGCCAGTCGAGGGAAATACGCATGAGGAGAATTCAGTTATTCGGAGCCGATGGCCCGACTAGCGGGCACTGCCACAAAGGTACAAACCCCGGCAAGCCGCCCGTAACTGCCGCCGCCCATGCCGGCACTTACTCATGAAACGACTTCTCGCCGGCCGGAATGGCGACTTGCAGCCGGTTTTCGGCCGGTGGCACCGGGCAGCTGTATTCGTTATTATAAGCGCAATACGGATTGTAGGCGCGGTTGAAATCGAGCTCGATTTCCGTTTCGTTCAGCCGCGGGATGGGCGCGTCGAGGTAACGACCGCCGCCGTAGGTTTCGTGGCCGTTGGTGAGGTCGGTGAAGGGAATAAACAGCGTGGAATCCTGCCCGTTGGCTTTCAAATAAACGCGCAATTGCTGCGGCGCATTGTTAATGCGAAATTTCACCAATCCCCAATTCAGGTATTTCTCGGCTTTGTTATCGCTCATTTGAATAAGCGTGGTATCGGGGTTTTCGCTGCGCGAAATATCGGCGTGCGGCACGAAGGTTAAATCGCCGGGATAATACTTCAGGCTGTCAAATTGCGCCTTTTGCGCGGCGGGAATTGGGGATTCTTCCGATTGCCGGAAAGCGCGGTTTTTCTCGCTGCGGAATTTATTTAATTGCGCCAAATAGACGCTGTTATTCGGCTTGGCATCATTCAGCGAATACAGAATAATGCCGATGATGGCGGCAGCCAGCGCTATTTTCTTAATCATTAATGTTTGTTTTGAAATCAACTGTCATGCTGAACGCAGTGAAGCATCTGATGATGTAATAACAAAATCGAAATTGTTCAGCCACTGCTCTCAGTTGCTTCACTGCGTTCAGCATGACAGATTTACAACATGCCTTCGTCGGCGAAGCTGTAGTAGCCTTGGTCGGAATAAATGAGGTGGTCAAGAATGGGCAAATCCAGGAAATTACCGGCCTCTTTCAGCTTCTTGGTGAGCTGAATGTCGGCGGCACTGGGGTTGCGGTTGCCGCTGGGGTGGTTGTGCACCAGAATAATGCTGCTGGCTAATTGTTCGAGGGCTTCCTTGAAAATCATTTTCGGGTCGGCCACGGTGCCGGCCACGCCGCCCCGGCTGATGGCCGTTTTGCGCATTACCACGTTGGCGCGGTTCAGCAGAATTACCCAGAATTCCTCGTGTGGCAAATCCATCAGATTCGGCCGAATCAAATTATAGATGTCGCGCGAGCAGGTGATGGTGGTGCGCGGGGCGGCATCGGCTTCCTTGCGGCGGCGGCCCAGCTCCAGGGCAGCCACCACCGTGATGGCCTTGGCCGGGCCGATGCCGGGGTGCCGACAAAGCTGGTTCACGCTTTCGCGGGCAAGGGCATTAATGTCATTGCCAACGGCTTGCAGCATGATTTTGCCCACGTCCACGGCCGTGAGCTTGGTGGTGCCCGAACCGATGAGAATGGCCAGCAGCTCGGCATCGGAGAGGGCGGCGCGGCCCTTGGCCATCAGCTTTTCGCGGGGCCGGTCGTCCTCGGCCCAGCTCTTGATGCCGGAGGCGGCCGGGGCGGTGTAAGCCGGGGTCGTACCCGGCAGGGCAGCGGCGTCGAAATCGGGCAGGTCGTTGGCGGGTTCCATGGGGCGGAGCGGCGGTAGAATGTAAAAAGTGCATTAAATGTAAAGCAAAAGCCGGCCGGGCGCGTTTAAGCTCCGAGGCTGTGGCTGCATCGTGGCGCGACGGCGTAATTTGAAGCGAAGGTTTTTATGCGAAATCCGTTGGTTTTGTGGTTGGTGCTGGCCGTGGTGGTGCTGGCCGAATGGTATGGATATCAGGCGGTGCGCACGGTGGCGCAGCACCTGTCGCCTGGCGCGCGGCGGGCGGCCGCCATCAGCTACTGGCTGCTCACGGTGGGCAGCTGGATGATTGCGGGCTGGGCCGGCTCAACCCGTCAATCGGGTAATATCCAGCTCAAAAGCTACCTCATGAGCCTGCCCGTGCTGCTGCTGGGGGCCAAGCTGATAATGTTCATTCCGCTGCTGCTGGAAGATGTGACGCGGCTGGGCCGTTGGGTTGTGAGCTCGGCCAGCCGCCCGGCGGGCACGGAAGCCGCCGCCATTCCGCGCAGCGAATTTCTGGCGAAGCTGGCGCTGGGTATCGGGGCCGTTCCGTTTTTTGCGCTGCTGTGGGGCATGGTGAAGGGCGGCACCGACTACACCGTGCGCCGCGTGACGCTGCGCTACCCCAACCTGCCGCCGGCGTTCGACGGCTTCAAAGTGCTGCAAATATCGGACTTGCACACCGGCAGCTTCAACTCGACCGAGCCGCTGGAGCGGGCCGTGGCCATGATAAACCGCCAGGGCGCCGACCTGATTCTGATGACCGGCGACCTGGTAAATAACCGCGCCACCGAAGTGGAGCCGCACATTCCGGCGCTGGCCAAAATCAAGTCCGAGCTGCCCATTTTCTCCAGCCTCGGCAACCACGATTACGGCGACTACGTGGCCTGGGAAAGCCCCGCCGCCAAGCGCGCCAACCTGGAGCGCCTGATGCAGAACCACGCCAAAATCGGCTGGACGCTGCTCAATGACACCAGCCACACCATCACGCGCGGCACCGACAAAATTTCAGTACTCGGCGTGCAAAACTGGAGCAGCCACGCCAACTTTCCCAAGCACGGTAACCTGGCCCGGGCCCACGCCGCCAGCGGCGACGCGCCGTTCAAAATCCTGCTCTCGCACGACCCCTCGCACTGGGAAGCGCAGGTCCTCAATTACCCTGACATTGACCTCACGCTCAGCGGCCACACCCACGGCATGCAGTTCGGCGTGAACCTGCCTTTCATGAAATGGAGCCCCGTGAAATACGTGTACAAGCAGTGGGCTGGCCTGTACGAGCAGGGCCGCCAGAAGCTGTACGTGAACGTGGGATTGGGCTTTTTGGGCTACCCGGGACGGGTGGGTTTCCTGCCGGAAATCACGGTATTTGAGCTGCGCCGCGCTTAACCAACGCTATATAAAAACGCTAAACGTCCTGCTGGCCCGCGCCGAAGCAGGACGTTTCTTTTTTAGGCGGCGGTAACATCCACTGCACCATTGCCGTAAAGCGCCCCCAAACCATTTTTGGTTTGTATTTCAACTTCCTCTTTCTGAATTTATGAAAAATTCCCTGCTGATTCTCGCCGGCGCTGCCGCCCTTTCCCTGGCTTCCTGCTCGCAGGAAAAAACCACCGAGGTAACCACCGCGCCCGCCGATGGCACGATGACTACCACGACCACCACCACAACTGGCCCGATGACGGATGCCCAGATTGAGGCCCGGGCCCAGCAAATCGCCGATAAAATGGCGGCCAACATGAAAATCACGGACGAGGCCACGAAAACCAAAATCCGCACCGTGTACGTGAACCGCTACAAGCGCATGAACGAGCTGCGCACCAAGTACACCACCGACACCACCGGCATGGCCGCCGCCATGCGCGATGCCAACGCCGCCCAGGACCAAGAGTTTAAGGTGATTTTCGTGGACCCCACCCAGTACCAGGCCTACGAGTCGAGCCGCTCGACCTACGACGACAGCAACTACTCGGACGATAACTCGTCGGCCACTTCGATGAGCGACACCGCGTCGAGCTCAGCCGCTCCGGCTTCATCGTCGATGACGACCACGGAAAGCACCACCACCACGACCACCGACAACAACATGAGCGGCACCAGCATGAACGCCTCGAAAATGAAGGCCAAAGCCGATGACGGCAGCAAAATCAAGGTGAAAGAAAACGGCAAGGTGAAAACCAAAGACGCCGACGGCACGAAAACCAAAAACTAAGGTTTGGTCGATGCAATCGGCCAAATCATCGCTGAAAAGCCCGCACCTGCAACGGTGCGGGCTTTTTTTGGCTCGTTGGGTTGCTACTTTGTAGTCGCGTTGCGTTAAAGGAGTAATGGGTTTTGAAGTAAAGTCTTGTGTGCCGGCCGTTTGGCCAAAGCTGAGCCGGGTGCTGGGCCTGCTGCTGGTGCTGTGGCTGCTGGCCGATACGGCGCACGCCCAGCTGGCCCCGACGGTGCGCGTGAGCGGCAGCGTGTCGGAGGCCCACACGCGGCTGCCCATTCCGGGGGCCACGGTACAGGTAGTGCGCACCAAGCGCGGCGTAGTAACCTCGACGACCGGCGATTTCAGCATCGACGCGCTGCCCACGGATACGGTTTTGTTTCGGGCCTTGGGCTACAAGGCGCAGCGCATGGCGCTGGGCGGCACGGGCTTGTCGCAGCTGGTGGTGCGCATTCAGCTGGCCCGCGACAGCGTGCGGCTGGGCGATGTGCAGGTAGTAGGCGACCGGCCCGACCGCGCCATCATCAACCGGGCATTGCGCAACATCAAGCGGCCCGCGCCGCCGGTGGTGAGCGGGGCCAAGCGCCCGCCCAAGCCCAAACCGCTTTTCGCCGTCGATTCGACGGCCCCCAAAGCGCCCATCCCCACCATTGCCAGCCCCGTGAGCCTGCTCTACGACCAGTTCTCGCGCGAGGGCAAGCAGCGCCGCAAAATGGAGCAGATTGAAGCTGAGCAGCGCGCCGAAAAAGCTCGCAAAGCCCGGGCCGAGTACAACAAGGCCTTTCTGGACAATCGCGGCTACCAGCCGTAGGGGAGTTAAGAGTTAAGAGTTAAGAGTTAAGAGTCGGACAATAAGCCTTAACTCCTAACTTTTAACTCTTAACTGCCTTTCCGCGTAAGCCCGGGGTATGAGAATTGGGTATCCCTGCGTGAATGAGGCGATGGATTGCAGCTCGGGCAATACGTTCCGGCTGGCCTCGTATTCGGAAGAGCGGCTGATTGCGGCCGTGACGGCCAACCTGGCCTGCCTGCGCCGCATGCTGGAATGGAACGTGGCCCAGGGCCTGCTCTTTTTCCGCATCGGCTCCAGCATCGTGCCCTTTGGCTCGCATCCCATCAATACCTTTTCCTGGCAGACGCATTTCGCGGCCGATTTTCGGGCCATTGGCGACTACATCAAGGCCAATAACCTGCGGGTGAGCTTTCACCCCGACCAGTTTGTGGTGCTGAACTCGCCCAGCCCGGACATTGTGCAGCGCAGCATTCAGGAATTGGTGTATCAGGGCTCGATGCTGGATTTGATGGGGCTTGATGGCACGGCGAAGCTCCAGATACACGTGGGCGGGCTGTACGGAGAGCGGGAACTGGCCATGATTCGATTTGCCCAGGTGCACGCCACTTTGCCCGAGGCCGTGAAGGCCCGCGTGGTGGTTGAAAACGACGACCGGCTGTTTTCCCTGCGCGACTGCCTGGAGTTGCACCAGCTCACCGGCGTACCCATCCTGTTCGACAATTTCCACCACGAATGCCTCAACCACGGCGAGCCCATGGCCGAGGCCCTGCGCCTGGCCGCCGCCACCTGGCACCCCACCGCCGACGGCGTGCCCATGATGGACTACAGCTCGCAGGCCCTGGGAGAGCGCAAAGGCAAGCATACCGACAACCTCGTGGACGAGCAGTTTCGCGAGTTTCTCACCCACCTGCACGGCCTCGATTTCGATGTCATGCTGGAAATAAAAAACAAGGAAGCCAGCGCCCTGCGCGCCGTGGCCATCCTGCGCGAGCTGGGCCTGAGCGCCGCCGCGCCCGATGTTCCCATTCCGCCCCTCACGCTACCGGCCGTACCCAAAGCCAAGCGCGCACCCAAAGCAGTAGGGTAGGGGGCAACCCCCGGTCCGGCCCGCTTTTTCAATTCGACTAATACCTTTCTCTCTTCCCAAACATGAATTCCGACCACCTCCTCGCCACCGTCAGCGCCCTGCGCAACGGCCTCACCAGCCTGCCCCTGGGCTCGGCCATGGACAATACCGAAACCTGGCAGCACCAGTTTCTGCAAAGCGGCGAGCCCGGCCTGCAGGACATTGCCCGCGAACTCGGCAACCTGCAATCGTTGCTCACCAGTGGGGCGTTGAGCGCGCACGCCATCGGCACGTCGCTTTCAATGCTGGGCGACCAGACCAGCGAAATCATTGCCCAGGCCCCGGCCGACCTGAAAAAGCCGCTCACCGAGCTAGCCGACCTGCTGCACCGTCACGGCGGCGACCTGCTGGTCCACGCCGAGAAAAGCAGGAAATAGCCGGTGGCCCTGATTCAGAATCAGTCCTAAAAAAGCCCCGTCCGAGATATCGGGCGGGGCTTTTTCAACCAAGGGTGAGACGGACAACCTAATTCCGAATGTTGCTGCTGGAGCTGCGGCGCGAGCGGCTGGGCACCACTTCGGTCGACTGCCGGGGGCGGTTGTCTCTGATGATGGGCTGCTCCCGGACATCGGGCACGGCAGTGGGCGACATTTCGGGCGTGGCGGCCGGCGAGAAGCCGCGGTCGTCGAGCTGGCGGGTGGGCTGGGCGTCGCGGTTGGTGGGCGTGCGCTGCATATCGGGCGGTCCCTGGATGGTGCTTTGATTGAGGGCCGGGTTTACCGGCGGCACGGTGGTCTGGCCCTGGCTGCCGCCGCGCACGGGGGCCGAGGGGTCGAAGGGAACGGTTTGGGCCTGGGCCGTGGCGGCAAATAGCAGGCCGGCCAGCAAGAGGGAATATTTCATGGTGGGTGGAAGAGAGGAGCCAAAAAAAGCCGGCTGCTTCAGTCAGAAACAGCCGGCTGCCAACTTGTTACGGCGCTGAGCCGCAAAAAGTTATTACATCGTGGACTTGCCTTTCATCTTGCCTTTGCCATGAGACATATTGCCTTTGGTCTTGGTGCGATGACCCGAAGTGGAGCTGCCTGATGTGGTGCCGGACGTGCTACCCATTGAGCCGCTGGAGCTACCCATCGAGCCAGACGTACTGGTGTTCATCGTGCCGGTGGTCGAGCCGCCCGTGGAGCCCGAGGTCATGGCCCCGCTTGAAGTGGTACTGCCGGTGGTGGTACCCGTAGTGGTGCCGGTGGTAGTACCCGTAGTGGTGCCCATGGTGCCACTGGTCGAGCCCGATGAGCCACTGGTAGTTGTTTGAGCGAAGGCGGCGTTGCTCAAGCCAAAGGTCAGTAATGCGGCGAAAAGGATTTTGGTGGTTTTCATGGTATCGGTTGAAAGAATGGGAGTGAGAAGGCGCCGGTTTTGGCGCATCATTTATATGATGTTGCTTTTACGGGCCAGAGGGCGGCTTTGGTTACAAAATAATTCGGGCAATTATTTTAAGCTCAACTGTTTATGATTGGAATAGGGCTAGAGTTATATGTAAAATTGCTTGCGTGTTTGGGGCTGATTGGTGGCCGGTGCTGAAAAAGTTGGCCGCCCGTTGTAACCTTCCGCCGCGGGCGCGGTGTCCACATCCAAATACCCTCAAAAAACCTTCTATCAGGTTGGACTCGCTAACGGATAATGCGCTGATGCTGCGGGTGAAAGCCGGCGACGTGGACCGAATGGGCCTGCTCTTCGAGCGCTACCATCGGCCACTGTTTGGCTTCCTCTACCACATGCTGGGCCGGGCCGCCAGCTGCGACGACCTCGTGCAAACCGTGTTCTACCGCATGCTGAAATACCGTCACACCTTCACCGGCGACGGCGAGTTCCGCACCTGGATGTACCACCTGGCTCGCAACGTGCTGGCCGATTTCGTGAAGAAAAACCGCCACGCCGCCCACCACACCGACGTGGCCGAGATGGCCGAGCACCTGCCCGGCGGCCTCAGCGCCGATGCCGGCCTGGAGCAAGCCCAGGACGTGGCCCAGCTGCACGAAGCTCTGGACCGCCTCCGGCCCGAAGACCGCGAAATCCTGGTGCTGAGCCGGTTTCAGGAGTTGAAATACGCCGAAATAGCCCGCGTGCTGGGCACCACCGAAGGTGCCGTGAAAGTGCGCGTGCACCGCGCCATGAACGAATTGAAAACGACTTTCCTCCGCATTGAAAACTGACCCATCGCCCATGAACTGCGAAGAAACCAAAGGGCAGCTGGTCGACTACCTGAGCCGCCAGCTGTCGGCCCCCGAACACGAAGCCCTGGCCGCCCATCTGGCCGAATGCGCCGAGTGCCGCGACGAGCTGCAAGCCGTGGAGCGCGTGTGGCACACGCTGGGCCGCGTGTCCGTGCCCCCACCCGGCCCCCAGGTGCGGCCCGAGTTCTACGCCATGCTGGCTTCCTTTAAAGAAGAGCTGGAAACCACGCCCGATTATTCGCCCCGGGGCCTGTGGGCGTGGCTGCGGGCCTTGCCCATTCCGCGCCCGGCGCTGCGGCTGGCCTACAGCCTGTGCCTGTTGGGTGTGGGCTTGCTGGGCGGCTACTGGCTGAACAGCGGCTCCAAACCCGCCCCCGCCGACCGGCAGCAGGTGGCCGCGCTGGCCGCCCAGGTGGGCGAAATGCGGCAGGTAATGCTGCTGTCGCTCATCGACAACCCCTCGGCCACGGAGCGGCTGCGGGCCGTGGGCTACACCAAGGAGCTGCCCGACCCCAACGCCAAGGTGGTGAATGCCCTGCTGAGCACCCTCAACCACGACGACAACGTGAACGTGCGGCTGGCCACGCTGGAAGCCCTCACACCGCTGGCCCAGAACGATGCCACCGTGCGCCTGGGCCTGGTGCACGCCTTGGCCCAGCAGAACTCCCCGCTGGTGCAGGCCGCCCTGGCCGATGCCATGGTGCAGCTACAGGAGCGCCGCTCGGTGCAGCCGCTGCGCCGGCTGCTGAAGCAGGCCAACCTGGACGACATGGTGAAAAGCAAAATCGAGCAAAGCATCCAAACCCTGAGCGACGGCCAGCCCGCCGCCCCCGCAACCCCCCAACGCCATGACCAGACTCAACTTTCTCCCCAGCCTGCCCGCGCTGCTCTTGCTGTGTAGCGCCACTGCCTGCCAGGCCCAAACCAGCCTGCACCCGCAATCCAAGGAGCAGATTACCAAAGAATTCACACTCACGTCCGATGCCGGGCGCAGCACGCTGGCTCTGTACAACATCAGCGGCTCGGTGACGGTGCAGGGCTACGCCGGCAATAAGGTGCTGGTGGAAGCCACCAAAACCATCACGGCCGACGACGCCAAAACGCTGGAAACGGGCAAGGCCGAGGCACAATTGGGCTTCACGCAGCGCGGCGACAGCGTGGTGGTGTACCTGACCGGCCCCTACGACTCGCGGCCCCACAACAACGACCGCCGCAACTGGAACCACAAGGACATCGACTACCGCTACGATTTCGATTTCGTAGTGAAAGTGCCTTACCAGCTCAATCTGCACGTTTCGACCATCAACCACGGCGATGTGAAGGTGCAGGATGTGACCGGCCCGCTGCACGTGTTCAACGTGAATGGCCCCATCACCCTCACCAACGTGAAGGGCAGCACGGAGGCCCGCACCGTGAACGGCAACGTGGAGGCTAGCTACGCGGCCAATCCGCCCGGCGCGTCGTCGTACCACACCATTAATGGCCAGATTCGGGTGAAGTACCCGGCCAGTTTCGCGGCCGATATGCACTTCAAGAGCATGCACGGCGAGTTTTACACCGATTTTCCCAACGCGGAAATGCTGCCGGTGCAAGTCACCAAAAACCGCGAAGGCCACGGCGGCGGCACCGTGTACAAGCTGACCAAGGACACGGCCGTGCGCATCGGCAAAGGCGGCCCCGACCTGCACTTCGAAACCCTCAACGGCGACGTCACCGTCACCAAACTCTAATTAGTCAATCAATACCTCCCGATGAATACTTCATTCCAATTATCCCCACGACGCTTTTTACGCTTCCTTGCGCTGAGCCTGTTGCTGCTCGCCTGCGCCCTGTCCGGCCGCGCCCAGGATGCCGAAAAGGACACCAAAGAACAGCTCTCCGTGGCCCTGACCTCGCCCGGCAAGCCCGGCTCGCTGGAGCTGGGCCTCGTGAACGGCTTCATTCACGTAGTGGGCTATGGCGGCAAGGATGTGGTGATTGATGCCGTGGCCCGTGCCCGGCAGGGCGACCGCCGCCCCACCAGCAAAGCCGAAACCAACGGCATGAAGCGCCTCTCGTCCGCTAACAATCTCAACCTGACGGCTGAGGAAAAGAACAACCACGTCGAAATCACCACCGACTCCTACCAACACCCCGTCGACCTAACCATCAAGGTGCCGCAGAACTTCTCGCTCAAGCTCAGCACCGTGAACAATGGCGACATCACCGTTGATAACGTGGCCGGCGAGCTGGAAATAACCAATGTGAACGGTGCGATTCAGCTCAGCCAGGTGGCCGGCTCGGCCGTGGCCAACACGGTGAATGGCAACCTGATTGTTACCTTCAAAAGCGTGACGGCAGGCGCCCCCATGGCCTTCTCCACCCTCAACGGCAAAGTCGATGTGACATTCCCCGGCTCCATCAAGGCGGCGCTCAAGATGAAATCGGAGCGCGGCGACGTGTACAGCGACTTCGACGTGGCCGTGGACAAAGGCAGCGCCAAGGTGACCCGCACCAGCCAGAATGGCCTCTCCCGCCTCAGCACCGACGATTGGACCTACGGCAAAGTGAACGGCGGCGGTCCCGAAGTGATGCTGAAAACCTTCAACGGCGATATTTTCCTGCGGAAAGCGAAGTAAAGCCACACTGCAAATTTTCAGGCCCCAGCGGGGCGGCACTTGCGCCAACGAGTGCCGCCCCGCTGGGGCTTTTTGCGGTTTTAAAGGTCTGCTGCGTCAGCCGATTGCGCTGTTGAAAATGGCCCCATCGGAACTCTCCTGGTGCTTTCTCTGGGCTAATGCCGACCTTCCCGAAAAAAAAGTTGGACCCCGGTGTAACGTCTGGGCCAAGTCCGGGTACTCCTTTCAACTCACCTCCAAAACCCCCACCCGTGACCCTCACGAGTACGAGCGACGAAGAACTGATGGCAGCCGTCCGGGCCGACGACCTGGACCAGCTCGTGCCGCTGTTTGAGCGCTACCACGGCCCCTTGTTCAACTACCTCACCCGCCTCACCAACGACCGCGAAACCAGCGAAGACCTTACCCAAACCGTGTTCGAGCGCATCCTCAAATACCGCAGCAGCTACCAGCCCGCCCAACCTTTCAAAGCCTGGGTGTACCAGATGGCTCGCAACGTGCACGCCGACTACTGGCAGCGCCAGCAGAAGGTCCGCGCCGCCGATGTGGACGTGGACGAAGTGGAGCGCACCGGCGGCCTGCGCGGCGCGGCCTTCTCCCAGATGCGGGTGAACAACCACCACGACGACCTGCACGAAGCCCTCGACATGCTGCCCGTGCCGCAGCGCGAAATTCTGGTCCTGAACCGCTTTCAAGGGTTTGGCTACGAGGAAATCGGGAAGCTGCTGGGCTGCACTGCCGAAGCCGCCCGCGTGAAAGCGCACCGCGCCCTGCAAGCGCTGCGCAAAATCTATTTCGCCAACTAGCTATATGAAAACGCCCGAACTATCTATCTGCCACGAGCTCGAAGCCCTGCTGCCGGCCTACGTCGAGCGCAGCCTGCCGGCCGCCGAGGCCGAGCGCGTGGCCACCCACCTGCCCGCCTGCCCCGCCTGCCAGTTGCAGGTAACCCAGCTCCGCGCCCTGTCCGATGACCTGGACGCGGCCCTGCCCGAAGTGCCCCGCACGGCCCTGCGCGCCAACTTTATGGCCATGCTGGAGCAGCAAAAGCAGCTGCTGAATCCCGAAGCAGCTGCCGCTCCCACTCCGGCTCAGCCCGAAGCCAAAGTGGTTTCGATGTGGCCCACAGCATTGGCTAATAACTGGCTGCGCATTGCCGCCAGCATCGTTCTCATTGCCGCCGGCGTGTTCCTCGGCCGTAACCTGCACTGGGGAAGCAACGCCAACACTGTGGCCACCACCGATAAAAACGCCCCCACCACCCTGGCCAACGCGCTGACCAACGACAACGGCCGCCCCGTATCGGCCAGCGACCGGATTCAGCTGGTGACCAACGCCACTAAAGCCGCTGCGGCCCCCGACGATGCCACGGTGCAGGTGCTGCTCAATACCCTCAATTTCGACCCCAACCCCAACGTGCGCCTCGCCGCCTGCGAAGCCCTCTACCGCCTCCGCGATGCCCCCGGCGTGCGCGAAGGCCTGGCCAACTCGCTGCCCATCCAAACCGACCCCAACGTGCAGATTGCGCTGATTGACATGGTCGTATCGCTGCGCGTGCACCGGGCCGTGCCTCAACTCCAGCGCCTCGCCAAAAAGCCCGATGCCCTGCCCGTGGTGCGCGCCCAGGCCGAAGCCGGCATCGGCAAACTGATTTAACTAACCTCAATAAAATAACCAGAACGGTCATGCAGAGCGCAGCGAAGCATCTCGCTTGTGCCACTGAACCAGCCATGCAACGGGTGCCGGCGAGATGCTTCGCTGCGCTCTGCATGACAGGACCACGCCTCTGCCTGTCGCTTTAATCCACCTCCCTCGATAACTCCCTCAACTCCCATGAATAAGCTCCTATTACTCGCCTTTTCGGGCCTGCTACTTACTCAAACCGCCAACGCCCAGGAATTCCGCACCAAACTCAACGCCAAAGACCCCAAAGTCGTCATCGACATGCAGGGCAGCGAAGTGACCGTGGAAGGCATCGACGGCAGTGAGCTGGTGATAAAAGGCGACGGCTTTGAAGAAGCCCCCGAGCGCGCCAAAGGACTGCGTCCCATCTATAACTCGGCCGTAGACAATACCAAAATCGGCCTTGCTGTGGCACAGGACGGCAATACGGTACGAATTACCCGGGCCTCGCGCAAGGAAGCAAGCTACGTTATTCGGGTGCCGCGCAACGCCTCGGTGCAGTACAAGCAGGCCGGCTGGGATGGCAGCGGCGACCTGGTGATGCGCGACCTGAACGGCGACATCGAAGTGAGCATGACCAGTGGCGACATCAGCCTGAAGAACGTGGCCGGCCCCGTGGTGGCCAACGCCGTGAGCGGCGACATTCAGGTGCGTTTCGCGCCCATGCGCCAGGGCCCGAGCTCCATCTCCACCGTGAGCGGCGACGTGGACGTGAGCATGCCCACCAACACCAAAGCCACGCTGAAGCTGCGCTCCGTGTCGGGTGAAATCTACACCGATTTCGACCTGAACCTGAAAAGCCAGGACAACCTAAACCACATTGGCGGCCAGGTGGTGGATGGCAACATCAACGGCGGCGGCAATACCGTGTCGTTCAAGACGGTGAGCGGCGATATCTACGTGCGGAAAGCAAAGTAGAACAGTCGGCCAAAGCGCGTCATTCCGCTTTTTTGACCGGCTACCAATACCAGAACCCACCTTTCATTTCTATTCTTTCTACGCCATGCGCCAGTTCCTTTTCCTTCTTTTGCTGGTGTGTGCCGCCGTCGGCCGCCAGTCGGTTTCGGCCCAGAAAATCATTGAGAAATCCGCTAATCTGACTGCTGGCCAGCGCGTATTTCTGAATTTGAAGCAGGCCAGCAACATCCGCATCCGGCCCGGGGCAGCGGGCAAAATGACCATGAAGGCCACCGTCAGCATCAACTCGAACCGGCTGAACGATGCCCTGCAAATCGACCTGAACCAGACCAGCGACGAGCTGAAAATAACCGCCGATTTTGACAAGGAAATGCTGCGCCAGGCCCAGCCCGGCGACTGCCCCGGCACCAACGGCGACCGCAACATCTGGCACGGCCAGCAGGTGTGCGACGACATTACCTACGAAATCACGCTGCCCGCCGACGTGGCCCTGCGCGTGTACACCTACAGCGGCAACGTGGACATTGTGGGCTTCAATAACTCTATTGAGGCCAAGTCGTTGAGTGGATTTGTGGACGTGGCCTGGCCGGCGTCGAAAGGCGCGGAGCTGTCGCTCAAAACCATCACAGGCGAAGTATATACCGACCAGGATATTGCCTTCAATAACGAGATGCGCAAAAATCCCATCGTGGGCTACCAGCTCCACGGCACCCTCAGTGGCAGTGGCCCGCTCGTCAAGCTCGAATCCATCAGCAACGACGTTTATTTCCGCAAGCGGAAGTAACCAATCCCAACATCCGGAGTTTCCACGCCAAATGGCGCCACAAAGGCTGCCAAATGGATGATTATTGCCTGACTAAAAATGGTTTGCCGCGATGATTGCAGGATTCTTAACGACCCGGCAGCCGCGTCAAATTCCTGACAAATGGAGCTGGGGCACCGCCCGCGCTGGTCTGCAAGCCGGCTCGGGCGGCAGTGATACGGCCCGGTTATCTGGTGAGTATGCCTTGGCCGCATCCCGCCCCGCTCCATTGACTTAGGGCTGCCATCTGCCCGAAAAATCCCGCTCTACAGGTTCTGCGCCACCTTTTACTGTTCTGCACCATGCCACACACCTTCTTTCTGCGCGCTTGTTTCTTATTGGTTGGAATGTTGGGGCTGGCCCTTGCGCCGGCCCTGGCCCAAACACCGACGGCTACTGCTGACCCCAAAGCCGCCGCTACCGCCGCGCCCAAGCGTCAGCTGGCGGCCCTGCGCATCGCGCAGCCCATCAAGCTCGATGGTGTGCTGGACGAGGCCGCGTGGCGCGAGGCCCTGCCCGCCACTGATTTCATCCAGAACCGGCCCAAGCCCGGCCCGCACGAAAAACACCCCACCGAAGTGCGCGTGCTCTACGACGATGCCGCGATTTACGTGGGGGCCATTATGCACGATGTATCGCAGGATTCCATCCCGCGTGAGCTGACGGCACGCGACAACTTCGGCAATACCGACTTTATCGGAATTTTCCTCGATACCTACCACGACCAGCTCAACGGCTACGCCTTTTTCGTGACCACTGGCGGCGTGCAGATGGATGCCCGTTACTCGCCGGCCGGCGGCGAGGACTTCAACTGGAACGCCGTGTGGGAAAGCCGCACCGCCCTGCGCGGCACCGACTGGGTGGCCGAAATGCGGATTCCGTACTCCGCCATCCGCTTCAGCACGGCCGATGTGCAGCATTGGGGGCTGAATTTTATGCGGCAGCGCAAGCGCGACAACGCGGCCTATTTCTGGAACGAGGTGAAGCCGCAGGTCGACGGTTTCGTGAACCAGTGGGGCGACCTGACGGGCGTGCAGGGCGTGAAACCGCCGCTGCGCCTGTCGCTCACGCCCTACGTGTCGGGCTACATGAACCACAACCCGCTGAGCGCCGACGGCACCAAGCGCCTGACCACCCGCTTCAACGGCGGGGCCGACTTAAAGTGGGGCATCAACGAGAGCTTTACGCTGGATGCCACGCTGGTGCCGGATTTCGGGCAGGTGCAGAGCGACAACCAAGTGCTAAACCTCTCGCCGTTTGAGGTGCAGTTCAACGAGAACCGGCCGTTTTTTACGGAAGGCACCGAGCTGTTTAATAAGGGTAATTTGTTCTATTCGAGAAGGGTAGGGGCCACGCCGGTGGGCTTTTACAAAGTGACGGCGGGCACCAATGAAATCATTACCAGCAACCCTTCGGAAACGCCGCTGCTGAATGCCACCAAAGTGTCGGGCCGTACCAGCAAGGGGCTGGGCGTGGGCATTTTCAACGCCCTGAGCAACGACACCTACGCCACCATCCGCAACACCGAAACCGGGCAGGAGCGCCAGGTGCTGACCCAGCCGTTTTCGAACTACAACATCGCCGTGCTCGACCAGAGCCTGAAAAACAACTCCTACCTCAGCCTCATCAACACCAACGTGACGCGGGCCGGCAGCACCTACGACGCCAACGTGACCGGCGGCCTGTTCCGCTTCGCCAACAAGGCCAACCGCTACGCCATCGACGGCCGCGCCATTTACTCGCGCCGCCGGGGCACCGAATTCGGGACCACCGACCAAATCACCGACCAGGACGGCTACAAATACCGCGTGGGCGTGGGCAAAATCTCGGGCAATTTCACCTGGAACCTGAGCCACGGCATCGAGTCCGATACCTACAATCCGAACGATTTGGGCATCCTGTTTGGCAACAATAACATCACCGAGTCGCTGGATTTGAGCTACGGCAAATACCAGCCGTTCTGGAAGGTGAATAACCTGTATGTATTTGGCAACGTGACGCATTCGCTGCTCTACAAGCCCACCTTGTACCAGGCGCTCAACTTCTACCTCGGGGCCAACACCACCTTCACCAAAAGCTTCAACCAGCTGGGCTTCGACCTGAACGTGGACCCCGTGACGCACGACTTCTACGAGCCGCGCACCGCTACACTGGGCGACTACTACGTGCGGGTGCCCGAGAATACCCGCTTCACGTTCTTCTTCAATTCCGATTCGCGCAAGCCGGTGGCCATCAACTGGAACGCCGGCTTCCAGCGCTACGGCACCGACGACCGGCTGGCCCGCGCCCGCCGCACGGGCTACAGCCTGGGCTTCTACCCGCGCTACCGCGTGAACACCCACCTCACCTTCCGCTACAGCGTGGACTGGAGCCTGCGCCAGAACCAAATCGGCTACGTAAACGGCGGCCTCGACGCGACCCAAACTCTCGACCAGCCCTTCATGGGCCAGATTCTGCTGGGCCGCCGCAATGTGGCCACGGTGGCCAACGTGGCCTCGGTGGCGTACACGTTCACCAACCGCATGTCGTTTACGCTGCGCGTGCGGCACTACACCAGCAACGTGCGCTACCTCGACTTCACCACGCTTGGCAAGAATGGGGAGGAGCAATTCGCCGCCTACCAGCGCAACCGCGACAACACCTACAACGCCTTCAACGTGGACGCGGTGTACTCGTGGTGGTTCGCGCCCGGCTCGCAAATCAGCGTAGTCTGGAAAAACGCCGGCTCCACGTATTTGCAGGCCAACGAAGCCACGCCGCAGTTCTTCGATAATTTCAACAACACCATCAACACCCCGCACAATAACTCGCTGTCGGTGAAGGTGCTGTATTACCTCGATTACCTCACGCTCAAGCGCCACCGCTAAGTGTAGCGTTGTCATTCCGACGCAGGAGGAATGACAAAAGCAAAAAAGCCCCCTGCCGTACTGGCAGGGGGCTTTTCTATGATGAAGCGGCGAGATTTATTTCGTCACCATCAACTGCTGGGTGCTGCTTTGGCCTTTGCTCACGAAGCGGCACAGGTAAATGCCGGTGGGCCAGCGGCTGGCGTCTACTTCGAGCGGGTAGTCGCGGCCCGCCTGGGCTTCGCCTTCAAACAGCGTAGCGACGAGCACGCCCATCTGGTTGTAAACCTGTACCATAGCCGCCGACGTGGCGGGAACCCGGAAGTTTACCACCGTGCTTTGAGTTACGGGGTTGGGGTAGGCTTCGAGCACGACCTGTGCTGCGGCACTCGCGATGTCGGGCATCGACAGACCGGTGCAGCTGCCCAGGTAGTCGTTGTGCGTCGAGCCGGGGCCGATGTGGGCCGGTACGGCGTTGGGCGAAATGCAGATTTCGTGGCCGTTGTGGCACACCAGCACCTTGGGGTTTTTGGCGTTGTTGCCGCAGTTGGCATCAATCACGCTCAGCGTTACGGACGCCGACGTCTGGCAGCCAGCGGCGTTGGTAGCCGTCACGGTGTAGGTGTACTGGCCGGCCGCCGTGGGCGCAAACACCGGGTTGGCGATGCTGGCGTTGCTCAGGTTCGTGGCCGGGCTCCAGCGGTAGCTCACGCCGCCGGTGGCGGTCAGGGTAGCCGTCTGGGGGCCGTAGCCGAGGAAGATGGTGGTGGGCTGCTGCACCACCACGGGGTTCACCAGCGAAACCGTGACGGTGGGCGGCGTGGCCGGGGCGGGGTCTTTCAGGGTGGCCTGGGCGGTGGCGGTGCAGCCGTTGGCCCCGGTCACTACCACGGTGTAGGTGCCCGCGCTGAGCTGCTTCAGGTCCGCAGTAGTGGCCTGGAAGCGGTTGGGGCCGGTCCAGGAATAGGTAACGGGGGCTTGGGCGCCCGTTACGGCCAGCGCAATGCTGCCGGTGCTGCTGCCCGCGCAGGTTGGGTTGGTGGCGGTGGGCACAGCAGCCACGTTGCAGGCCACTACGGTAATAACAAACGTCTGCGAAATAGTGCCGTAGCTGTTGCCGTGGTGGTAGGTGTCTTCGGCTTCCAGCGTTACGCGGTGGGTGCCCACCTGGGCCAGCGTGGGCGTGCCGCTGAGCGTGGCCGTGCCGTTGCCGGGGTATATCAGCCGCAGCCAGCTGGGCAGCACCGAGGCCGTGATGGTCAGCCGGTCGCCGTAGGGCAGGTCGGGGTCGGTAGCGGTGATGTTGTACGTGAACGGCTGGCCCACCGTGCGGGTCAGGCCGCTGGGCTGCGAGGTGAAGGCCGGCGCCGAGTTGATGATGAAGCTCAGCGCGTGGGTAGCCTGCTCGTTGTTGTTGTCGCGGGCCACGAAGGTGGCGGCGTGCGGACCCCAGTCGGCCAGCACGGGCGTCCAGCTCAGTTGGGTGCTGGTGGGGTTGGCGGCGGCCGTGGGCAGCGCGGGCGCAAAGCTGGCGGTCGCAGGTAAGCCGGCCGCGCTCACAATGCTCACCCGGTTGGTAGCCACCGGCGACGACGCCTGAATGGTGTAGCGCAGGGCCGTGCCGGGCGTCACCTGCACCACGCTGGTGTTGGCCGGCGTAGGAGGCACGTCGAAGCGCGGCTTCTGGCTCACCTCAATGGTGACGGACGTAGAGGTTTGCACGCCGGCCAGGTCCTGAGCCACGAAGTTGATGATGACCGTACCCAGATTAGCCGCTGTGGGCGTCCAGGTGAAGGCCGTTTGCACGGGGTTGCCGTTCAGGGGCAGGGTGGGGGCGGTGGTAGCTGCCGCTGGCAGCCCGAAGGCCTTCAGGTTCACCACATCGTTGGGGTCGCTATCGGTGGCGCGCACGCCAAACGTGACCGCCTGTCCCGGGGCCACCCGGTATACATAGCCGTTGGGCGGCGTGATGCTGTAATCGAACACCGGGGCCGTTGAAGCCGCCGTGATGTTAATCAGAAAGTCGACCAAGATGCTGGTGCGCCCGTCGCTCACCTTAATCACGCCATTGAAGAGCTCACCCACCGTGCGGCCCACCGTGCTGAAGGTAGCCGCGCCCGTAGACGGGTTCACGGTCAGGCCGGGGGCGTTGGTGAAGAAAGGCTCGTTGTTGATGTCGGCCGAGGTGGCCAGCGAGTAGGTCAGTGCATCGCCATCAGGGTCGCTGGCGGGCAGCTGAAACGTAGCAGCGGCCTGGCCCACGGCCAGGTTCACCACCGGGGCCAGCGTCGACACCGGCGAGCTGTTGCCCGAGCCGGCATTCACCAGACTGCTCACGTACCAGGTGCTGTTGGCGTTGTTCGATAGGGTATAGATGCGGCAGCAGTCCGAGAAAAAGGCCCGGTAGCTGCCGGCCGCCGCATAGGTGTGCGTCACCACGGCTTCGGCATAGAAACTGTCGCCCGGCGCGTCCACCGACGTTACCACCAAGCTCATGCTGCCGGTTGTGCCATCGCCGAAATTCAAAACGTCGTTAAATACCGCGCCGGGCACCGGAGGATTATTCGCAAAAGCCCCAAAGCTGAGCCGCCACGCCTGGCTCACCTTAAACTGCACGGTCAGCTTGCTCGGGTCGGTGGCCACGGTGCGCCAGGTGAGGGTGCCGTAGCGGAAGTGGCTGGCCTGCGCCGGCGCGCCCGCTCCCAGCAGGAAGCCCAGCACTAGCAGCGTCCAAAGCATGAGCCGGCCCGCCGGCCGGGAGACCACCCTGGGCGGAGCAAACGCCAAACCCCGGTTGTTGTTAGCAAAGTCGAGTTGTTTCATGGGCAATAAATTTAAGGTGAGAATTAAATGTGAATTTTTAAAGAATTTCAGAATCAAAAATTGGATGGTGTCAGATAGCGTCTATTGTAATTGTTATACGAAAATATTAATGAAATGATAATTTGGCGCGTTATAAATGATATAGTTCAAATGTAGCGGCTTTTTATTGCCAGCCAAATAAATATGAATTATTGGTACATTATTTTTTTTGAAATCTGTCTGAATTGCTAAAATCAGCAACCGGATAAGTGCATCCACTCATCGCTGCTACCGCCACCAGCGGCCCAAAACCCGGAATTGACCGTCCTTTGCCGGGCTATTTTCTTCCTGTCAGCTGTATGTCGGCCCCCAGTATTCTCGAACTTCGCACCGTAGAGCTCACGCGCTACGTGACGCCGCTCCGCGAGGGCGGCTCGCTGCCGGCCCTGATGGAGGCCGACGACAACTTTCTCTACGTGGTGAAATTTCGCGGCGCGGGCCAGGGCGTGAAGGCCCTGATTGCCGAGCTGATTGTGGGCGAAATAGCCCGCGTGCTGGGCCTGCGCGTGCCCGAGCTGGTGTTCTGCGAGCTCGACGAGTCCTTCGGCCGCACCGAGCCCGACGAGGAAATCCAGGACCTGCTGCAAGCCAGCACCGGCCAGAACCTGGCCCTGCACTACCTCTCCGGCGCCATCACCTACGATGCGCTGGTGACCACCGTGGAGCCGCACCTGGCCTCCCAAATTGTGTGGCTGGACATGCTGACGCTGAATGTGGACCGCACCGCCCGCAACACCAACATGCTGATGTGGCACAAGGAGCTCTGGCTCATCGACCACGGCGCGGCCCTCTACGTGCACCACGCCGGCCCCGAGTGGGCCGCGCCGCGCCCCCGCCCGTTTCCCCAGATTAAAACCCACGTGCTGCTGCCCCAGGCCAGCGAGCTGGTCGAAGTCGATGCCGCTTACAAGGCGAAACTCACGCCCGAAGTCCTTCGCGCCATCGTGGCCCTGGTGCCCGATGCGTGGCTGACCAACGGCCACGGCACCGCCGCCGACCAGCGCGCCGCCTACGTGGGCTTCCTCGAAGCCCGCCTGGCCGCCTCAGAAACCTTTGTCCAGGAAGCCCAAGATGCCCGCAATGCACTTATTTGAGTACGCCGTGCTGCGCGTGGTGCCCCGCGTGGAGCGCGAAGAATTTCTGAACGTGGGCATCATCGTGTACTGCCGCTCGCTGGGCTTCCTCGAAACCCGGTTTGCGCTGCCTGAGGCCCGTCTGCTGGCCGTGGCGCCGGATTTGGATTTGGCCGAAATCACGGCCCGTTTGCAAGCGTTTGAGCGCATTTGCCAGGGCAAAGCCACCGGTGGTACCATCGGCCAGCTGCCCATTGCCGAGCGGTTTCGCTGGCTCACGGCCACGCGCAGCACGGTGGTGCAGTCGTCGGCGGTGCACCCCGGCCGCTGCTCGGATGCGGGCGCGACGCTGGCCCGGCTGTTTGCCGATTTGGTGCTGTAAGGCCCGATAGTAACCCGTTTTGCCGGGTCGCAGTAGGTTAATTTTGCTTGAGGCTGGTGCCTAACAACGGGCACCGCTAATCAGCAACTATAGCGCGCAACATGAGGAAGTCAGTAGCAGGGAATAAGGCGTTTTCGGGGCTGCTTATGGTCTGGCATTTTTTAGGTTTGCTGCTTGTCAGCAGCTTCTCGTACGGGCAAGCCCCGGCCGTGCTGCGCAAAGACCTGAAAACCGATTTTGGCGCCGTCGGCGATGGCAAAACCAACGACCAAGCCGCCTTCGAGCGGGCCGCCGACTACTTCAACAAGCGCGCCCAGACGCCCGCTGGCACCGGGGCCGCCGTGCTGCGCATTCCCAAAGGCGTGTACCTGGTGGGCCGGCAGGATGCGAACAATCAGGGCGTGAGCGTATTGCATCTCAGCGGCTGCCGCAACCTCACCGTGACCGGCGACGACAGCGCGACCACCGAAATCCGCTACGCTAGCGGCATGCGCTACGGCTCGTTCGACCCCGTCACCAAGCGCCCGTTCGAGTCGCCGAACGCCTATTTTACCGATGGCAAATACGCTTTTTCCGGCGGCACCTGCTTCGTGCTCCAAGGCTGCGATAACGTGCAGATTACCAACCTGGCCTTTAATGGCAACAACGTGCAACTGGAAGTGGGCGGGCACTGGGGCGATACCGGCATCCAGCTGCAGTTCGACGGTATTTTTGTGAGTGACTCGCGCCGCATTTCCCTGCGGCGGCTGGCGCTGCACCACTTTGGGCGCGATGGCATCCAGGTCCTCAACCACCTCGCCAAAAGTCTCGACGACCCTAAGCGGGAGGACATTCTGCTTGAGAATTCCACCTGCAACTATAACGGCCGCCAGGGCCTGTCGCTCACCGGCGTCAACGGCTTTCGGGCCGTGAACTGCAACTTCAGCCACACCGGGCGCATCGTGCCAACCTCCTCCGGCAAAGCCCTGTTTTCGAATCCCGGCGCGGGCGTCGACCTGGAGCCGCAGGACGGCTTTGTGACCAACGTAAGCCTGGAAAAATGCCGCTTCGTGGACAACGCAGGCCAGGCCATCGTTTCGGATTGGGTCGACGAAAAATACCCTTCAAACACGCGCAACATCGTGGTATCCGGCAGTCTGCTCTGGAGCACCACCAACTGGTCGGCCTGGGTCACGCAGAAGGGTTTTCTGTTCAAGGACTGCCGCATCTACGGGGCCTTCGTGCACGGCTGCCATGCGGCCACGGCTCGGGAAGCTACCCGTTTTGTGGGCTGCACTTTTGAGGACCGGCCCTACCACGGCCTGCCGGCCTACGGGCCGTTCACCATGCATTCGGACTCGCACGCCACCCGCATGAGCTTCACCGACTGCCGTTTCATCGGCACGCACGGCTACCTCATCCACGTCATTCCGGCCGCGATGGATACCGCTAGTTTGTTTCATTTCCGCAACTGCAGTTTCCTCTACGACTACGCCCAACCACCCGAGGGTTCCTACGATAAAATCCTGGGTGGCATATTCAGCGGCAACACGGTGTTTCAGAACGGACCGCACCGCAACAGCCCGCACCGCACCGACTTTATGCTGGGCAACAGTAGTACGCCAGGCACCACCATTTTGCGGGCACCTGGCAGCCTGCAGTTTTTGGCGCCCAATTCCTATTACCTGGTAATCGGTGGGCTGAACATTGGCCGGCTGCCAGCCCGCACCCGCGACTCCGCCAACGTAGTGGTAGCTAACAAAAATGCATTAGTCATCAATGAAATGGAGGGCAGTGTGCCCGAGTTGTACATCGGTCCCACCTCGCGCCTGGTAGTGAAGAAAGGTGGCGCGCTCGAAATCCTGCGCCACACCAAAGTCACCATCGCCGGGCAACTCGTGATTGAGGAAGGAGCCTATTTCTTCCGCGACCCGCTGGCCGAGGTAACAACCACCGGCAAAGGCCAACTGCGTGTCAGCTCCAAGGCGCTCAAAACGAAGCATCCGGTGCTGTACTCCACTTACTATTGATGCCATTGGATGGGTATCAACGAAAACACTCCGGTGGAGCCTTATAGCCAGGTCCCACCGGAGTGTTGTTGTTAATGCGTTGCCTAAGCCTCAGCCGCTACCGCGCTTCCATCACGCTGATGGCGTAGCCGCCGCCCGGCGCGCAATACTGCGCCAGCTTGGTTTTGCGCGTCACCGGCATCTTGCGGATGGTATAGGCCTGCGGGTTCTTCTCGTAGTGCGCGTCCTTGGCATCGGCGTAGATGGTGGCCACGTACTTTTTGCCGGGGTCGAGGAAGCCGAAGTTGATGTTCGACGTGCGGCCATTCTCATCACAAGTGCTGCCGATAAACCAGCTGCTCTTGCCTTTGGCCTTGCGGGCGATGGTGATATAGTCGCCGGGCTCGGCTTCGAGCACGTGGGTGTCGTCCCAATCCACGGCCACGTCCTTGATGAACTGAAAGGCGTCGAGGTGCTGGTTGTAGTTTTCGGGCAGGTCGGCCGCCATTTGCAGGGGCGAGTACATAGTCACGTACAGGGCCATTTGGCGCACCAGCGTGCTGTGCACGAAGGACTTGTTGTTGGGATTGAGGACGCTGATTTTCGTCTGAAAAATGCCGGGCGTGTAGTCCATCGGCCCGCCGATGAGGCGGGTGAAGGGCAGAATGGTGGTGTGGTCGGCGTTGTTGCCGCCGAAGGATTCGTACTCGGTGCCCCGGGCGGCTTCGTTGCCAATCAGGTTGGGGTAGGTGCGGGCCAAACCGGTGGGGCGCACAGCCTCGTGGCCGTTCACCATGATGTGGTGGTCGGCAGCTTTCTGCAACACGTAGTTGTAGTGGTTAATCACCCACTGGTCGTAGTGGTGGTGGCCCAGCGGCACGATGTCGCCCACGTAGCCGGTTTTCACGGCGTCGTAGCCGTACTTGTTCATGAAGGTAAACGCAGTGTCCAAGTGCCGCTCGTAGTTGCGCACCGAGCCCGAGGTTTCGTGGTGCATAATCATCTTCACGTGCTTGCTGGCGGCGTACTGCTGCAACTCCGGCACGTTGAAATCGGGGTAGGGCGTCACGAAGTCAAACACGTAGTCCTTGTGCTTGCCGAACCAGTCTTCCCAGCCGGTGTTCCAGCCTTCCACCAGCACCGCGTCGAAACCGTGTTTGGAGGCGAAATCGATGTATTCCTTCACGTGGGCCGTATTGGCGCCGTGCGTGCCGTTGGGCTTCACCGTTTTGTAATCAACGGAGTCGAGCTTGATGTTGTCCATGTTGGTGTACGACCACGTGCTCTTGCCCGTAATCATCTCCCACCACACGCCTACGTACTTCACCGGCTTAATCCAACTGGTATCCTTGAACTTGGTGGGCTCGTTCAAATTCAGCACCAGCTTCGACTCCAGAATATCGCCGGCTTTGTCGCTCACAATCACCGTGCGCCAGGGCGACAGCGCCGGCGTCTGAATCAGGCCCTTGTCGCCCACCGCGTCGGGCGTGAGGTGCGATTCCAGCACGAAGTTCTTATCGTCCAGCTCCAGGCTCATGCACGAGTAATCAATCAGCGCCGCCTCGTGGATGTTGATGTACAGCCCGTCCTGGCTCTTGAGCATGAGCGGCGTTTGCAGGCCGGTGGGGGAGAAGGTGGTCTGCGAGGCGTTGCCGGTCACGGCCGACTTCATCAGCCCCCGCACTTCCGACAGCTTCGATGTCACGGTGCTGTATTCCTGCGTGTCGTAGTCGCCGGGCAGCCAGAAGGCCTTGTGGTCGCCGGCCAACGCAAACTGCGTGCGCTCCTCCTTAATGGTGAAATAGTCCAGCTTGGGCTGGCGCGGAAACTCGTAGCGGAAGCCTAGCCCGTCGTCAAACACCCGGAACCGCACCCGGATGCTGCGGCCGGTGGCGGCCTGCGCCAGTGTCACGGCTAGCTCGTTGTAGTGGTTGCGAATGGTTTTTACCTCGCCCCACACCGGCGTCCAGGTTTCATCAAAGCTGCGCTGCTTGGTATCGGCCACGGCAAAGCCGCTGGTGAGGCCCGCCGCGTTTTTCAGGTCCAGCCCCAGCTTGCTGGTCTTGATAACGTCGCGGCCTTTGTAGGTGAGGTGGTAGGTGGGCACGCCGTCGTTTTGCAGCGCGAACTGCAGCGTCAGCTGCCCGTTGGGCGACTTGATGGTCTGGGCCTGGACGTTATTCCAAAGTAAAACCAGGCAGCAGAATGCCAGCAGCCGGTGGGTATAGTTCAGCATTGCAAAGTGGGAAAAAGAAGTGTGAGTAAAGTGTGCAAACGGTTGATTTTGGCTTGCGCCAAAAACCAAAAAACCCCGTTTGCACCAGGCAAACGGGGTTTAAAGTGGAGATGCAGGGATTCGAACCCTGGTCCAGACAAGGAAATCAACGTGCTTTCTACGTGCGTATCTATGCTTGGATTTTCATGGCGGTACAGGCGCATATCAGGCCTTTGCACCGCCCCTAGCTGCAGTTGGGTTTCGCCCCCGAGTCACAGCTCCTCGAAGGCTATTTTCTACTTACGACGCTCCGAACTCCCAGGTGTAGAAACTTACCCGGGCGGAACGATGGCAATTACCTAATTCTGAACTAGGCAGCCATGGCGTACGAATAGTCGCCAGTTGATTGTTGATAGATTTTTTGACAGGAGAGCTTCCATCAACTCCTGGCACGCTTACCCGCAATTTGCGCAAGCTGTCAATTCCGGTCATCCCCAAATGGTAAAGAACGAGTCCCGAATGGCCGGTTAGGGCCAAGCGGGCCGCGAAGGTACGCGGTGAAGTTGAAACGATGGGGAAGGAGGGAAGGTTTCCGGCGGTTTGGGTGTTTGTGGAGAGGGAAGAACAGAGGCGTCTGGATTAAAAAAGGCAGTCGTGCAGAGCGCAGCGAAGCATCTTGCCCGCTTCGCTGCATGCAATGAATTAGTTACGCAGGCAAGATGCTTCGCTGCGCTCTGCATGACCGTCCCCGTAAGGCCAACCCAACTCTAAACCTGCCCGATTTCACTTCCAAAGCCGCCCATTTCTGGGTAACTTTGTAGACAGAACTTATGGATAATTTCGTCGTTTCGGCCCGCAAGTACCGTCCTTCCACGTTTCGCAGCGTGGTGGGGCAGCAGCACGTCACCACCACGCTGCAGAATGCCATTCAGAGCCAGCACCTGGCCCAGGCGTTCCTGTTTTGCGGCCCGCGCGGGGTAGGCAAAACCACCTGCGCCCGTATCCTGGCCAAGACGATAAACTGCACCAACCTCAGCCCCGAAACCGAGGCCTGCGGCACCTGTGCGTCCTGCGTGGCCTTCCAGGAAAACGCCTCGTTCAACGTGCACGAGCTGGATGCGGCCTCCAATAACTCGGTCGAAGACATCCGCTCGCTGGTAGAGCAGGTGCGCTACGCCCCGCAGGCCGGCAAGTACAAAATCTATATCATCGACGAGGTGCACATGCTCTCGAACGCGGCCTTCAACGCCTTTCTCAAGACGCTGGAGGAGCCGCCGAGCTACGCCATTTTCATCCTCGCCACCACCGAGCGGCACAAGATTATCCCCACCATCCTGTCGCGCTGCCAGATTTTTGACTTCAGCCGCATCAAGGTGGAGGACATGCGCAGCCACTTGCGCTACGTGGCCACCCAGGAAGGCATCACGGCCGAAGACGACGCCCTGCACCTACTGGCCCAGAAGGCCGACGGTGGCCTGCGCGACGCCCTGTCGATGTTTGACCAGATGGTGACCTTCGGCGGCAACAACCTCACCTACAAAGAGGTAGTGCAAAACCTGCACATCCTCGATTACGACTATTATTTCCGGCTGATTGACAGCCTGCTGACCGAAAACCTCTCGGCCGCGCTGCTGCTGCTCGATGAGGTGATGCAGAACGGCTTCGACCTGCACAACTTCGTGGTGGGCACGGCCGAGCATCTGCGTGGCCTGCTCGTGTGCAAAGACGCCGTGACGGTGCAGCTGCTGGAAGTGTCCGACGGCATCAAGCAGAAGTACGTGGAGCAGGCCCAGGCCGCGCCGCTGGCTTTCCTGCTCTCGGCCCTGAACCTCATCAGCCAGTGCGACCGGGAATTCAAGCAAGCCAAAAACCAGCGCCTGCACGTGGAGCTGGCCTTAATGAAGCTGGCCTATTTAAACGGGGCCGTGCAGTTTGTACGTGAGCTAAGCCCTACCGGGTACGACCCTGCCACCAACGGCGAGGCTAAAAAAAAAACTAGTGGCCTAAACGACGGGGAAAACACTGCTGCGCCGGCAGTCGCTTCTGGTAGCAACGGTCACATTCAGCAGGCGCCAGTCGCAGCCGTAGTTACTTCAGCCCCAACTGCTTCTTACGCTGCCCCCGCTGCTTACGCTACTGAGTCACCTGCGGCCCCATACCATGCCGCCCTATCGGGTACGACCCCGCGCCCGGCCGCTGCGCCCGCGCCGCTGCCCATGCCGGCCGGCACACCCGTAGCCACGGGCCCTGCCCCGGCCGACGGTCCCGACCCACTACCCGTCGAAAACGGGGTGGAGGAATTGCACGACACCCCCAGCATCGAAGCCGACCCGGCCGCGCCCATCACCGAGCGCCACCAGATGCGCGACACGCTGCCGCACGTTGAAATCGGCGTGCCCAGCTTCGAGGGCATCGAGCCCGCGCCGCGCCCGTCGCCAGCCGCAGCTTTCGCCAAAATCCCCAGCCTGGCCAGCAAAATCCCCAGCCTGAAAGACCTAAGCAGCCGCACCGCGGCCGCCGCCAGTAAGTCGGCCCAGGATGCAGCGGCGCTGGCCGAGCCACAGTCCACCAGCGGCACCGTCGCACCCATCGACCCCGCGCTATTGCAGCGCGTGTGGAAGGAAATAGCCGAGGAACGCCGTGCTCAGGACCGCATGAGCGAGTATTGGGTGCTGAACCGCCCCGTCACGGCCAACGCCGAGCACAGTATCGAGCTGGCTGTCGATAACCCCATCCAGATTGACCAGTTCAACGAAATGCGGGTCGAATTCCTGGCCGACTTGCGCCGCCGCACTGGCCACCCCCGCCTCAACGTGCTACCCGTGCTGACCGAGGCTGCTCCCACAGCCAAACGGCTCTACACCACCTCGGATAAGTTCGAGTACCTGGCCGAGCGATTCCCCGCCCTGCGCGAGGCCAAGCAACGTCTGGGCCTGGAAGCCGACTATTAATGTAGCGCGGACTTTGTAAGTCCGCGTCTCTCAACAATACCCGAACGGCTCTAACTGCGCGTGGACGCGGGCTACAAAGCCTCTACTGCATTCCCGCAAACGATTGGGAAAGCCTGCCTCCGTTAATTCTGTCACCTGCTGGCGACGAAACAATCAGCCAAGATAAGGCGAAATTTTGTTTTTTATTCCTCTATCAGCCAGCTACCTTTGTTTTTTGAATCCCCCAGCTACCCGCCTGCGCCATTCGTGAAAAAAAACTTTTTGCTGCTGTTTCCCGCCCTGGCGGTACTGGGCCTCACCACGCAATGCCAATCGAGCAAGCCGGCCGCTACGGCTTCGGCAGCAGCTGCGGCCGCACCGGTTTCCACGCCGGTTGCGCCGAAGGAATACCACTACGAATCGGTGCCCGGCGACCCACTCGGCGTACGCATCTATAAGCTGGCTAACGGTCTGACGGTCTATCTGTCCGACTACAAAGACGCCCCGCGCATCCAGACGTACCTGGCCGTGCGCGCCGGCTCCAAAAACGACCCCTCCACCGCTACCGGCCTGGCGCATTACCTGGAGCACATGGTGTTCAAGGGCACCTCGCAGTTGGGCACGCAGGATTGGGCCAAAGAGAAAGTAGAGCTCGACAAGATTGAGGCGCTCTACGAAGTGTACCGCGGCCAGCGCAACGATGCCGCCGCCCGCAAGCGCACCTACCACCAGATTGACTCGATTTCGGGCGTGGCCGCGCGCTACGCCGTGCCGAACGAGTACGACAAGGTGATGGGCGCCATTGGTGCGAAAGGCTCCAACGCCCACACCTCCAACGAGGAAACGGTGTACCAGGAAGACATTCCCAGCAACCAGCTGGAGAAGTGGGCCGCCATTCAGGCCGAGCGCCTGCGCGAGATGGTGCCGCGCCTGTTTCACACGGAACTGGAGGCTGTGTACGAGGAGAAAAACCGCGGGCTGGACTCGGACTTCAACAAGGAGTTTGAGGCGCTGAATGCCTCGCTCTACCCCACGCACCCCTACGGCACGCAGACGACCATCGGCACGATTGAGCACCTGCAAAATCCGTCTATTACGGAGATTAAGAAGTATTTCGGCCAGTACTACGTGCCCAACAACGTGGCGCTGTGCCTGAGCGGCGACCTGGATTACGACCAAACCATCCGGATTATTGACAAGTATTTCGGCGCAATGCCGGGCAAGCCGGTGCCGGTTTTCAACGCACCGGTAGAGAAGCCGCTGACGGCCCCAATTACCAAGGAAGTCCTCGGGCCGCAGTCGGAAAACGTGATGATTGGCTACCGCCTGCCGGGCAAGGCTTCGAAAGATGCCGTGCGCCTGCGCATGCTGGATAAAATCCTGACCAACGGCCAGGCCGGCCTCATCGACCTCGACCTGAACCAGCAGCAGAAAGTGCTGGAAGCCGCCTCGTTCACCGACATGAACGACGATTATTCCACGCACGTCATCTACGGCACGCCGCGCCAGGGCCAGAAGCTGGAAGAGGTGAAAGGCCTGCTACTGGGCGAGCTGGACAAAGTCAAAAAGGGCAATTTCCCCGATTGGCTGATTCCGGCTATTATCAACAACGAGAAGCTGACGCGCACCAAGAGCTACGAAAGCAACGAGGCCCGTGCCAGTTCCATGTACGAGGCGTTTATCGAGCGCATCGACTGGAAAGATTACCTGCAACAGCAGGAGGATTTCGGCAAAATCACGAAGGCCGAAATCGTAAAGTTCGCCAACGACAACTACGGCCCGAACTACGTGACCGTGTTCAAGCGCACCGGGGTCGACCCCAACAAAGTGAAAGTGGTGAAGCCCGCCATCACGCCCGTGCCAGCCAACCGCGACGTGGCTTCGGCCTACTACAAGCAGCTCACGGCCATGCCGAGCACGGAGCTGCAGCCGGTGTTTGTTGATTACAAGAAAGACATTCAGGAGACAGAAATCAAGCCCGGCCTGCCGCTGTATTACACCCACAACGACGAAAACGGCCTGTTCAACCTGTCCTATGTCTTTGACTTGGGCAAGAACAACGACCCACGCTGGAGCCTCGCCTCCGACTACCTGCAATACCTCGGCACCGGCCAGTACACCGCCGCGCAGCTGCAGCAGGAGTTTTACAAGTTGGGCTGCTCCTTCAACGTGACCAGTGGCCCCGACCGCATTTTCGTAACCCTCAACGGCCTCGACACCAACCTGGAGCCCGCGCTGAAGCTGTTTGAGCAGCTGCTGAACGCGCCCAAGCCCGATGCCGCGGCCCTGAAAGACATGGTGGCCGGCGTGCTCAAGCAGCGTCAGGATGCCAAGCTTGAAAAGCGCGTGATTCTGAACCAGGCGATGGTGAACTATGTGAAGTACGGCCCGAAAAACCCCTTCACGAATATCCTGAGCGAGAAAGAGCTGAAAGCGGTGAAGCCCGAGGAGCTCACGGCCATGATTAAGAAGCTGGAAACGTACCAGCATCGTGTGCTGTACTATGGGCCGCGGCCAAGCAAAGGCGCTACTATGACTATTGTGGACGTGCTTAAAGCTGAACACAAAACGCCGGCCAAGCTCACGCCCGCTCCGCCGGCCAAAGACTTCGCCGAGCAGCCGCTGAAGGACAAAAAGGTCTATTGGGTGGACTACAACATGGTGCAGGCCGAAATCCTGTTCCTGACCAAGGGCGACCTGTACAGCAGGGAGCTGGTCCCCACGGTGGCGCTCTACAACGAGTACTTCGGCGGCGGCATGGGCAGCATCGTGTTTCAGGATTTGCGCGAGAGCAAGGCGCTGGCCTACTCGGCCTACTCCGGCTACTCGAACGCCGACAAGCTGGGCCGCTCCAACTACAACCTGAGCTACATCGGCACCCAGAGCGACAAGCTGCCCGAGGCCATGGCCGGCATGGAAGCCCTGCTCACCGACATGCCCGTGGCCGAAGCCAACCTGGAAATCGCCAAAAACGCTATCCGCAACAGCATCAGCACGGAGCGTATCACCAAGGGCGACATCCTGATGAGTTACGAGCGCGCCAAGCGCCTCGGCCTCGACTACGACATTCGCCGCGACGTGTACGCCAGCACGCAGAAAATGACTTTTGATGAATTGAAGAAGTTTCAGCTGGCCAAAGTGCACGGCCAGAACCAGGTAATTCTGGTTATCGGCTCGAAGGACCGGCTCAATTTCAAGGAGCTGGCCAAGTACGGCCAGGTGCAGCAGCTCACGCTGAAGGAGATTTTCGGGTATTAAACCAACCCGACGATTGTCATGCTGAGCGCAGCGAAGCACCTTATCCCGCCTGCGCTCAGTTGAATTATTTCCCAAGACCCTGACGCGATAAGGTCCTTCGCTGCGCTCAGGATGACAGATTTACATAAACGAACACCCCACATGGCAGAGCAAAAAATCACCATTAAAAACGGCAAGCTGACCGTTCCGGATAAACCTACCATTCCCTTCATCGAGGGCGACGGGACGGGGCCGGACATCTGGCGCGCCTCCAAGCTGGTGTTCGACGCCGCGGTGGAAAAAGCCTACGGCGGCAAAAAGCAGCTGGTATGGAAAGAAGTGCTGGCCGGTGAGAAAGCCTACAAAGCCACTACGAACTGGCTGCCCAACGAAACCCTCGATGCCTTCCGCGAATATCTCGTGGGCATCAAAGGCCCGCTGACCACGCCCGTGGGCGGCGGCATTCGCTCGCTCAACGTGGCCTTGCGCCAGGAACTGGACCTCTACGCCTGCGTGCGCCCCGTGCGCTACTACGACGGCGTGCCATCGCCCGTGAAGCACCCGGAGCTGACCGATATGGTCATCTTCCGTGAGAACACGGAGGACATCTACGCAGGCATCGAGTACATGAACGGCACGCCCCAGGCCCAGAAAATGCTCGAATTCCTGCAGGACGAGATGGGCGTGAAGAAAATTCGCTTCCCCGAGTCGTCCTCGTTCGGCATCAAGCCCGTGAGCAAGGAAGGCACCGAGCGCCTCGTGCGCGCCGCCATCAAGTACGCCCTCGACAACAAGAAGCCTTCGGTGACCATCGTGCACAAGGGCAACATCATGAAGTTCACCGAAGGTGCCTTCAAAACCTGGGGCTACGAGCTGGCCGAGAAGGAATTTGGCGCCAAGGTGTTCACCTGGGCTCAGTACGATAAAATCGTGGCCAAGCAGGGCGTGGCCGTGGCTGACGCGTTGCAAAAGCAAGCCGTGGAGCAGGGCAAGCTCATCGTGAAGGACAGCATCGCCGATGCCTTCCTGCAGCAGATTCTGCTGCGCCCCTCGGAGTACTCGGTGGTAGCCACCCTGAACCTGAACGGCGACTACATCTCCGATGCGCTGGCGGCCATCGTGGGCGGCATCGGCATCGCGCCGGGCGCCAACATCAACTACGTGACCGGCCACGCCATCTTCGAAGCCACCCATGGCACGGCCCCCAAATACGCCAACCAGGACAAGGTGAACCCCGGTTCGGTTATCCTCTCCGGCGTGATGATGCTGGAGTACATGGGCTGGAAAGAGGCCGCCGCCCTCATCAACAAAGGCCTCGAAGCCGCCATCGCCAGCAAGCGCGTGACCTACGACTTCGAACGCCAGATGGAAGGCGCCACCCTCCTCAAAACGAGCGAATTCGGCCAGGAGATTATCAAGAATATGTAGTAGCTTGGCCGCTGCCTAAGCACCAACAGAAACCCCCGCGTCGGCTTTGGCTGGCGCGGGGGTTTTATAATTAAAACAAAATCTTAACTGACAATAAAATGAATGAAACGTGTTTTGTCGCAATGGCGATTAGCGAGCAAACTGTTGGAGATTCAACAATAACAGCTGAGCATTTGCAATCTATGTATGAGGACGTAATTAAAGTTGCTCTACAAACTTCTAGACCAAACTTGGATATAGTAAGAGCTGACGAAATAGCGATGCCAGGTTCAATCAGTACTGATATTTTATCTCATCTAATGCATGATGATTTTGTTATCGTAGATATAAGTTACCCAAATCCTAATGTATATTATGAATTAGGTGTTCGGCATTGTTGCAAGCCTGGAACAATTCTGATTCGCAATAGCGCTGCTGGTACCAAACCCGCTTTCGATGTTTCTCATCAGCGTTATATAGAGTATGAATTCTCTCCGAAAGGAATTAAGGACTTGACAAAAAGCTTCCGCGAATATTTCTCTTGGTATGATAAGAACTCCGAAAAACCGGATAATCAAGTTCTGCAGTTTGCTCAATTAATTCGTTACAATTTCCCTCAATACGATGTTGTAAAAGAAAAAACACCTGTTGAAGCAGCAACAGAACTGTTTATGATGATGATGACAAACCCTGAGTTTCTAATGTTGATTGGAGATACTACCATGAATCAGGAAGAAAAGAATGCTGCTATTCTAAGAAGCCTTACCGATAAACCGGAAGCCATGAAAATAGTCATACAATTGCTCATGCAGGGTAAAATAGACTTGTTGACAAATTTTCCTGGTGCATAGGCGACTAAGCATCGTCGGCACTTTTACATCCCGCAGCGTAGTTTAGCAAACGCCCCCAAGTCATCCACCGCCATGACTAAAGTCCAAATCCTCGAAACCGTCAACCAACTGCCGGAAAATTTCGAGCTAGAAGACCTGTTCGAGCGTTTGCTGCTCATCAAGCGGATTGAGGAAGGGGTGCGCCAATCGGATAATGGCGAAACGCTGAATGAGGCAGAAGCCTGGAGCTACCTCAGCCGCTGGCTGACCGACACCGGCGCGGCGGTCCGGTAACAGAGGCAAATACACAACAAAAAAGGGCACCCACGCCACGTGGGTGCCCTTTTTTGTTGCCCAAAACTCCCCGAAACCTAGGCTGCTTTCGGGCCTTCCGCTTTGGAGTCGCTGTCGCCCTGCTGCACCTCATGGTGCTCAAGGTGCTGAATGATTCCCAAGCGGTGCGGGCCTTCTTGCAGGAAAAGCAGCTGGCCTAATTTTTTACTCTCCCGGTTTCAGCCGCTGAAACGCGTTGTTCAGCACCTCGGCCCAGGTGGGGTGGGCCAGTATCATGTCTTCCAGTTCCTGGTAGCGCAGCCCGCCCGCCATCGCTAGCTGGAACATGGTCATAATTTCGCCGCCCTGCTCGCAAAACACGGCCGCGCCCAACAGGCGGTCGTCCTCGCCCACCAGTACTTCCACGAAGCCTTCGGTTTCGCCCGTTTGCACCGCCCGCCCAATGTTGCGGGCGGGCAGCCGGCTCACCCGGTAAGGAATACCTTTTTCCTTGGCCTGATTCTTTGAAAGCCCAATGCGGCCCAGCTGCGGCTCCGTAAATACCACGTAGGGGAGGGGCCGGTGCGCGGTGGTGCGCTTGCCGTGGTGCAGCAGGGCGTCGCGCACAATGCGGTAGTCGTCGTAGCTGACGTGGGTAAACTGCGGGCCGCCCTTCACGTCGCCCAGCGCATACACGCCGCGCGTGCCGGTTTGCAGGTGCTCGTTTACTTCGATGTAGCCTTTTTTGTCGAGGGTGATGTTGGTGCGTTCCAGGCCGAGGTCGCGGGTGTTGGGCTGGCGGCCCACCGCCACCAGCAAGTGGCTGCCACGCAGGCGGCGCTCACCGTCTTTGGTGGTCACGGTGAGGGTGAGGCTGCCGTCGGCAGTGCGGGATACGCGGCGGGTTTCGGCGCTCAGCACCAGTTCCACGCCGGCTTTGGTGAGGCATTCTTCGAGCGGGTGGCTCACGTCGGGGTCTTCGCGGGCCATCAGGCGGGGCTTGCTGTCGATGACCGTCACGCGGCTGCCCAGCCGCCGAAACATCTGGCTGAATTCGACCCCAATGTAGCTGCCGCCCAGAATGAGCAAGTGCTCGGGCTGCTCTTTCAGGTGCAGCAGCAGCGAGTCGCTGGTGAGGTAGCCGCTGTCGGCCAGCCCTTCAATGTCGGGCACAGCAGCACAGGTACCGGTATTGATGAAAATGAGCGGGGCTGTGAGCTGCTGCTCGCCACCGCCCACCAGCGCCACGTGCAGCGTGTGCGGGGCCGTGAACTGCGCCCGCCCCCGAATGAGCGTGATGCCGTCGCGGTCCTCCGTAATCTTGCGGTGCAGGCTGTCGCGCGAGTTCTGGCGCAGGGTGTGCATCCGCTCAATCACGGCCGCGAAGTTTACCACCGGCTCGGGCGCTTCAATGCCTAGTGCCCCAGCAGTACGCACTTGGTGCGCCCGCTCGGCCGAGGCCAGCAGCGCCTTAGTAGGCGCGCAGCCGTAGTTGATGCAGGAACCCCCGAGAAAGTCACTTTCGATAAAGGCCACGCGACGGCCGGCAGCGGCCAGGGCATAGGCGAGCGGTGTACCGGCCTGGCCGGCTCCGATAATGATGGCATCAAACGAATTGGCGGGCATAGCGGGCACAGTGAGGGGATTAATTGCTCCATACATACGGTCCGGCTTACTCCAGCAACTGAGCCCGGCCTGGTAAATCCGGGGGAATGTCGGGCAGAAACACGAAATTGCCGCATCGGGCGTTGCTTGCCCCATTCTTTGCCCCGCCTCGCCCGCTGTATGAAGCATTTGCTGCGTCTGACTTTTTTATCGGTTTCCTCGGGCCTCACGGGCTGCGCCTCGCTGTATTTTCCACCGCCGCCGCACGCGCCCATGCTCACGCACCAAGGCGAGTTCTACGGCACCGTGAGCACCAACCAGCACACCAATTATGCTCTACAGGGTGCCTACGGCCTTACCAACCACTTGGCCGTGGCGGGTACCTTCTCCTCGCTGCACCGCAAAAAGTCCGACAAAACCGAGAACATTGACTTCGGCGAAGCCAGCCTCGGCTACTTTACCCGCCTGCCCGACAAGCGCGTGCTGGAAGTGTACGTGGGCGGCGGCGGCGGCGCCACCCAGCGCATCGAGCGCAACGAAGCCCAAATCACTACCCGCACCCTCGACGGTAGCCTGTCCAAGGTTTTTGCCCAGGTGAACTACGCCAAGAAGAAGCGAAACAGCCTGCACCTCTTCAACCACGACTTCCCGCTCACCTACGGCGCGGCCATGCGCCTGAGCTACATGCAGCTCAACAACTTCAAAATCGACGGCCTGGCCGCCCCCGGCGAAAGCAACGTCTTTTTCGAGCCCATCACCTTCACTCGCACCCAATTATTCGGCCCTGTGCAACTGCAATTAATCAGCGGCCAGATTTTCGGCCTGCGGCACAATGACTACCTGAAAGCCGCCAACTCAGTGTTCCAGGTAGGTATCGTTATCAATTTCGATAAAAATACCACGCTGGACGACTAGGGCAAGGTTGCAACCGCAATACAAAAAAGCCTCCGCCGAAGCGGAGGCTTTTTTGTATTGCCAAAAGCTCCCGCGCGGCCGGTAAGTACCTGTTGCGCGCGTTTGGAGTTTAGTCAATGACTTTCAGTTGCAGTGCATCAGCCACCTGCTCGGCCGGAATGGCAAAGCCGATGCCTTCGATGCCAGTGCCTACCAACTTGGCGTTCACAATGCCGAGCAGTTGGCCCGAGCGTGCCACCAGAGCCCCGCCGCTGTTGCCGCCGTTGATGCTAACATCGGTTTGCAGGAATGAGTGGCCTTCAATCTTGCGCCGGCCGCTGATGATGCCTTTCGTTACGGTTTGGTTGAGCTCCTTGTCGGCCGGCGTGCCGATGGCGAAGACGTCGCTGCCCACTTCGGCCACGCTGGCGGAAGGCAGCTGAAAAGCGGTCAAGCCTTCGGCATCCATTTTCACCAGAGCCAGGTCCATGTCGGCGTTCACGCGCACTACTTTGCCCTTGGCCGACACACCTTCGGCCGTCAGCACTTTCACTTCGCCGTCGTCGCCCACCACGTGGGCGTTGGTGATGATGTAGCCGTCGGACGACACCACGCAGCCGCTGCCGTGCCCGTCGCTGGTTTCGATGACGACCACGTTGCGGGCAGCTTGGCCCACGCCATTATCGCCCGTGATTTTGGGCGCCGCGGCGCGGTGCAGCGTAATAGCGGGCAGCTTTTCATCGCCGGCCCCGGCCTTGCCGTTGCTCGTCTTCGACAAAACCGCCACGACGTCTTTGCTTCCCAGAAACGCCAGCAGCGCGTTCTCAAACGCATCCTCGAAAGCGGCGCTACCGCCTTTTTCGCCCTTAATGCTCGCCCCCGTTGTTTTCTGCTCCACCACGGTCTGCCGTGCTTGGTTCACCAGTTTCCAGGTTACCTCTACCCGGCAGGAAGTCGAAAAGTGAGCAAAGGCCTCGTATTTGTTGGTGGCCATGATGTCGTATTTCATCTCGCGCATTTCCCCTTGCAGGGTATAGCGCGAGTTGGAGCCGGTGGCGAACACGCTGCGCCCCCCGCTGCCCGGCGTTTCGTAGCCCAGGTCCTTGAGGGTGCCGTTCACGTTGCTGCGCAGGTGGTCGGCGTCCACGTCGAGGGTTTTGCCGAAGTAAAGCACGTCGGTTGCTTCCTTTACGATGTAGAAGTTGCCCATCTTATCGCCGCCTTTGATGCGCACGTTGATGGGCCCCGACTGAATACTGGGGCCGCCGGCCACTGCCTTGGGCAGCGGGTGCATTTCGGCGTGTATTTCGTTTTTGCTGAACTTCCGTCCGGCCCCGGTGCCCGAATCAACGGCCATGTTAACCAGAAGCGGAATAACCAAAACGATACCCAAGTAGTTGAGGTACGCCACGGGGTTGGGGCGGTCAGCCGTTAGCACCTCGGTGTAATCCTTGTAGCCCTCGTGTTTTACCGTGAGCTCGGAGGTGCCTTTGCGCTTGAGTAGCACCTTCACGGTGCCGGGCTTGGACGCTACGGGTTTGGCTTTTAACGTCTTGCCGTTGACCGAATACAGGCTACCGGTGGGCTGGCCCGACACGTACATGGCCTGCCGCGAGCCCGAAATGATGGTGGCACAGCTTTGCAGCAGCATCGAGCCGATGACTAAGCCCGACATAACCGGAGTAAAAAGTTTTCTCATTCTGAATGGGCTAAAAGGATAGAGGTGGAAAGTGACAGCAATCCGCGCGCAACGCACTGATTCGCTATAAATCAAGATTCAAATAAACGCAACGGTCGGCTAGCAATTGCTATGGTGGCGCTGCAACGGCAGCGCATCGCCAAAAAGAACCCAAACAGGCAAATAAAAAAGCTCCGGCCGCAACGGCCGGAGCTTTTTAAACAGTCAAGCGAGGAAAGAAACGAGGCCTATTTGCCTGCCAGCACGCGCAGCATGGTATCGCCAATCTCGGCGGGCGAATCCACCACGTGGATGCCGCACTCGCGCATGATGGCCATTTTCGCGGCGGCCGTGTCGTCGGCACCGCCCACGATGGCACCGGCGTGGCCCATGCGGCGGCCGGGAGGGGCCGTCTGGCCGGCGATGAAGCCCACCACGGGCTTCTTGTTGCCGGTTTCTTTAATCCAACGAGCAGCTTCGGCTTCCATGCCGCCGCCGATTTCGCCAATCATCACGATGCCTTCGGTTTCGGGGTCGTTCATCAGCAATTCTACCGCCTCTTTGGTGGTGGTGCCGATGATGGGGTCGCCGCCGATGCCGATGGCCGTGGTCTGGCCCAGGCCGGCTTTGGTGAGCTGGTCAACGGCCTCGTAGGTCAGCGTGCCGGACTTGGATACGATGCCAATTTTGCCTTTCGAGAAGATGAAGCCGGGCATGATGCCCACTTTGCACTCGCCGGCGGTCATCACGCCGGGGCAGTTCGGCCCAATCATCGTGATGCCCTTGCGGTCCTTCAGGTAGTGCTTCACGGCAATCATGTCCTTGGTCGGAATGCCCTCGGTGATGGTGATAATCACCTTGATGCCTGCGTCAGCGGCTTCCATAATGGCGTCGGCGGCGAAAGCCGGGGGCACGAAAATGATGCTGGTGTCGGCGCCGGCCTTCTCCACGGCCTCGGCCACGGTGTTGAACACGGGACGGCCCAGGTGCTCGGAGCCGCCTTTGCCGGGCGTCACGCCGCCCACCACGTTGGTGCCGTAGTCCATCATCTGCTGGGCGTGGAACGAGCCCTCGGAGCCGGTGAAGCCCTGTACGATAACCTTGGAATCTTTATTGACCAGAACGCTCATTCGGAGGTGTTTTTGGGATATTGATGGAGTGGGGGAGGGAAGCCCGGACGGGCAACGGTGGTGCAAAAGTAGGGGATTTTGGGGCTAGGGCAAGGCAGAAGTTATGCAATCGGTTGAACGTCATGCGCAGGGCACTCAGAACGTCATGTTGAGTACGACACCCTTTTCCGCAGCACAGGCGCGACAGTCCCGCCCCGCCGCCGAAATCCTTACCTTTGTACCCTCACATCCCATTACCCCACCCATCATTTTTCGATGTATTTCAACCACGTCATTGAGGCCGTTGGCCACACGCCCCTCGTCAAGCTCAACAAAGTAACCGACGGGATAAAAGGCACCGTGCTGGCCAAAGTCGAGTACTTCAACCCCGGCAATTCGGTGAAAGACCGCATGGCCATCCGCATGATTGAAGATGCTGAAAAGGCCGGCATCCTCAAGCCCGGCGGCACCATCATTGAGGGCACCAGCGGCAACACCGGCATGGGCCTGGCGCTGGCCGCCATTGCCAAAGGCTACAAAACCATCTTCGTGATGAGCGACAAGCAGAGCAAGGAAAAGCAGGACATTCTGCGCGCCGTGGGGGCCGAAGTGGTGGTGTGTCCCGTCGACGTAGCGCCGGAAGACCCGCGCAGCTACTACTCGGTGGCCCGCCGTCTGAACCAGGAAACGCCCAATTCCTTCTACCCCAACCAGTACGACAACCTCTCGAACGCCGCCGCGCACTACGATACCACGGGTCCCGAAATCTGGGAGCAAACCGAGGGCAAAATCACGCACTGGGCGGCCGGCGTGGGCACGGGGGGCACCATCTGCGGCGTGAGCAAGTACCTGAAGGAGCAGAACCCGGACATCTTCACGCTGGGCCTCGACACCTACGGCTCGGTGTTCAAAAAATACAAGGAAACGGGCATCTTCGACGAGAACGAAATTTACCCCTACAAAACCGAGGGCATCGGCGAAGATATTCTGCCCAAAAATGTGGACTTCGATGTCATCGATTTGTTCATTAAAGTAACCGACCAGGACGCCGCCGTGATGACGCGCCGCCTGGCCAAGGAGGAAGGCCTGTTTGTGGGCTGGAGTTGCGGCTCGGCCGTTTTCGGAGCCCTGGAGTACGCCCGCGAGCACCTGAAAGAAGGCGATACGATGGTCATCATCCTGCCCGACCACGGCACGCGCTACCTCGGCAAAATCTATAACGATGACTGGATGCGCGCCCAGGGCTGGCTATAAATATGCCGGCCCATTGCGGGGGCACGTCCGGGTTGGTATCTTCGTAAAAGCTTGTTTATTAGCACTACAATATGTCTACTAATTTGAATCACATTGTACTCGTTGACGATAACGAAACCACGAGCTTTCTCAACAACCGGCTGCTGGGCCGGCTGGCGGTAGCCGACCGCGTCAGCACGTTTTCGCGGGCCGACGAGGCTTTCGAACAGCTCTGGGGCGATAACACCGCCGGGAGCAGCGTGCCCGCGCCCGACCTCGTGTTCGTAGACCTGAAAATGCCGGGCGTGTCCGGCTTCGAATTCCTGGAGCTTTACAATGCCTTGCCCAAACCCGTGCAGGACCAAACGGTGATGGCCGTACTCACCACGTCGATGCACGGGGCCGATACCGCCCGCGTGGCGCAGTACCCCAACGTGGAGTACCTCACCAAGCCCCTCACCGAGGAAAAGATGCGCAAGCTGCTGGAAAAGCGGTTTCAGTAACTAGCCCCGTCTGTCATTGCGGCGCAGCGAAGCAATCCGTCCGGTTCTCAGCGACCAGCGTCCTGGTGTAACAGACCCGGCAATAAAAAGTCCCGGCACTGTGCAGTGCCGGGACTTTTTATTTACAGCCCATCCAGCGCCCGAAAAATCCCGGTTTTCTTCTTTTTGAGGAAAACATACCGCACCGAAACCGCCGTCGGAAATCGATTCCAGTCGGCCGAGCCGTATTCAATAGTGGGCTTGAAATCGAAGGAAACAACAAAAGGAATGAAGGCGATTTTGTATTCGACGCCCACCAGACCGTCGAATCCCCAGAAGTTGCCGGTGTCGCGGTTGTTGCCGTAGTGGCCGCCCGCGCCGAAATAATAGTTCAGGCTGGGGCCGAGGATGCCGAAGTGGCGCTCGGCCAGTACCGTGGCGCTGCGCTCACGGGGCGCAAACATGCCCAGGCCTTCAATGGTGGTTTTGGGTAGAATGAGCTGCTGAATCGTAACACCGTAGTTGGTGCCGTCGCTGCGGATGCCGGCGACCGTGCGGTACTTCTGAGCAACGGCGGGCTGGACCAACAGCATCAGCAGCGGCAGAACCCAGCCGAAGAAACGTGAGGAAAACAAAGAAGGCAGCGGTTTCATAACGAACAGCGTAGGGTGCGGGGGCGTACCTAGGAGGCATGCCCCCGCACCCTACGCAGAAACGACGCCAGAAATTGCCTTAGTTACGCTACCGCATCCACAAACGCGAATTGCTGGCCATCGAAAAGGCCTTTGTCGCTCAGCTTGAGGCTGGGAATGACAAGCAGCGCCATGAACGAAAGCGTCATAAAAGGCGCGCCTAGTGGCGAACCCATCTGCTTAGAAAGCGCATCGACGGCGGCGTAGGCGCTGGCCACGGCCGTGCCCGCCTGGTCCGACATGAGGCCGGCTACGGGCAGCGGCACCAGGATTTCCTGACCATCGGCCCCCACGGCGGCCAGGCCGCCTTTGGCCGCGATAACCAGGTTCACGGCGCGGGCCAGGCTTTCGTCGTCGCAGCCCACGGCGGTGATGTTGTGCGAGTCGTGGCCCACGCTGCTGGCGAGCGCGCCGTACTTCAGCCCGAAGCCCTGGATGAAGGCCACGGCTGGCGCTATGTGCGGCTGGTAGCGGTTGATAACGGCCAGTTTAAGTACATCCGCGGCCACATCGGGCACTACCAGACCGTTTTCAACCGTGGCCGGCACATCCACGCGGGCGGTGATGAGTTGGCCGTCGAAGCATTCGATGACGCGAAGCGTGGGCCGCTCGGTGGCGGGTGCGGGCAACTGGAAATCGGCGGCCGTGACTGGCTGGGCGTGGAAATTGTTGACCACCGCAATGGGCGCGGCCGGCAGCAGCGACTGGCCGTTTTCGGCTACTAGTTCGCCGTTGAGGTAGGTTTGCAGCACCTCAAAATCACGCAGGTCCTTCACCACGATGAAGTCGGCAGGGTCTCCTTCGCCCAGCAGGCCCACGGGCAGGTGGTAGTGCTTCACGGGATTGACGCAGGCTACGCGCAGCACGTTGAATACGTCGTTGCCGAGGGCCACGGCGCGCTGCACCAACTGGTTGATGTGGCCCAGCACGAGCGTATCCGGGTGCTTGTCGTCGGAGCAGAACATGAGGTGGTGGTAGTGCTCGGGCATCAGCTCGATGAGGGCGTCGAAGTTGCGAGCTGCCGAACCTTCCCGAATGAGGATTTTCATGCCTACGGCCAGCTTGTCGCGGGCCTCGGCGGCGGTGAAGCACTCGTGGTCGGTGCTGATGCCGGCGCTGGCGTAGTGGGCCGCGTCGGCGGCGCGCAGGCCGGGGGCGTGGCCGTCCACGGGGCGGCCGGCGGCGTGGGCCAGGGCAATTTTGGCCATCACGTCGGCGTCGCGGTGCAGCACGCCGGGCCAGTTCATCATCTCGGCCAGGTAGCCGATTTTCGGGTTTTCAAACAGCCTGGCAATATCGGCGGCCGTGATTTCGGCGCCGGCCGTTTCAAACGGCGTGGCCGGCACGCAGCTGGGCGCGCCAAAGCAGAACTTGAACGGCGAATGCGCCGCATTTTCCAGCATGAACTCCACGCCGGCCACGCCCAGCACATTGCCGATTTCGTGCGGGTCGCTCACGGTGGCCACCGTGCCGTGCGTCACGGCCAGGCGGGCAAACTCGGTAGGTACCAGCAGCGAGCTTTCGACGTGCACGTGGGCATCAACAAAGCCGGGCAGCACGTAGGGCAGGGCAGGGTCGGCCTCGGCGTCGGCAATGGGCGCGATGGCGGCGATACGGCCCCCTTCAATCTGAATAACGGCGGGCTGAATGGAACGGGCAAAGATGTCAACGACGTTGGCCGTGAGCGAGAAATCAACAGTCATGGGAAGGGGCTAGGGCGAAATGCAAACCGGGCCACTGCCGGTTTTGCATCGGCAAAGAACCTTATATTTGACAAAAAACCGCTTCTGGTGAAAAAGAACCTTGCCCTTTTGCTGCTCGTGCTGCCGCTGTTGCTGGCCGAGGGCGGCTGTGCCCGCCGCACCGCCCAACAGAAAAAAACCTCCTGGTACCGGCACCACAGCGGCGGCAAATCGGTGCCGTGCCCCTGCGGGCACTAGGCAACCATTGGCGACTTGGTTGGCTCTCGTTGGCATGAAACCCTTTTCATTCTGCATTGCTGCCCTATTGCTGCTGACGGGCGCTACTGCCCAGGCGCAGGTGCCCCGGCGCTACCCGGCCGCCCCCAGCACGCCCTCCACCAGCCAGCCGCACGACTACCCCCTCACGCCCGCACCGCGCTACGCCACCGGCGGCCACCCCGGCACCTACCGCCTGCCCGACGGCAGCTGGCACCCGGCCGAAATATTTGGTCCCGACATGCCCGACCGCGTGCGCCTGCGCCCCGAAAACCTGCCCGAATACGCCTTGTTCCTGCCCAACGAAGTGCCAGCCTACGTAGTGCGGGGCGATACGTTCGTAACGGTGCCGGCCTTTGTGCGGCGCAAGGGCCACCAGCTTGTGCCCGCCGGCTACGCCCAGCGCCTGTACCGCGACGCGGGCTATGAGGTGCTGGTCTACCAAGCCCCCACGCCCGAAACCCTGCGGGCGCTCAACGCGCCAGCGGTGCCCAATGGGCCAGTGGTGTCGTCGGCGGGCGCATTGTCGGCCACCAATGAAGCTCCAGCTGATGCCTTCAGCAATTCTTTTTTCGGGGCGCTGCTGGATTTATTTGTTTTCCCTCGCGCCACCCAGACCATGCTGCTGCGCCACGCGGGCCAAACGCAGGAGCTGCCCGTCAAAACGCGCCGCTACAGCCAACTCATGCTGACCCTGCTGGCCGACGACCCGGCTGTTTGCGCCCAACTGCGCGCCGGCCAACTGGCCACGCGCCGGGAGGCCCCCCAGTTGCTGACAACCTACGCAGCGCACCGCCGCGAAGCCCTGTTGCAGGCCCGCAAATAACCCCGGACAGCCGTTTCTGGTTTACTTTGCCTTATGTCTGAACCCACGCCATCCCCCCTCGATTCGATTAATGCTGCCGCCGAGCAGGTGCGGCAGCAACTGAAACTAAAGGCCTTTGACGCTGAAAGCGTGGCCCATCTGGATAATTTTATCCAGGCGCAGCGCGGCAATCTGGGAGCGGCCGAGCGGCCGGGCGTGGTGATGGCGCTGGGCTGCTTCCTGGGGCAGTGCCTGGTGGAGGTGTACCGGGGCGAATGGGGCACCGGCAAGGACGGCACGACCGGCGTGGGGCTGGGCGGCCGATTTTTTTTTAATCCCTTTTATTTGGTCGATGCGCAACTGAATGAGGGAGAAAGCGCCTCGGTCGCGGCATTTTTTGCCTCTATTCCACAGCGCTTGAAGACCCCGCCCGCCGCTCGTAAGGCTTGGATTTCGTAATCTTGCGGGGCCAATGGCCGCCGCGTCGTTATGAAACAACTCGTTATCGCCATTGACGGCTACTCTTCCTGCGGTAAAAGCACCACCGCCAAAGCCGTTGCGAACCTGCTGCACTACGCCTACGTCGACACCGGGGCCATGTACCGCGGCGTCACGCTGTACCTGCTGGAGCAGGGCATCGACTTCGGCGACCTGGCCCGCATCGAGCAGGCCCTGCGCGACATCAGCATCAGCTTCCGTCGCCATCGCCGCACGGGCCGCAACGAGCTGTTTCTGAACGGTGTGAACCGGGAAGACGACATTCGCCAGATGCGGATTTCCAACTCCGTGAGCGAGGTGTCGGTCATCCCGATGGTGCGGCACGCCATGGTGGCCCAGCAGCAGCAAATGGGCCGCAAGCGCGGCGTGGTGATGGACGGCCGCGACATCGGTACCACCGTTTTTCCCGACGCGGAAGTGAAAATCTTTATGACCGCCGAAGTGGAGTTGCGCGCCCGCCGCCGCCAGGACGAGCTGGCTGAAAAAGGCGAACACGTGCCGTTGGAAGACATCATCGAGAACCTGCGCAAGCGCGATTACCTCGACTCGACCCGCGCCGAAAGTCCCCTGCGCCGCGCCGCCGATGCCGTGCTGCTCGACACCACGCACATCACCATCACCGAGCAGGTGGATTTTGTGCTGGATAGGGTGTCGTCGGCGCTGTTCGCGGCGGGTTGGGATTAGGCGATAACCTCGACCAACACCTTACACCGCCTGTCCGCCGTACCTTTGTCCCCGGCGAACTCCTCGCCGCCGCAGTGATGTTAAAGGCACAGCATGAAGGTCACGATTGATAAAAATTCCGGCTATTGCTTCGGCGTTGAATTCGCCATCCAAATGGCTGAGGACGAGCTGGCGAACGAAAAAACACTCTATTGCCTCGGCGATATCGTGCACAACAGCATGGAAGTGGAGCGCCTGCACAAACAGGGCCTGCGCATCATCGACCGCGAGCAGCTCAGCCAGCTGCACGACTGTAAAGTCCTCATTCGGGCTCACGGCGAGCCGCCGGAAACGTACCAATTGGCCCTGCAAAACAACCTGGAGCTGATTGACGCCAGCTGCCCGGTGGTGCTCAAGCTGCAAAACCGGGTGAAGCATGCCTTCGACCTGAGCCAGCGCCAGGACGGCCAGATTGTGATTTACGGCCAGCCGGGCCACGCCGAAGTGGCCGGCCTCACGGGCCAGACCGGCAACCGCGCCGTCATCGTGATGAACGAGGCCGACCTCGACCAGATTGACTTCGCGCGTCCCGTCACGCTGTTCAGCCAGACCACCAAAAGCACGGCCGGCTTCTACAAAATGAAGGCGCTGATGGAAGCCCGCATTCAGGCCGCCGGGGGCTCGCTCGACAGCTTCGATGCCAACGACAGCATCTGTCGGCAGGTGAGCAACCGCGAACCGGCCCTGGCCAAATTCGCTGCCGAATACGACGTGGTGCTCTTCGTGAGCGGCCGCAAAAGCTCCAATGGCAAGGCCCTGTTCTCGGTGGTGAATGCCGTGAACCCGCGCAGCTATTTCATCGAAAACGAAACCGAAATCGATGAAGAATGGCTGGTGGGCGCGCAGTCCGTGGGTATCTGCGGGGCCACCAGCACGCCGCTGTGGCTGATGAAGCAAGTGGCCGAGCGGGTAGAAGGCGTGGGCGAGCCGGCGTAACTACCCCGCCAGCGCCTGCTCATACAGCTGCCGGTTTTCCTCATCAAACACCACGAAAACCACCGTCTGTGGCCACTCGTGCGCCGCCAGCCACTGCCGTACTTCGCGCACAGCCACGGTAGCAGCCTCCGGCTTGGGGTAGCCGTAGATGCCGGTGCTGATGCCGGGGAAGGCCACGCTGGCGAACTGATTTTCTTCGGCCAGGCGCAGGCTGTTGCGGTAGCAGTTGGCCAGTAATTCGGGTTCGCCCTTGTGCCCGCCGTTCCAGACCGGGCCCACGGTGTGAATGACGTGCCCCGCCGGTAGCCGCCCGCCGGTGGTGACGACGGCCTCGCCGGTTTTGCAGCCGCCCTGCCGGGCCCGGATGGTGCGGCACGCTTCCAGAATGGCCGGCCCGCCGGCGCGGTGAATGGCTCCATCGACCCCGCCGCCACCGAGCAGGCTGGAATTGGCTGCGTTCACGATGGCCGAAACCGGCTGGCGGGTGATGTCGCCCTGCACGAGTTGGATGCGGGCGGAAAGGGGAGAGGCGGACATGTGGAAATGGGTGTAATGGAAAGCGAAAGGATGCGATAAATGCGGTACGCGTCAGCAGCGGCTTGTGATGCGGTTTTGGTAAGGCGGTCCACAGCTCAGCCCCCGCTTTCGACGCTTGGGAAGCCTTTCCCAACCGTTCGGCAACCTGTGCTTGCGCGCGGGTTCGCCCATCGACTACCTTTAAATCATCAATTCAAACCAACCTCATCCCCAAGCTCATGGAACCCCTGAACCGCGACCCCTACCTGTGGCAAAAGGCCAAAGCCCGCGCCAAATTCCAAGCGCACTTGCTGTCGTACCTTTCGGTGAACGGGATGCTGTGGGTTATCTGGGCTCTCACCTCGCCGCACCATTCGCACCACTCCGAGATTCCCTGGCCGCTGTGGGTCACTGCCTTCTGGGGCATCGGGCTGATTGCGCGCGGCGTAGCGGCCTACGGCGGCTTCAGCTATGAGCAGCGCGCCCAGCGTGAATACGAGCGCCTGACCGGCGAGCAGGGCCGCCCCGACCCGCTGGACAAGTACCGCTAGGCTACGTAATTACAGGCAGTATGTCATGCTCATTTGGCGTCCGTGGGGTCGAAGCATCTCTATCGCGAGAGTAATCTAATGGATTAGGTTTACTATTGCAGTAGAGATGCTTCGACTCCGCGGACGCCAAATGAGCATGACGTTCTTTGGGCTTGCGCGACGCCGACTCGACCACCCTGCCTGCCCCTTCACTGCATGAACCGACCTGTTAAGCGCACCCTCGGCCGCCGCGAGCTGGTTGATTTTCCGGCCTTCGCCCTGGGCGGCGTCGAGGCCAAGGTGGACACCGGCGCCTACACCAGCGCCATTCACTGCTCCAATATTCACATTGAAAACCCCACCGGCCGGCCGCCCGTGCTGGTGGTGAACCTGCTCGACCCCGGCCACGAGGGGGCCGACGGCCGGCCGCTGGCCTTCACGCAGTTTGCCCTGCGCGACATCCGCTCCAGCAACGGCGAGGTGCAGGAGCGCTACGTCATCCGGGCGGTGGTGCAGCTCTACGGCGAAGATTTTGAAGCCGATTTTTCGCTTTCTGACCGCTCCGACATGAAGTATCCCGTACTACTGGGGCGCAGCCTGTTGCGGCAAGGGCGGTTTGTGGTGGATGTGGCCAAGCGCAACCTTTCCTACAAATCATTGGCCCGTGCCGCCCGGCGCGCCCGTCCCTGATTAATTTTGGGGCGCGGCACCCACCGCCCCTTTTGTTGCCCCGCTTCTCCACTCCCCTCAATCCTCCACGATGAAACTGGCCATTCTCTCGCGTGAGCCCAAATCCTACTCCACCCAACGGCTGGTGGAGGCTGCCGCCGCGCAGGGCCACGAAGCCGTGGTCATCGACCATCTGCAGTGCAACATTGTGCTGGAAAAAGGGAAGCCCGGCATCCTCTACCACGGCCAGCCGCTGGAAGGGTTCGATGCCATTATTCCCCGCATCGGGGCCTCGGTCACGTTCTACGGCACGGCCGTGGTGCGGCAGTTTGAGATGATGAAAGTGCGCACCGCCGTGGATAGCCAGGCCATTGTGCGCTCGCGCGACAAGCTCCGCTCGATGCAAATCCTGAGCCGCGCCGGCGTGGGCATGCCCAAAACGGCCTTCACCAACTACTCTGAAGACGTGCCCGCCATGATAAACCAGGTGGGCGGCGCCCCGGTCATCATCAAGCTCCTCGAAGGCACCCAGGGCCTGGGCGTGGTGCTGGCCGAGTCGGCCAAAGCCGCGCAGTCGGTCATTGAGGCATTTCACAACCTCAAGGCCCGCATTATCGTGCAGGAGTTTATCGCCGAAAGCAAGGGGGCCGACCTCCGCGCCTTCGTGGTGGATGGCGAAGTAGTGGGGGCCATGAAGCGCCAGGGCAAGGAGGGCGAGTTCCGCTCGAACCTGCACCGGGGCGGCTCGGGCACGCTCGTTAAGCTCACCCGCGCCGAAAAAGCCGCCGCTTTATTGGCCACCAAAGCCCTCGGCCTGGGCGTGGCCGGCGTGGATATGCTGCAAAGCAAGCGCGGCCCGCTGGTGCTCGAAGTCAACTCCTCGCCCGGCCTGGAAGGCATCGAAAAAGCCACCAAGCAGGACATCGCCGGCCGCATCATCGAATACACGGCCACTCTCGCGGCAAAGAAAAAAGAGAAACCCAAAGCCAAAAAAGGGTCTTCTCAAGCCGTAGACGCGCAATCGGACGTGCCCACAGGCAAGTAGGGGAGGCAGGGCGAAAAAGAGCGGTAAGGAACGTCATGCCGAGCGCAGCGAAGCATCTTTACCGCAGTCACTAACTTCATCGTTACAGGTTAGTGGTGGCGGTAAAAATGCTTCGCTGCGCTCGGCATGACGTGCCTTTATTCTGCTTTCCTGCTTATGCCTCCCATCGTTCCCAACGCCATCAACCTCAACGGCCTCACCATCTTGCCCGGCGAGCGGGTACTCACGCGGCTGGTCATTTCCAAGCTGCCTTCGGGCACGGTGATTGACGTACCGGTGCACGTGCTGCGCGCCGTGGAGCCCGGCCCCACGCTGCTGCTCATGGGCGGCATGCACGGCGACGAGGTGAACGGCATTGAAACCATCCGGCGGCTGGTGCGGCGCGAGCTGCTTACGCCGCTGCGGGGCACGGTCATCGCCATCCCCATTCTCAACATCTACGGGTTTCTGAATTTTAGCCGCGACGTGCCCGATGGCAAGGACGTGAACCGCTCGTTCCCCGGGTTTCCGCGCGGGTCGCTGGCCGGGCGCGTGGCCCACCGCTTCATGCGCGAAATCATGCCCCTGATTGACTACGGCATCGATTTCCACACGGGCGGGGCTGCGCGGTCCAATTACCCGCAGGTGCGTGCCCTGCTGGGCATCGACCCTGAAGTAGATGCTATGGCGGCGGCGTTCGGGGCGCCCTTCACGCTGCACGCGGGGCTGCGGGGGGGCTCGTTGCGCGAGGCCGCGCAGGAGCTGGGCAAGCGCATCATCGTGTACGAAACCGGCGAGAGCCTGCGGCTCGACGAGCCCGGCATTGAAGAAGCCGTGGCGGGCACGCTCCGGGTGTTGCACCACCTGGGCATGGGGGGTGAAGCGCCCGCGCCGGCCCGGCCGGGCATCATCTGCCGGCGGCACACGTGGCTGCGGGCACGGTTCGCGGGGCTGTTCCGGGCGCATGTCGAGAACGGGCAGTTTATCGAAAAGGGCCAGATTTATGGCTCCATCGCTGACCCCTATGGTGCGCAGTCGGTGCGGCTGGAGTCTCCCCTGAGCGGGTATGTAATCGGGCTGAACTACATGCCCGTGGTGAACCAGGGCGATGCCCTGCTGCACATTGCCGTGCCGACGTAGGGGGACGCATGTGCTTGGATGGGGTGAGAAAACGTCATGCCGAGCGCAGCGAAGCATCTTGCCCGCCACCACTAATTCATTCAATTGGTTTACTTACTGCGGGCAAGATGCTTCGCTGCGCTCGGCATGACGTTCTGCTTTGTTCTCTACCTTCTCCCGGTCTACCCTACTTTTGTCCTTTCCTTATCAGTCGTTTTCAATGAAAAACCCTCTTCAGCTTACCATTAACATCGTGCTGGCGCTGGCCGTGGCCGGCTTGTATTTCCTGCATTTCAACCACAAGCCCGTAGCGCCCGCCATTGCTACCGACAGCAGCACAGCCGTAATGGCCTCTCCCGAGCCCGCCGCCGACACGACGGCCGCTGCCGCTACCACCGAAGCGACCACCGAGCCCGCTGCGGCCGCCGCCCCCGTGCAGGACATGACCGGCGATTTCTCGGGCAAGCTGGCCTACGTGGAGTCGGGCAAAATGCTGGACGGCTACCAGGGCATGAAGGACGCCCGCCGCGCCTTCGAGAGCAAAGCCCGCGGCTGGGAAAAGCAGAACCAAACCATGCTGGCTGGCTTCAAAGCCAACGTAGAAGCCTACCAGAAGCAGGCCGCCACCCTCACGGCCGAGCAGCGCGCCGCCACCGAGCAGAAGCTCCAGGAGCAGCAGCAGCAGGTGGCCCAGCAGCAGCAGATGCTGCAGCAGCAGGCCCAGCAGGAAGAAGCCAAGCTCACTCAGACCGTGCTCGAAAGCGTGAACAAGAAGGTGGAAGCCTACGGCAAAGCCCACGGCTACAAGCTGATTCTCATTGCCGCGCCCAGCGGCACCATCGCCTACGGCGAGAAAAACCTCGACATCACCACGCCCGTGCTGGCTTATTTGAACGCGGGCTACCGGAAGAAATAGGTAGTCAGCCTTTGGGGCTGGCCTGAGCAAAAGGACCGTCCTGCTGAGCGCCGCCGAAGCATCTCCACCGCTTGGGTAGAGATGCTTCGGCGGCGCTCAGCAGGACGGTCCTTTTTACATCCTTTAAAATTCAAAAAATCTGGGCCGCCCCAGGCAACCCTAGTGGCCAGTTTTTGCTCTTCACCCAACACTCACCTTCGCCAATAAAAATGCCCGAATGCCGTTTGGGCAGCACTTCGTTCGGCCCGCAGGGGCTGGTTTCTTTCCACCTTTTTACTGCGATATGAATCCACTTTTCCGCCTGGCTGCCGTGGGCAGCGTGGCGTTGTTGGGGTCCGCTACCGCCCACGCGCAACAAAATAACCGCTTCACCATCAGTGGATATGTGCGCGATGGCGCTACTGGTGAAAGCCTGCCCGGCGTGGCCGTGGTGCACCCCGCCAGCGGCCAGGGCACCACCACCAACACCTTCGGCTTCTACTCCCTCACGCTGGCCGCCAGCTCCGATTCGGTGCGGCTGCTGGTGTCGGCGCTGGGCTACGAGAAGCTGCGGCTGGCCCGCAAAGCCGAGCGCAGTTTTACCCATGATTTCCGCCTGAAACCGTCCTCGGCCGAGCTGGCGGGGGTGGAAGTGGTGGGCAGTAAGGAGGAGAAAATTGCCGAAAGCACGCGCATGGGTACCATCAACATCCCGGTGAACCAGATAAAGCTGCTGCCCGCGCTCTTCGGCGAAACCGACGTGCTGAAGGTGCTCCAGCTGCTGCCCGGCGTGCAGGCTGGCGGCGAGGGCAGCAGCGGCCTCTACGTGCGCGGCGGCTCGCCCGACCAGAACCTGCTGCTGCTCGACGGCACGCCCATCTACAACGCCTCGCACCTGTTCGGTTTCTTCTCGATATTCAACGCCGACGCCATCAAAAATGTGGAGCTGATTAAGGGCGGGTTTCCGGCGCGTTACGGCGGACGACTGTCGTCGGTGGTGGATATCACAATGAAGGAGGGCAACATGGAGAAGCTGCACGGCGAGGGCGCCATCGGCCTCATTGCCTCGCGCTTCACGCTGGAAGGGCCCATTAAGAAGGACACGGCCTCGTTCATTTTCTCGGCCCGCCGCACCTACATCGATATTCTGGCCCGGCCGCTCATCAAAGCCAACGCCGACGGATTGGTGGCCGGCTACTACTTCTACGACCTCAACGGCAAGCTGAACTGGAAACTGAGCCCGCGCGACCGCCTCTACCTAAGCGGCTACCTGGGCTACGACGAGTTTTACGCCAACGACGAGGGCAAGCGCGACAACGGCGACTACAACCGCCAGAACAGCGCCCTGGGCTGGGGCAACCGCATCGCGGCCCTGCGCTGGAACCACATCGTGAACGACCGGTTGTTCATGAACACCCACCTCACCTACACGCGCTACCAGTTCGACGTGGGGACGACGCAGGAGGACCGGTACACGGACAGCAACGGCCGGGTCAGCACCGATAAGTACGCGCTAAATTACCTGTCTAATATCCAGGACATCAGCGTGAAGTCGGATTTCGACTACGTGCCCAACCCCAACCATTATGTGCGCTTCGGCGGGCAGTACATCCGGCACCAGTTCCGGCCCGGCGCGCTGCAAACCGAGGGTAGCACCGACCCCGCCGAGAATAAGGCCACTGGCCGCAACATCGGGGCCAACGAGGCCAGCCTTTACGCCGAAGACGACGTGAAGCTGACCGACCGCCTGAAGGTGAACGTGGGCCTGCGCGTGAACAGCTTTCTGGTGGATAAGAAGTTGTATCCCAGCGTCGAGCCGCGCCTGTCGGCCCGCTTCCTGCTCACCGAGGACTGGGCCCTGAAAGCCGCTTACGCCCGCACCACGCAGTACGTGCACCTGCTCACCAACAGCGGTATCGGCCTGCCTACCGACCTGTGGGTGCCCGCCACGGCCAATATCCTGCCCCAGAAAGCCCAGCAGTTCAGTCTGGGCGCGGCCCGCAGCCTGCGCCTCCACGACGAGGACTTTGAGTTCAGCGTGGAAACCTACTACAAGCCCATGCAGAACCTGATTGAGTTCAGGGAAGGGGCTGATTTTATTGGTACTACCGACGACAATTACGAAAGCAAAATCACCAGCGGGCAGGGCTGGGCCTACGGGGCCGAGCTGTTTCTGCAAAAGAAAAGCGGCCGCACCACCGGCTGGATTGGCTATACCCTGGCCTGGAGCAACCGCCGCTTCCCGGAGCTGAACCAGGGCCAGCTCTACCCTTACAAGTACGACCGGCGGCACGATTTCAAGCTGGTCGTCATCCACGAATTCAGCCCCACGCTCACGCTGTCGGGCACGTTCGTGTACGGCAGCGGCAATGCCGTGACGCTCTCGCAGGGCCGCTATTCGCTGGGGCCGTATGGCTCGTCGATTGAGGACTACGGCACCCGCAACAGCTACCGCATGGCCGCCTACCACCGCCTCGACCTCGACCTGAGCCACACCAAAAAGAAGCGCTGGGGCGAAGTGGTGAACAGTTTCAGCGTGTACAACGCCTACAACCGGCACAATCCCTACTTCATTTACCTGGGGCGTGCAGCAGGCAGCGACCAGCTCAGCTACCGGCAGGTGTCGCTGTTTCCCATCCTGCCATCGTTCAGCAAAACGTTCCGGTTTTAATACTTTCTACCGATGAATAAGACCCTTTTCCGGACCTTGCTTCTCGCCACGGCTGCCTTGGCCGGCTGCGAAACCGCTACCGACCTGCCCGAGCCGCCGCACACGCCCCGCGTGGCCCTGATGCACATCCTCACTACCGCGCCGTTGGATTCTTCCTTCTACGAGCTGTTCCAACAGCGCCGGCTCTACGTCAGCAACAGCCAGCGCGTGTTTGATACCAATTATCTGACCGGCCGCCCCGATGCCACGGTGGAGCTGCGCGATGCCGCCGGCAGCGTGGTGGAGCGCTACCGCGCCAGCAACCGAACCCAGTACGGCAACTACCCCGGCTACTACCTGCCCGTGCTGGGATTCCGGCCGCAGCCCGGCCAGCAGTACACGCTGCGCGCCAGCCTGCCCGGCCTCGAAACGGCCGAAAGTACCCTCACCATGCCATCTGCGCCCGTGATTGAAAGCGGTAGCTATGCGCCCCGCACCGTGCCCGGCCCCAATGGCTCGGGCCAGTACAAGGGCCGCCTGAGCCTGACTATCCGCGACGACCCCAACGCCACTAACTATTACCTGGCCTTTGCCCGCCTGCTTGACCGGCAGGGGCAGCCCTTAAACGGAGGCAGCAGCGTGCAGGTGGATTACAACAGCCAGAACAGTGCCGTCAGCATTGGCCTGTTTCAGCTGTCCAGCACCAACCAGGGGTACAGCATTTATCCCTTTGCCGATACCAACGTGAACGGCCAGCGCATTGCCTTGGCTTCGGACGTGCAGTTTTACAACTACTGCTCCCAGCCCGGCTGCCCGCAGCCCGGCGTCATCGAAGTCACGGTAAGCAGCATCACCAAGGATGCTTACGACTTCTACCTCTCGCGCCGCCGCTACTACGATTCCAACAACAACCCTTTCGCTGAGCCCGCCCCGCTGGCCTCCAACGTGCGCCCCGGCTACGGCCTGTTCGGCGGCGCTACCGATGCTACCTACCGCATTCAACTTCCCTAGCCGAACCATTAAACCCTATGGCTGCGTTTACGTCTAAAAGCCATAAATTGTCCTTCCATCATTAATCAGCGCACCTCGGTGCGAATTCTTATGCGGACTAAATCAGTGTTTTTTTCCCTGGGACTGTTCCTGCTGTTGCTCGGCAGCCAGGCGGTCAGCGCCCAGGTTTCGGTAAGCATCGGGGGGTATTATGGCCCGCCACGCGCTTATTACGGCCCTCGCTACTACCCGCCCCAGCCGGCCGTGGTTTATGCCCCGCCGCCTCCTGTGATTATTGCTCCCGCGCCATATTACTATGCGCCGCGTCCCGTGTACTACGCTCCCCGGCTGTACGGCTACCGGGGCCGCGGCTGGGGCCATGGTGGCCGTCGCTGGTAAGCGCCGCTTCAGTTAGAAATTTAATTGCTAAAAAGCCCGACTGCGGAAACGCGGCCGGGCTTTTTTCTGCCCCCATGGGGCGAGGTCTGCTTTTGAATAGCTACGCCGGATGCCGCAAGCTGGGTTAAGAAAATTGCTTAATCTTACGGTCCCAACTGCTGTCATCCCGTTTTCCATGAAATCCTCGATTCTGACCCTGAGCGCGGCCCTGCTGCTGGCCGGCTGCAACCAAACGGCTCCCGTCACCTCCGCGCCCACCGCCGATACTGCGCCTGTCACCCCCATTGCGGTCGACTCGGCCAACGCGGCCACCAGTACGGCTCCCGATGCGGCGGCTACGGCCCCCGCGCCTGCTGTCGCGCCCACGCTCAAGGATGCTGAAACCATGAAGGTGGCGTTCAGCTTCAAGCCCATCGACAACCCCGACGACCCCAAGCACCCGCGGGTGCTGGCCCACCTGCTGGTGCAGGGCAGCCAGCCGCTCGACATCGACCTGGGCAAATTTCCTAACCAGCCCGACATAGTGACCGGTGATAAAGCCAAGGCTGCCAACTTCCCCAAAGGCATGCTGATGGGCTTCCGTAGCTACGACGCCGCCTCCGGCATTAGCCAGGACCTGGCCGTGCTGCACCCCGACGCCCGCCACCTGCGCGTGGTGCAGCGCCGTGTGGACGAAACCAACCCTGAAGCCGCCAAATTCGAAACCTCGCGCGAAGTGCCGCTGCCCCCCAATACGCTGGTCGTAGCCGCGCCGGTATCGAAAAAATAGCTGAAAATGCGTAGGTTAGGGCATGGAAACTTCCTCTCTCCTCGGCCCGATGAAGGGCGCCACGCACCGCGAAGTCGGCGGCGTGCTCGTTGATGTAGTGCCCACCGGCAACGCCCGCGTCAAGCGCATTGTGTACCCGGTGGGCTTTCGCTGGTCCAAAAACCTAAAGGACATCGTGGGCACAACGTTGTGCATGCACGCGCACGTGGGGTTTTTGGCCAGCGGCCAGATTAACATCCAGTACGCCGACGGCGCGATGGAGAAATTTGTGGCCCCGCAGGCCGTCGCCATCGCGCCCGGCCACGACGGCTGGGTGGTGGGCAACGAGCCCGCCATTCTGATTGAATTCGACTTCGAAGGCGAAACCGTGGAGCGCATGGGCTTGGCCAGTCGGCACTAGCGGTCCAGTGTAGCGGGCAGGTGCAACGAGCAGCCGACGTAGCTTTGATGGGCATTTTGCGCCCCTGCTTTTACTGTTCTGCCCATGCCTACCGGCACCATTCTGCTCATCGACGACGAAGCCATGCTGCGCCAGGCCGTGGCCCGCACCTTGGAGCTGGAGGGCTACACGGTGCGTCAGGCCCCCGATGCCATGCGCGGACTCGAAGCCCTGCGCGAGCACGCCGACGAAATTCTGGTGGTGCTGAGCGACGTGAAGCTGCCCGACGGCCGCGGCCTCGACCTGTTGCCCCGCTACAAAGCCCTCGCGCCCCTGGCCGAAGTGGTGCTGATGACGGCCTACGGCACCATCCCGGATGGCGTGCGGGCCATGAAGGAAGGCGCGTTCGACTACCTTACCAAAGGCGATTCCGACGACCAGCTCATCGTGGTAGTAGACCGCGCCGCCGAAAAAGCCCGCCTGCAGCGCCGCGTGGCCGATTTGGAAAAAAAGGTCGGTGCCCAATACAGCTTCGAGTCGATGATTGGGCACGCCCCCGCGCTGGAACAGGCCAAAAAGCTGGCCCAGCGCGCCGCCCCGACCGACAGCACCGTGCTGCTGGAAGGTCCCACCGGCGCGGGCAAAGAGCTGTTTGCCCAGGCCATTCACCAGGCCAGCCCGCGCCGCAGCAAGCCCTTTGTGGCCGTGAACTGCTCGGCTTTCCCGAAGGATTTGCTGGAATCGGAGCTGTTTGGGTACAAGAAAGGAGCCTTTACGGGGGCGCTGGCCGATAAAAAGGGCCTGCTGGAGGAAGCCAGCGGCGGCACCATTTTTCTGGATGAGATAGGGGAGCTGGAGCTGAACGTGCAGGCCAAATTCCTGCGGGTGCTGGAAACGCGGCAGTTCACCAAGCTCGGCGATACCCGGCCCACCAACGTGGATGTGCGCATTGTGGCTGCCACCAACCGCAACCTGCGCCACGAGGCCGAGGCCGGCAATTTCCGGCCCGACCTGTACTACCGCCTGGCCGTGTTCACGGTGCCCGTGCCAGGCCTCAACGAGCGGCGCGACGACGTGCCCGAGCTGGCCAATCATTTCCTGCAATTCTTCGCCGCCAAGCTGCGCCGCCGCCTGCGCAGCCTCGGCCCCGACGTGCTGGCCCAACTGCGCGCCCACGACTGGCGCGGCAACGTGCGCGAACTGAAGAATGTATTAGAACGCGCCGCCATCCTCGCCGACGGCGATACGCTGACCGTGGACGACCTGCCGCCCGAATTTCACTTCATCCTGCCCGCTCCGGACCTCGACGAGGCCACCGACCGCACCCTGCGCACCCAGGAAAAACGCCAGATTCGGCAGGTGCTGCTCGACGCCGGCGGCAACAAGATGGAAGCTGCCCGCCAGCTCGGCATCGGCACCAAAACGCTCTACCGCAAGATTCAGGAGTACGGACTGTAAGAGGCTCGGCCAGCGGGTGATTTTAGGTTGCCCGCATTTTATACGCTCACTGGTATATGTGCCGAAGCGCATTGAGCGTTAGCGGATAAGTGCGCTCGGGCTGGCTATATTCGGCCGGCTTACTGCCTGAGATTCCTTCCACATTTACCCATCAATTTTATGAGAAAGCACCTACTTGCCGTGCTGCTGGTCCTGCCGTGCCTGGCCCAGGCCCAAACGCCATTTCCATTTACCATCAAAGGGAAGCTTGGCAACCTGAACGCGCCGGCCAAAATATACCTGGTGCGTGGCATGCAGATAGCCGATTCGGCCACCCTGAAAAACGGCATGTTTGAACTCAAAGGCACCGCCGATACACCCGCCACCGCCGACCTAGTGTTTCGACGCAAAGGCCGGCTGGCTACTCTGTTTGGGCCGATGGGCGACCGCGCCCGCGTCTTTCTGGAGCCCGGCACGCTGGCCATCAACAGTCCCGACTCCCTGGCGCACGCCACCTTCAAGGGCGGCCCGGCCATGGCCGACTACCTGCGGCTGACTGCGGCCGTGCAGCTGACGATGGATAAAATGAAGGCCTTTAGCGCCGAAGCCCAAAAGCTCACGGACGCGCAGCGCAAAGACCAGGCGTTTAACGAGCGGATGCAGGCCAGGTTCGAGGGCTATAACAAGGAAATGGCGCAGGGCTACTACGCTTTCATCAAAGCCAATCCCAATTCCTGGGCCAGCCTGGATGCGCTGACGAGTATGCAGATGATAGAACTGCCCCAGTACGCTACCGTGGCTCCGCTTTACGAAGCCTTCAGTCCGGCCCTGAAAAGCAGCCCGCAGGGCCTGCGGTACGGTGAGATGGTGCGGGGCCTGAAGGAAACGGCCATCGGCCAGCCCGCCCCGACCTTCAGCCAGAAAACCCCCGACGGCAAAACGGTGAGCCTGGCCGACTACCGGGGCAAGTACGTACTGGTCGATTTCTGGGCCAGTTGGTGCGGCCCTTGCCGCGCCGAAAACCCGGCCGTGACGAAGGTGTACAACGAGTACAAGGGCCGCAACTTCGACATCTTGGGCATCTCGCTCGATAAGGAAGACGGCCGCGAAAAGTGGTTGAAAGCCATTCAGGACGACCAACTGGCCTGGACACAGGTGTCGGACTTGCAAGGCTGGCAAAATGCGGCTGCCCAGCGCTACCACGTGCGCGCCATTCCGCAGAATTTTTTGGTCGACCCCAACGGCAAAATCATAGCCGCCAACCTGCGCGGCGCCGAACTGAAAACCACGTTGTCGAAGTACCTCAAGTAAGCCGTTTTTGCTAGCCTGTAGTGCTGGCGCCCTCCTTTTGAAACCGGGTTATTCTGACCACCGCACCTGGTCAGAATGACTCGGTTTTCTGCGTTTAGGCTGGTTGAGGTTTGGGGGTGATGCAAAATTATCAGCTGAATATCAGGTTGATAAATGGTGTTTGGCTCCTGCTTGCCCAATGTGGATTCCAATTGGCAAGGGGCTCGGGCAACTCTGTCAAAATCCCCGCTTATGAATCCGCTGCTGCTGATTGTCCTGCTCTCCGCCCTTGGCCTGTCCGCCTTCTGGCTCTTCTATCGCTCGGTCGATTTTTTCGACCGCATTTGATTTCTCACCCCTCGCTTTGCTGCTCTCGCCATGATGCTCGCTCTGCTTTTGCTCTCCCTGGCCACGTTCGGCTACCTCTGCTACGTGCTGCTGAAACCGGAGAAATTCTGATGTAGGGGCGGAGACAAGCCCCCACCCGTCGTCGCACCGCTACAATCCAATACCCATGAACAAAGAACTTCTCGGCATCCTGCTCATTTTCGGCAGCACGGTGCTGCTGGCCGTGCCGCTGGGCCGCTACCTGGCCACCGTGTATCGGGGCGAGAAAAGCTGGACCGATTTCCTGGCCCCGTTTGAGCGGCTGCTCTTTCGCATCGGCGGCATCGATGCCAACCGGGGCATGACCTGGCAGCAGCACTTGGTGGCCCTGCTCAGCATCAACCTGGTATGGTTTGGCTGGGCCATGTTCGTGCTCTGCACTCAGGGCGCGCTGCCGCTGAATCCCGACCACAACCCCTCCATGACGCCCGACCAGGCCTTTAACACGGCCATTTCCTTTCTGGTGAACTGCAATTTGCAGCACTATTCGGGCGAGTCGGGCGTGACGTATTTCTCGCAAGTATTCTGCCTGATGTTCCTGCAATTCGTGACGGCCGCCACTGGTATGGCCGCCTGCGTGGTCGTCTTCAATGCCCTCAAAGAAGGCACTGCGGAGAAGCTCGGCAACTTCTATAACTACTTCGTGAAGAGCATCACGCGGGTGCTGCTGCCGCTGTCGCTGGCCGTGGCGCTGGTGCTGGTGTTTCAGGGTACGCCCATGAACTGGGCAGCCAAATCCCCCGTCATCACCGTGCAGGGCGACTCCGTGAACGTGAGCCGTGGCCCGGCCGCCGCCCTGATTGGCATCAAGCAAATCGGGACCAACGGCGGCGGCTTCTTCGGCGCCAACTCGGCCCACCCGCTCGAAAACCCTACCTACCTCACCAATGCCGTCGAGAATGGGGCCATTATCCTCATTCCCATTGCCATGGCGCTGGCCTTCGGTTTCTACCTGGGCCGCCCCCGGCTGGGCTGGATGGTGTTTGGCGTGATGACGGCCGGCTACCTGCTGCTGCAAGTGCCCACCATAGCCCTCGAAATGCACGGCAACCCCGCCATCGCCCGCCTGGGCATCGACCAAAGCCTGGGCTCGCTCGAAGGCAAGGAAATCCGCCTCGGCGCGCCGGCCTCGGCGCTTTGGGCCATCACGACCACCGTCACCAGCAACGGCTCCGTCAATGCCATGCACGACTCGCTCACGCCGCTTTCGGGCATGAACACACTGCTGGGCATGATGACCAACGCCTTCTACGGCGGGGTAGGAGTGGGCTTCCTCAACTTCTTCGTCTTCATTATCGTGGCCGTCTTTATCTCGGGCCTGATGGTGGGCCGAACCCCGGAATTCCTGGGCAAGAAGATTGAGGCGCGGGAGATGAAAATTGCCATCCTCATTGCCCTGCTGCACCCGCTGCTTATACTGGCGGGCACCGCGCTGGCGGCCCACGGCTACGCCGCCCACCCCACCGAATATGCCTCCTGGCTGGCTAACCCCGGCTACCACGGCTTCAGCGAAATGCTCTACGAATTCACCTCCTCAGCCGCCAACAACGGTTCCGGCTTCGAGGGCCTGGGCGATAACACGCCGTGGTGGAACATCTCAACTGGTATCGTGATGATACTGGCCCGCTACCTGCCCATCATCGGCCCGGTGGCCATCGCCGGCCTGCTGGCTCGCAAGAAGTTCATCCCCGAAAGCGCCGGCACCCTGCGCGTAGATACCGCCACCTTCGGCGTGATGGTCTTCTTCGTGATTTGGATTATCGCGGCGCTGGCCTTTTTCCCCGCGCTGGCGCTGGGGCCACTCGCCGAGCATTTTAACCTGTATTAACCCAATTGCCAGTCATCCTGAGCGTAGCGAAGGACCTTATCACTGTTGCGCTTATCAGCATTACTAACCCTTACGGTGCGGACGTGATAAGGTCCTTCGCTGCGCTCCGAATGACAGCTAAAACCCACATGGCAACTCCATCCCAATCCCTCTTTCAACCCGCGCTGGTCCGCGAAGCCGTCGGCCAGGCCTTCGTGAAGCTCAACCCGCGCACCATGTTCCGCAACCCGGTGATGTTTACCGTGGAAATCGGCACGGTGGTGATGTTCTTCGTCACCATTGGCCTGCTGATTAAGCCCGATGCAGCGCAGGGCAGCTTCGGCTACAATTTTACGGTGTTTGTGGTGCTGTTTTTTACCCTGCTCTTTGCCAACTTCGCCGAAGCCATTGCCGAGGCGCGTGGCAAGGCCCAGGCCGATTCGCTCCGCAAAACCCGCCAGGACACGCCCGCTAACGTGCGCCTCGAAAACGGACAGATGACGGCCGTGTCGTCGGCTCAATTGCAAAAGGGACAGGTTTTCGTGGTCGAAGCCGGCGAGATTATTCCCACCGATGGCGAGATTATCGAAGGGTTGGCTACGATTGACGAGTCGGCTATTACCGGTGAGTCCGCGCCCGTGATTCGGGAGGCGGGCGGCGATAAATCCAGCGTCACGGGCGGCACAAAGGTGCTGAGTGACCGCATTGTGGTGCAGGTGACCACGGCCCCCGGCGAGTCGTTTCTCGACAAGATGATTGCGCTGGTAGAAGGTGCCTCGCGGCAGAAAACACCCAACGAAATTGCCCTCACCATCCTGCTGGCCGGGTTTACGCTGGTATTCGTGATTGTGTGCGTGACGCTGCAGCCCTTCGCCGAATACTCGAAAACGCCCATTGCGGTGGCCTCGTTTATCGCCTTGTTTGTGTGCCTGATTCCGACCACCATTGGCGGGCTGCTTTCGGCCATTGGCATTGCCGGCATGGACCGCGCCCTGCGGGCCAACGTCATCACCAAAAGCGGCAAGGCCGTGGAAACGGCCGGCGACATCGATGTGCTGCTGCTGGATAAGACCGGTACCATCACCATCGGCAACCGCAAGGCCACGCACTTCTGGCCCGCGCCGGGCGTGGCCATGCAGGCCTTCATCGAGCAAGCTACCGTGAGCTCCCTCACCGACGAAACCCCCGAAGGCAAGAGCATCGTGGAACTGGCCCGCGGCAACAAAGTGGACCCCGCGCAACTGCGCGGCCGGTTGGATGGGGCCGACCTCATCAAGTTCACGGCCGAAACCCGCTCCTCCGGCGTCACGCTGGCGGGCGGCACCCGCCTCCGCAAGGGCGCGGCCGATGCCATCCGCCGGCTGGCCGAAGCCGCCGGCCACGCCTACCACGACGACGTGGCCGACCGTGTGCAGGCAGTGGCCAGCAACGGCGGCACCCCGCTCGTGGTGAGCGAAAACGACCGGGTGCTCGGCGTGGTAGAATTGCAGGACATCATCAAGCCCGGCATTCAGGAGCGGTTCGCGCGGCTGCGGGCCATGGGCATCAAGACGGTGATGGTGACCGGCGACAACCCGCTCACCGCCAAATTCATTGCTGAAAAAGCCGGCGTCGACGACTTCATCGCCGAGGCCAAACCCGAGGACAAAATGCAGTACATCCGCGCCGAGCAGCAGCTGGGCAAACTGGTGGCCATGATGGGCGATGGCACTAACGACGCCCCCGCCCTGGCCCAGGCCGACGTGGGCGTGGCCATGAACTCCGGCACCCAGGCCGCCAAGGAAGCCGGCAACATGGTGGACCTCGACAACGACCCAACCAAGCTCATCGAAGTGGTCGAAATCGGCAAGCAGCTGCTGATGACGCGGGGCACGCTCACCACGTTTTCGATTGCCAATGACGTGGCCAAGTACTTCGCCATCGTGCCCGCGCTGTTCATGGTAGCCATCCCGGCCCTGGGCGCGCTGAATGTGATGGGGCTGAAATCGCCGCAGTCGGCCATTTTGAGCGCTGTGATTTTCAATGCCCTCATTATCCCGGCGCTGGTGCCGCTGGCGCTGAAAGGCGTGGCGTATAAGCCGGTGGGCGCATCTGCTTTGCTGCGCCGCAACCTGCTAATTTATGGCCTGGGCGGAGTAGTGGTGCCCTTCATTGGGATAAAAATTATTGACTTGCTGGTGGGTGTTTTCCTGTAGTCGGAAGTAGAACCCCCGATTAATTCTTCTGAAATGAAATCCCAACTCCTTCCCGCCCTCCGCCTCACCCTCACCCTGATGGTTGTGTGTTGCGTGCTGTACCCGGCCCTCGTGTGGGCCGTGGCCCAGGCCGCGCCCGGCCACGGTGCCGGTGTTCAAATCAGCCGCAACGGCCGCGTGGTGGGCTTCGCCAACGTGGGCCAGAAGTTCGACAAGCCCGAGTATTTCAACTCGCGCCCCTCGGCCGCCGACTACCACGCCGATGCCAGCAGCGGCTCCAATAAAGGCCCCAGCAACCCCGAATACCTGGCCGTGGTGAAGGCCCGCCTCGACACCTTCCTACTGCAAAATCCTGGCGTGCGGGCCGCCGACGTGCCCGCTGAACTCATTACCGCCAGCGGCTCAGGCCTCGACCCGCACCTCTCGCCGCAGGGCGCGCTGGTGCAGGTGGCCCGGGTGGCCCGCGCTCGCCAGCTGCCGGCCGGCCGCGTGCGCGCCCTGGTGCAACAGCAAATCGAGCATGGCTTCCTCGGCCCCGACCACATCAACGTTTTAAGGCTGAATTTAGCGCTGGATGCGCTGGCTGGACTGTAATTGTCGTGCCTGAAAAAAGATTCAAGCGCCGCGCCGCAGCTTTTTGGCGCAAGCTGATTTCCTCATTCCTTTGGCCGCTCCTTGCACCGGCCTGCTTTCCATGAAACATCTTTTGCTGCCTGTCTTCCTTGGCCTTGGCACGAGCGCCGCCCTTGCCCAAACGTCCCCTGCCACCGCCCCGGCCCTGGCCGTGCCGCCGCCCGCCGCGCCGGTAGCTGCGGCCGCCCCCGGTCCGCTCACCACCTACGGCTTCGTGGATGCTTATTATGGCTACGATTTTGACCACGCCAACGGGAACAACCGCCAGGCCTTCCTCTACTCGCACGGCCGCCAAAACGAGTTCACCATCAACCAGGGGCTGGTAGGTATGCGCTATGACGACGGCAAGGTGCGCGGGGCCGTGGGCCTGCACGCCGGCACCTACGTAGCGGCCAACTACGCCGCCGAGGACCCCGTGCTCCGGCACGTATACGAGGCCTACGCCGGATTCCGGCCCTTTGCCAAGGCGTGGCTTGATATGGGGATTTTTGGCTCGCACATTGGGTTTGAGTCAGCCATTTCGAAGGATAACTGGACGCTGACGCGCTCCGTGATGGCCGAAAACTCGCCGTATTACGAGTCCGGGGCGCGGTTTACCTACGAAGTGGGCCCGAAGCTGACCCTGACCGGGCTGGTGCTGAATGGCTGGCAGAACATTCGCGAAACCAACCAAGCCAAAGCCCTCGGCACCCAAATCCAGTGGAAGCCGTCGAACAAAATGCTCATCAACAGCAGCACCTTCTACGGCAACGAGCAGCCCACGGACTCGCTTATTCGCCGGCGGTATTTCCACGATTTCTATATCACCTACGCGGCTTCGGAGCGCACCAATCTGGCCTTGGTTTTTGATGTAGGCAAGCAGCAAAGCGCCACGAAACACAAGTACGACACCTGGCACACGGCGGCGGCCTTCATCAAGTATAAGCTGGCTGATAAATGGTCGACCACGCTGCGCGGCGAATATTATTATGCCGAACGCGGCGTGATTATCCGCAGCATCATGCCCACCGCGCTGGATAGCGATTTTCGCGTGGCCGGCGGTTCGCTCAACCTCGATTATCTGCCCACCGGCAATGTGGCTTTCCGGGTCGAAGGCCGGTATCTGAACGGGAGGAAAGGCGTTTTTGCGCGCGGCGACAATGCCGATAACCGCAGCTACGGCAATGTGACGACTAGCATCGCGCTGTCGTTTTGAGAATGACTGAACGACAAAAGACCGTCATGGAGAGCGCCGCGAAGCCCGACGGATAATTAAAACATTCCACCAAACCATGAACCCCGCCGCCGACCCCCGCGACCAATCTGCCGAGCGGTTCCTGCGCCTGGTGCAGGCGCGGCGGCGCGGCACGCTCAAGGTGTACCTGGGCCTGGCCGCTGGCGTGGGCAAAACCTACCGGATGCTCCAGGAAGCGCACGACCTGCACCAGCACGGCGTGGATGTGCTGCTGGGCTACGTGGAAACGCACGGCCGCGCTGGCACCGTGGCCGAGCTGAAAAATGTGCCGCTGCTGCCCCGCAAGCAGGTTTTTTACAAAGGCCACGCGGTGGAGGAAATGGACCTGGAGGGCATCCTGCAGCGCCGGCCGCAGGTGGTGATTATAGATGAGCTGGCCCATAGCAACGTGCCCGGCTCGCGCCACCCGAAGCGCTGGCAGGACGTGGAATACCTCGTAGCCCAAGGCATTTCGGTGATAACGGCCGTGAACGTGCAGCACCTCGAAAGCCTGCACGACCAGGTGCTGAAAATAACGGGCACCGATGTGACCGAGCGCATTCCCGACCAACTCCTGAAGCTGGCCGATGAGGTAGTGAACGTGGACCTGACCGTGGGCGAGCTGCGCACCCGCCTGGAGGAAGGCAAAATCTACGACCCGGCTAAGGTGCCCACCGCGCTGGTTAACTTTTTCCAGGCTGAAAACCTGCTGCAGCTGCGGCGGCTGGCCGTGCGCGAAGTAGCCCAGCTGCTGGGCCGACAGGTGGAATCCGAGGCCGGCGGTGCGCCCGCTGTGGCCCCGCAGCGCCGCAACGATGACCGCCTGCTGGCCTGCATCAACTCCAACGATGCGGCGGCTAAGGAAATCATCCGCAAGACCTCGCGGCTGGCCGACCGGTTTGCGGCCGCCGCCTGGTACGTGCTCTACGTGCAGACGGGCCGCGAATCGGCCGACCGCATCGGACTGGCTACCCAGCGCCACCTAATCAATAACTTACAGCTGGCCACCGAACTGGGCGCACAAATTTTGCGGGTGAAGGACGACGACATCGTTGCGGCCATCCGGCAGGTGGCGCAGGAAAAAAACGCCACGCTGCTGGTCTGCGGCATCACCCGCGAAAAAGGCCTGTGGGGGCGGCTGGGCCAGCGCAGTGTAACGTCGGATTTGCTGCGGGCCGTGGCTGATTCGGAACAGGACATGGACGTGTATCTGGTGACATATTGACCATGAAATATCATCCAATAAGAACGCCGTACCGGGCGCAGTCGAAGCAGCTCTACCATACAATTATTTCAATCGAGCCAACGAAGCAGGAGAGATACTTCGACAGGCTCCGCATGACCGTCTAATTGCCTGACCGTCTTCAATCCATGGACCTCAAAACCAAAATCAACCTCGGCTTTCTGGCTATGCTGCTGCTGGTGCTCAGCATCGGGGGCTACGCGTATTATTCGCTGCGGCAGCTCGACCGCAGCTCGCGGGATGTGCTCAAAGCCAACCTGTATTCGGTGAATGTGGGCCTGCAAATGCTGAAAAGCCTCGACCAGCTGGCCCGCCAGCCGCTGGCCGATACGGCCGGCACTGCCCGCTTTGAGGCCTTTCTGAGTGCCGAGGCCCGCAACGTGACCGAGCCCGGCGAGCAGCAGGTTGTCGACGACCTACGCGACCTGACCGCCCAGCTGAAGCAGCACCAGCAACAGGCGCAGCGCGCGGCCGCTACCGGCCGGCCCGTCCCGTTGGGCATCACGGCCGAACCCTACACGCTTGGCGGCTACACCTACCAAATGATGGCGCTAAACACCGACGCCCTGAACCGCAAAACCGAAGTCGCCAACCAGCGCGCCGACCAGGCCAACCGCAACCTGCTCATCTTTATTACCCTGGCCGGGCTGCTGGCCCTGGCCTTGGCCAGCAGCGTGCCCGAAGCCGCCGTGCAGCCCCTGCGCAAGCTCACGGCCGCCCTCAACCACGCCACCGAGCGCGACTTTGCGGCCAGCATCCCGCAGGAAAGCCACGACGAATTCGGCCAGGTGGCCCGGGCTTTCAACCGCATGCTAAGCCAGCTGCGTGAATACCGCACCTCCACCGAGGCCGGGCTGATAACCGAGCGCAACCGCGCCGCCAGCATCGTGAACACCCTGGACGAAGGCCTGCTCTTGCTCGATGAGAACCGCCACATTCTGCTGGCCAACCCCGTGCTGTGCGAACTGTTGGGGATGCCCGTCGAGAAACTGGTGGGGCGCCCCGCCGCCACCGTGCGCCTCGAAAACGACCTGTTTCAGGCCATGCTGCGGCCTCTGGACGCGCCCAACCGCGAAGCCGCCGTGGCCGAAGCGCCGCTGCTGCACATTGCCCAGCGCGGCGAGGAGGCGTTTTACCGTCTGGCGGTGCAGGATTTGGTGTCGTTTAATGAAGCCACCGAAAAAACGGAATTCGTGGGCCACATTCTCACCCTGCGCAACGTGTCCGATTTCAAGAAGCTCGACCAGGTGAAGTCGAACTTCCTCGCTACTGTATCGCACGAACTGAAAACGCCGCTGTCTAGCATCAACCTCAACACCAAATTGCTCCAGGATGAGCGCCTGCCCGCCCACGAGCGCCAGCGCGTGACCGGCTACATCCGGCAGGAAACCCAGCGCCTGCAGCGTATGGTGGCTGAGCTACTCGATGTGTCGCGCCTCGACGCCGGGGCCGGCATCCAGCTCGACGTGCGCCCCACCAGCCTGGCCGATGTCATCGGCTTTGCCACCGCCACCGTGCAGCCCCAACTCGCCGACAAGCAGCTGCGCCTGGAAATTCAGCTGCCCGCCAACCTGCCCGCCGCCCGCGCCGACGTGGAAAAAACCACCTGGGTGCTCATTAACCTGCTGGCCAATGCCATCCGCTACTCGCCGGTGGGCGCGCCCCTCACGGTGCGGGCCGCCCTGGCCGGGGCCTTCGTGCAGGTGAGCGTGCAGGACCACGGCCCTGGCATCGCGCCCGAGCACCACGAGAAAATCTTCCAACGCTTCGCCCAACTGCCCGACAAAACCGGCTACCGCGGCGGCTCCGGCCTGGGCCTGAGCATTGCGCGCGAGTTCATCACCACGCAGGGTGGCCGGCTGTGGGTGGAGAGCGAGTTGGGCAGCGGCAGCACGTTCAGCTTCACGCTGCCGGTGGTGACGTAGCGCAGCCTTTTCGTCCGCGAGTGTTCAGGGCTGTTCACTTGCGGACGAAAAGGCTGCGCTATGCCTACTTCCGGCCCGGAATCTCCTGCAAGGTCCAGGTATTGCCGTCGGGGTCTTTGAAGGCGGAGTATTTAATCCCGCCCAAATCCTGAATCGCACCCATCGGCACGCCCCGGCCGGCCAGCTCGGCCCGCGCCTCGGCAATATTGGCCACCACCAGGTGCAGGCCGCGCAACGAGCCGGCCGGCATGGCCAGGCCCGCCAGCCCCTCGGCCAGCACAATGGAACAGCCCGAGCCGGGCGGCGTGAGCTGCACCACGCGCACCGTGGGGCTGGGCCGCACGTCGTGGTCGAGGTGGAAGCCGACTTGCTCCACATAAAAGGCTTTGGCGCGGTCGATGTCGACCACCGGCACAGGGATGAGCTCCAGTTTAAAATCCATAAAAAAATCAGGCGTTGGCCGGTTGGTAGGTGAGCACCAGCACGTCGGTGCGGGTGGTGTGCGAAGATTTTAGCTTGAAATCGGTGGGCGCACTCGCAAAAAGGCGCTTGCCGCTGCCCAGCACCACCGGAAAAATCATGAGGCGGTATTCGTCAATCAGGCCGTGTTGGCGCAGGTATTCCACCAGTTGGCCGCTGCCGAAAATGAGCAGGTTCTGGCCGGGCTCCTGTTTCAGGCGGGCCACTTCGGCAGCCACCTCGCCTTCGATGATGCTGGCGTTCCACTCGGCCTGTTGCAGGGTGCGCGAGGCCACGTATTTGGGCATGCTGTTCATGCGGTCGGCGCCGGGGGCGTCGGGCATGTTGGGCCAGGCCCCGGCAAACGCCTCGTAGGTGACGCGGCCCAGCAGCAGGGCATCGCTGGAGGTCATCAGCTCGCCCTGAAATTCGCCCAGCTCGTCGTTGAAATAGGGCGCGGTCCAGGCCGGATTTTCCATTACGCCATCCAGGGAGAGGTATTCGGCGGCAATTACTTTGCTCATAAAATTTCGGGGACTGGAGCCGTTACGCGCCGGCGGATTGGTTAAAGTTGAACAGCCACTCCGTGCCGAACCGGTCGATGAGCGTCCCAAACTTACCGCCCCAGAACATATCGGCCAGCGGGTCGATGACGGTGCCGCCCTCGCCCAGCTTGGCAAACAGGGTGTTGATTTCCTCGTCGCTGCGGCAGTCCAGGCACATGGCGATGTTATTGCCGGGGTCGAACGGGCGGCGGGTATCCAGGGCGTCGCACGCCATGAGTACAAACGAGTCGGTGGTGAGGGTGCCGTGCATAATCTGGTCCTGGGCTTCGGCGGGCATCTGTTCGCACATCGCCGTATCGCCGACGCGCATCAGCTTGAGCTCGCCGCCAATGCAGCTTTGATAGAAGGAGAGGGCTTCGCGGCAGGTGCCGCCGGGAAATGCGAGGTGGGGACTGAGGAGGGCCATGGGATTGGGGCGTTAGAGGTTAGAGGGTTGGTGGCTGATTGTGAGGGTATTGATAGAAAGAAAAGAGAACGGGCATACTGCTACACGGTGGCCGCTGCCGGAGTCGCAAATGCGGCTTCCGTGTCATCGGTGGCGGCCGTTTGGGCGCGGCTGATGAGGTAGCGCTTCCAGAGGAAGTAGATGCCGAAGAGCACGGCCGTCATCACCAGCGCGGGCAGCGTGGCCACGAAACCCATGCCGGCAAGCGCCACCGACGCGGCGGCTCCAATGAAATCGATGGCGAAGCCGGCAAAAGCCCATTCCTTCAGCGTGCGGTACTTGTTCTGGAGCAGCGCCAGCGCGCCCAGGATTTTGGCTGCGCCCGTGATGGTCATGACGTATAGCGGGTAGCCGAGCTGCCGCATGGCCTCCTGGCCGTTTTTCTCCAGCATCAGGCCCGCTACGCCGTCGGCCAGCATCATGAGGCTGAAAAGGATAATGAGCGTCCAATAGAGGCGGGCGGTGGTGCGGGGTTTCATGGCGAAGCGGGTTGAATGAGTGAAAGTTGAACCGGAAGTGGTGAGGAGCCCAGGTCGGTAGGCTCAAGCGTTTGCTAAAAATTTTATTGCCTAACTGGTTTAGCAAAGGTATTAGCAAAAATGGCTGGTGCAAGGGGGCGATTCTGCCCAATTGGGGGGCTGAATGCGGCAGGAAATCCCTTACATTTGACCTCTATGAAGCACGTTTCTATTCTGGTGCCAGCCGGCGATGCGGTGGTGGGCAGCATCGAAGGGCCGCACAAGGTGCTGAGCCAGGTGAATGAGTTGCTGGCGGGCGCGGGCCAGCCACCGGCCTTCCAAATCGAGCTAGTGGGCCTCACGAAGCACAAAACCTTCAATCGGGGCCTGTTCACGCTGCACACCCACCGCACCATCGACGAGGATTTCCGCACCGACCTCATCATCATTCCCGCCCCGCACGGCGACCTGACCGAGGCCGTGGCCCTGAACCAGGGCCTCATTGCCTGGATTGCCGACCAGCACACGCACGGGGCCGAGGTAGCCAGCCTGTGCCTGGGCGCGTTTCTGCTGGCCGCCACCGGCCTCATGGACGGCCGCCAATGCGCCACGCACTGGCTGGGCGCGCCGCAGTTCGCGGCCATGTACCCCGCCGTGCACCTCGTGGCCGAGCAGGTAATCACCGATGAGCAGGGCCTCTACAGCAGCGGCGGGGCCTATTCCTACCTGAACCTAGTGCTGTATCTGGTAGAGAAATACGTGAGCCGCGACATGGCCGTGTGCTGCGCCAAGGTATTTCAGATTGACATTGGCCGGCGCAGCCAGTCGCCATTTGTCATCTTCCGGGGCCAGAAGGACCACGACGACGAGCCCATCAAAAAAGCCCAGGACTTCATCGAACAGCATTTTGCCGAGAAGCTTTCGGTGGATGCGCTGGCCGCCCAAAGCTGCCTGAGCCGCCGCAATTTCGAGCGCCGTTTCAAAAAAGCCACCAGCAATACCGTGGCCGAATACGTGCAGCGCGTAAAAATCGAAGCCGCCAAAATGAGCCTCGAATCCTCGCGCGAGAACGTGAACGAGGTGATGTATTCGGTGGGCTACTCCGACACCAAGGCGTTTCGGACGCTGTTTAAGCGCCTTACGGGCGTGTCGCCGTTGGCTTATCGGGAGCGGTACAGCCGCAAAAGCCTGCCGCTGGCGGCGTAGGCCGTGGTGGGGATACCACACGACTCGGCCCCTGATAGCTAGCGCTGTCAGGGGCCGAAACATTGCAGGACACCCCGTTTCGGGGCCCTGTGCCGGGGAAACTAGCGGACCACCGAGGCCACGGCTTCCGGCGATTTGGCGGGCGTTAGCTCGCGCACCGAAATGGTGGTTTTGGCCTTGGCCTGCACATCTACGCCGTAGCGATACCGCTCGCGGCCCACGCGCAGCAGCACGGCATACTGGCCGGCGGGCATCCCATTGAAGTTAAGCTTGCTGCCGTAGGAAGTGAGGTGATTTACTTCGTTCACGAGGCAGACGCTGTGGTCCAGCGAAACGACCTGCATCTGCAAGCGTTGCTGCGCGGGGTTTTCTACGGTGAGCCACAGGGCCTGGTCATCGGCCTGTTTGGTTTTCACGGACGGAGCACTCTGGGCCAGAGCCGTGCCGGCGCTGCCTACGATGGCCAACCCGCCCAGCAGCAGGGCCCGCAGGTACGGAGCAGTACGGGTTTGAGTGGTGGCAACGGGGCGGGAGGTGAGGGAGGTTTTCATGGGTTTTTACAGAAAAAAGGTGAGATGGAAAAAAGCGTGACGTTCTCTGCGGCCATAGTACTGGGTGAGGAACAGTACAAATGTATGGTAGGTACTTTGTAACGCAAGGTACTGTTTCAATTATTGTACCTGTTGCGTTGCATTTATCCGTTTACTTATTGATAATCAGCGATAAAAATTTTATCAGAAAATCATCTTCTGATTCAAACCCTGCCCTCAAGTGGGCTGGGCCAGTGGGTAGCTGTCGCTGGAAGGCCGCTCGACTGCTTTGGGCGAGAGCGGAAGCTGCCTCAAAGGGAGAGCAGCTTTGGGACATACCGAACGCGGAGGGTTGCAATAAGGGAGCATGACGGCCGGCAGGAAATTCGGAGCTTTCAGATGTGGATACCGCTGCTGCCGGCGAACGTTACAGCCTGGGAAATTTTTTTTTGTACCCACAGCGGGACACACGCAAAAGGGCCGGCAAGTTGCCGGCCCTTTTGCGTGGTCAGTGGCGTTATTGGGGGCGCTAGCCTGCGGTGCAGCCAGGTGCGGGCCGCTACTGGAAATGCTGCTGGAGCACGGCATCCAGCTTCTCGGCGGTGAGCGGCTTGGTGATGCGGCCGGCGGCGGGTAGCTCATCGAGGCGGGTAAGGTCGCGCGAGTCCATGGAAGTGGTGAGGACCACCACGATGGTGGCGCGCCGCTGGGCCAGGGGTAGCTGCTGATAGGCCTGCAAAAATTCGATGCCGTTCATAACGGGCATCTGGATATCGAGCAGGACGAGGGCGGGGTAGCTAGGCAGGGGCGTGGTGCTGGCTTGCTGAAACAGCGCCAGGGCTTCCTGCCCGTTTTGAGCCACCAGAATGTGTTCCGTCACGGCCAGACGCTTGAGCATCCGTTCGTTAAGGAAATTATTGGTCGGGTCGTCATCGACCAACAGCACACTGCTCAACTTCGGCATAAGTATCCCCTACGCAGGGCGGGCTGGTTAGGTTCAGGCGCGGTCGGGCAGCACCACCGTAAACGTGGAACCGGTACCCGGCGCGCTCTGCACCTCAATGCTGCCGCCCGCGTTTTCGGTGATGCGCTTGACCATGTACAGCCCCACGCCGGTGCCCTCGACGTGGGTGTGCAGGCGGCGGAACATCACAAACAGCTTGGACTGCTCGGTTTCGCTGAGGCCCAAGCCGTTGTCGTGCACTTCCAGCCGCACCTGGCCGGGTGGGCAGGTGGCACGCAGCAGCACCTGCGGGGCGCGCCCGGGCACTTGGTACTTGATGGCATTGCTGAGCAGGTTGTAGAGGATGCTGCGCAGGTTTTTAGGGGAGAAGCGCACGGTGGGGCAGTTGGCCAGGTCCAGCGTGAGGCGGCCGCCGGCGGCGGTCAGGGCAGGAGCCAAGTCGAGGCGCACGGCTTCGACAAGGGCAGCCAGGTCCACGGCTTCGGCGGGCTCGGCGTGGGCTTGCTGGAGCTTGCTCACGTCGGTGAGGTGGTCCAGGGTACGCTGGAAGCGAAGTACGGCACCGTGCATGAACTCCAGCAGCTGGGTCACGTCGGGGGTGTTGCGCACGGCGGCGGGCAGCTGCTCGCCGAGGGCCAGCAGCAGGCCTTCGATGTTGGCAATGGGGGCTTTGAGGTCGTGCGAGGCGGTGTAAACGAACGTATCGAGGTCCACGTTGGTGTGGCTGAGGCGGTCGTTGGTGTCGCGCAGCTCCTCGTTGGCCACCAGCATTTCTTCGTTGATGGCGGCCAACTCCTCATTCAGCTCCTGCACCTGCTGGCGGGCTTGCACCTGCTCGGTTACGTCGGTGACGAGGGCGTAGAAACCCTGCACTTCGCCTTGGTGCACGTCGGGGATGTAGTCGGTGTGAATGTTCCGCACGAAGTCTTCGCGGTAGGGCATTCGGGCTTCAAACTCCAGGCGCTCGCCGCCCAGGGCCCGGGCCATGTAGCCTTGCACGGCGGCATAAGCGGCTTCGCCCACCACCTGCCGCACCGGCCGCCCGACCATGCTGGCTGGGTCGAGGCCAAACCAGCTCTCGTAGGCCTTGTTCAGGAACTGGTAGCGCTCGTCGCGGTCGATGTAGGAGATGAGCACGGGCAGGGCATCGGTGAGCAGGCGCAGGCGCTGGGCCGTGGCTTCGGTGGCCTGGCGGGCCTGCACCTGCGGCGTGACCTCGAAGGCGAACACCAGCACACCGTCAACCTGGCCCTGCTCATCGAAGCGGGCTTGCTGGATGTAGTTGAAGTACCGGTCTTCCAGCACGCCGTCTTCGGGGCGGGCAATGGGGATAAGCAGGCCAAGCGCCTCGTGCGTGATGCCCGTTTCGAACACCCGGCGAAAGCTCTGGTACACGGCGTGGTCGGCTATTTCGGGCAGGGCTTCTGCAATGGGGCGGCCCTGCAGTGGTCGGGCCGGAAACAGTGCTTGATAGGCTGGGTTCACCAGCTCAAACACCAGCTCGGGACCGGCCAGAATGCAGATGGCCGCCGGCGCCCGCATGAACAGGCGTTCGAGGCGGGCTTGCTGGCGCTCGGCCTCGGCCCGGGCCTGCCGGCTTTCCTGGGTGCGGGTGGCCACGCGGCTTTCCAGCTCCTGGTTGAGGGCGTGGAGCTTCTGCTCCGAGTGAGCCAGGGCGGTATTGGCGGTCAGGAACTCGTCGTTGCTGGTGCGCAGCTCCTCGTTGATGGCGGCCAGCTCCTCGTTCAGGCTTTGCACTTCCAGGCGGGCCAGCACCTGCGGCGTCACGTCGTAGGCAAACACAAAAATGCCGTTGATGACCCCGTGAGGGTCGTGCCGGGCCTGGTAAATGAAGTTGTAGTAGCGCTTTTCCAGCTCGCGGCGGCCTGCGTTGTCGTGGTCGAGCTGCACCAGCATTTCCGAGGCCCGGAAGGTTTCGCCGGTCTGGTACACGTGGTCGAGCAGGCCAAAAATGGGCTGGCCCACCAGCTCGGGCATGGCCTCGGCAATGGGCTTGCCCACGATGGGCCGGTCGCCGACCAGCGCCTGATAGGGCGGGTTCACGAACTGAAAGACGTGCTGCGGCCCGTCGAACACGCAAATCATGGCCGGGGCGTCGTGCAGCAGCAGCTCCAAGTGCTGGCGTTGCAGCTCGGCTTCGGTGCGGGCCTCCAGCTCGCGGGCCTGGCTGGCGCGCAGCTCCTGCACCATATCGGTGCGGGCCTGGTCGTTGGTGTCGGTGAAATTCACCACCAGCACCTCGCCCTGGCGCTGGGCCACCAGCAGGTAGTAGCCGTCGAGGCCGTCGTGCTGGTAGTTGTTCTGGCGGCGCTCCACCCGGCCGCTCAAAAACGCGTCGCGGTAGAAGGCAAACACGCCGGCCGCCTCCGCCGTGGGGTACAACGTGAGGAAGGGTTCGGCGGGCTGCTGGGGCAGCTGCAGCATCTGCTGAGCAGCCGGGTTGAGGTATACCACCGCCATGTCGACAATAGTCGCCCCCGGCGCGTCGTAGATTGGCCGCATCAACATAATGCCGGTCTGCGACGTGTTGAGCACCACCTGCAACAGGTCCTGCGAATAGGGAAGGTCGGCCGGGAGGGCCGGGGCGGCAGAGTCGGGCATGGAAAGGCAGCTAGCGCAATAGGCCCCGAAGTTACTAGCGCTGCGCCCGCCGGACCCCTACCGGCGCTCTACAAACGTGAGGCGGTTGTGGAACGGGTCGATAACCGTCATTTCCAGCGCCGTGGGGTCGTAGAAGGGGATGTCCAGGCTCGGCTTGTTGTGCAGGTAGTTTCGGGCCAGCAGTTGGGTGTGGTAGGCCGTGAGGTGCGCAAAGTCATCAATAAACACCCGCGCGCCCGGGGCGCAGTCGCCGTGGTGTTCGGAAAGGTGCAGCGTCACATCTTCCCGCGTGATTTGCAGGTAGCCCGGGCTGCCCTCCGGCCGGTGTTCCCAGTCGATGCGGAAGCCCAGCCAATCAAGGTAAAACTCGATGGCTTTGGCGTAATCGAAAATGCGAAGAATGGGCTTGACGGTGGCCATGGGATGGGGGAATGGGGAACAGGGGAGTGGGAAAACCCGTCATGCTGAGCGCAGTCGAAGCATGACGGGCTTTTTTATCGATAGTCAGTCCATTACCCCGCCTTTGTGCCGCAGTTGGGGCAGAATTTCTGCTCAGGCTTCAGGGCCTCGCCGCAGCCGGTGCAGTGGCGGGGCTGGGTTTGGGCAGCGGTGGCGGTGCCGCAGCTGGGGCAAAACTTCTGGCCGGGCGCAAGCTTGGCCTGGCAGTTGGGGCACTGCAACAGGGCATCGCGGTTCAGGAAATCGAGGTTTTTGGTGTAGTCCTGGGCGCGGGTCTGGGTGCGGATTTGCTCGCGGGTGGCCTGGGCCTGCTGGGCGCGCAATTCTTCCTGCTCATCGGGGGCGCAGTCTTCGCAGAGGCCGGCGCTGTGGTTCCAGCAGGCATCGGGGCACACCCAGTGCCCGCAGCGGGTGCACTGCTTAAACTGCTGCTTGCCCTCGGCCACGGCGGCTTCCAGGGCGGTGTCGTGCGCCTTGCCGCCCACGGCCTGCTGAATCTGGTAAGCCGCATTCTCGACCCCGCCCAACCCGCCAAACAGGCTGCTGGCCGCATTGAGCAGGCTCCCGGCAATGCCCAGTGTGTTGGGCTGAAACCGCGACAGGTAGCCGTTGCGGCACTTGTCGCAATGAAACTTGAACTGGAAGCCCTTGTCGGTGGACAGGTCGTCGTAGTTGGCAACGAATTGTATCAGGGAGCTCATGGCGTGGCGGGGAGAGGTGATGGGTAAAAGTAGCGTCAAATACCAAGATGACGATGCTGCAAGGCTGCTGTACCGTGCCGGTACCGGGCGGCGGGGACCGTGGGGCCAGTTCCTTTTGAGGCAAACCGGCCAGCCCGGCCTTTCTCATGACTACAAACGAGCTTCCGGTTCCAGCCCAGGGCATCCGCCTACCCGGCCTCGACCACCTGCGCGCCCTTGCCATTGGCCAAGTGCTGTTGTTTCACTACCGCATTTTTTCGCACCCGAGTGGGGCGCCATGGCCGGGCAGTTTGGCTGGACCGGCGTCGATTTATTTTTCGTTCTGAGCAGCTACCTCATTGCAGCGCAGCTGTTTCAGGAGCTGGCGCGGCGGCACGCTCTGGTTTCGCCGGTTCTGGTAGGGGCGGAGTAGTTGCCGGCCGGTTATTATTCCATAAAAAAAGCCCCGTCAGTTACTGACGGGGCTTTTTTAGAAATGCTTTGTGCCAAGCGGCGCGGCCTTAGAACGTGAAGCGCAGGCTCACGGCCGCGTCGTTGTAGAAGCCGGTGTAGCCGTGGAACACCTCGAAGAAGGGCTTGTAATCGACGCCTACCACGAAAGGCAGGTCGGGCAGCTTGTATTCGAGGCCCAGAATCAGGTCGGCCCCGATGGCGAGGTAGGTGTTTTCGTCGTAGTAATAGCTACCCGGGCGGTTCTTGATGAAGTACACGTCGCCGTTGCGGCCGTTGTAGTAAAACCGGTCATCGGCGAAGTAGTAGCGGCCCTGGTAGGCCCCGGCGTGGAAACCCGCCCCGTAGTAAAACTGGAGGCCCTTGGCATCGGCCACGCCGATGTGCTTCTCGCCGAGGATGGTGAGGCGGCCGCCGTGCGCTTTGTATTCCGTCGTGAGCAGGCCTTCGATGGCCACGCCTTTGCCGCTGCCCAGAAAGTGCTTCAGCGTGAGGCCCGAGGACCAGCCGCCGCCGCGCAGGCCCAGGCCCGTGCTATAGCCCGAACCGCTGCTGCTGCCGCCACCACTGCTTTTTTTCTTCGATTGGGCATTGGCTGCCAAGCCGGGCAGCAGGAGCAATAGGATGGCCGTAAGACGTAAATAATTCATGGGGAAACACTGTATGCGAATGATGGAACTTGGACAAAAGTAAGCGCTGGGGCGGGAAGTGCGCCGTGGCTCGGGCGTACTTCCGCCGCTGCTGACCCTCGCAACAAGGTATTGCCGGGCCTTGCCCGGGATGAATGGGCTGCCGGGCGCAGTGGTCGGTGGTAGGCAGCCAGGGGCGTATTGGTGGGAAAATATCCTTTGAAAAAGACCGGGCTATCTGATGCGCTCCAGGAGCCAGGTGCCCAGCGGCGGGCCGTCGGGTGCGGGGCCGCTGGCGGGCGGCAGCAGCAGCGGGGCCACCACGCCGGCCGGCAGCGTGGCCTGGTCGGGGGCGGTGAAGGTGGGGCCGCTGTCGGTGCCGGCGTCGTAGGCGCGGGCGGGCACCCGGCGCTGGGCTACCCATTGGCCGTTGGCGTCGAGCAAGCTTTCGTCTTCCAGGGCCACAAACCAGTCCGGGCTCGGCGCAATCATCGTGACGAGGCTCAGGCGGGGGTGGGCCGCATCCAGCCGAATGGTGTCGGCCACCGTGCCCGGCGAGCTGATGACGCGCCCCTCCAGCGTGCGGAAGGCTGCGCCGCTGCTTTGTAAAGCCATTATTTCGGTTCGCAGCACGGTGTTGTTGCCGCGCTCGGCCATGTTTTTGATGCCGGTGCTGGCCGGCTGACCGGGCCGGAACAGGAGGCCATCGGCCCGGTGCGAAGCCCCGATGACGGCCGAGAAATGCGCCCCCGCCGGGAAATTGGCGTGCGTGCCCGCGCTCCAGGTGGCTTCGAAGGTGACGCGGTAGAGCGCCGGGCCAATGGCCGGCGTGGGCGGCTCTTCTGAATCAGCATTTTTAGAGCAGGCTGCCAGCCCGAGCAAAACGGCCCACAGGCCCAGGCGATGAAGCGAACGAAGCATGGCGCAAGCTGATAAGGGTGATGGGAATTATAGCGCCTGCGCCACCTGCCGCACACTGGCGCGGTGGCGGTAGTCGGCATCGAAGTAGGCAAACTTGATTTTGCCGTCGCGGCCGATGACGTAGGTGGCGGGCACGGGCAGGATATTCTGGTCGAGCCCGTTGGCCTGCTTCAGGTCGATACCGTAGCTCAGGTATTTTTTCGCCGTGGCATCGTCCACCGCGAAAGCCGTTTTGTAGGCCTTCATGATGGTCAAATCCCGGTCATGTACGATGGGGAACGAAGCCTTGGTTTTGGCCACCGTCTGGGTGATGTTGGCCGGGGTTTCGGGGGTAACTACCACCACTTGCGCACCTTTGGCGGTGAGCACCTGCAACGAATCCTGGAGCTGGCTCAGCTCCTTATTGCAGTACGGGCACCACTGGCCGCGATAGAAATAGAGCACCACCGGCCCCTTTTTCAGGAGCTGGCGCAGCTCCACGGGCCGCCTGGCGGCATCCTGGCCTTTGAAAGCGGGAGCGGCGGTGCCTACTGCCAGGGCCGAGGCCGTGAGCGGTGGGACCGGGGCGGTTTGGGCCAGTACCGGGGCGGCCAGCAGCACCAGCGCACCGGCGAGTTTCGAAAAGGTGTTCATGGGTTCGGAAGAGTAGCGAATAGTTGCGGGGCCAGACGCGCACTCGTTGCGACCCTTACACCGGCCCCGCCTTTTTAAAGCAGCCTCTGGCAACAAAAAGCCCCACCAGTAGCTAGTGGGGCTTTTTGTGGTTTCGTACTCGGTGGAGGTAGGGGCGGGGCTTGTCCCCGCCCGGACGTTCGCGCCAAAACAACAATTCTGTTCAACGACGGGCGGGGACAAGCCCCGCCCCTACATCATTCGGCGACACCGAATTTGTGCTAGTCCGGCTTCAGGGGCGTCGCGGCGGGGGCGGCCTGCACGGTGGGAGCAGCCTTCAGCGGGGCGCCGTTGAGGGTGACGTTTTCGAATTTTACGTCGGCATATTTGTTGGGGAAGGCGGCGTTGTCGGCGGTGGCGGTTACGTCTTTGAAGGTGATGTTGGATACCTTATCGGTGGGGTTGCCATCGAGCACGGCGAACTGCTTGCACTTCACGTTGACGTTGGAAATGCGGATGTTGCGGATGGTGCCGAAGGGTTTTTCGGTGCTGCCGGCCATGTTGAAAAACTGCGTCCAGGGCGAGAGGGTGACGATGGTGCCGCACTTGCCGGTGATGTTTTCGATGGTGATGTTTTCGTAGACCTGGTAGGTGTCGGGGCGCATTTTGAAGAGCAGGATGGGGCGCTCGTTGTCCACGCGGCAGTTGCGCATGGTGATGCGGTTGGCGTGGATGCACTCGCTGCCGCAGGTGAGGGCGGCGTGGACTTCGCCGAAGGTGCAGTTTTCGACCAGCACGTCTTCGATGGGGCCGTTTTCGGGCAGCTTCTGGGCGGTGGGGCCTTTGCCGCCTTTCATGCAGATGCCGTCGTCGTTCACCGACACGTAGCAGTTGCGGATGGTGACTTTGCTGCACACGTCGATGTCGACGCCGTCGGTGCTGGGGGCCTTCACGGGGCGGAAGGGCGAGCGGATGTCACAGCCGTCCATCAGCACGTTGGTGCACTGGTAGAGGTGGGTGGTCCAGAAGCCGGAGTTGTGCAGCTTCACGTTTTTGATGGTCACTTTGTCGCAGCCCCAGATGAAGAGTAGCCGGGGGCGGTGCACTTCGAGGTTGGTGGAGGGCAGGTGGGCTTTCGACATCGAGTCGCGGTGCGCCCAGAAGGTTTTCCAGAAGCGCAGGCCGTTGCCGTCGATGGTGCCGGGGCCGGTGATGGTGAAGCCATTTACCTTGGTGGCGTTGACGAGGGCGGCGTAGTAATCGAGCTTCTGGCCCTCCATGCGGGAGGGGATGAGGGGGTAGTCGGCAATGTTATCGGAGCCTTTGAGCTTGGCCCCAGCTTGCAGGCGCAGGTGGGTGTTGGGCTTGAAAAACAGCGCCCCGCTCAGGAAAACTCCCTTGGGAACCACCACGGTGCCCCCGCCGGCGGCGCTGGCCTTGTCGATGACTTTCTGAATGGCCTGGGTGTTGAGCCTGGTGCTGTCGAGGCCGGCCCCGAACTGGGTGATGACGTAGTCTTTGGGCGCGGCGGGCTTTTTCGGCGGCGCGGGGGCGTGGAACGGCAGCGAGAAAGCGGCCAGCCAGGTGGTCAGCAGCGCGAGAAGGAGTTTCATAGGGCGGGAAAATTGGTTGAGGCTGCAAAGAAGCGCGGGGGCGCGGGGGGACTGTTCTGTAGTCACCTGACCGGGGGCGGACCGCTGGCGCGAAGGTTTGTGATGCGGCGCGAAGGTTTCATGTCCGGCGCGAAGGTTTGTTGTCCGGAAGAAAGGTTTGTGGTCCGGCCCGAAGGTTTGTTGTCCGGAAGGAAGGTTTGTGGTCCCGAAGCGTTTGGCGGGCGTCTGGAGGGAAGGTTTGTGGTCCGGAAACGGTTGGCGGGCGTCCCGAAGCGTTTGGCGGGCGTCCGGAAACGGTTGGCGAGCGTCCGGAAGCAGTTGGCGGGCGTCCGGATGCGAAGGTTTGTGGTCCGGAAGCGGTTGGCGAGCGTCCGGAAGCCTCTGGCGGAAATCCGGCCGGGCGGGGCGGACAGCCGATGGATATAAAAGCCGGACACTGGATAAATTTTCGCTACGTTTGGCTTATTCTTCTACCCCTAACGCTCAGCGATATGGACAACAACAAACTCGACGCCCAACTCCGGCGCGACACCGCCACCGCCAACGGCCTGCAAGCCGACCGGCACCACTACGAAGCCCTGGAAGACGACATCGCGCACCTCCGCGACGAGCACGCCGCCAACCTGGCCAAAGCCCGCCTCCTGGAAGATGCCGTGATGGGCGAAACCAGCGGCACCGTGACCCAGCAAAAGGCCACCGCCAAAACCCTGCTCAAGGCCCTGGCGCCCCGCCTGGCGGCCGCCCTGCAAGGCTACGCCGCCAGCAAAGCCAACACCGACGAGGACCTGGCCGGCCGCGTGCGCTACTCCCGCTCCGACCTGGCGGCGGCCGGCGATGCCAGCTTTGCCACCATGGTTGGGGCGCTGCTAAAAGAGGCCCAGCCCTTGGCCGCCCAGTTGGAAAAGCGCGAGTTCACGGCCGCCGACCTGGATAATACCGTCAAGCAGCTGGCCCGCTTCGAGCAGAAGCAGGCCGGCCAGCGCCTGGCCGTGGTGGAGGGCAGCACCGACCGCAAAACCCTCATCACCCTGCTGCGCCGCAACGCCAACCTCATCAAGGAGATGCGGGTGCAGCTCAAGGCCTACGAAAGCTCGCCCACCAAGCACGACGTATGGCTGCGCTTCCAGGGCTACACCAAGCTCATCGTCCTCGGCGGGGGCGGCCCGAAAGGCGACGTAGCCCCCAAGCCCGCCGCCTAAGCCGCGACGAGAAACAGAAAGCCCCGCCAGTAGCTGGCGGGGCTTTTTTTGTGTGTTAGTTAATGTATGTTTGTACAACATGCAACGTCGATACCTTAATCATGACCCCAGTTAAAATCTTCTGCTCGTATAGCCATGCTGATGATACTCTAAGGAAGAAGCTCGATGAGCACCTAGGGTTTTTACGACGCGAGGGTGTCATGACATGGCATGATAGGAGACTTTTGCCCGGGCAGAAATTCGACGAGATAATTGATAAAGAAATTGTCGAGTCAGATATTATTCTATTGTTGATTAGCGCTAGTTTTATAAACTCTGATTATTGTTATAATATAGAATTAAAGAAGGCCATAGAGCGCCATGAAAACAACGAGGCAACCGTTGTTCCGATTTTGCTTTCTGAGTGCGTTTGGAACAGAGCCCCATTTGCCAAAATAGTAATGGCAAACGAGGATGCAACGCCAATCGATAATGTAAAGTATTGGACTCTGAATGAGGCGCTTTCTAAAACTGCTGCAAATATTGGCAGACTCGTTGATAGCATCAAAGAACGTAAAAGCCAATTGCAATTGGTTGTACAAGACGAGGGCCTATTAAAGGTTGTTTCTGAAGAGCCTGTAGAAGAGCTTGTGTCAGATAAGGTAGATGATGTGAGGAAGGCGTTTGAGGTATTTAAGCAGGAGTTTGATAAGTTAGATTACAAAAGTTCTTCCGAGGATTTTAGTGATGTAGAAGAACTGAAAAGGAAGTTGCTTAATGAAATATTTATACCCTTTGACGATAAGCTAAAAAATATTCCGTCCTTAAGAAGCAAAATGCCTCAAATTCTTTTTGAGAGAATATATGCCCTTGATTTTTTGGACATGTCAACTATTTTGGATATTCAAAAAGTAAGAGATAATAAAGTTTTGTATAATTGGTATGAGCGTAAAATCGTAATCAATTCCATAACCCTGTCTCTTATTTCAAGTAAAAAATTTGATTCTAAGAAAGCTAACTTGTTAATAGACTTTTTGACAGACTTTGAACAGGATGTATGGCAAAGTGCCTTGACTGGCTTAGTGCTTGCATTAATTCATCATCCTAACAAGTGGGAAAGATTCAGCGACTTGAAGAAGCGGTTAGAAACGTTGAAGGATTTGGAGGAAGTTCAAAAAGGACTCAATACTATTGATTACATACTTAGAATGAAGCTATTTGAGTCAAGTACTTTCAATCCAAAGTTGTTTGGGTTGTCTTTCTTTGATACTCCAATGAATTGTTTTTTGCCATTTTATCCAAACAATCCAGTTTTGGATAGCGCTATAAACAATACAGAAGAAGATATAGACCCAGATGAGTTTACCAAATACGTAACCAGCCTTCCATTTTTGGACTGCTATAAATACTCTCTTTGTATAGCTTTGGAAGAAGGTGCAGTGTCTCGCGGTATTCCAATAAAAGAGCGGAGTAAAGTTTTAAATAATTTGAAAATTTCTTCACTATTGCATCCGTATCAGAATATTCTATGCGAGTACTTTAATTATTTTAATTTCTACCCTAAGAGTAATATAGCCGATATATTCAGCACTCAGGTCAGTATAGCAAAAACCAAGCTTAAAAGCGTTATACTCAATAAAGTTAATGAATTAGAAATTACAGGTAACGTATGTGCTGACGAGAAAAATTTTCGAGGTGCTATAAATTACTATAATGATGTAATTAAAATTGAGCCACAGCACTTTAGGGCAAACTGGAAAGCGGCAAATTCCTATCTATCACTCAATAAGCCTGAGCCTCATAATAGCTTAAAATACTTGCGTGTTCTTGAGAGTAAAAATGAAAACGACCCTAGAGTCCTTGCCCTAATTGCTAAATGCGAGGAATTACTAGGGCGTGATTTAGAGGCTCTGCAATATTTGTACAAAGCTAATTCTGTAAATGGTTCTGATAAGGTCGTTGTAAATCAGTTAGGAGAGTTGCTGGCTAAGTTAAAGAGACATGAAGATGCTGTTGATGTCTTTGAGAAAGGTTCTATAATTCATCCTAGTGATTGTGGTCTAACAATCAATTTAGGTCAGGCATATTTAGCTGTTAGGAACCTGAAAGCAGCTTTTACTTGCGCTAAGAAGGCGCTAGATATTTGCGATGAAGAACTAAGGATGGCGGCCTACGGATTAATGAGAGACTATTATTTTGATGCTTATCAGTTTGATGACGCTTTAAAGTATGCTGAGCTTATAGCAGAATTGGATAGTAATAAGGCTACAAGTTTGATGTCGATAGGAAGAATATACTTGCTGGGAGGCATCGATTATGCAAAAGCAAAACAATACCTAGAAAGGTCTATTTCTAAGAAAAAACTTGGCGTGACATATGGCAACTTGGGCCATATGGAACTATTAAATGGACATAAGGAAAAGGCAATGTCTTACTATAAGGCATGTATTGAGGCAATAAAGGATATTGAAGATTTTAGGTACAAAATGAATGTGGATGTGCCATTTATGGTAAGACTGGGTATATCAGAATCTGAAATGAATCAGATAGAGCATGAAATAATATTGGAGTTTGAGAGACTCAAAAAAGCTCATTAAAGGACTCTTTTTAAGCCTCTGCTAATGACGTCCCAGTTGTATTTGTTGTAGGCTGACATATTAAAAAAGCCTCGCCAGACATTGGCGAGGCTTTTTGCTGCTTCAAGCTACGGCGCGGCTGCTCCTGCGCCGGGCGTTTCGCCACGGGATGGGTAGGGGTGGCCTAGCGCGGCGTAAACTCTTCCGACGAATGCACCCGCAGCCCACCGCCATCTTCTTCGGCGGCGCGCAGCATGGCGGCGGCCACGGCCGCGCCGGGCACCGGGCGGTATTTCAGCAGCGGCCCCCGCAGCAGGGGGCGCAGCAGTTTCAGCACCACGGCCCCCAGGCGCTCGCCCAGGCGGGGGTGCGGCCGCTCGCCCAGCAGCAGCGAGGGCCGGAAAATATGGATGGCCCGAAACGGGGCCTGCTGCACGGCGGCTTCCATTTCGCCCTTCACCCGGCTGTAGTAGATGCGGCTGTCGGCATCGGCCCCCATGCTGGACACCACCATGAACTGCGAGGCAAAATTGCCGGCCGCCAGCGCCGCCAGCTGCACCACGTACAGGAAATCGACCTTGAAAAACGCCTCCTTCGAGCCCGCCTGCGCCATGGTGGTGCCCAGGCAGCAAAACACGTCGTCGGCGATGAGCTTGAGGCGCACTTCTTCCAGCTTGTCCAGCTCCGTGACCACCTGCACCAGCTTGGGGTGGATGGTGGGCACGGGTTTGCGCCCCACCACAATCACCTTGGCGTAGCGCTCCGAAGCGAGGAGCAGCGGCAGCAGCTGCGAACCAATGAGGCCCGTGGCCCCGGCGAGTAAAGCGGTTTTTTGCATAGGGTGGGGGGATGTAGGGTGCGGGGCTTGCCCCCGCCCGTCGTTGCACGAAATCGTCTACGCCGTCCTAACGATTCCGTTCAACGACGGGCGGGGGCAAGCCCTACCGGGTACGACCCCGCACCCTACCAGCGGCTGGGGTTATCGAGAATGTATTTGCGGTAGCCTTCCAGTTCGCTTAGGTCGCGAATGATGTGCTCGTAATAATCCCGCTGCCAGCACGAAGCCGGAACTGGTTGCCCGGCCGCTAGTAGTTGCTTGCGCCATTGCGCATAGCAGCGGGATTTAAAGCTGCCAACCACTGTGCTCACATGCACTGCATGGTTGCGGGTCAGGACCAGAATGCAGTGCAGATGATTAGGCATCACCACCCACGTATCCAGCCGCACGGTGGGGAAATGGGTTGGTATGGCGGCTAATTAATACCAATTGACCCAAAGCAGAAGGTTGAAGCGGCTCTTCTGGCGTTAATGCACCGAACAAATGCGCTTTGTCGCGGGCGCAGATGGTGAGGGCGTAGTAGCCCGCCATGCTGTAGTCATAGCCATTATAGCGGATGCTGCGGCGCTGCGGAGGTAGTTCCATGTAGGGTGCGGGGCTTGCCCCCGCCCGCCGTTGAACGGTGTCAGGTGCTCCGAAATATACAGGGCTGTTCAACGATTCAATGCAACGACGGGCGGGGACAAGCCCCGCACCCTACTTCAACTGCGTTGCCTCCGGCTCCAGCAGCACCAGGCCCTGGCGGAACAGTGCGCCTAGTGCCTTCTTGAATACCTTTTTGCTCATGCCCACGCGGCGGTACACGTCTTCGGCCAGGCTCTTGTCGCCCAGGGGCAGGCGGCCGCCGGGCGCGGCTTTGATGGCTTTGAGCAGCGTATCCGTCGCCGATTCTACTTCGCCGTAGCCTTCCTTTTGCAGGCGCACGTCGAGCTTGCCATCGGCGCGCACCTGGCGCAGGAAGCCGGGCAGCTGCTCGCCCAGGCGTAGGGGGCGGAATACTTCGTTGTGAAACAGCAGCCCCTGGTGCGTCCCGTTCACGATGACGGGGTAGCCCAGCTCGGTTTCGTCGGCCACCATGAGGCTGACCTCGTCGCCGGGCTCGCCCCGGAAAGGCTCCTGGCTCAGGAACTGCTTCCACTTGGTGGAGGCCACCAGGCGGTCGCTTTCCTCGTCGAGGTACACGTACACGAACACCCGCTCGCCGGGGCGCAGGTCGCGCCGCTGGTTGCGGAAGGGCAGGAGCAGGTCTTTTTCGAGGCCCCATTCCAGGAACGCGCCGGCCGGGCCGTGGTCTTTCACGGTGAGGGCGGCGTAGGAATTCACCAGGGCCAGGGGCCGCAGGTTGGTGGCAATGAGGCGGTCCTCGGAGTCGCGGTACACGAACACGCGCACGATGTCGCCCACGCGGGTGCCGGCCTCCACGTACTTTTCGGGCAGCAGCAGGTCGCCGTCGTCGGAAGTGAGGTAGAGGCCGATGCTGGTTTCGCGGGCTACTTCGAGGTCGTTGTAATCGCCGAGGAGGAGGCTGGCCATGAGATGCGGTGTTTAGAGGTGAGGGTGCAAAGGTCGGGCGAAAATGCTGACCTCAGAACGAGGTAGGGGCGGGGCTTGCCCCCGCCCGTCGTTGAATGGAGTCAGTAGGCTGGTGCGAACGTCCGGGCGGGGGCAAGCCCCGCCCCTACATCGTCTGATGGTATGCTGACCCGGAAAGCGCTCCAAGCGTGGCGTCAACTGCGTGAAAGGCATTACCTCATCCATAACCTTCTATCATCTGCTAAGTATAGCCCATTGGCTATGTGTGTGACCCGGCGCTTCGCCGTGCCTTGCCATCGGGTCGATACTTCACTCCAAACCCCATTCGCATGAGACGTTTTTTAACTCCGTTGCTAGTCGTGGGAATCCTGCTGATGGCGGCCCCGCGCGGCTATACCCAAACCGCCGACCGCAAAACGGCCATCAGCCTCTTCGGCAGCGCCTCCCAGTACAAGGGCAGCCTGGGCGAAGATTTCTGGAAGTGGGACCGCAACCGCTACGGCGGCGGCATCGGCCTCAACCGCTACCTGACCCCGGGCCTCGACCTGGGCCTGCAGGGGAGCTTCGTGAAGCTCGAAGGCACCCAAAGCGCGGCCACCAATTTCAGCACCAAGGTGACCAGCGTGAACCTGGCCCTGAAACTGAAGCTCAACAACGGCTGGGCCATCAAGGAGGATGCCGTGGTGCAGCCCTACCTGCTGGCCTCGCCGGGCCTGGCCTTCACCGACCGCACCGGCGTGGTGCGCGGCTCTTCCGTCAATGACAAGGCCACCTACTTCGACCTGTTCGGGGCGGCCGGCATCAACTTCCAGGTCAGCGAGGGCCTGGGGATTTTCATCCAGACCGGCCAGCACATTCCCCTGAATGCGAATTTCGACGGTGAGCCCATCCGCGACGCCGACAAGTTCGATGACCGGTACCTCCAGCACACCGCCGGCGTCACCATTTCCCTCGGCAAGCCCAAGGACACCGACGGCGACGGCGTGCCCGACCGCAAAGACAAGTGCCCCAACACGCCCACCGGCGTGGCCGTGGACCTCACCGGCTGCCCCCTTGACGGCGACGCCGACGGCGTGCCCGACTACCAGGACAAGTGCCCCACCGAGAAGGGCCTCGCCACCCTCGAAGGCTGCCCCGACCGTGACGGCGACGGCGTGCGCGACGGCGACGATGCCTGCCCCGACCAGCCCGGCACGGCCGCCCTGCGCGGCTGCCCCGACACCGACGGCGACGGCATTCCCGACAACGTGGACAAGTGCCCCGGCACCGCCGCCGGCACCCAGGTAGATGCCAGCGGCTGCCCCGTAGTGCTCGACCAAGACAAGGACGGCGTCCTCGACCCCGCCGACAAGTGCCCCGACACCCCCGCCGGCACCCGCGTCGACTCGGTGGGCTGCCCGCTGGCCATTGACCCCGGCACCCAGAAACTGCAGGTGCCCATCCGGTTCCGGACCAACAGCACGATTATCGAGCGCGCCTCGTACCCCACCGCCAACCGCATCGCGGCGGCCATGAAAGCCCACCCCGATTATCAGCTCCGCATCATCGGCCACGCCGACAGCCGCGGCACCGATGAGTACAACCAGGCCCTGTCCCTGCGCCGTGCCGAAGCCGTGAAACGCTACTTCACCAACAAGGGCGTCGAATCCGAGCGCGTGATAACCGAAGGCCGGGGCGAAAGCGAGCCCGTGGCCCCGAACACCACGAAGGCCGGGCAGGCCCGCAACCGCCGGGTTGAATTCAAGTTTGAGTACACCCCCGCGCCTGCGTCCACGCCCCAGCCATAGTTGGCAGGTTTGGGAGAATGGAAAAAGCGCCTCACCGCATTGGTGGGGCGCTTTTTTTGTGAATAGATTTCAGGATTGAATGTAGGGGCGGGGCTTGCCCCCGCCCGTTGTTGGACGATTATACCGTGCAATGACGGGCGGGGGCAAGCCCTACCGGGTACGACCCCGACCCTACGAAATGCCGATTATTGAACGGGCGGAAGTGTAGCGGCTTCCGGCGTCGGTCCAGTGGCCAGCAGCTTATCCACCGCCACGGCCAGCAGCGCCCCAGCCACCGGCCCCATCACATACACCCACCAATCCGTCCAGATGCCGCTGAAAAGGGCCGGGGCCAGCGAGCGGGCCGGGTTCATGCTCGCGCCCGTGAGCGGCCCGGCCACCAGCGCCTCCAGCGCCACCGTCACGCTGATGGCCAGCCCCGCCAGCGTCCCCACTTCCTTCGAGCCCGAGGTGACCCGAAAAATCACCAGCATAAGCCAGAAGGTGAGGAAGGTTTCGATGCCCAGCGCCTGCCAAGTGCCGTGGGCCGGCAACGTGGCCCCAAGGTCGGAGCCCGGCCCGGCCACGCCCAGCACCAGCCAGCTGCCCAGCGCCGCGCCCGCCAGCTGCGCCAGCACATACGGCAGCACCCGCCGCCCCGGAAACCGCCCCATCGCCCAGAAGGCCACCGTCACGGCCGGGTTGATGTGCGCGCCGCTGGTTTCGCCCAGGCTCTGGATGATGATGAACACCACCAGCCCGAAGGCCGCCGCCACCCCGCCATGCCCCAGCGCGTGGGTCTGGGCATCAACCACCGCCGCGCCGGTCCCAAAAATCAATAAAATGGCCGTGCCCAGCACTTCGGCCAGCAGGCAGGTTCGCAGCGTTGGCTGCATCAGGCCTCGGCAGTATTCGTAGTGCCCACCACCGCGCTGCGGCGTTCCAGCAGCAGGGTGTCGTGCCACACCCCACGCAGCTGGCCGATGCGCTCGCGCCTTCCCACCAGCCGGAAGCCCACGGCTTCGTGCAGCCGCACGCTGGCCGTGTTTTCGGGGAAAATGCCGGCCTGCAAAGTCCACAGGCCATTTTGTTCCGATTCAGCAACCAGCGCCCGCATCAGTTCCAGTCCCACGCCGCGCCCCCGGGCGGCGGCGCTCACATACACGCTCACCTCGGCCACGCCCGCGTACACGCAGCGACCCGAAACCGGTGAAAGGGCCACCCAGCCCAGCACTTGACCCGTTTCATCGGTGGCTACCAGGCGGCAGGCATCAAGGTGGCCGCTGTCCCAGGCCTCCCAGGTGGGCGGCTCGGTGGCGAAGGTGGCGGTGCCGGTGGCCATGCCCTCGGCGTAGATGGCGCGCACGGCCGGCCAGTGGTCGGCCGTGAGGGGAAGCAGGGTCATGAAGAGGAGCGTTTTAACGGAGTAGGGTGCGGGGTCGTACCCGGTAGGGCTGGCCCCCGCCCGTCGTTGGACGATTCAAACTTAAGCAGCGACAGGCAGGGGCAGGCTCCGCACAAAATTCTGCGCGTAGGCCTTCACCTGGTCGCGCACGCTGCGGAACTGCGCCATGATTTCTTCCTCGCTACCGGTGGCCTTGGCGGGGTCAGGGAAGTTATGGTGCAGCTTCTTAGCCGTGGAGGGGAACACCGGGCACACCTCGTTGGCATGGTCGCACACGGTGATGACGTAATCGAAGGGCACGGCGGCGTACTCGTCCACGTGGTTGCTGGTGTGGGTCGAAATGTCCACGCCGTCCTCGGCCATCACGCGCACGGCGCGCGGGTTGAGGCCATGCACTTCGACGCCGGCGCTGTACACGTTGGCACGCTCGCCCAGTGCCTGCGCCAGGTAGCCGTGCAGCAGCTGGCTGCGACAGGAGTTGCCGGTGCACAGCACCAGGATGTTCTTTTTGTCAGGCATAAGGCTTGGGAAGAGCAGCTGAAAGGCGGTGAATGAATGTGGCTAGCAGCACCCGCCGCCCGGGGCGCAGCCGGCCACCTGCAATTGGGGCAGGGCAAATTGCTGGTTGGCCGGAGCACCGCAGGCATCCTGCGCCAAACAAGCCGTATGCTTGGCTGTGAGCAGAAAGTCGGTGCCATCAAACGCCAGCCCGAACTTGCCAATGGTGGCTTGCTGGTACTCTACTTCGATGTCCAAATCCTCGCGACCCAGGATTTTCTCCGACAGGTGCAGGATGTGCAGGAATTTCTGTGGGGCCAGCCGGTGGTCGTAGTCGCCGGCCTCCCAAAGCTGGAAGTTGGCCACCGTCTCGCGCCGCTCTACGCCGCCGCAGTCGATAAAATGCTTGCTCACCAACCCCACTTCCGTCACGTGGAAATGGACCGGCAGCTGCGTGCCATCCGGCAGCCGGAAGCTCACGGCATCCAGCCCGTTCAGGGCTTCTTTCATCTCGGAAATTTTCATGGTTTTGCTCGATTAAAGATGGGTTTGGGGTTCGAGGTTCGGGAGCAGGGGAGGAGGCCTCCGGTCGCTCAGCAGCAGCCGGGCGCGGCAGCGGCTTCGGTAGCGGCAGTCGGCATTTCCGCCAGCAAATCGCCGAGCAGCTGCCGGGCCACGGCCCAGCCGGCTGGGTCGAGGCAGTAGCACACACGGGGGCCATCTACCTCGCCCTGCACCAGGCCAGCTGCTTTCAGCTCCTTGAGGTGCTGCGACACGGTGCTCTGCGATAGGGGCAATTCCAGCACCAGCTCGCCGCACACGCAGGCCCGGCGCTGGGCCAGCAGCCGCACTATGGCCACCCGCGCCGGGTGCCCCAAGGCTTTGGCAATAGTCGCCAGTCCCTGCTCCGCTTCCGTGAATTCGGCCCGCTTGTGAATAGCCATAAGGAAGTATTTTGTTTATCGTCGATTTACGATTGCAAACGTAGCTGGTTAAATTTGAACTATGGCTACTATCCCGATATTTCATTGAATAATTAAATTAACTAATTGCTAACAATAACAGGGTTATTATTTCAAAAATGCAAATAGGTGATAGATTTGTGGTGTAGTAATTGCCTTTTATCCTCTGATAATGAGCTTTGCTGAATGTGAGTTTGAATAGAAGTGCCTTTTTTGAGTCATTTATTGTGCCCGCCGGCACATTTATTTTATTTAGAAAAGCCAATTTTAGTAAAAATTTCGTAGTTTAGTCTGTTGCTAGACTTTACGGCCTGGCGTTTATCATCTACACCTTATTCCCTCGCAACGTGATAAATCCTCTACGTTTCCTATTAGGTGTTGGTCTGTTGGGCTTGCTGGCTACCGGCCAGACCCTTGCCCAGACCGGCCCTAACCCCGCCGCCCACACCAGCCCCGTGGCCCCGGCCGCCATCAAGCCCGATTCGGTGTTCATCAACCCGGAGGTGCGCCCGCAGTTTACGGGCGGAGACAAAGCCTTTGCGGCCTATCTCAGCAAGAACATCCGCTACCCACAGCAGGCGTTGCAGCGGCGGATATCGGGGCGCGTATTTGTCAGCTTCATTCTCAGCGCCCAGGGCAAGGTGCAGGATGCCCACGTAATAAGCGGCCCCGGCAACGGCCTCAACGAAGAGGCCCTGCGCCTGGTGTGGCTGATGCCGCCCTGGGAGCCCGCCCGCTCCAACGGCCAGCCCGTGCGCGTGGCCTGCACCGTGCCCATTTCCTTCAATTCGGGTAATTGAGCAACTCAGGGCGGTTGTCATGCTGAGCGGAGCGAAGGACCTTATCCGATTATGCAGCCGTGATAAGGTTCTCGGCTCCGTTCAGGATGGCAACCATTCATCCATCCACTCTATTGAAACGGTGCCGTGCCGGGCGCCCCGAGGCCGAAATCGTTGAACGTTACCGTTTCGCGGGTCGACTCGAACATCTTGATGCCGTTGGGCGTGGCCAGCCCGCGCGGGTAATAGCCAATGAGCAGCTGGAACGTGCGCAGGGCCGTGAATTCGTTGCGGAAGCGCAGGCCGAGCCCGAAGGCCGTGTAGGGCGAATTGCCAAAGGGCGTGCCGCCCCGGGGCTGGTCGCTCACCCAGGCCGCATCGGCAAAGGCAATGCCCGCCAGCCGGAAACCCAAAAGTGAAAGCGGGGTAAAGAGCGTCGTTTCGTAGTTCACCACGAAGCGGCTGGTGGCGATGATGGGCTGCCCCGGCGAAAACCCGCGCAGGCCCCGGTCGTTGGTGATGCCCTGGAGGATGTCGCCGGGGTTGCGGTTCAGTCCAATGGTGCCCCGGCTGCTGAGGAAGTGCCGGTACTGCCAGTTGCCCGCGTGGTAGAGTTTGGTGAAGGCCGTGAGCTCGGTGCCCAGCAGGCCCTGCTGCCACACGCGGGGCTGGTTGATGGTCTGAAACGAACCAAAATCTACGCCCCCGTAGAGGTAGCCGCTGTTGGCGCTGAAGCTGGCCGCCGCAATGCGGATGTCGAAGTAGCGCCGCGGCAGCACGCTGTTCATATCGTAGCCCGCCGTGAAGCTGAGCAGCGTACCCGTGGGCACGTCCTCGGTGCGGCCAAAGCCGAACAGGTACCGGGCCTTATAGTAGCGCCGCACCGAATAGCCTACCGTGCCCAGCAGCAGCGCGCCGTTGTGGTAGGCCGGCGGCGGAATGTCGGTGGGCTGCGGCGTAGCCGTGTAATTGGTGTTGATGACGCGGGCCGCCACAATGATGCGGCCCGGGTTCTCGTAGCCCAGGTCGTAGGAGCGCAGGCGCAGGGCCCGGCCCACCCAGGCATCCTGCACCAGGTAGTGCAGGGGGTAAAACACGTACGGCTGCCCCTCGGGCGGAGCCTGCAAGGGAATGTCCTGGTTGTAGGCATTCAGGTTGATTGCCCCGGCGTAGCGCGTGCTGGGCGAGTAAAAATCGCGGGTGAGCGACACCCCGCCCGAGCGGTAGTTGTTTTCGTTGCGGTAGCGCGCCTGCGCGTACAAAAAGTGCCGAAACGGGGCCGTGTAGCTGCCTTCGTAAGCCCAGCTCTGGGGCAATTCGCGGCCGTAGCGGTAGGAATTGGTCAGCTGGTGGCCCTGGCCCAGAAAGTTGTCGTCGCCGGCCGTGATGACGCCCGACGTGGGCGTGCCCACTTCCACCCCCGCCGTGATGCTGAACACGTCCTTGGTCAGCACCTCAATATCGACGCTGTCGCGGGTGGTGGTGCGCTCGTTCACCAGCACGCGGGCGTCCAGGATTTCGGGCGTCTGGCGCAGCAGACGTTCTGATTCGGCCAGGGCCTGGGGTTCCAGCGGCTGGCCGGGCCGAAACAGCAGCACCTGCCGGATGCGCGAACGGCTGGTTTTAATGTGCAGCGCATTGCCCGCCTTCTCAATGGCGGTGCGCGGCACCCGGGTCGAATCTGAAAGGTTGTACCCGAAGGCATCGAGCGTGCGAATGTTGATGCGCCGCACGATTTTGAAGTTGTGCCGGTCAAACTGTCGGTCCAGCAGCACGGCATCGAGCCCGGCCTGCTCTTCCTGTCGCCGCGTGAAGTTGAACAGGGCCGATGCCGCCCGGCCGGCTATGGTTTTGCGGCGCGAGTAGGCCTGCAGCCGGTTCAGCAGCCGCTGCTCGTCGAAGCGCTGGCGTAGGGAGTCGGGGCGCTGGGGCAGTATCTCTAGCTTGGCGTTGAGCGAGTCGGGCGGCACGGCCGAGCGCGGGTCAAACGTCTGCGCGCATATTGGCCGGGCCAGCAGGCCCAGGAGCAAAAATACAAGCAGAAAAAAACCGCGAAAGCTCATTTGGGGACGCAACGCCGCAAATTACGAAAAGGAGCCGCCGCATCAGCCCACTAGCTAACCACCGGCCACATTAGGCTATTCTTTTTACTAAGCCGTTGCGAAAAGGAGGCTAGGTGTTTTTCCCATTAAAAGAAACTATTTCCAAAAAAATTAGCTTAAACGATAGTGCCCAATTGGGCGCTGGTTATTAATTTTAAGGCCGAAAGCAACGTCCCGCCGCATGAACGAGCGCATTCAGGAGAAACTAAGCATATTAGCCGATGCGGCTAAGTACGATGCCTCGTGCAGCAGTAGCGGCGGCAAGCGCAAAAACGAAGGCAAAGGCCTTGGCAACGCCGAAGGCATGGGTATTTGCCACAGTTACACCGAAGACGGTCGCTGTGTGAGCCTGCTGAAAATCCTGCTCACCAACCACTGCATTTTCGACTGCGCCTACTGCGTTTCGCGCCGCAGCAACGACGTGAAGCGCGCCGCCTTCACGGTGGATGAAGTGGTGGACCTCACCATCAATTTCTACCGCCGCAACTACATCGAGGGCCTGTTCCTGAGCTCCGGCATCTTCTCCAGCCCCGATTATACGATGGAGCGCTTGGTCCGCATTGTGAAAAAGCTGCGCACCGAGCACAAATTCAACGGCTACATCCACGTCAAAACCATTCCCGGCGCTTCGGAGGAGCTGATTCAGGAAGCCGGACTGTATGCCGACCGCCTGAGCGTGAACATTGAGCTGCCCTCCGAGCTGGCCCTGACCACGCTGGCCCCGGAGAAAAACTACCAGGAAATCCTGACCCCGATGAGTCAGATTCGGGACGGCATCATTCAGAATAAGGAAGAAAAGGCGCTGTTCAAGAAAGTGCCCGCCTTCGCCACCGCCGGCCAGACCACTCAGCTCATCGTGGGGGCCAGCGCCGAAACGGATTTGCAAATCATCAAGCTCACCGACAGCCTTTACCAGGGCTACGGGCTGAAGCGCGTGTATTACTCCGGCTACATTCCTGTGACCGACGATGCCCGCCTGCCGCAAGTCACGCAGCCGCCCGTTATCCGGGAGCACCGCCTGTACCAGACCGATTGGCTGATGCGCTTCTACGGCTTCCAAGCCGATGAAATCCTCGACCCCGCGCACCCGCACCTCGACCTCGAAATCGACCCCAAACTGGCCTGGGCCCTGCGCAACCGCCACGTTTTCCCCATCGATGTGAACGTGGCCGACTACGAGATGATACTGCGCATTCCCGGCGTGGGCGCGCGCTCGGCCAAGCGCATTGTGGCCGCCCGCCGCTTTACTACGCTCAACATGGAAACCCTGCGCCAGCTGGGCGTAGTGCTCAAGCGCGCCAAATATTTCCTCACCTGCCGGGGCGAGCACCAGCCCGTTATCGGCGAGCTGACCGAGCAGCAGGTGCGCCGCCAGATTCTGTTCGGGGCCGGCTCGGTGCGCTCGGCCCTCGTCACCCAACAGCTCGATTTGTTCGCCCAAGCCTCCTGATTCTGCCATGCAAGCTGATTTCAATTCTGAACCTTCCACCTCGCTGCTGAACCCCGGCCAATTGGGCGGCGTGCAGCACGACATCCTGTTTTCTGTCATGAAAGTCATTCACCGTCAAGCCCAGCCCCAGCCTGCCGCGCAGCCGCAGTCCGATAAAGTGAACCGCCTCTCGTGCTGCTGCCGCATCAGCGAGCTCATGCCGCTCGTGCGCCAGCTGCACGACGAAGCCCGCGCCCGCCACGAAGCCCGCCGCCAGCGCGAGCAGCGCCAGCAGGCAGCGTAAACCCGTAGCGTGGACGCTGCGAGTCCGCGCATTGCCTACCGGGTTCGCTTAGGCGCGGACTCGCAGCGTCCACGCTACAATTCCCTATTGAAGCCCATTCGCCGCCCATCTGCCGCGCTTGCACCTGCCGCCCCGCACCGGGCGGGCGCGCCTGCGCTCACCGCCTCGCCGCTGGATTACACCTACGACGGCACGTTTGAGGGCCTGCTCACAGTGCTTTTTACGGTGTACGACTGGCGGGCAGCGCCCAACAGTATTCAGCCCGAAGCCACGGCTCAAAGCGGCCTTTTCGCCCGGCCGGCCCACCGCGAAACGGACGAAGCGCTGGCCGCTCGTGTATGGGAAGGCCTGCTGAAAACGATGGACAACGAGGCCCGCGCCCGCCTCTACCACGTTTTCCTTAGTGAAGATGCCGACCGCGAACTGCTGATTTTCCGTTACGTGGATTTGGCCCTGCGCTCGCCCGTCGACATTTCCGAGAACTACGCCAACGCCGACGTGCGCCGCGTGCAGCGCCTGGCCCAGATGATGTTTCGCGAAAAGCACCGCATGGAGGCCTTCGTGCGCTTCGAAAAGACGGCTGATGAGCTGTTCCACGCCACCATCGAGCCGGACATGGACGTGCTGCCGCTCATCGCCGCGCACTTCACCAAGCGCTACGCCGACCAGCGCTGGCTGATTTATGACCGCCGCCGCCACTACGGGCTGTACTACGACCTCACGCGCACCGACATCGTGCAGTTTGAAAACCCGGCGGGCCGCAATGCCACCGATATTGCGGCCACCGTGCTCGATGAGCGGGAGCCGCTGTTCAAGCACCTCTGGCAGGCGTATTTCGACCACGTCAACATCCCCGAGCGCAAAAACCTGAAGCTGCACCGCCGCCACATGCCGCTGCGCTACTGGAAATACCTGAGCGAAAAGCAGCCCCGCGAGCAGCGTTTTGTTCCCATCAACAACAAGCGCCCGCCCGGCGAAGCTAACTTGCGGCTCGAATAAGAGCTTTAAGCAGCACCATTTATGAATAAGACGTTGGTTTTCGGCGCCCACGGGCAATTGGGGCAATGCCTGGCGTATGTGGCACAGGAGCGGAACACGCCGGGCCTGGTATTCCTGTCCGAAGCCGAAGGCAACATTCTTAACCCGGCCGCACTGGCCACGCTTTTTGCCGAGCACCGCCCGGCCCACGTCATCAATTGCGCCGCCTACACGGCCGTGGATAAGGCTGAGGACGAGGTGGAGCTGGCCCGCAAAATCAACCGCGACGGAGTAGAAAATCTGGCCCGCCTCTGCGCGGAGCACGGCACTACGCTCATCCAGATTTCGACGGATTTTGTGTTTGCCGGCGCGGGCAATGAACCGTTGCTGGAGACCGATGAAACCGCGCCGCTGGGCGTCTACGGCCTCACCAAGCTGGAAGGCGAGCAGGTGATTCCGGGCCTCACCGAGAAATACTTTACGTTGCGCACCAGCTGGCTATACTCGGAGTTTGCCGGCAACTTCGTGAAAACCATGCGCAAGCTGGGCCGCGAGCGCGACGAGCTGCGCGTCATCTGGGACCAGGTGGGCTCGCCCACCTACGCCATCGATTTGGCCGGCGTCATTCTCGGGATTATTGAGAACGGCAGCACTGCCTACGGCCTCTACCATTACAGCAACGAGGGCCTGACTTCGTGGTACGACTTCGCCACGGCCATTTTCGAGCTTAGCAAAATAGCGGTGAAAACCACGCCCATTCGCTCCAGCGAATACCCCACCAAAGCCACTCGCCCGCCGTTTTCGGTGATGGATAAAACCAAAATCAAAACCCAGTTGGGCGTGGCCATTCCACATTGGCGCGAGAGCCTGAAAACTTGCCTGCAACGGCTGGAAACGGCCGAATAGTGCCTTACGGTCGTCCGTAGAAACGGCTTACCAGGTACGCTGCGCCCGCAAACGCTGCCCCCAGCACGCACACGCCGGGCCAGCCGCCGTGCACCCACGTCAGCCCGCCGGCCACCGAGCCAACGGAACCACCCGTGAAATAACCGGTCATGTACACGGTGTTGAGCCGGCTGCGGGCCTCGGGCACCAGCGAGAAAATCTTGGTCTGGTTGGAGATGTGGGCCGATTGCACGCCCACATCCAGCAAAATCACACCCAGCACCAATCCGGCCAGGTGGTAGCCGGTGAGGCCCATCAGCACGTAGGAAGCCAGGGCCAACAGGATGCCCACGCCAATGGCGAAATCCGGTCCGCGCGTGTCGGCTGCCTTGCCGGCCAGCGGCGCGGCCAATGCGCCCACGGCTCCAATCAGCCCGAAAAATCCGGCCACGTCGCTGCCATAATGGTAAGCCGGGCCTTCCAGGAAAAAGGCCAGCGTGGTCCAGAACACGCTGAAGGCCGCAAATAGCAGCCCGCCCACTAGCGCCGAGCGGCGCAGGGCCGGCAACTCGGCCACCAACGTGCCCAGGGATTTCATCAGTGCGCCGTAGGAGCCCGCGAAGTTGGGCCGGTCCTGCGGCAGGCGCCAGGCCAGCAGGCCCAGTAGCGCCAGCATCAGCCCGGCCGCGATTTCGAACATGGCCCGCCAGCCCAGGTGCGCGCCCACGTAGCCGCTCACGGTGCGCGAGGCCAGAATCCCAATCAGCAAACCGCTCATGATGCGGCCCACAATGCGGCCGCGGTCGGCCTCCGGGGCCAGGTGCGCGGCCATGGGCAGCAGTAGTTGCGGCACCGACGAGCAGATGCCCAGCAGAACACTGGCCCCGGCCAGCAGCGCGAAGCTGGGCGCAAACGCCGCCAGTCCCAGGCAGGCCGCCGCGCCCAGCAGCATGAGCAGCATCAGGCGCTTGCGCTCCAGCATGTCGCCCAGCGGCACCACGAATAGCATGCCCAGCGTGTAGCCCACCTGCGTGGCCGTGGCTACCAGGCTGGCGCTGCTGTCGCTCAGGTGAAAGGTGCGGCCGATGGCGGCCAGCAGCGGCTGGTTATAGTAGATATTGGCCACTACCAGCCCGCAGGTGAGGGCCATGAGCCAGACGAGGGCACCGTCGAGCCGGCGGGTGAGGGGGGCAGCGACCGCCGAATCAGCAGTCTCAGTAAGCAATTCTGACATTGAATAGCGCGAATGAATCGGGATAGGGTAGCGGCGAAATAGCGTAGGGTAACCGCTTTGCGGCCCCGATGGTTGCGCCGGGCCCGCGCAACCTGCCCGCCGCGCCTGCGTTTTCTATTCATGAGCCGAGGATTTACCAAGGAAGACGACGCGCAGACGCCGCCCATTATTCCGCCCCGGGCGGCCCTGCCGCCGGGCACGCCCAACTACGTCACGCCCGCCGGCCTGGAGCAGCTCCGCGCCGAGCTGGCCACCCTCGAAGCCGAACGTGCCCAGGCCGAAGCCAACCACGACAACGACACCGACCGCACCCACCGGCTCTCCCTCTACAACGGCCGCATCGCCCTGCTACTGGAGCGCCTTGGCAGCGCCAAAGTGGTGGACCCCGCCGGCCAGCCGCCCAAAGAAGTGCGTTTCGGCGCCACCGTCAAACTGCGCACCGTCAGCGGCGGCAAGGTGGGTTTTGAGCGAAAATTCACGATTGTTGGCGTCGATGAGGCCGATGTGGCCCTGGGCAAAGTGGCGTTCGTCGCACCCATTGCCCGGGCCGTGCAGGGCGCGAAGCTGAAGCAGCAGGTGACGCTCAAACTCGGCTCGCAGGAGGAAGTGGTAGAAATAGCTGCTATTCAATATTCTGAAGCGTAATTTCGGCCGCGTTGTTTCGGCACCCGGCCGCATCGCCTGTGTTCCCATGATTGTTTATAAATCTACCGACTGGTGGGAGGCCCTGCGCCACCTGCGCTCCTCCGGCATCATCCGCCTGCTGCTGAAACGGGTGCTGTTTGTGGGCATTTATGCCACCATCGTCACGGCCCTCGTCATCCGTTTCGAGCGCATGAACGTGGCCGTTGACAAGGAGTTTTTCTCGTTCCTGGGCATCATGCTCAGTTTACTGCTGGCCTTCCGGACCAACACGGCCTACGACCGGTTCTACGAAGGCCGCCGCCTCTGGGGCCAGCTTACCAATAACTGCCGCAACCTGGCCGGCCTGCTCCACGCCCGCCTGCCGGCCGATGACTACGCCACGCGCACCTACCTCGCCCGGCTACTTTCCAACTTCCCCATTGCCTTGGATGGGCATTTGCGCAGCGGCGTCCGCTTCGAGAAGCTCGAACCCGTCGAACCCGGTTTCATCGACCACCTGCAAGCCGTGCGGCACGTGCCGTCCCGCCTGGCGGCCATGCTGCAGGAATTCTACGAGCAATTGCTGCGCGAAGAGCTCATAATGCCTACGCACCTCATCACCATCCAGCGCCACCACGAGGCGCTGCTCGACGTAGCCGGCGGCTGCGAGCGCATCAAAAACACACCCATTCCCTTCTCCTACAGCTATTTCATCAAGGGGTTTGTTACGGTGTTCATCCTCATCATGCCCTTTAACCTGCTCGATACCTACGAGTGGCTCACGGTGCCCATCACCATGTTCGGGGCCTACGCGCTGTTGGGCGTGGAAATGATTGGCGACGAAATCGAAGACCCCTTCGGCAAAGACAGCAACGACCTCCCGCTCACCCAAATGGCCAACCGCATGCGGGCCAACATACACGAAATCCTGGGTGTAGACCTGCACGAAGACATTCGCGGCCTGGCCGATGCGCCGTATAGTGTAGTCTTTTAGCCGTAGCGCGGACTCGCAGAGTCCACGCTACGCCGCCAGCTGCTTCTTATACGCCCCCGGCGTCACACCCTCGTACTTCTTAAACAGCGCCTGGAAATACGATAAATTATTAAACCCCGCCCGCAAGCACACCTCTGCCACACTGGCCAGCGGGTGACGCAGCAGCCGCTTGGCCTCGCCCAGCCGCTCGCGGATGATGTACTCGACCGGCGTAATGCCAAACTCGCGCTTGAACACGCGGAAGAACGTGGCCTTGCTCATGCAGGCCAGCGCGCTCAGCTTGTCGATGGTGAGATTCTCGCCCAGATGGTTCTTGATGTAGCCCACCACGGCGGCGAAGCGGTGCGTGGTAAGGTGCCGGGCGTAGTCGTGGAAAATGAGCTGGCGGGCCTGCGTCTGCATCAGGCGCACCAGCAATTCCTGCAAAGTGAAGCCGGCCAGCACGTCTTTGTTGACATCCGAAGTGCGCGACACGGCCACCAGGCGGCCCAGCGTATCGGTCAGCTCGGGCGTGTTGGTGAGGTGGGCGTACTCGGGGCCCTCGATGGCCCAGGGCTGGTGCGGCTCGGATTTGGGGTACCGCTCGTTCAATAAATCCACGGTGTGGCGAATGGTATCGGGCGCGATGGCCACGGCCAGGCACTGCGTGGGCTGGCACAGGCAGGCCTCGGGGAAGTCGATTTCCATCAGTTCGTCCTTGTCCACCACTACACTTTCGCCGGGCAGATAGTCGAACGCCTCGCGGCCGGGCAGGTGCATTACTTTCTTGCCGCGCAGCATGGTGGTCAGGGCCAGGCCGTCGAGACGCAGGGGCACGCGGTGGGCGGCGCGGTGCGTCTCGAACACGTTGAGTTCGAAGCCCTGGAGATGATACACGGTCCGGTTTTCGACCAGGGAATGCAGGCGCTCCAGTGCGAGCGGCGCAACGGCAGTAGGCAGGTGGACGCGGGTGGGCATGGGCGGAAAGTATGTGGTGAGGAAGTACACACTCCCAACACGGAGGTGTGGCAGCAAGTTGCGACAATTTCGGCACTCTTTGCGATAATACCACAACCTGGGCGCAGGTTAAGAACAGACCTTTACACCCTATCTCGTTCACCTCATTCCCATCCAACAAAGCCATGGCTGAAACCCTCGAAGAAACCACCACCGTGGTGGCCCGCCCCCAGTTCAAATCGCACTACGACAACTTCATCGGCGGCAAATGGGTCGCGCCCGTGAAGGGCCAATATTTTGAAAATCCTTCGCCGATTGACGGCAAGGCCTTTACCAAAGTGGCCCGCAGCACCAAGGAAGACATCGACTTGGCCCTCGATGCCGCCCACGAAGCGTTCAAAACCTGGGGCAAAACCTCCGCCACCGAGCGCAGCAACATCCTCAACAAAATTGCCAACCGCATTGAAGAAAACCTTGCCCACCTCGCCGCCGTGGAATGCGTCGAGAACGGCAAGCCCATCCGCGAAACCACCTACGCCGACATGCCGCTGGTGGTGGACCACTTCCGCTACTTCGCCAGCGTGATTCGGGCCGAGGAAGGCGGCGCTACCGAGCTGAACAGCACCACGCTGTCGCTCAACATTCAGGAGCCGCTGGGCGTTGTCGGCCAGATTATTCCCTGGAACTTCCCGCTGCTGATGGCCACCTGGAAGCTGGCCCCGGCCATTGCCGCCGGCTGCACCGTGGTGATGAAGCCCGCCGAGCAAACCCCCGCCAGCATCATGGTGCTGATGGAGCTGATTCAGGACCTGGTGCCCGCTGGCGTGATTAACGTGGTGAACGGTTTCGGCCTCGAAGCCGGCAAGCCGCTGGCCTCGTCGCCGCGCATCCAGAAAGCCTCGTTCACGGGCGAGACGACTACCGGCCGCCTCATCATGCAGTACGCCGCCGAAAACCTGATTCCGGTGACGATGGAGCTGGGCGGCAAGTCGCCAAACATCTTCTTCAAGAGCGTGATGGACGCCGACGACGACTTCCTCGACAAGGCCATCGAAGGTGCCGTGATGTTTGCCCTGAACCAGGGCGAAATCTGCACCTGCCCCTCCCGGATGCTCATTCAGGAAGATATCTACGACGAGTTCATTGCCCGCGTCATTGAGCGCGTGAAGGCTATCAAGCTCGGCAACCCGCTCGATATGAACACGATGATGGGCGCGCAGGCCTCGAACGACCAATTTGAGAAAATCCTGAGCTACCTCGAAATCGGCAAGGCCGAAGGCGCCGAAGTGCTGGTGGGCGGCGAAGCTCATTCGCAGGAGCACCCCGAGCTGGCCGATGGCTACTACATCCAGCCCACCATGTTCCGCGGCCACAACAAGATGCGGATTTTCCAGGAGGAGATTTTTGGGCCGGTGGTGTCCGTCACCACCTTCAAGACCGTGGAAGAAGCCATTGAAATTGCCAACGACACGCTCTACGGCCTCGGGGCCGGCGTGTGGACCCGCGACGCGCACGAGCTCTACGAAGTGCCCCGCGCCATCCAGGCCGGCCGCGTGTGGGTGAACTGCTACCACGACTACCCCGCCGGCGCGCCCTTCGGCGGCTACAAAGCCTCCGGTTTTGGCCGCGAAAACCACAAGATGATGCTCTCGCATTATCGCCAAAACAAGAACATGCTCATCAGCTACAGCCAGCAGAAACTCGGTTTCTTTTAGCAATGGGTGAATGAGTGAATGGCTGAATGGGTGAATGATTTTGTCATTTGCTCATTTAGCCATTCATTCTTTGCCCTTGTGTGTACTGCGGGCTTTTTCCAGCACGGAAACAATTTCTAAGTATTCCTGCTCCAATCCAGTTAATCTTGCTTCAGAAACGATACCAGCCTCTCGCAGCAACTCAAGCCATAGCTGACTTTCATCGGCTTCTTCTACGCAAAGGCTAAGTTTTGCGTATTGTTCTCTTGCCGAACGTGCCCGGCATACGGCCCGGTAATTTGCCGCTACTGAAGTAGCAGACCGTAGCAGCTTTTTACCCAGGACCTGCGCCTCGCCGGTGGATGGAAGACTTTGATAAAGTTTAATAACCCGTAGCGCCGCTGCTTTAGTGCGCTGCCGAAATGCGTTAACAAAATCCACTTTTGAAGAATCCATGAGCCGAAAACTGAATGAGTAATGAACATACAATTCATTCACCCATTCAGCCATTCGCTCATTCACCCATTGACAAAATGCCCACGCCCCGCGTCCTCGTCACTGCCGCTGCCGAAGCCACCATCGACCTGCTCCGCGACGAGCACGGCCCGCTCATGTTCCATCAGAGCGGCGGGTGCTGCGACGGCTCCTCGCCCATGTGCTTCGCCAAAGGCGAGTTTCGGGTGGGCGGCAACGATGTGTGGTTGGGCCGCATCCACGGCTGCGACTTCTTTATGAGCGCCAGCCAGTTCGAGTACTGGAAACACACCCAGCTCACGGTGGACGTAGTGAAGGGCCGTGGCGCCAGCTTCTCGCTGGAAATCCCACTTGGCGTGCGGTTTCTGATTCGCTCGCGGCTATTTACCGAGGACGAGGAAAAGGACATGGAGCCGGTGTACGCCGGCGACGAGTACCCCCATATGCAGCCTATCTAGGGATGCAGCTGCCACAGGTCTACTGTTTGGTCGGAGCTGGCACTGGCCAGCCAATGGCCATCGGGGCTATAGTCCACATCGTAGGCATCGTCGTGGTGCTGGGCAAAGGTGCGCACCAAGCGGCCCGACGCCACGTCCCAAAGGCGCACGGTCACGCTTTTTCCGGTGGCATTGATGCCGAAAAAGTGCTGAAAAATTTCGCCCAAGGCGGTTTGGTCGCGGTAGGCTCCAGCCAGCTGTTGGTTGTCGGGGCTGAATTCGAGCGAATAAACGCACTCGCCGTCGCCGCGAAAGGTGCGCAGTTGCTGCCCCGTACGCACGTCCCAAAGCCGAATGGTTTTGTCGTCGCTGGCGCTGGCTAGTTGCCGGCCGTCGGCGCTGAAGTCAACGTTCAGCACGGCTTCGGTATGGCCCGTGAGGGTGCGCACCAAGTGGCCCGTTGCCACGTCCCACAGCCGGATGTCGTTGTCGAAGCTGCCGCTGGCCAGCAGCCGGCCATCGGGGCTGAATTTGACACCCCAGACGTTGAGCCGATGGCCGGGGAAGCTGCGAATCAATGCGCCGGAATCGAGGTTCCACAGCTTCACGAGCTTGTCTTCGCCGGCGCTGGCCAGGGTGTGTCCGTCCGGACTGAATGTAACGGCCCAGACGGTGCCGTTGTGGCCGGGCAGCGTTTTCAGAAGCCGCCCGTCAGCCACACGCCACAGCCGAATAAGGTTGTCGTACCCGCCACTGGCTAAAAACTGTCCGTCGGGGCTGAATTCGACGGTAGTTACGCCAACCGGATGTTTCAACACGTGCAGCACCTGGCCCTGCTTATTCCAGAGCTGCACAGTACTGTCGATGCTGGCACTAGCCAGCAGAGTACCGTCGGGGCTGAATTTTACTTCCCATACGTGCGCTTTATGTCCTCTGAATTCGAGTTGCAGTCGTGCCGGCTCCGAAGAAGCCTGCGATACCCGGTGGCCCCATCGCACATATGCAAAGGCACCCGCGACCAGCAAGAGCAGTATGGCGAGTGTAGCGAAAACGCGCGCAGAGGTCTTGCGCTTTTTAGGGGCGGTGGGTATTGAGTCCAAAGTTTTTGCAGAAATAAAAGGATGGGATATGCAGCGCTAATACTGGCCGACTGGTAGTTGAGAAGGCTTAGTGGCGCAAGAAGCCAACAAAAAGCCCGGCTCCAAAGGACCGGGCTTTTTGTTGGCTTCGGTTGGGATACTACTTCACGTTAGTCTTTGTCACCAGCTGCACCGTTTTCGGGTCCACGGTGATTTCCTCCAGCCGTTTGGCCACGGCGGGCGGCATGCTTTCCTGATAGCGGCCGTGCAGCTGGCTGGCCAGGAATTTCTCGGAAGCCGCAAACATGGCCATGTTGTTCACGGGCCGGGCAAAGCCGTGGCCTTCGTCGGGAGCCAGCAGGTACTGCACGGGGTAGTTGCGGTCGCGCAGGGCCACCACAATCTGGTCGGCTTCGGCCTTGTTCACGCGCGGGTCGTTGGCGCCTTGCACCACCATGAGCGGCGTTTTGATTTTGTTGGCCGAGCCCAGCGGCGACATCCGGTCGAGGGCCGCCCGGCCTTCCGGAGTGCCGGGGTCGGCCATGCGGGCGTACATCTGCTTGCGGCCGGCTTCCCAGTAGGGCGGGATGGCGTTGAGCAGCGTGGTCAGGTTCGAGGGGGCCACGATGGCCACGGCAGCGTTATACAAATCGGGGGTGAAGGCCACGCCGGCCAGCGTGGCGTAGCCGCCATACGAGCCGCCCATGATGCCCACGCGCTTGGGGTCGGCAATGCCCTGGGCCACCAGGTACTTCACGCCCCAGGTCAGGTCGTCCTGCATTTTGCGGCCCCACTCGCCGTTGCCAGCGTTCAGAAACTGCTTGCCGTAGCCGGTGCTGGCCCGGAAGTTAGGCGAAAGCACGGCGTAGCCGCGGTTGGCCAAGAACTGGTGCATGGCGTTGAACCCGTAAGCGTCGCGCGCCCACGGCCCGCCGTGCGGCAGAATGACGACGGGCAGGTTTTTGGCCGCCACGCCCTTGGGCAAAGTCAGGTACGCCGGAATCTCCAGGCCGTCCGACGACTTGTAGCGCACCACTTTCATGTCGGCCAGGTCGGCGGCTTTCAGCTTGGGGCGGGTTTCGTACTGCTTGGTGAGCTGCTTGGTCTGGCGGTCGAATAAGTACGCCACGCTGGGCTGGGTGGCCGAGCTGGCCGAGAGCAGCCACAGCCGCTCGTCGGTGGTGTGCGACACGGGGTACACATCCAGGCCCGGCAGCTGCTTGCTCACCACGGCAAAATCCTGCTCAAACGCCTTGTCCTTCCACACGCGGCGCATCCGGTCGTCCTCGAAGCTCACGAAAACCGGCTCGTGGGTCTTCTCCGACAGCGCGAGGCTGCCCACGTCCACGCGCTTCAGCGGGTCGGCCTGGTAGGGCTGTTCCTGGCCGGTGGCGGGGTCGAGAAGTACGATTTCGGCCAGGTTGCGCGGGCCTTTGTTGGTGGCCAGGTACACGTGCTGGTTGTCTTTGGCAAAGCCCTCCACGGCGCTTTGCTCGTCAATCGTGGTTTTGTAGAAGGGCGTCATTTTCTCGCCCTCCACGCGCAGCCACTCCGTGCTGCCGTCGGGGTTCGAGCGAGCGGCCAGGCGCAGTTGGTCGTTCCAGTCGAACACCCAGTCGCCGATGCGGTCGGTGTTCTGGCGCACCAGGGTTTTTTCGCCGGTGGTCAGGTTCAGCTTGTACAGGTCGTGCCAGGCTTTGTCGCGGTCGTTCAGGCCAATGTAGAGCGTGTTGGGGTCGGTGAGGGGGGCGTTGATAATCTGCACCCGCACGCCCTTCAGGCCGGTGAGGTCGCGGGCGGCCGGCACGGCCTGGCCGGCGGGCAACGCTTCGGCCGGGTTCACGGCGTAAATGTTGAAGTTCTCATCGCCGGCCTTGTCCTGGCTGTAGAGCAGGTACTTGCCGTCACGGCTCCAGAAGTAGCTGCGCACCGGGCGGGCCTGGTCGTTGGTCATGGGCCGGGCCTTGTCGAAGGGCTCGTCCAGGCCCTTCACCCAGATGTTGCGCGTGCCGTTGTAGGGCCGGATAAAGGACAGAAACTTGCCATCAGGCGAGAGCTGCGCGCCAGAAATCTCGGGGTCGCCGAAGAACAGCTCGCGGTCGATAAGCGGCGGCTGTGCGCTCGGTTTGGCCGCTTGCGCAAAGCTGGTTTGAGGAGCGGCCAGGCTCAGCACGAGGCCCAGGCCGAGGAAAAAGTGTTTCATAATAAAAAGCAGAAAAAGGTGGATGTTGGCGCCAAAGTACACAAAAAAGCCCCGACCACGAAAGCGGTCGGGGCAAGTGGCCGCATCCACCTGGAAGCCGCCAAAAGTGAGGCAATCTACTGGTCCTGAAAATGATACAAAAACGTCACTACGCCCGTATAGGCAGGCTTTTTCACGTTTTCAATCTCCAGCGTGACTTCGATGCGGGTCTTGGCGATGCCGCGCAGGTTGGTCACCGAAAGCATCTTGGCGCGCAGGCGCACGGCGCTGTTCACGGTCACGGCCTGATTGAAGCGCAAGCTTTCGATTTCGTAGTTCACCTGCATTTTCAGGTTCTCGATGGTCACGATTTGCTGCCACAGGTAGGGCAGCAACGCCACCGTTAGGTAGCCGTGGGCAATGGTGGCCTTGAAGGGTGACTCCGTTTCGGCGCGCGCAGCATCGGTATGAATCCACTGAAAATCGAGCGTGGCGGCGGCAAACTGGTCAATTTGGGCCTGCGTGATGGTGTGGTACCCAGACACGCCCAGCTCCTGGCCGGTGTGCGCTTCGAGTTCGGCAAGGCTGCCAATGGTGAGGGTGGACATAAAAAGGGAATGGCGTACGGTTGCGGATTTAGGGCCGCAAACATACGCCACTCCAACGCTGGCCGGGCAATCTGCTAGCTGCGGCTGCCAAATACACGGCGTAACAGCTCGGTGGTGCGGGCCACCGGGTTTTCGCGGATGTTGGCCTCCTCCTGGGCAATGAGCGTGAACAGGCCGTCCACGGCTTTGCCGGTGGCGTACTGGTTCAGGTCGGGCTGCACTTTCTGCACCAGCGGCAGCTGGTTGTAAGTGGTGGCCAGCTGGGTGTAATAGCGCGTGGCGCCCACCTGGTCGAGGCTTTTCTGCATGATGGGCGCGAAGGCCGCGACGAGCTGCGTGGAAGTAGTACGCTTCAGGAACTGCGTGGCGGCGTCTTTCTGGCCGGTCAGGATGTTCCACACGTCCGAAAACGTAAGGCTTTTGATGGCCGAGATGAAGATGGGCTTGGCGCTGCGGGCGGCATCCTCCGCGCCCCGGTTCAGGCTCAGCTCGAACTTATCGACTTGGCTGCCCAGGCCGATGCTGCGCAGCGTGGTGGCCACGCGCTGGGCATCGGGCGGGAAGGGGATGCGGATGAGGCGGTTGAGGTAGAAGCCGTCAGTCTGCGAAGCCTGGTCGGCTCCTTTGCCTATTCCTTGCAGTAGCGCCTCCTTGAGGCCGTTGGCCGCGTCGGCGTTGCTAAGGCCCCCAATGCTGGCGTTGGATGTGCTGCCCGAAGTGCGGGAGCCGGCCTGCTTGACGAGAATGTCCTTCAGGTCAGACAAGCGAAACTGAGCCGAGGCACTGAAGGAGGTCAGCGATAACAGCAGGAGGGCAACGAAAGAGTAGGTTTTCATGGCGCGGGAAAGTCCGGCGGAATGAGCCGGCACCTATCGTTATGCAAGGGGCGTGCCGGGAGTTAGCTAAGAGTGAAGAGGTAGGGGTTAAGAGTTGATTTCGCAGCTACGGCTGCTCCAACTAACTCTTAACCCCTACCTCTTCACTCTTATCTAGATTACAGCCTATCGAGCCGGCCGCCGTCCACGCGCACTTCGGCCCCCTGCACAAAGGCGGCATCATCCGAAGCGAGGTAGGCGATGATGGCGGCCACGTCTTCGGGCTTGCCCACGTCGGCTTTGTCGATGATTTCGACGCCGGATTTTACGTTCGGGTTATCCCACAGCATGGGCGTGTCAATGGCCCCCGGCAGGATGACGTTGGTGCGAATGCCTTTCGGCTTGCCTTCGAGCGACGCGGAGCGAGTGAGGGACAGCATGGCCGCCTTTGCCGCCGCGTAGGGCGCCACCAACGGGCTGGTTTCGATGGCGTGAATGCTGGCCACATTCACGATGCTGCCGCCCGGTTTCATGTGCAGAAAAGCCTGCTTGGTGAAGTAGAATGCGCCCAGCAAATCCACGTTCAGAATGCGTAGCCAGTCGTCGCCGGTCAGCTCTTCCAGGGCTTTGAACTGCATGAGGCCGGCGTTGTTCACCACCGCGTCGAGGCGGCCAAACTGGGCCAGCGTGGCGGCCACGGTGGCTTCCACCTGGGTTTCGGCGGACACGTTGCAGAGGCTGGCCAGCACGTCGGGCGCGCCGGCGGCTTTCACCTCGGGTACGGCGGCATCGAGGTTCGCCTGGTTGTAATCGGCCAGCACCACGCGGGCACCTTCGGAGGCAAAACGCTTGGCAGCGGCCAGGCCGATGCCGCTGGCACCGCCGGTAATGAGCACGACTTTATCTTGAAATCTCATGAAACGAGTAATGTAGCGTGGCCTCTGCGAGTCCGCGCGGGTAAGGTTGAATTCAGGCGCGGACTCACAGCGTCCACGCCACGGACTGGTCAGGCCGCGTCCACCGTTGTGGAATTGGCCTGGGCGGTGGATTTATTCTCGTTGGCCGCTTTCACGTCGGCTTTTTGCTCTTTGGCCCAGGCTTCGTTGCTTTCCTGGGGCATCACGATGGGTACTTGCAGGCACACGCTTTGGGCGGGCAGCACCTGGTCCCAGTCGGCGATGAGCTGCTTGTAGGCCTCGCCCACGGGGCGGATGTTGCGGTCGAGGTCGTATAGGCCCACGGGGTTCAGGCGGCCGTTGTTTTCGCGCAGGGCGGTGTCCCAGTCCACCTGGTCGGTGAGGGAGTACCAGGTGAAGCCCACCATGGGCACGCCGTCGTTGCGCACGCGCAGCACGTTGGCCCACTCTTTCCAGAGCCAGTTCACGGCCTCGTCGCCGTTGATGCCCTGCCAGATGTTGGTTTCGGTGTGCATCACGGGCAAGCGGTAGCGGTCGTGGTACTGCGTGGTGATGACGTGGTAGCCGAAAATCTCGCCCGAAGCGCGGGTGCTGCCGTCGGCCGACACGCGGTGCTCGTTGGTGTAGTAGTAGTCATTGCCCATGATGCAGTGCCGCTTCATCTTGGTTTTCAAGAAGAAGTGATACTCGTCGCGGGTCATGCCGTTGTCCATCAGGAATTCGTACATGCTCGAGTTCACGCGGCGGCCGTAGTTCAAGTCCAGCGACAGAAACCGCTCGGAATTCATGGTTTCGGCGGGGCCGATGGCGGCCGGGTTTTCGGCATGGAAATATTCCGATGACTCGCTCTGGATGAACACCGCGTCGGGCCGCACTTCCAGAATGGCCGCCATGGCCAGCACGTTGGCCTTCACGATGTACTTGAGGGCCGTCACGAAGGGCCGGTCGCCGGTCAGCTGCTCGTTCCACCAGCCGTAGCGGGCCGAAAACTGTGCACAGATGTACATCTCGTTCACCGGCGTGTAGAGCTGCACCCACGGGAACCGCTGCGCAAACGCCTTGGCATACTGCGCAAACAGCTCCGGAAAATCGGGATTCTGGAAGTTGCCAATCCAGTCGGGCACGCCGAAGTGGCACAGGTCGACAATGGGCGCGATGTTGCGCCGCAGCAGGTCCTGAAACGTCACGTCGGCAAAGCTCCAGTCGTATTTGCCCGGCCCCAGAAACGTGGTGTGGATGGGCGGCCCGTAGCGCAGAAACTTGATGCCCAGCTCATCAACAAGGTCAAAATCCTTCTGCCAGAGCTTGTAGTGGTTGCATTTTTCCAGCTCATCCACCCGGTGCTTGCCGTTTTGGATGGTGGGGTTGCTATTTTCGATGCCAGTGGCGAAAAGGAACTGAGGACCCATGAGCGAGGGAAAGGTGATACTGAGCAGCCGAAAGAAGGCCTCGGCTTCTAGTCCTGCTTACTCCTTTCGCCGGGTTCACGTTACGTTCATGCGGCACTGGGGCCGGCGGGCTACAGCGTGCGCAACTCCAGAATCTTCAGCTGCGCATCGAAATGATAAACGCAGACGCCGCCCGTCACGATTTCCAGCCTCTCCACCTGTTCCGGCGTGAGGTGCTCCAGGTACATGCGCAGTGCCCGCAGCGTGTTGCCATGCGCCACAATGAGAATGTCCTGCCCGGAGCGCAGCTTAGGGGCAATTTCAGCCTCGAAGAATTTCACCACCCGCGCCTGCGTCTGTTGCAGGCTTTCGCCGCCGGGCGGGGGCACGGCGTAGCTGCGCCGCCAGATATCAATCTGCGCCTGGCCGTATTTCAGGGCCGTTTCGGCTTTGTTGAGGCCTTGCAGGTCGCCGTACATCCGCTCCCGCAGCGCCCCTACGTGGTGCACCGGAATGGTGGCCCAGGCTGGCCGCGCCACGATGATATCAAGCGTGCGCTCGGCCCGAATGAGGTCGGAGCTGTAGGCCGCGTCGAAATGGTAGCCACGCAGCTTTTCGGCCACGGTGTGGGCCTCGGCCTCGCCAGTGGGGCTGAGGGGTACGTCGAGCCAGCCGGTGAAAATATTGGCCAGATTGGAGGTTGATTCGCCGTGCCGAACGAGCACCAGGTTGGCCATAAGGTTGATTTAAAACGCGCGGAGGCCACCAGGCCTAACCTGCCCGGGCGGTTCTACGTTGCCAGCAAGCTGCAATGATGCGGCCGCCCGCCTGAAGCTCCCATGAACCCGCTCGCCCACATTCTCGAACACAAAGTTGTTGCCATCGTGCGCGGGGCCGACCCCAAAAGCCTGCTCCGCATTGCCCAGGCCCTGCACGCCGGCGGCGTCCGCATGATGGAAGTAACGCTGAACTCGCCCGGCGCGCTGGCTTCCATCGAGGAGATTTCCGGGGCGATGGAAGGCAAAATGCTCGTCGGCGCCGGCACCGTGCTCGACCCCGAAACCGCCCGCGCCGCCCTGCTGGCCGGGGCCAGGTACATTATTTCGCCCACGCTCAACAAGAAAACCATCCGCATGACCAAGCGCTACGGAGCCGTCAGCATCCCCGGCGCCTACACCGCTACGGAGATTCTGAAGGCCTATGAGTTCGGCGGCGACATCATCAAGGTATTCCCGGCCGGGGCCGGCGGGGCCAGCTATTTCAAGGACATCGCCGGGCCGCTGCCGTTCATTCCGCTCATGCCCACGGGCGGCGTTTCATTGGAAAATATCAAGGGTTTTGCTGATGCTGGGGCGAAGGCTTTCGGCCTCGGCAGTGCGCTGGTGGATACTAAGCAAGCCGTGACGGATGAATATCTGGCGCAGCTTACGGATAAGGCGCGGCGGTTTGTAGCGGCCGTGGCCGTGGGAACGATGTAGCTGCCCGTCATGCAGAGCGCAGCGAAGCATCTTTACCGCTGCTACCAATGCTGTCGATTGGATTGCGTTGTGCAGTAAAGATGCTTCGCTGTGCTCTGCATGACCGTTCTTTTTTCGTTCTGAATCATCCCTTCGCCCCATCAGCCCCCATGAAAATTACCCGCTTCGAACTCTTTCAGGTGCCGCCGCGCTGGCTGTTTCTCAAAATCGAAACCGACACCGGCTTCATCGGCTGGGGCGAACCGGTGATTGAGGGCAAGGCCGCCACCGTGGCCGCCGCCGTGATTGAGCTCATGGAAAACCTCATCGGCCAAAACCCGCTCAATATCGAAGACCATTGGCAGGTGATGTACCGGGGCGGCTTCTACCGGGGCGGGCCGATTTTGATGTCGGCCATCGCGGGCATCGACCAGGCGCTGTGGGACATCAAGGGCAAGTACCACGACGCGCCGATTCATCAGCTGCTGGGCGGGCCGGTGCGCGACCGGATGCGCGTTTATTCCTGGATTGGCGGCGACCGACCCGAGCATGTGGGCGCGGCGGCGGCCGACATGGTGGCCCGTGGCTTCAACGCCATCAAGATGAACGCCACCGACGAAGTGGCCTACGTCGACTCCTACGTGAAGATTGACGCCGTGCTGGCCCGCGTGGCCGCCGTGCGGGCGGCCGGCGGGCCGGGCCTGGGCATCGGCATCGATTTCCACGGGCGCGTGCACAAAACCATGGCCAAGGTGCTGGCCCACGAGCTGGAACCCTACCGGCCCATGTTCATCGAGGAGCCCGTGCTGCCGCAGAACAACGAGGCCCTGCGCGAGATTGCGCGGCATACCAGCATCCCCATTGCCACCGGCGAGCGCATGTTTTCGCGCTGGGATTTCAAGCAGCTGCTCATCGATGGCTACGTCGACATCATTCAGCCCGACCTCTCGCACGCCGGCGGCATCACGGAATGCAAGAAAATCATCAGCATGGCCGAGGCATTTGATGTAGCGGCCGCGCCGCACTGCCCGCTGGGTCCCATTGCGCTGGCTGCCTGCCTGCAAGTGGACGCAAGTTGCCACAACGCCTTTATTCAGGAACAGAGCCTGGGCATTCACTACAACCGGGAGAATGATTTGCTCGATTACCTGGTCGATAAATCGGTGTTTGACTATGAGGCCGGGCATTGCCGGATTCCCGGCGGGCCGGGGCTGGGCATTGAAATAAACGAGGAATACGTGCGCCGCCGGGCGGCTATTGGCCACAACTGGCACAATCCCATCTGGCGGAACGTGGATGGGAGTGTGGCGGAGTGGTAGAGGTGCTATGTGTCATACAATAGCCCGTCATGCAGAGCGTAGCATCTTGCCCGCCACCACTAATCCTGTCGTAATGATTTACTGACTGCGGTAAAGATGCTTCGCTGCGCTCTGCATGACGGTTTTTTTGATTCTCATCATTTCTCACCCATGACCCCACCCACCATCTTCCTCAGCTGCGACTGGGGAACCACCGCCTTCCGCCTGCGGCTGGTGGAGCGCGAAACCCTGACCATCATCGCCGAGAAAAGCTCGAAAGAGGGCAACGCGGCCACGGCCGAAGCCTGGCAGCAGGCCGGGCAGCCGCCCGAGCAGCGCGTGGCGTTTTATCTGGCCGTGGTGCGGCAGCACCTGCAGCGGCTGGAAGCGGCGGCCGAAACCACGCTGGCGGGCGTGCCGGTGGTGATTTCGGGCATGGCCTCGTCCACCATCGGCATGGCGGAGCTGCCGTATAAGCCGCTGCCCTTCGCGGTGGATGGCTCGGATTTGCTCACCAAAACCATTGCCCCAACGGCTGATTTCCCGCATCCGGTGCTGCTGATTTCGGGCGTGCAAAGCGAGGACGACGTAATGCGCGGCGAGGAAGTGCAGCTGGTGGGCTGTGGGTTTGAAAACACGCCCGAGGAGCAGCTTTTCCTGCATCCGGGCACCCACGCCAAGCACGTCACGGTACAGAACGGCCAGGCCACGGCCATGAAAACATATATGACGGGAGAGTTCTTTTCGCTGCTTTCGACCAAAAGTATTCTGGCCACTTCGGTGGAGGAAGGCGGGAAGCTGGCCGAGGGCCGGCATCAGCAGTGGTTTGCCCAGGGCGTGCTGGAAGGCCAGCAGGCCAACCTGTTGCACAACGCCTTTCTGGTGCGCACCAACGACTTGTTTCATAAGAACAGCCGGCTGGAAAACTACTTCTACCTCAGCGGCTTGCTCATTGGCAGCGAGTGCCACGAGCTGCTGGCGCATTTGCCGGCCCGCATTGTACTGGCCGGTGAGGCAGTGCTGGTAGACCTCTACGGAGCGGCCCTGCGCGTGCTGGGCATTGCCCACAAGTGCCCGGTGACCACCAAAACCGCCCAGGAAGTGACCCTGAACGGCCAGCGGGCCGTGCTGCAGCAGCACCTCGCCACCTTGCCCACCGTGTAACCCACCCCCATGCAAGCCGAATCCATTCTTCATGCGCAGGCAGCATTGGGCGAGGGCGCCCTCTGGAACCCGGAAACGGCGGAGCTGTTCTGGGTCGACATTGAGGGGCGCGCCTTGCACGTATTCGACCCCGCCACGGGGCACGACCGGCACTACCCGGTGGGCAAGCGCATCGGTACGGTGGTGCCCCGGCACGGCGGCCGCGCCCTGGTGGCGCTGCAAACCGGCATCCACGAAATTGACCTGAACACCGGCCAACTCACCCGCCTTGCCGACCCTGTAACGGACGAAAACCTTCGCTTCAACGACGGCAAGTGCGACCCGGCGGGCCGCTTCTGGGTGGGCACCTTCGACCTGATGCAGCGCGCCCACGCCGGTTCGCTCTACCGCTTCGACCCCGACGGCAGCACCCACGTCATGCTGCGCCACCTCACCAATTCCAATGGCTTGGCGTGGTCGTTGGACCAGCGCACGATGTACTACATCGACACGCCCACCCTCGCCGTGCAGGCCTTCGACTACGACAACGCCACGGGCCACATCGCCAATCCGCGCGTCGTCGTCCGCATTCCCGAGGGCAGCGGTGGGCCCGATGGCATGACCATCGACGCCGAAGGCCAGCTCTGGGTGGCGCTGTGGGGCGCAGGGCGCGTGCATCGGTACGACCCCGCTACCGGCGCATTGCGGCAAGTCATCACCGTGCCCGCGCCGTTCACCTCGTCGTGCGCGTTCGGCGGGCCGGGGCTCGAAACGCTGTTCATCACCACGGCCCGGCGCGGCCTCACGCCGCAGCAAGCAGTCGAATTCCCGCTCAGCGGCAACATTTTTGCCGTGCGACCGGGCGTGGCGGGCGTACCAGCCAGCTTTTTCGGCGAAGCGTAGCGCGGACTTTTAGTACGCGAATTCAGGCTAGCCACTCGCGGACTAAAAGTCCGCGCTACAACTCCTGTACCTGGAGCCGGATGTCCACGTTGCGGCCGTGGTCGTCGGCGCAGGAGATTTTGACGGTGCCGCTGGGCGGGCGGAAAAATACCCGCTCGGTGGCCAAGGCGGCGCGCAGAAACCGGTCGTTCACGTACCAAAACACTTGGCGCACTTCACTGCCCGCCGCGCAGCTGAGCAGCATTTGCTGCTGGTCGTGGCGGTCGAGGATGTACTCGGCATGGTCGAGGGGGGAGGTAATGGTCAGGGCCGCGCCCGCGTCGCCGTCGGTGGCGCGCACGAGGCGGCAGGCGGGGTTGTGCGGGGGCAGGCGGGTGGCGGGCAGCCCCTGCGCTTCGCGGAACGCCAGCACTTCGGGCAGCGGGTTGGGGAAGAGCTGGCGCTTAAACCCGGCGGCCGGCACGCAGGCGCGGCAGTAGCAAATCGTGCCATCGGCCGAAACGAGGGCTTCTTTCTGGTGCTCGCAGTGGCGGGCCGAGGAGGTGCCGGGCAGGTAGTAGTCGATGAGCTGGTTGGGGCAATGCTCGCCGGGCACGAGGCCGGTTTCGGCGCATACGAGGCGGAAGTCGAGGGTGGCGGGCGGCACGGCCCAGCGGTTGGGCGAGTTGTAGGCGAGGGTGTTGAACAGGTCGAAGAGCAGGGGCGAGGCCACGTCGGCCCCGGTCAGGGCAGGGCTGCCCTGCCCGCTGAAATTGCCCACCCACACGCCGATGGTGTAGTCCTGGTTGTAGCCAATGCTCCAGGCGTCGCGGCGGCCGTAGCTGGTGCCGGTTTTCCAGGCAATTTTGGGCAGGTGGCGGCTGTTTTGGTAGCCCATCGGCAGGTCGGGCCGGGTGCGCTGGGCGAGGATGTCGGTGATGAGGAAAGCGGCGGCGGGGGAGAAAAGGGGTTTTGAGGGCTTAGTTTTGAGGGTTGAGTTTTGGGTCTCAAATGGCGCGGTGGTGTGGAGCGGCTGATACTTTCCGCCATCGGCCAGCGCAGCGTACAGGCCCGTCAGCTCCTCCAGTGTGGCCCCACAGCCGCCCAGAATGGTGCTCAAGCCCAGCCGTGGGGCCGCTTTCGCCACGCTCTGGAAGCCGGCTGCCCGCAGCTTATCGGTAAAGACGGGCACGCCCACATCAGCCAGCACGCGCACGGCGGGGATGTTGAGCGAGTAAGTGAGAGCACGCTCCACGGTTACTTCACCGGCGCAGCTTTTGTCGAAATTCTCGGGCCGGAAGCCGCTGAAATTGGTGGGCACGTCGGGCAGCTTCAGCTTCGGCGTCACGATACCCCGGTCCACGGCCAGCGCGTAGAGAAACGGCTTCAGCGTGCTGCCCGGCGACCGGATGGCCCGCACGCCATCGACCTGCCCGCTGCTAGCGGCATCCTGAAAATCGGCCGAGCCGACGTAGGCTTCCACGGCGCGGGTGCGGTTGTTCACCACCAGCACAGCCGCCTGGGTGATGCCCAACTCGCGCAGGCGGCGCACGTAGTTTTTGGTCAGGTCCTCGGCCTTGGCCTGGGGCGCGCGGCGCAGCGTGGAATGAATGATGGGTTGGCCGGGGAACTGCGTCACCAGACGCCGCGCCAGGTGCGGAGCCAGTGTGGGGGCAGCATGGCGTTGCGCAGCCAGCGGCTCATTAATGGCATCTTCAATATCCTGATTCGGAAATAGATGCTGCTGCTGGAACTGCCGCAGCCAGCGGTTGCGCTCGGTTAGAATCCAGTCGTTATTCTTGCCCAATACCAGCACGCGGGGCTGGTTGGGAATGATGGCCAGTGTCACGGTCTGGGCCAGGGAGAGATAGTCTGGCGGCTGCTGAAAGTAGAGCAGCGCGGCCGATTTCACGCCTTCGATGTTACTGCCGTAGGGTACCAGGTTCAGGTAAAGCTGGAGGATTTCGGCCTTGCTGTAATGCGCTTCCAGCTGCGTGGCGCGCAGCATTTCCAGCAGCTTATTCCCAAACGTGCGCTGCTTGGGCTCCAGCAAGCGGGCCACCTGCATGGTGATGGTGCTGGCCCCGGTGGTGCGGCCCTTGCGGAAAATGTTTCGCCCGGCGGCCTGCATGATGGCCAGCGGATTAACGCCGAAATGGTAGCGGAAATACCGGTCTTCCTTCTGGATGATGGCCTGCTGCAAGGCCGGCGTTATCTCGGCCAGCTCGGTTTTCATCCGCCACTTCTGGGTGGGGTTCAGGAAGGCGTGGAGCACTGTGCCGTCGGCGGCCAGCACGATGGGGGAGTAGCGCGGCGCGGGCGGCAGCGGAAACAGCCGGTCGAGGCCCGCCAGCGCCAGCATCCCGCCCAGCAGGGCGCCCCATAGCCGCTTTCCAGTCCGCCGAGTCATAGCCAAAGGTAATCCGCTCGGCGCACAGCAAAAAGGTAATCCTTTGAGAATAAGTTAAAAAGCTGATATAATGGATTTGCTAAAAAACCGACTTAATACGCATGTAAAATATAATTGTTTCAGTGATTTTGAATGATATTTTTAATAAAAATCATGATTTGTGTAAATATTTTCAATGCTGAGTAAAATCCGGGCGAATATGGAGTCCCGTAAATATGCTGTCTCCGGTTTCCGGCGCGGGGCCCACGCCGCCGGAATCGGGCAGCTGATTTTTCACCAAACTTCCTTCTTATTCAACTACGCTTACATGAAAAACAAATTCCTTGCTACCGTTCTGGTGGTGGCCTTCGGCGCGGGCAATGCGTTCGGTCAAGCCATCGTTGACCCCGCCCTGCGCACTGCGCTGCTCACCAACCCCACCGCCCAGGTGGTGGTCACCTTCAACGGCAGCGGCGCGCCCCAGGCCACGCAGCTGCTCGCGCTGCAGCAACTGGGCATCAGCCGCGGCGTTACGCTGCAGGCCCTGCCCATTGCCGGGGTGGTGGCCACGGCCGCCCAGGTAGATGCGCTGGCCCGCAACCCGCAGGTGCGCTCCCTGTACATCAACAAAAAGCTTGACTACTACAACTACGAGGACACCAACCTGACCGGGGTGAAGCGCCTGCGCACCGACCCGCAAACCACGGCCCGCAACGGGGGCACGCCCGTATCGGGCCACGGCATTGGCGTACTCATCAACGACAGCGGCGTCGATGGCACCCACCAGGATATTATGTACGGGTCGCACCTGGTGCAGAACACGCTGGGCTCGACCAACCTGAACTCGCTGAGCGCCATGCTGCCCATCACGTACGTGGAAGGCGTGCCGAACACCGACAACAACTCCGGCCACGGCACGCACTGTGCCGGCATTGTGGGCGGCAGCGGCGCGCGCTCGGGCGGCAAGTACGAGGGCGTAGCGCCGGGGGCTTCGCTGCTGGGCTACGGCTCGGGCGGCGCCCTGCTGGTGCTCGATGCCCTGGGCGGCTTCGACTATGCCCTGACGCACCAGTTCCAGTACAACATCCGGGTTATCAGCAACTCCTACGGGTCGTCGGGGACGTTTGACCCCAACGACCCGCTGAACGTGGCCAGCAAGCGCGCCTACGACCGCGGCATGGTGGTGGTGTTTGCGGCTGGCAACTCCGGCCCGGGGGCCGACACCCACAACCCTTACGCCGTGGCGCCCTGGACCATTTCGGTGGCCGCCGGCGACCGGTACGGCCTGTTGGCTGATTTCTCCTCGCGCGGAGTGAAAGACCAGCAGGGCACGTTTGTAGTGGATGGCCAGACCTGGACCTATAAGAACGAGCCCGTGATTACGGCCCCGGGCGTTGATGTGGTGTCGACCCGCGCCCTGGGCCCGGTGGCCACGCTGGGCGCGCAAACCGACGCCGCCGTGCTTACCCCCGCCGAGCTGCCCTTCTACACGGTGATGAGCGGCACTTCCATGGCCACGCCCCACGTGGCCGGCGTGGTGGCCCTCATTCTGGAAGCCAAGCCGTCGCTCTCGCCCGCTCAGGTGAAGGAGCTCCTGCAAAAAACTGCCACCAACATGCCGGGCCACGAGGCCTGGGAAGTGGGCGCGGGCTACGTGAATGCCTATGCCGCCGTGGACCGGGCCTTCCGCGGCACCAACTTCGGGGCCACTGTGAATTCGACGCGCACCTTCAACAGCAGCGTAAACTCTGCCGCCACGGTGCAGCCCTTCACCGTGAACTACAACCCGGCCACCACGGCCACCAACCAGTTCACCTTTGCGGTGGGCACGGGCGTGAACAGCCTGGAGGCAAAGATTTCGTCGCCCGGCGTGCAGGGCCAGACCGGCAACCTCACCAACCTGATTCTGCTGGACCCCAACGGTGTGCAGTACCGCTCGGGCATCCCGGTTGAGTTTGCCCTAACCCCCGACCGCAGCGTGGCCGTGGCGTCGCCCATCCCTGGCACCTGGACCCTGAAAGTGGACGGCCTGAACGGCGTGGCGCTGCCCGAAACCATCACCGGCAAAATCACGCAGCAAACCCCCGCCGGCACCTCCAACCTAAACGACATCGCTGGCAACCCCGCCGAAGCCGCCATCAAGATGGCGGTTACCAACCGCCTCGTCGACGGCCTGCCCACCGGCTACAAGCCTAACCAGGCTTTGACGCGCCTGCAGCTGGCCGATTACCTGCTCATGGGCCAGGGCATCCGCCAGTATCAGCCCACGGATGGCTCGCGCACTTTTACCGACGTGTCGTTGCCTACCGACATCCTGCTGACCGAATCAGTAGCGGCCCGCGGCGCTGGCCTGCGCGACCGTGCTTTCCAGTACAACGGGGTGATGCTGCCCACCGCTGCCGGTACTTTCTCGCCCAACGGGCTTGTGAGCCGCGCTTCGCTGGCGTACTCGCTGGTGCAGGGCCTGGGTTTCCAGCAGGAGGCCCTGAACCGCAACGGCAAGGCCGTAACGGTCAATTACAACGGTGCCCAGGTGCCGCTGGATGATGCCGCCAGTATCCCTGCCGGCTTGGAGGGCTACGTGAGCCTGGCCCTTGACCTCAACCTCATCAATGCCTACTACTCCGTAACGCAGGGGCCCTACGACCTCCAGCCCACCGTGCATGCCACCTTTAAGCCCACGCAGAGCGTAACCCGTGGCGAGTTTGCCGTTATCGTAACGCGCACTTTCCCGCAGTATAACGCCGTGACGCAGCCAACCACCGCCGCTCGTACTTCGGCCCCGGCCGGCACTGCTTCGCTCTCGCCCGAAACGGCGGCTTACCCCAACCCGTTCACCGGTGCCACCACCATTAGCTACTACCTCAGTCAGGAAGGCCCCGTGAGTGTGGAGGTATTCAACACGCTCGGTGGCAAGGTAAAAACCCTGGTGGTTGACACCCAGGACGCTGGATACCACCAGGTGAAGTTCGACGGCAGCCAGCTGGCCCGCGGCACCTACCTGTTCAAAGTGAAAACCGGCGAATCGGTTTCGACCAAGCGCCTGGTGCTGCAATAGGCGCAAGCGCATTGGTAGCTAAAAAAGGCGGCCTGCTCATATGAGCAGGCCGCCTTTTTGTATTCTGATGGGGGCGAGGTGCCCGCCCGCACAATCACCGCACCCGCACCACACCGGCTCCATTGTAGCTGTGGTAGTCCGCGTTGTACATCGCATCCGCATTCACCGGCCCCAGCTTGAAGGTGCCCTTCGAAACAGCGCGGCAGAGGTAGTAAAAGTGCTTCGGCTTGCCAGTGGCGGTGGTGAACAGATTGATTCGGTCGTCGCGCACGTCCAGATAATCGGGCGTTGACGCATCCTTGGCCCAGGCCAGTTCGCGCAATGCGCCGATGCGGGGGTTCTCGATTTCCAGTCCCGCCGGAAGCAAATCTGTGATGGCTACGTTTTTGATTTCGCCGGCTGCATCGCCGGCTTCGATGGTGATTTTGACCACCACCAAATCGTTCTGGCGGAAGGTGGGAGAGCCCAGCGCTGCGCCGTCGCGGTTCAGGAACTGGCGGCGCACTTTCAGGTAGGAATCTTCCTCCCTCACCTGGCCGCTGACCGAGATGCCCTCGGTTTCCCAGAAGTAGTAGAGGCTGCCCGTGCCGGTGGTGCGGATGCTCACGTTACGGTTGGCCACGTTGCGCAGGGTCAGGTCTTTGCCGTCGAAATTCCCGGCTGGCTTGCCGTCGATGGTGAGGCTGGCGGTGGCGGTGCTACGGGCGTTCTGGCGGGCTATTTTGCCGAGGGCGAGCAGGGCGAAGGCGCTTTCCTGGGTGCTGAGCCAGTAGGCCTGCTTCATCTGGCGGCTGAGCTGGCGGGCGATGCCGGGGATTTGCGGGTTATTGGGGTCGGTGCTGACGAGGGCGTTGAGCACGAGGCCTTCGTCGCGGATGGGAGAGTAGAACGAGCCGTCGAGGGCGCGGCGGGCCGCTTGCTCGCTGCCGAATTTGGTGGGCAGCAGCTCGCGGAAGGCGCGCTGGTTGCCGAGCAGGCTCTGGGTGCAGGCGAGCAGGAACCGGGAGTCTTCGGTGAGCAGGGGGCGGTTGGCGCGGTAGTAGTTCATGGCCACGGGGTCTTGGCGGCCGGCCAGGGCGAGGACGTAGAGCGAGTAGGCGATTTCCTTGCTGGCTATCGTGCGCTGGCGGGCGATGTTGCTGACGTCGAAGTACTGGTAAGGCTCGGTTTCGCGCTTTTTGAGGCGGAAGGCCAGGTATTTCAGTACCTTGTCGAGGACGGATTTATTCACCGCGAAGCCGGCCTGCTGGGCTTCCTGCAGGAAATGGGCGGCGTAGGCGGTGGCCCACCAGTTGTCGTAATCGCCGCCCGGCCAGTAGCTCACGCTGCCATTGTAGAGCTGCATCGCCTCAATCTTGCGGATGGCTTCCTGCACGTGGTAGTTCGGGTTGTAGCGCTGGGCCTTGGCAGCGGCCCCGGTTTTCTGCTGCAAAGTGGCCGCCAAATCGGCGTAGTATAGTTGCGGGAAGGCGGCCGATACGGTTTGCTCCAGGCAGCCGTAGGGGTATTGCAGCAGGTAGCGCAAATCCTTGCTGAACTCCGTGAGCGGCGAGCGGCTCACGACCAGCCTACTGCTGAGCGAGGTGGGCAGGAAATCGGTTTTCAGGTTGAGCGGGAGCGTGGCCCCGCCGGCAATCACGCCGCTGCCGGTGCGCTTTTCGAGCGAAGCGGCGGGGCGGATGGGGAGTTCGATGGTTTCGGTAGAAAGCAACTTCATTTCTGGTACTTTCTCTGCCGTAATTTTTACGGATGAATTGCCTATCGTTTGGCCCACTTTTAACCGGAAAGTGTATCTATTTTCCCCATTAGCTGGCACGTGCATCAAGTGCGGTGTAACTATTTCCCCTTGCGGATAAAGTTGAGTTAAATCACCGCTGATGACAGTGTTGATTTTGATAGGTATAGATGCCCCTGTCGTATTCGTCAGCGTCACCGGCACGTCAATCGTGTCTCCGGGGCTAGCGAATCTTGGCAGCGCTGTGGAAATCACCACCGGGTCGGCCACCTTCATCGTGAATTCGGCCGAGCCGAAGGCATCGTCTTTGTAGGCCACGGCCATGATGCGCAGCGCCCCGCTGAACTGCGGCACGCGCACCCGGTAGCGCACTTTGCCGTCGCCGTCGGCGGTGAGGACGCCGCTCCATTTCGAGACCAGTTTCACGCGGCGGTTGGGCACGGGGTTGGTGCGGTTGCGCATGTCGGCCGCGTCGCCGCCGCTGCTGCTGGTGCCGAGCTCGGGCAGCAGGAAGGGGTACACGTCGAAGGCCGACACTTCGAGGGCGCGCTTCTGGTAGAAGTAGGCGTGCGGGTCGGGCGTCTGGTAGTTTTTGAGCTGGAGAATGCCCTCGTCTACCACGGCCAGGGTGAGCTGGGCGCGGGGCACGGTCGTGATTTCCACGGTTTGCCAGGTCTGGGAGCGGCTGGCGGCGGGCGCAGCAATGGCTACGGCGAGGCGCGAATCGGCCTTCTCGACGGTGAGCGGCAGGAAGCCGCGGGCCACGGTGAGGGGCAGGCGGTCCTGGGCGGTGTGGGCGCGCACGGCGGTGGCCGTCACGTACACGTTGGGCACGTGCTCGGCTTTGATGGGGATTTTGACCTCGGCTGCCTTGCCGTCGGTGCTCACGTAGAAATGGTCGAGCACGTTGGCCCGCTCCACCGTCACCAGAATGCGGCCGGCGAAGGGCGATTTCAGCAGCAGGTTGGCCGTTTCGCCGGGCTCGTATTTGGGCTTATCGGCCTCAATGGTCACCTCGCCCTCGTTGTTCACCTCGAAGGAATTGGCCTGCGTATCGCCGTAGCCGTAGGCGTAAAACTGCTGCGTGACGTAGCTTGTGGCGCCCGGCCGGCTGATGCGCACCTCGTATTCGCCCGAGTAAATCGGCGTGAAGCTGAAGCTGGTTTCGGCCCCCACGGTGCGGCTTTGGCTCAAAATGGTCTGGTCGCGCTGCTGCGAATTGTACACGTAGCGGCCGCCCTGGCGCTCCAGCACGGTTTCCCAGAGCTTGCGCACCACCTTGATTTCGGCCGGGGCCGAGGTGGGCTTGCCGGCGGGCGTGAGGGCCAGCAGCTTCACGGTGAGGGCCTGTTTGGTGCTGATGAGGTCGGGTAGGTTGCCGATGCCGAACATGGTGGCCTGCGTCTGCACGTCGAAGGTGGCGAGGCGGTTCACGGGCCGGCCGGTTTCGTCGAACACCGTGGCGAAGGCCACGCCTTCCAGCGTGCCGAGGTCGCGGTAATCGGGCACGGAATAGGTGGCGGTGCCCAGGCCGGCGGCGTCGGTGGTGCCTTCGCGCACGGTTTTCTCGAAGCGCGAGGTGAGGGCGCTTTCGCTGGCTTCCTCGCCGTCGTCGTTGGTGCTGCGGCGCCGCTCGCCGCTGTTGATGGTGAAATTGTAATCGGGGTATTTCGGGGCCGAAAACGCCTTCTGCTTCAGCGAGAATTCAACCTCAAACTTGCGGTCGGCGGCCGGCGGGCCAAACAGGTTCACGGCCGTAATGCTGGCCGTCACGTCCTGGCCCGGCTTGAGGACTTTGGGGGCGGCCGTCACGGTCACCTTCATGCGGTCGGGGATGAATTCTTCGACGCTGATTTGGCGCGAGGTCAGCAGCACGTCGTTGCCGGTCAGCACCTCCATCGTGTAGAGGCCCGTCATGATGGTGGGCGGCAGAATGAAGCGGCTTTCGAAGCTGCCCGCCGCGCTCAGTTTCTGCTGCAAGCTGCTGTATTCCTTGCCGCTGGGCAGCAGCAGGCGGATTTTCAGGGGCAGGCCGGCGGCTGGCGTTTTCCAGTCCTCGGTGCGGATGACGGTGTTGGTCCGCACCGTGTCGCCGGGGCGGTACAGATTGCGGTCGCCGTACAAAAACGCCTGGTAATGCGCCGCGTTCGAGGTCAGCCCGCCCACCTCAAAGCGCGAGGTTTCGACCCGGCTTTTGGTCAAATCCAGAAAGGAAAAGTCGGCGTCCTTGGTGGCCGTAATCATGCCCAGCGTGAAGCGTTTCATGCTCGCCGCCGAGTCGAACTGTGCTACGCCGGATTTGTCCGTGGTGGTCGTACCAATCACCTGGTTGTTCGAGCTCACGAGGTTCACCGTCACACCGCTCAACGGCTCAGCCGTGCGGATGGAATTGGCGAAAACCGTGGTGCCGCCGGTAGCGCCCTGCTTCACGATGAGGCCTAGGTCCGTCACGGCCACCAGCTTGCTCACTTGCAACCACTGCCGCTCCGTATCCTGCACCCGAATGACGTACAGGCCCTTCATCGGCCCCTGAAATTCGAGGTCTTTCAGGTTGAGATTGAGCAGGCGCAAACCGCCCTCCTTGGGCAGTCCATCCACCGAAATGGTGCGCTCCGACAGCACGTTGCCGATGTTCTCGGTGTCGTAGTACTGAAAGCTGCGGTCGATGTAGTCGCCGTTTTCGTCGGTGTTCGATTCGCGGGGCTCGTCCTCGTCGTATTCGGGGTAGCCGTACTGCTTTTCGCCGCGCAGCAGTTGCTGAATGTTGTTGGCGTACACCTTGGCAATGGTCACCTTCACCTTGGCCACTTCGTTGATGCGCAGGCCCAGGTTCCGGTTACCCAGCGCATCGAGGTACATGGCCTTATCGCTGCTCGTAAAGCTCAGACTCGGCCGCTCGTCCCCAAAGGAAACCGCCTGCGTAAACGCCTCGCCCAGCGTGCCGCCTAGCAGCCCGCGCGTGCCCGCCGCCAGCGAAACCTGGTAAGTTTTGCCCACCTCAAACCCGCCGCGCAGCGCAAAGCCGCTTTCCAGCGCCTCCACCGAAAACGCCACTGCGGGCGTCACTTTCAAATTCGGCTGCACGTCGGCGGCGCTCACGGGCTGGTTGAGCAGCAGCGTAACCACTGGCTGGCCGTTGAGCAGCGAGCCGGTGAGCTCGCGCACTTCCAGCATGCTTTGGTCGGGGATTTCAGCCTGGGCGGTGAGGACTTTGTCGGTCGGCTTGGTGCCAGCCGCCGGGCGCAGGCCGGGCGCGATGTCAATCTGCACGGGCATGCCCGGCTGCACGTCCTGCATGAAAGTCACGGCCACCAGGGCATCCGGCTCGGCCGAGTTCACTTCCACCGCCACGGGCTTGCCGCCCTGCGACACCTTCAGGCGTGCCTTCACATCAGTAGGCCGCACGGGGTAGTTAAAAACCAGGTTAGCGCGCAGTTCCGCCGTGCCCGCCGCCCGCTTCGAGCTGCCATAAAACACCTGCGGCGCGGCCATATTCAAATACGGCGTGTGGAACTTGGGCCGATTCAGGGCCAGCTTCTGCTTGTCGCTGGGCAGCGTCTCGGGCCGCAGACTGGCCGAAAAAACGGTGCTGGGTCGGAAGGGCTCCAGCGGCGAAAACGTCAGTTCCCGGTCGCCGGTCCACTTAAACTTGCCGCGGATATTGGGCGAGAACGTGACGTAGCGCGTGGTATCCCAGCGGTTCTGCCGGGCCTCGTCCACCACCTTTTCATCGAAGGTGAACACCAGGTTGGAGTACGGGTCGATTTCGTCGCCGTCGGTCTGGGCCGTTTCGGCGGCTTGTTCCCGGGCGGTTTTTTTCGAGCACGACGAAGCCGCCAGCAGCACAAGCAGCAGGGGCAAAAAGCGGTAACGGGCCAGCATGGGGAGGGGTGTGGAATTGTGGCCGGAAGGTAGCAGAAAAGCGCCAGCGTTGGGCGGAGTAACGATGTATTAATCGTGATATTTTATGAGCTGGCGCGGCCGGGGTGAGGCCTCGTTACCTCACCAGTTCCAGCACCTCCCGCATCCGCTCCACCGCCCGAAACTCCACTTCCGCCAGCAGCTCGGCGGGCACGTACTCGTGAATCCAGTTGGCGTGGTAGGGGACGTGAATGGCCGGGAATCCCAGCTTTGCCACCGGCAGTATATCCGATTTCAGCGAGTTGCCAATCATCACGAAGTTCTCGGGCGTGGCGCCAAGGCGGGCGAAAAGGCGGCGGTAAGTAGGCTCATCCTTCTCGCTCACTATTTCAACGTAGTCGAAAAAGTCGCCCAGGCCGGAGCGGGCTATTTTGCTTTCCTGGTCGAACAGGTCACCTTTGGTTAGGAGAATGAGCTTGTGGCCACGCTCCTTCAGTTCGGTCAGTACGTCCACCACGTCAGGCAGCGGCTCGATGGCGAAGCGCAGCAAGTCCTTGCCCAAATCCAGAATCCGCTGGATTTCGCTGCCCACCACCGCGCCGCCGGAAAGCTGAATCGTGGTTTCAATCATCGAGAGCATAAACGACTTGGCCCCGTAGCCGAACAGCTGCATATTAGCCCGCTGCACGTCGTACAGCCGCGCATTTATGGTGTCCGTATCGGCGTACGGCGCCAGAATCTGCAGCAGCTGCGCTTCGACGTAGTCGAAATGCGGCTGATTGGGCCAGAGGGTGTCGTCGGCGTCGAAGGCGATGAAGGTTTGCGTGGGCATAATGTAGGGATTGACGCCGCAAAGCTACCGACCTTTGCCCGCCATGAAGCACTTGATTGACCTCGAAACTTGGCCCCGCCGCGAGCATTTTGCCTTCTTCTCGGCTTTTGAAGAGCCCTTCTTCGGCCTCACTGCCAACGTGGATTGCACCACCGCCCAGGCCGAAGCCAAGCGACTGGGCGTGTCGTTTTTTCTTTACTACCTCTACCACGCCCTCGAAGCCGCCAACGAAGTAGAAGCCTTCCGCTACCGCATCGAAAACGGCCAGGTTTACCTCTACGACCGCATTCACGCCTCCGCCACCCTCGGCCGGGCCGACCACACGTTTGCCTTCTCCTTCATCGAGCAGAGCGACACCCTAGCCGGGTTCATTGCCGCCGCCGAAGTCGAAATTGCGGCCGTGCAGGCCAGTACCGGCCTGCGCCTGAGCGACGCCACCGCCCGGCCCGACGTGGTGCATTGCTCGGCCCTGCCGTGGGTGCGCTTCACGGCGCTCTCGCACGCCCGCAGCTTCTCGCACCCGGACAGCTGCCCCAAAATCTCCTTCGGACAGGTTTTCGGCGAAGGCGATACCCAACAGATGCCCGTATCGGTCAACCTGCACCACGGCCTCGGCGATGGTTACCATGCCGGGCTGTTTCTGGCTGCGTTTCAGCGGCGGCTGAGTAGCCAGGATAGGAATCGTTAAACGCAAAAGGCCCGGGGCATCATTGCCCCGGGCCTTTCTATTGGTCGCAAAGTTGAGTTATTCCTTCACCAGCTGGCGGTTCAGCACAATGCCATCCACGTCAATGAGCAGGGTGTAAACCCCGGCGGCGCGCAGGTTCAGTTCCTCGGGCCGCAGCGCGTACTGGTAGCGGCCGGGGGCCTGGCGGCCGTAGCGAATGGTTTTCACCACGCGCCCGGCCGCGTCGAGCACCGTGAAGGCCACGGGCGCGGGGCGGGGCAGGGTGTAGCTCAGGTTCAGGACATCGCCCACGGGGTTGGGGTAGGTTTCAACCATGTACTCGGCGCTGGCCGAGGCCATGCTCACGCCGGTGTTAGTGCGGTTGATGGTCCAGTCCACGGTGTAGGTGTGCTGGGTGAGGTGGGTGGCGCGGCGCGTGAGGGCCGTGGTGTCGACCACCGTGGCGCGCACCACGTGGGTGCCCACTGGCAGCTGGGCCAGCGTGGCGGTGGCTGTGGCGGTGTTGCGGGCAAACACGGTGCCGTCGCGGGTCCAGGTCACGCGCAGGGTGTTGGGCGTGGGCGGCAGCAGCGTGAGGGCGAACGACAGGTTTTGTGTGGGCGCGTTGATGGCCAGCGTGGCCGGCGAATACGATTGCAGCGGCGACACCAGCGTGTGGAATTTCTCCACGAACGCCTCGCGGCATACGGCGCAGAATGGCACGCCCAGAAATTGCATCTTGCAGTTCTGGTGGGGCTTTTGCCAGCTGGGGTCGGTGGAGTAGGGGTAGATGCCGATGCCGCTGGTGCCCACCCACGGGGCCCAGCGCACGGTGGCGGGGTTGGTGGTTTGGGTCATGTTGAAGGCTTCGCGGGCGTATTGGGAGCCGGCCCAGTATTCATCGGCCAGCGCGGCCATCGAGTGGCCGATTTCGTGCACCATGATTTCGGTGGCGCTGGTATTGGCTGAAGCCGTGGCCAGCGCCCCGCCCGAGCCGCCGTACTCGGTAGAGTTCACCAGCACAAATACCTGGTCGTAGCGCGGGAAATTATTGGCCAGCACGGTGCCCACAGCCGCGCTGCCCTGCGGTACCAGCAGGCGGTGAATCCCGCCGAAATCGAACGTGCTGTTAAAGTAAGTTGTAGCGGCGAAGGCGGCCGTCGTGCCGCAGTCGGAGGCCGTGCGCGGGTGCATCGAGCCGCTTTGGGCCGACGGCACTTCAATGGCAAACACGTTGAAATAAGGCCGATATTCCAGAAACGGCGACTGCCCAAACAGGCTGTTGATTACCGCCGTGGCCCGGGTGCGAAACAGCGCCATTTCGCTGGCCTGGTAGCCGTCGGGCACAAATACCAGGTTGATGCGCTTGGCCAGCGGCCCGGTTTTTACCAGCGTATCCACCGGAAAAGTCTGGGCCCGGCCGGGCATAGCCAGTGCGACGCAAAGCAGCAGTAGCCAGAAAGTAGCGAGTTTTTTCATGGGCTTAGGTTAGGATTTCGGGGGAACGGGGAATTCGGAAAGCTTGGTCGTGGTGCCTGCCACCACCTCCTCCACGCGGATGGCGGCCGTGGTGGGACGCAGGGCCAGCCGCACAAAAAACTCGGCCGTGGGCAACACTACCTCGCTGCGCTGGAAGGTGCGGTGGTCGTTGGCTACGTGCTCCACGCTGCGGCGCAGCGGGTGCGCCACGCGTAGCTGGGCCAGCACCTGCCCCCGGCCATCGAGCTGAAGCACGCGCACGAAATCGGGCGTGTCGGCGTCCGCTTCCGGGATTTTGAGGTCGCCGGGCACGGCCTTGGCTTGCAGCACCTCCAGCCGTGTGCCGGTGGGCGTGGCCGTGAGCCGGCAGCTGAGAAACAGCAGCCGGGCCGCCTCCGGGGCAGCAGTGGTGGCCGCGGCCAGGGGCTGGTAGGCGGCGGCCGGGCGGCGGGCACAACCGGCCAGCGTACTCAGCAGCGAAAGCAATAGTAAGGGCTTGCAGGGGAAGTTCACGGGTTGAATATAGGGTTTTGTTTATGATTGTTTGGGTGTAGTGTAGTCACGTATTGGCCATTGCTAAGACAACCTAAAAGCCGCGCGTGCATCTTTGTCCCATGCTTTCGCACCCGCACGAAGTCTTTCTCGAAGTGGCCCAGCGCCTGAGCTTCACCAAGGCCAGCCAGGCGCTGTTCACCAGCCAGTCGGCGGTGAGCAAGCAGGTGAAGGCCTTGGAGGAACACTACAAAACCGGCCTGTTCGAGCGCCTGGGCAGCAGCATCCAGCTCACCCCGGCCGGCCTCAAGCTTTACCAAAAGCTATTGCAAGCCAAGCAGCTGCAGCAGGAATTGCACCAGGAAATGAGCGAGCTGAGCCCGGATTTCGCGCCCAGCCAGCACCTGTTCATTGGGGCCAGCACCACCATTTCGCTCTACGTGCTGCCGCCGGTGGTATCGGCCTACCTGCGCCTGCACCCCAACCGCCAGCTCAGCCTCAAAAACCGCAATTCCGACAACATCCTGCGCGCTCTGCTCGACCACGAAATTGAGCTTGGCATCATCGAAGGCATTCACAAAGTGAGCAACGTGACCTACACGCCGCTGCTCACCGATGACGTAGTGGCCGTGTGCGCCGCCAATAACCCGCTCGAAAAACGCACCCTCGAAGTGCACGACCTGCTCGCCACGCCGCTGGCCCTGCGCGAGGACGGCTCCGGCACGCTGGCCGTGCTCGAAGAAGCGCTGGCGCTGCATCGCATCAAGCTGGCCGCGCTGCCGGTGCGCGTGCGCCTGGGCGGCACCGAGGCTCTCAAAAACTTCGTGCGCGTCGATACCTGCCTGGCTTTCCTGCCCCGGCAGGCGGTGGTGAAGGAGCTGGCTTCGGGGGAGTTTTCGGAGGTTAAAATCAATAATTTTCCCCTAAAGCGCGAGTTCAATTTCATCCAGCGCAAGGGCACCGAGAACAACGCGCCCTACAAGGATTTCCTGCAATTCACGCGGCGCTACTATTCCGGCAGGGCATAGGCTATTCCAAATCCCTATCCCATTGCGGCATACCACGGGCCAAGCCATTCCGTACTTTGCCCCATGAAACTGGTTGCCTCCGAATCCCTTTCCCGTCTCGCCGCGCTGCATTGCTCCGCCTGCGGGACCGAATATTCTGCCTTCGACCTGCAACGGGTTTCGGCCTGTTGCAACGTACCGTTAGTAGCCGACTACGACCTGCGCGAGCCCCTAAGCCGCGCCGTTATCGACCAGGCCGACGCCTCGATGTGGCGCTACGGTGCGCTGCTGCCGCTGCTGCACGAAGAAAACAAAGTGACCCTCGGCGAGGGCCTCACGCCGCTGCTGCGCCTGCCGCGCCTGGCTGCCCGCCACGAGCTGGCCCACCTGCTGCTGAAAGATGAAGGCCAGAACCCCACCGGCTCCTTCAAAGCGCGGGGCCTGAGCATGGCCGTATCCAAGGCCAAAGAGCTGGGGGTGGACGGCTGCATCATCCCCACGGCCGGCAATGCGGGCGTGGCAATGGCGGCCTACTGCGCCCGCGCCGGCCTGCGGGCCGTGGTGGTGATGCCCCGCCACACGCCGCAGGCGTTCCAGGAAGAATGCCTCTGGTACGGGGCTGAAGTGGAACTGGTCGACGGCCTCATCAGCGACTGCGGCGCCCGCGTGCGCCAGCGCAACGCCGACGGCGCCCTCCTCGACATCTCGACCCTGAAAGAGCCCTACCGCCTCGAAGGCAAGAAAACCATGGGCTACGAAATTGCCGAACAGCTGAATTGGACGCTGCCCGACGTGCTGCTCTACCCAGCCGGCGGCGGAACCGGCCTCATCGGCATCTGGAAGGCGTTTCAGGAAATGAAACAGCTCGGCTGGCTCGCGCCCGAGGTGAAATTGCCCCGCATGGTGGCCGTGCAGGCCGAAAACTGCTGCCCGCTCCTCGAAACCTACGAGGGGCGCCAGCCCAACTGCCAGGCCTATCAGGGCCGTGCCACGCTGGCCAACGGCCTGGCCGTGCCCCACCCGCTGGGCGAAGCCATGATGCTGCGCGTCCTCCACGAATCGAACGGCACGGTGGCGGGCGTGAGCGAAGAAGGCATGCTGGCCGGCATGCGCGACCTGGGCCAGCAGGAGGGCCTGTTTGTGGCTCCCGAAGGCGGCGCGGTCTGGACGGCCGCCCGTCAGCTCCTGGCCACCGGCTGGCTGAATCCCGACGAGAAAATCCTCCTCCTGAACACCGGCAACGGCCAAAAGTACATGGACAACGTGGCCGGCCGCGCACGGAGCTGAAAGGAACAAAGGCCGTCATGCAGAGCGCCGCGAAGCATCTTGCCCGCCACCAGTAATTGATTTTACTATTGTGGTAAAGATGCTTCGCGGCGCTCTGCATGACGGTCCGACACAATTTGGATAGCAACGCCAGCCCCGCGTCCGGCAATACCTTTGCCCCATGCGCATTCTCCACGTTCTTTCGGCTGAGTTTTTTGCGGGCTCCGTGGCCTATGCCGTGCAGCTGGCCGAGACCCACCGCGCCCAGGGCCACCAGGTATGGATGGTGGCCGATGCCGCCCAGCTGCCCACCGGGGCCACGCTGGTGTGGGCCAGCATCAGCAACCGCAGCTACCGGCAGCGGCTGCGCAATGCGCGCATCATCCGGCAGGTGGTTAAAAAAGAGCAGATTGACGTGGTGCACTGCCACTCGCGGGCGGCCAGCTGGGTGAGCTATTTTGCCCTGCGCGGCCTCCGGGTGCCGCTGGTGAGCACCGTGCACGGCCGCCAGCACCTGCACGCCTCCACCTCGCTGCTCGATGTGTATGGCGACAAAGTCATTGCCATTTGCGCGAATTTGCGCGAGCATCTCATCGCGGAAGTGAAGATGCAGGCGGCCAAAATCGTGGCCATCCCTAATGGGGTAGCCTTTGGGAAAGAGGAATTAGTAAGCGAGGATTCCGCCTTGAGAATAGCCTTCATCGGGCGCTTCAACGGGGGCAAAGGGGAGCGGGCGGCGGCCCTGCTGGTGCAAGTGTTTCCGGCGCTATTGCGCGAGTTTCCGGCGTTGCGGGTGGCGCTCATCGGCGGGGAGCTGCAACATCTGCCAACTGCCGGAAAAACGGCCCTTGCGCAGCTGCAAACGGAGTTTGGTGAGCGGATTGAGGTAGTGGGTTTCACCAACGACGTGCCCGGCTGGCTGGCCCGCACCACGCTGGTAATTGGGGCAGGGCGGGTGGCCATTGAGGCGCTGGGCGCGGGCCGGCCGGTGCTGGCGCTGGGCGAAGCCAGCTACGCGGGCCTCGTCACGGAAGCGTCTTTTGCCTCGGCGGCGGCTTCCAATTTCGGCGATATCTCGGCCCGGCAAAGCCCTTCGGAAGTCGATTTTGCTGCGCTGCGGGCCGATGCGCAGGCATTTCTGCGGCAGCCGCAGGCAGTGCCGCTCGCGTTGCGCCAGCTGGTGCGGGCGCATTACAGCCTGGCCACCGTGGCGGCGCGGGTACTGGAAGTATACCAGACGGCGCGGATGCAGAAGGCGGTGCCCGGCTTTATTCCGGTGCTCATGTACCACAAAATCCCCGACGCGCCGCTGGCCACCAAGCACCAGATTTACGTCACGAAGGAGAATTTTGAAAAGCACCTGACCTATTTCAAGCAGCAGAAATTAACCCCCATCACCTTTGCCGATTACCTGAGATACGCCAGCGGCGAGTTACCGCTGCGGGAATTCCCGCGCCGCGCTATCATCCTCACTTTTGACGATGGCTACACCGACAACTACACCAACCTGCTGCCCATGATGCAGCAGTACGGCTACCGGGGCGTACTCTACCTGCTGGGTAATTCCGATATCCGCTACAACCAATGGGATGCTGATTTCGACCCCGACGAGCCGCGCTCCGAAATAATGGACCTGGCCCAGAAGCGCGCTTTCGTGGCCGCCGGCTGGGAAATTGGCGCGCACACCATGTCGCACCCCCGCCTCACCACCCTGCCGCTGCCCGAAGCCGCCGCCGAAATCCAGCGCAGCAAAACGGCGCTGGAAGCCGCCCTGCAAACCGAGGTTGTGAGCTTCGCCTACCCCTACGGCGACCTGAACGAGGCCGTGAAAACGGCGGTACGCGAAGCCGGTTTCGCCCTCGGTGTGGCCACCGATACGGGCGGAATGACCATTGAGGAAGACCGGATGCAGGTGTTTCGGGTGAATATGTTTCCGAACGAATCAACCAGCAGCCTGTTCAAGAAAACCTCGCCCTGGTATCGCAAATACTACCGCTGGAAACGCGGGAAATAGGGACGACACTGCGGATGTCTATCCAATCAGCGCGGCCAGCACCCGTTGGCCATCTTCCTCGCTCACGCCCTCAATTTCGAGCTTTTTGAATGGGGCCGTGTGGCCGCTCAGCAGCAGTACGCGGCTTTTGGGCACGGCAAACACCGTGGCCAGAAATGCCAGCAGCACGGCATTGGCCTGGCCTTCTTGGGACGGCGCTTTTAGGCGCACGGTCAGCGTGCCATCGGCAGCGCGGAGCAGATGGTTTTCGCGGGCGTTGGGCTTGGCCCGCAGGTGCAGAATCATTGGGTTGTATCGACTGACGTTCTCATATTAACCGGCCGCCTTCCCGCCCAGTCGCGCCTGCCCGAACGGGCACTGGTCCAGCACCACGCAGCGCCCGCAGGCCGGCGATGAAAAGTAACAGCACTTCTGCCCGTGAAACATGAGCGCCTCGTGGTGGTCGTACACCTGCTGGGCGTCCCAGCCGGGCGGGAGCAGAGCTTCGAGCAGCTTGTGGGCCGGGCCTTCGCCCACCTTCGGCCCGATGAGGCCCAGGCGCTGGGCCACGCGGTGGTGATGGCTGTCTACGGGCATGGCCGGGATGCGCAGGGTGCTGAAGAGAAGGGTGGCCGCGCTGGTTTTCGGCCCCACGCCGCTGATGCTTTCTAGCCAGGCGCGGGCTTCGGGAATGGGCATGTCGGCCAGAAAATCCAGCGCGCACGGGGCATCTGTGCCGCAGCGCTGGCTGATTTCGCGCAGCACCGCCTGAATGCGCGGGGCCTTCTGCTCGGGCCAGGTGCAGGCCCGAATGGCGTGCTGCACGGCCTCGGTGGGCGCGTCGCGCACGGCCTCCCAGGTGGGAAAGGTGGCGCGCAGCTCCTGGTAGGCGCGGTGCGATTCGGCGTTTTTGGTGCGGTGCGAGAGCAGGGCGCTCACCAGCTCGCTCAGTGGGTCTTTCGTGCTAAAGAAGCGGAACGGCGCCCCGTACTCGGCACAAAGCCGCTCGTGCACTAGCAAAGCCTTGGCTTGGCGGGCGGCGAAATCAGCAGTTTGGGCTTCGAGAGTGGCGGCAGTATTCATGCCTGGCCTACGGGGTAGGACGGAGCAGCGTTACGCTTCGCTGCGCGCCCGTCAGATGAGGATGACAACCGTCTTCCGTTTTTTTAGCGCGTCGAGTTATACAAGGCGATGGCCTGGCGCTGGTTGTTGGCCTGCTTGCTTTGCAGCACGATGGGCACAATGAGCACCGGAATGGCGGCATAAACCAACGGCGAAATCCCGGGCCGGCCATCGCTAGGCTGCAACGACTGGAACAGCCCGGCCACGAGCAGCCCGCCGCCCACCACGTAGCTGCCCAGCGTGAGGCGCTGGTACCGGCGCGAATCCAGGAGTAATTCCTGCGCGCCGGCATTGTCGCGGGTGGCCAGCATCAGGTTGTTGGTGGTCAGGTTTTGAATGGGGCCGTTATCCTTGGAGAAATATTCGGTTTTCACGGTGCGGTAGCCGCCGTAGGGGTAGCCGCCAAACCCGCCGTAACCCATGCCATACCCGCCGTAGCCATAGCCCGGGTAGCCGAAGCCGCCCGGCCCCGAGCTGTACTGCGAAGTGGTGATGGAATAAAGGCTGATGCGCCCGGTTTTTTCGCGGCGCAACGTGGTTTCCCGCGAGGAATTGGGCAGCGTGGTGCGCACGTAGTGGCCGGTTTCATCCTCATAAAACCCGACTTCGGCCATCTCAAACTTCTGCCGCCCATCCAGCAGCAGGTAGGAGCGGCCGAAGAGCGGATTCTTCGTTTCTACGTCGTTGGCCGAGTAAACCATCCCGTTTTTCAGGCCCACCTGGAAGCGGGCGGGGCGCGCGTTGTTGCCCGGTAGCTGGCCCGCCGGCGTGGGGGCATACACGGGCGCGGGCGCAGCCATCGGGCTGGGCTGCGGCGTTGTTACGGCCGCACGGTGGGAAGAGTCGGCCGGGGCCACGGGCACGGTTTCCAACTGGCGCGGGGCGGGCGCGGGGCGGGGCCGGGCGGGCGCGGGCATAGCCGGCGGCGCGCCCAGCTGGCGGGGGGCATCGTCCTGGGCCTGCGCCGGGCGTCCCCCAAGCAAAACCAGAACCAGGGCCGGATACAGAGCGGGAATTTTCATACGGAAGGACAGCTATTAAGACCAACAGGCCGAACAAGGTACCCATGTCCCGCCAATAATACCGAAACCCGCGCAAATCCCGCGAACGAGCAGGCGGACCGCGAAAATCGAACGTCGGTAAACGGCGGTAAATTCCGCACTTATATTGTGAAGCGCAAGTGAACCGGCTGCCCGCTGGCGCTATTTCAGCAGCTTCTCCAGCAGGCTCAGGCTGTCCGACAGGTCGGTGCCGGTTTCAAAATCCAGCGGCTTGAGAATGTAGCCGCTCACGCCCAGAGTTTCGGCATGGGCGCGGTCCTCCTCCATGCTGGACGTGGTGGTGATAAACACCGGAATATGCTGGAATTCGGGGTTGGCGCGCAGCTCGGTCAGGAATTCGACCCCGTTCATGCGGGGCATGTTCAGGTCGAGCAGGATGACTTCGGGCAGTGGGCGCAGGGCTTCCGCGCCGTTGCGGCCCAGCAGCAGGTCCAGCGCCTCCTCGCCGTTGAAAGCCGTATGCAGCTGGTGCGGCACGTTGAATTTGGCAAAGGACTTCTCCGCCGTCATGGTATCAAAAATATCGTCTTCGACTAGTAAAACAGAACGCATAAAGGTGGTTAGCTAAAATAAGTAAGCAATAGAAAGACCGGCTGCGTAGCGTGCCCGATAAAAAAGCCGGTATTTATAAAGGGTGCCCAAACCGGTCAAACCCGGCCGTAAGGACCGGGTTTATTTCGGCCACGTAAAGATAAAACCGGCCCCTTGCCCCACGGCCGATTCGACGCGAATAGTGCCCTGCTGCTCGTTAATTATTTTCTGCACGATGCTCAGGCCGATGCCCGTGCTTTCGGCCGTGTGCCGGTCGCGCAGGGTCTGGAAGAGCAGGAAAATCTTCTGGTGATACTCCGGGGCGATGCCCGGGCCGTCGTCCTGCACCCGGAACTCGTAGCAGCGGCCAATGTCCTGGCACGTCACCTCGAGGTGGCCGGCCCCGCGCTGGTGGTATTTCACGGCGTTTGAGAGCAGGTTGGTGAACACCTGTTGCAGGCTCAGCCGGTCGGTTTCGAAGGTGGGCATATCCGGGCCGATGCGCAGCGTGAAATCGGGCGGCACCACGAGGTCAGCCACTTCGGTCAAGAGCTGCTGCACGCTCACCGTCTCGCGCGATTGTGCGGCCGTGCGGCCCACGCGGGCGTAGGCCAGCAGGCCATTTATCAGGTCTTCGAGGCGCGCCAGGCGGCCCTTCATCTGGTCGAGGTAGGTGCGAAGCTGGGGCGAGAGCTCGGCGGCCAGCTCGTCCTCAATCCACTTCACAATGGTGGTCACGCCGCGCAACGGCGCTTTCAAATCGTGAGAGGCAACGTAGGCAAACTGGTCGAGCTCGCGGTTGCGCTTTTCGAGGGCGCTGAAGCTGCCTTCCAGCGTCTGGGTCATGCGGTTGAGCGACGCAGCCAGGCCGCCGAGGTCGTCTGCAGCCGCATCGGCTATTTTGACGGTGTAGTCGCCTTGCACCACCTGCTCGGCCAGCTCCCGAATCTGGGCAATGCGGCGGCTCACCTGCGCATTCACATCCGCCAGCTCGCTTTGCAGGCGGCGGTTGTCTTCCAGTTCCTTCACAATCTTTATCACCAGCCACACCACAATCAGCACCGCCAGCACCGCCGAAATGAGCACCACAATGGGCGTGGCTTTTTCAAAAACGTCCTGCAACGCGCTGCGCTGGGCCAGCAGGGCCAGTTCACTGCGTTTAATGCGGGCGTACAGCATGCGCACCTGGCGCAGGGTCTGGCGGTCGGTGTCGAGCAGCGTTTGCATGGCCGACTGGCTCATGGACTTTTTTATCTCCGTGAGGGGCCGCAGAATGCGGAACTCCTGCTCCACCAAGTCGCGCAGCGAATCGAGCCGAGCACGTTGAACGGGGTTATCCACCGTCAGGGCCTGCACGCGCTCCAGGGCGGCGGGCAGCTGGCCGGTGGCCATGCTGTAGGGCCGCAGATACACCGTGTCGCCGGTGAGCAGGTAGCCCCGCGTGCCCGCCTGGGCATCCTTAAGCACCGCCGTAATGGTTTCGGCCTCCTGCAGCACCTGGTAGGTGTGCTCCACGTTCCGGGTTTGCACGCTCAGGCCCCGGATGCTCCAGAACGAGGCGGCTGCCGTGAGCAGCAGCACGCCCACGGCCAGGGCAAAGCCCACAATGATTTTGGTGTTGGTTTTTAAGGTCATCAGTTGCGAAGGTACTCGGCCGCCCTACGCGGCCGGCCGGGCGATGGTTGGGGCCGGCAGCCGCGCCGGTATCTTTGCCCCATGCCTTTTGCCCCCGCCGACCGCCTCAGCAGCCCCCAAAACCCGCGCATCAAGCAGCTCCTGAAGCTGCAGCAGAAATCGGCCGAGCGCCGCGCCCTGGGCCTGACCCTGGTCGAAGGCCTGCGCGAGCTCACCATTGCGGTGGAAGCGGGTGTGCCCGTCGCTACCATCTATAGCTGCCCCGAACTAGCCGGTGAAACCGGCGAAACGGAGCTGCGAAGCCTGTTTTTTGGCAAAAAAGACGCGCCGGAGTGGTTCGAGGTCACGCGTCCCGTCTTCGAAAAAGTAGCCTACCGCGAAGGTTCCGACGGCCTGCTGGCCGTCCTCCGCACCCCGGCCCGCACCCTGGCCGACCTGCGCCTGCCCGCCAATCCGCTCCTGCTCGTGCTCGAAGCCGTGGAGAAGCCCGGCAACCTCGGCGCCATCCTGCGCACCGCCGACGCCGCCCCGGTCGACGCCGTGCTCGTCGGCGACCCGCGCACCGACCTCTACAACCCCAACACCATCCGGTCCAGCATCGGCTGCGTGTTCTCGGTCCCCGTAATCGCCGCGCCAATGGCCGAAATCACCACCTTCCTGCGCGAAAAAGGCATTCGCAGCTACGCTGCTGCCCTCACGCCCAAAGCGCATTCCTACCTCGACTGCGATTTCCGCCAGCCCACGGCCTTGGTCCTCGGCACCGAAGCCGACGGCCTGACCCCTGCCGCCCTTGCCGCCTGCGACGACACCATCATCATCCCCATGATGGGCCGCATCGACTCACTCAACGTGAGCGTGGCCGGGGCCGTGCTGGCGTTTGAGGCCGTGCGCCAGCGCACGGCCTTGTAAGTCAACTACCGGCTATTTCCCCGCTGAGCCGGCTTTGGTTTGCAGAGTTACGGTACCACCTTGCAGCCCCGTGCCGCAGGCTTTCACCTGCACCGCCCCGGCTTTGTCGCTGGCTTGCACAATGGCTACCAACTGCCCCTGAAACACCCGCATCTGCGGCTTCTGGAACGGTTCCAGGCTGGTCGCGTCGCCGTTGCCGATGGCCCGGAAGCTGCCCGCGCCACTCACCGCGAAGCTGAGCGACTGCGCCGCGTCGGGGCAAAGGTTGCCCTGCGCATCCTCTACGCGGGCGGTGATGAAGGCGAGGTCCTTGCCATCGGCCGCGAGGGCCGTGCGGTCGGCTACGAGCTTGATGTGGTGCGGGGCGCCGGCCGTGCGCACTTCTTCCGTGGCTACCGCTTTGCCTTGGGCATCGTAGGCCACTACTTTGATGCTGCCGGGCGCGTATTTCACGTCTTTCCACATCAGGCGGTAGCGCGATTGGGGCTGGTCGGAGGGGCCTTTGGTCTGACGGCCCTGGCTTTGGCCGTTCACAAACAGCTCGGCCGATGGGTAGCTGGTGTAGGCAAAAACCGGCGTGGTCTGGCCTTCACGACCGGGCCAGGTCCAGTGCGGCAAAATGTGCAGCGTCGGCTTGGCCGTATTCCAGCGGGCGCGGTATAGGTAGTACCGGTCCTTGGGCATGCCGGCCAAATCCAGAATGCCGAAGTAGGAGCTGTGCGAAGGCCACTTCTCATCGTAGGGCGTAGGCTCGCCGAGGTAGTCGAACCCCGTCCACACAAACTCGCCCATCACATTCGGAATGTCATCCTGCGCAGCAAATTCCTCGTCCGGCGTCTGCGACCACACGCAAGCCTCCAGGTCGTACGACGATGACTGGTTATCTGGGTACTGCTTCTGCTTGGCCTTCTCCACCGGAAACTTGTACACCTCCCGCGAGCTTACCGTCGAAGCCGTTTCCGAGCCCAGCAGGAAGCCTTGCGGCAGCTTGCCCAGCGCCTCGGGGTAGCGGTGGGGCTTGTAGTTGAAGCCGGGAATGTCGAGGACCGTTGCGATGCCGTACTTGAAATCGTCGTCGAAGCGGTCGAGGCCCATGGTCACGGGGCGGGTGGGGTCTTCGCGGTGCACGATGTCCTGCAAACGCTTGGCGATGATGGGGCCGTTAGCGTTGCTCTGGTCGGGCACCTCGTTGCCGATGCTCCACATAATCACCGACGCATTATTGCGGTAGTGGTGCACCATGTTAACCAAATCCTTCTCGGCCCACTCATCAAAATACTGGCTGTAGCCATTCTTAACCTTCGGCGCTTTCCACTCGTCAAACGACTCCACCATCAGCATCAGGCCCATCTCATCGCACAGCGCCACCAGCTCCGGCGCCGGCATGTTGTGCGAAGTCCGAATAGCATCGCAGCCCAAATCCTTCAGCAGCGTCAATTGCCGACGCAATGCGGCCGTGCTGATGGCCGCGCCCAGGGGGCCCAAATCGTGGTGGTTGCATACGCCCTTGAACTTACGCGGCTGCCCGTTCAGCGAAAAGCCCACGCCCTTTTCAAATTTGAAGGAGCGAATTCCAAACGAGGTCTTGTATTCGTCTTTCAGCACCTTGCCCGCATACAGCTTCGAGGAAGCCGTGTAGAGTACCGGCGTTTCCGGCGACCACAGCCGCGGTTGCGGCACCGTCAGGTTCTGCTCGAACGTCAGGCCATCGGTCAGGTTCGTGCTGGTAGTCGCCACCACCTTGCCCGCCGCGTCGCGGATTTCCGTGTCGAGCCGTAGCGGCTGCGGCTTGCCGCCGGGCGTTTCCACCGTGGTTTTCAGGTTCACTCTGGCCTGCTCTGCCGTGATTTCGGGCGTGGTCAGGTAGGTGCCCCACACCGGAATGTGTACGTCGTCGGTCACTACCAGATGCACGTTGCGGTAGAGGCCCGCGCCGGGGTACCAGCGCGAGGCTTCGGATTGATTGTTGAGCCGCACGGCCAGCACGTTGCCATCGCCGGGCTTCAGAAACGAGGTTATATCCAGCGAAAACGAGTTGTAGCCATACGGCCAGAACCCGACTTCCTTGCCATTCACAAATACGTGCGCGTTGCTCATTGCGCCATCAAACAGCAGCACCGCCCGCTGCCCCGGCCCGAAGCCTGGCACTGCCAGCTTCCGCCGGTACCAGCCAGTGCCGATGAACGGCAGCCCGCCCGTACGCCCCGATTTCTGGGTGGCCTTCTGCTCCTGATTCTGCTCAATCTTGACGACCTGCAGGTCATTCTGTCCACTAAACGGTCCCGAAATGGCCCAATCATGCGGCACGCTCACCGTCTGCCATTTGGCATCAGCAAAATCAGTTTTGGCCGCGTTCGGCACGTCGCCCTTTGAGAATTTCCAGTTAGAATCGAGCAGGTATTCGTGCCGGTTCTGGGCAGTGGCAGCAGTGGCGGCCAGCAGCAGCGTGGCACTCAGCAGGTTTTTCAGCAGCATAAGCAAGCAGGGGGAATGGGCCTGCAAGGTACGCGCCACCGCCTTTACACAATCGATTATCCAGCGTTGTAAGGCTAATACACCGTCACCCCAAACCCTAATTCCTTCGCCAGCTGGCGGGCTTCCTCAGCCTGTGCATCGGCCACTACGCTCAAGGCGTAAGAGTCGCTATCCAGCGTAAAAAGCACCACCGCCAGCCCAACTGGCTCAGCCAAATCCTGCACAATGTCAAGCGCTTCGGGGCCAGTTACCGTAGCCCGCCCGCTGGCGGGCTCACTAAGCCGTACCGGTTGCTTTTGCTGCGTCAGCGTTTCATTGATGCCATAAACCAGGTCGGCGGCCGGGTCTTTCCAGTCGCTTTCCCAGAGCAATTCTTCGGTTAGTAACGCATCAATCAGCGCCAAATCACGCAATTCCTGCGCCGGCAGCGCCGCCACGATGCCGCGTTCCTCCAACTCCTCAGCAAATTGCTCCTGATAAGCAGCCGGGTCGCGCAACACCAGTGCCAGCCGCTCGCTCACACGCCGGGTTGCCTCCGCATTATTCAAAGTGAAGAGCTGCACAAAGCGGCTCAGATTTTCTTGAGTCATAAGTTAAAAAGGTAACATTCGGGAAATGAAAAAGGCGCGACCAAAGCCGCGCCCTCTTCAAAATCATTCAATTCAGAATAATTAGTCGGCCTGCTTGGCGTAGCGCAGACGCTCGTTTTCGTCGAGCAGAATCTTGCGCATGCGTACCGATTTCGGCGTCACTTCCAGGTACTCATCCTTCTGGATGTATTCCATGGCTTCCTCCAGCGAGAACTGGCGCTTGGGCACAATTTTGGCGTTTTCGTCCGAGCCCGAAGCGCGCATGTTGGTCAGCTTCTTGCCTTTCTGGATGTTGATGGTCAGGTCGTTGGGGCGGGTGTGCTCGCCGATGACCTGGCCGGCGTACACTTCCTCGCCCGGGTCCACGAAGAACGAGCCACGGTCCTGCATCTTGTCGATGGTGTAAGCCGTGCCGGGGCCGGTTTCCAGCGAAATCAGCGAGCCGGCAATACGGCCGGGGATGTTGCCCTTGTGCTCTTCGAAATCGATGAAGCGGTGGTTCATGATGGCCTCGCCGCCGGTAGCGGTCAGCACGTTGTTGCGCAGGCCAATCAGACCGCGCGAAGGAATGCGGAACTCGAGGTGCTGCAGGTCGCCCTTGGGCTCCATGATGGTCATCTCGCCTTTGCGCATGCTCACCAGCTCAATCACCTTACCGGCGGTTTCCTCGGGCACATCCACCACGAGCAATTCCATGGGCTCCAGGCGCTTGCCGTTGTCGTCTTCCTTGAAAATAACCTGGGGCTGACCCACTTGCAGCTCGTAGCCTTCGCGACGCATGGTCTCGATGAGTACCGACAAGTGCAGAATGCCGCGGCCAAACACCAGGAAGGAGTCTTCCTTGTCGGTGGGCTGCACACGCAGGGCCAGGTTTTTCTCGGTTTCTTTAAACAGACGGTCACGCAAGTGGCGCGAGGTCACAAACTTGCCTTCCTTGCCGAAGAACGGCGAGTTGTTGATGGTGAACAGCATGTTCATCGTCGGCTCGTCGATGCTGATGCGCTCCAGGGCCTCCGGGTTTTCGAAATCGGCTAGCGTATCGCCAATGTCGAAGCCTTCGATGCCCGAAACGGCGCAGATTTCGCCGCTGCTCACTTCCGAAACCTTGTTGCGGCCGAGGCCTTCAAATACGTGCAGCTCGCGGATTTTTACCTTCTTGATGCTGCCGTCGGCCTTCATCAGGCTCATGTTAGCGCCTTCTTTCAGGGTGCCGCGGTGCACGCGGCCAATGGCGATGCGGCCCACGAACGACGAGTAGTCGAGCGAGGTAATCTGCATCTGCGGGGTGCCTTCCAGGCTCGGCGCCGGTGGAATCGACTCCAGTACGGCATCCAGCAGGGGCGTGATGTTGTCGGTCTTCACTTTCCAGTCAGTGCTCATCCAGCCCTGCTTCGAGGAGCCGTACAAGGTCACGAAGTCCAGCTGGTCCTCAGTGGCGCCGAGGTTGAACATGAGGTCGAACACCTGCTCGTGCACCTCGTCGGGGCGGCAGTTTTCCTTGTCTACTTTGTTCACCACCACAATGGGTTTCAAACCCAGGTCGATGGCTTTGCCCAGCACGAAGCGCGTCTGCGGCATGGCGCCCTCGAAGGCGTCCACGAGCAGCAGCACGCCGTCGGCCAGTTTCAACACGCGCTCTACTTCACCGCCGAAGTCGGCGTGACCAGGGGTGTCGATGATGTTGATTTTAACGTCTTTGTAGCGTACCGATACGTTCTTCGAAACGATGGTGATGCCGCGTTCGCGCTCCAGGTCGTTATTATCGAGGATGAGGTCGTCGAACTGCTGGTGCGCGTCGAAAATCTTGGATGCGTGGATAATCTTATCCACCAGGGTGGTCTTGCCGTGGTCAACGTGAGCGATGATGGCAATGTTCCGAATATTCTGGGCCATATGGGTTGGTTTTGCGGGTGCAAAGGTACGGATAAAATAGCGCAAAGCCTTGTGGCACTCAACTATTAACACGAACCCGGCCGCCGCACCCCGCTGCGCAGCCAAGCTCGTCGCCCTAAATCGATTAGCTAGGGTGTAAGGTTCCCCGAATTCTTTCGTCTATCCTGCCGACCAACTGGTAGGCCATTGCCGTATGTTGGCCACCTGTCATTCAACCCCCCTATCCGCCATGCGTTTTTCCCTGCTGCTATTACTTGTTTCGGTGCTTTCGCTCAATTCGGCTTGCTCGCAGAAGCGCGACGTGGCCGCCAATACAGCCCCGCCCGCCCGCACCATCGCCGGCAAAACCTACTTCCAGCCCCAGCCCGTGACCGGCAAGCCCGACGAATTCCCGGTGCGCCACACCGACGCCGAATGGAAGAAAATCCTCACGCCCGACCAGTATTACATCCTGCGCGAGCAGGGCACCGAGCGGCCCTTTACCGGCAAATACCACGACAACCACGCCGCTGGCAATTATTACTGTGCTGCCGACCACAACCTGCTCTTCACCTCCGATACCAAGTTTGAGTCGGGCACCGGCTGGCCGAGCTTCTTCGCCCCCGCCACTGCCACCAGTGTGAAAGTGGCTTCGGATAATAGCTTCGGTATGAGCCGCGACGAGATTGTGTGCGCCAAATGCGGCGGCCACCTCGGCCACGTCTTCAACGACGGCCCCAAGCCTACCGGCCAGCGCTATTGCATGGACGGCAACGCACTGGTATTTGAGAAGAAATAGAAGAAACGCTGGTGCTTTTCTAGGAAAATTAACAAATCGAAACCCTTTGGCAATCCAAGTCAAAGGGTTTTTCGTTTGTATAAACCATTTTCCGCGGCTTGCCGTTAGAGAAAATAGTGAATTTGCTTTATTTAAATAGTTATAATAAAAAAATGCCATATGGAAGCTGTTCTTGACCCCATTGAGTTTTTGCAGAACGAAGTGGCCCAAACCCGCCAGCTGCTGCTCAACAACGGGCTATACTATCGCCTCCAGACCATGGCCGACCTGCGCCAGTTCATGGAGCACCACGTCTTTGCCGTGTGGGATTTTATGTCGCTGCTGAAGGCCCTGCAACGTGATTTGACCTGTGTAGATGTGCCGTGGGTGCCCACCGCCAACCCCGCCACGCGCCGCCTCATCAACGAGATTGTGCTGGAAGAGGAAACCGACCTCGACCCGCAGGGGCAGCCCATCAGCCATTTCGAGCTCTACGTGCGGGCCATGGAAGAATGCGGGGCCAACACGTTGCCCATCCGCCGCATGGTGGCGGCGGTAGGAGCCGGCCGCACCGTTTCTCAGGCGCTTGCCGATGCGCAGGCACCGGATTCAGTGCGCCAGTTTGTCGAAACCACGTTCCGCATCATTCAATCCGGCAAGGCGCACGCCGTAGCCGCCAGTTTCACTTTCGGCCGCGAAGACTTGATTCCGGCCATGTTTCGCCAGTTGGTGGGCGAGTTGCGCGACCGGTTTCCCGGCCAGCTCGATACGTTCGTGTATTACCTCGACCGCCACATCGAGCTCGACGAAGAAGTGCACGCCCCGCTGGCCCAGCAAATGGTGCGCGAGCTGTGCGCCGACGACCCCCAATACTGGCAGGAAGCCCAGCAGGTCACCATCGAGTGCCTGGAGGCCCGTATGGCGCTTTGGGACGGCATCAAGCCCACGCAGGTCAGCCCCACGCTGGCGTAATCAGTAAACTACTGAGCCTTGCTCACCGTTTGAAGGAGGCAGCCGCCTGGCTGCCTCCTTTTTACTTATCGGCCATGCTGACTTCTCCTTTATTCACTGCCCGTCCCTGGTTGGCGCTTGGGGCCGCTGCCCTGCTTTCAGCCTGTTCGGCTTCGGAGCAAACCTCGGAAAACGCCGCGCCCACCTCGGTGCCCACCGAAGTCCGCACCGATGCCGACCGCCGCGCCATCTACAACAGCAATGGCGCGGGCACCAGCAACGGCTACGCCGTGCCCGATGCCACGCCCAACCGCGTGCGCCTCGGCGAGCAGGCCGCCGACATCAACCGCCAGAAGCGCATCGAAAACGTGAACACCAACGACCCCAACAACACCACGCCCGAAACCCGCCTCCAGCGCCTCAACACCAATGCCCCCGCACCCGTGGACACCGCCCGCCGGCCCTGATACTCTCACCCATATCAATTGAAAAGCCCGCCCCGATTACTCGGAGCGGGCTTTTAAACACCATCATAAGCAGTGAAACAGGCTATTCGCTTACTTCGCCGGTGCTGGGGCTATCGGCTGAATTCATGACGTCGGTTGCTTCGGGCTCCGGCGCGGGTGCTGCCTGAGCACGCGGCTTGGGGCCACGCTTGGCACCCGTGCTGGCAGCGGCCGTAGCGGCCGCCGGCTTGGGACCGCGCTTGGCACCCGTAGTTTTTGCCGCCGTGGCGGCGGGCTTGCGGCCACGGCCGCTGGCCGCCGGAGCTGTGGCGGCGGTGGCAGCCGTTTCGGCAGTGGCTTCATCGCCGGCGCGGGGAGCGCGGGGCTTGCGGGGCGTGCCGTCCTTATTCAGGGTCGGGCCTTTTTTGCGGCCCCGGGCAGATTTGCCGGTGGTAGCGGAAGTAGTAGCCGCAGTTGCGCCCTGGCCATTATCGGCAGCGGCGGGGCCGGATACCGAGTCATAGTGGCGCACTATCGTGTGCAGGGCCTGCTCAAACATGCGCTCCGTGTCGCCGTCGAGGCGGCGCGTGGCCTCTTTCACCACTTCCTTCAGCTTGGCCTTCGTTTCTTTGCGAATGCGTGTCACCACTTCATTCATGCGGGCATTCAGCTCCTTTTGCAATTGCTTGGCGGCCGACTTCAGTGACTTCTTCTGGCTGGCTTTTTTGCTGGCACGGTCGTCGTTCAGGTCAGCGGAAGCGCGGCTTGCGCTTTTGGCCGATTTGCGGGCTGATTTTTCTTCCGGCGTGCGTTTCGCACGTTTTTCCGTTTTAACCGGAGAAGCAGGTTTTTTCATCTGAAAAAATGGTTGGTGAAGGGTGAAAGAGGCGGAAGGAAGTCGATTAGATGGCGCTATATTTTAATTAAGCGCGCTCAAATATAAAATCATTTAAGCGTCAAACGGTTTGCCCGGTTTTTTTGTTGATTTAATTCTGTACTTTTTTTAATCGTTTCTTTGTGACGGGAAATAATTGCCCTGATTTTTGGCAAAAAATACTTCTCGCGTCCCTGCTTTTTCTTTTCTGATTTTTATGTCACTTCTTCCTAAGCGCTACACTGTTACCGCTGCCTTGCCTTATGCCAACGGGCCGGTGCACATCGGGCATTTGGCCGGAGTTTATTTGCCCGCCGACATTTATGTGCGCTACCTGCGTTCCGCTGGTCGGGACGTAAAATTTATTTGCGGTTCTGATGAGCACGGCGTTCCCATCACCATTCGCGCCCAAAAAGAGGGCGTAACGCCCCAGCAAGTGGTCGATAAATACCACGCTCTGATTCGCGATTCGTTTAAAGAATTCAACGTATCGTTTGATGTGTATTCGCGCACTTCTTCGCCCACGCACGCCGAGGTTTCCAGCAGTTTTTTCACCAAGCTGAATAACGAGGGCAAATTCATTGAACAAACCACGCAGCAGTATTTCGACGAAAAAGCCCAGCAATTTCTGGCCGACCGCTACATCGTGGGCACCTGCCCTAATTGCGGCAACGAAAATGCCTACGGCGACCAGTGCGAGCGTTGCGGCACCTCGCTCAGCCCAACGGAATTAATTAACCCGCGCTCTATGCTCAGTGGCGCGCAGCCCATTTTGCGGGATACCAAGCACTGGTTTCTGCCCCTTGACCAATACGAGCCCTGGCTGCGCGAGTGGATAATTGAAGGCCACAAAAACGACTGGAAAACCAACGTCTACGGCCAGTGCAAATCCTGGATTGACCAGGGCCTGCACCCCCGCGCTGTGACGCGCGACCTCGACTGGGGCGTGCCCGTGCCAGTACCCGGCGCCGAAGGCAAAGTGCTTTACGTGTGGTTTGACGCGCCAATTGGCTACATCTCGGCTACCAAAGAAGCATTTCCGGAAGAGTGGGAATTATACTGGAAAGATGCCGGCTCAAAACTGGTGCATTTTATCGGCAAGGATAACATCGTTTTCCACTGCATTATTTTCCCGACGATGCTGAAGGCGCACGGCGAATTTATTCTGCCGGATAACGTGCCCGCCAACGAATTCCTAAACCTCGAAGGCGATAAAATCAGCACCTCGCGCAACTGGGCCGTGTGGCTGCACGAATATTTGGCCGATTTCCCCGGCCAGGCCGATGTGTTACGTTACGTGCTGTGCGCCAATGCGCCCGAAACCAAGGATAACGACTTCACCTGGAAGGATTTCCAGGCGCGCAACAACAACGAATTGGTTGCCACGCTCGGTAATTTTGTGAACCGCGCCGCTGTACTCACGCACAAATTCTTTGAAGGCAAAGTGCCGGAATTGGGCGAATTAACGGCTCTCGACCAGGATGCTTTTGCGCAATTGGCCGAGTTCCCGGCGAAAGTCGGCGAGCTGATTGAAAATTACCGTTTCCGCGACGCGTTGGCCGAAGTAATTAACCTGGCCCGTCTTGGCAATAAATACCTGGCCGAAACCCAGCCCTGGCACCTCATCAAAACCGATGCCGCCCGCACCGGCACCGTGCTGAATGTGGCGCTGCAAATTGCGGCCGCCCTAGCCCCGCTGCTGGAGCCTTTCCTGCCCGAATCAGCGCACAAATTGGCCACCATGCTCAATATGGAGTTGGGCAACTGGGCCAGCGCCGGCCGTTTCGATGCCCTCGCCGTCGGCCACCAACTGCGCGAAGCGGCGCTGCTCTTCGGTAAAATTGAAGATGCCGTGGTTGAAACGCAGGTGCAAAAGTTGCTCGACACCAAAAAGGAAAACCAGCTCGCCAACACGCCCGTGACGCCGGCCAAAGATGATATTTCATTTGATGATTTCGGCCAAATGGATTTGCGCATCGGCACCATCACGGCTGCCGAGAAAGTAGCCAAAACCAAAAAGCTGCTCAAACTCACCGTCGACCTGGGCCTGGAGGAACGCACCATCGTGAGCGGCATTGCCGAATATTTCATCCCCGAAGCCCTGATTGGCCAGCAGGTGCAGGTATTGCTCAACCTTGCACCCCGCGAAATCAAAGGCATCAAAAGCCAGGGCATGCTGCTGATGGCCGAAAACGCCGACGGTAGCCTCGCCCTCATGCAGCCCAGCAAGCCCGTGCGCAACGGCAGCGGCGTGGCGTAATTATCGGCAAGCTTGCATGCTTCCGCTTGCATAAAAAAGGCTCGTTCGCACAATGCGAACGAGCCTTTTTTATGGGGTTTAGAGTACGAGTTATTTCACGTTCACAATGTTCATCGCCCGTTCCAACCCCATCGCGCCGAAGGCTAAAACTGCCTCACCGGCTTTCTCAATGCGGGTGGGCAATTCAATTAATTCATCGGCCGAAAACGGGTTCAATACATAATCAACCTGCCGGCCTTTAGGGAAATTCGCATCCACGCCGAAGCGCAGGCGGGCATACACATCGGTGCCGAGCGTGGCCTGAATATCTTTCAGGCCGTTGTGTCCACCGGCCGAGCCCTGGCCTTTCAGGCGCAGTTTGCCGAAGGGGAGGGCCAGGTCATCGGTAACTACCACCATGTTTTCGGTCGTGATTTTCAGCGTGGCCAGCCAGTGCGCGGCAGCTTTGCCGCTCAGGTTCATGTAAGTGGTGGGTTTCACCAGCACGTAGGTGTGGCCTTTGTGCTTAAACTCGGTGGTGAAAGCGTGGCGGCCGATTTCGAAGCGTGGGGCGTCGAACTTCGCGGCCAAATAGTCGGCCACCATGAAGCCGATGTTGTGGCGCGTGTCGGCGTATTCGGGGCCAATGTTGCCCAGGCAGAGAACCAAAAATTTCATATCAATTCAATCAACAAGAAACCACCGGCCCGGGCACGGCGCATATTGAGGTAATTAAAAAGCCGCCCCAAAATTGGAGCGGCTTTTTGTATTTGTCCGAATATTCCCGAAACGTGGGAGTATCGCGGGCAAAAGAATTACTTGTTGCCAGCCAGTTCGCCTTTCAGGGCACGTGGGATGGTGATGGTGGCAATGGGGGCCTCCGCGCTGGTCAGGATGGTGTAGCCCTTCGGCTCCACGGCACCTACCTTGATGGATTTGCCCAGCTCCATGCCGCTGATGTTCACTTCCACGTAGTCGGGCAGGTTTTCGGCGGTAGCGCGCACTTTCACTTTGCGCAGCTTGCTCACCAGTTTGCCACCGGCCAGCACGCCTGGCGAAACGCCTACGTACTTCACGGGGATTTCCATTTTCACCTCTTTGCCGTCTTCCAGCTCGAGGAAGTCAACGTGGAGGAGCATTTCGTTTACGGGGTGGAACTGAGCGTCCTGCACGATGGCGCGGTACAGGGTGCCTTCCACGTTCAGGTCCACAATGTGAGCCTCCGGCGTATACAACAACTCGCGGAACAGGATAGCGGGCACCGAGAAGTGCACAGTGTCCTTGCCGCCATACAATACGCACGGTACTTGAGCGTCGAGGCGCAATGCCTTGGCGTCCGTTTTACCGAGATTCGCTCTTTTAAACCCTACAATCTCGAGGCTTTTCATAAAAGTGGTTTTTGGGGATGAAAAATGGCCCGTTCGCTCCCAACGTCGGGGGCAAACGGGCCGCAAAGGTAGGGGTAAATCGGTCGAAAAGCCAACCTGTTACGAAGAAAGCTGGGTAAGGCTAGTCCACGGTCGGCACGCTCTTCAGCTGTTCCTGCACCACGGCCTGGGCCTGCACTCTATTATTCAGCACGCGCAGGTACTGGCGGGCCTGGGCGTTGTTGCAGGTGAAAGCCGCTTTTTTGGCCCAGTCGATGGCTTCCGGCAGGTCGCCGCGTACCTCGCTGGCCACGGCCAGGTTGTAGAAGGCCCGGCCGGCAATTTTGGGGTTGAGGTGGCGTGCCGACTGCTGCCAAAGCATGGCAGCCCCGGCCCAGTCGCCGGCTTCGGCGCGCTGGGCGGCCTCTTTCATTCGGACGTCCTTTTTAGCCCGCGTGAAATAATCGCGGTTCAGGTCGACGTAGGACGGCGCGATGCGGCGGGCGTAGCCATCGCCGGCCCGCTGGGCTACCCGGCGGATGCACTCCTCGGGCGGCGGCAGCTGGCGCAGGGCGGCAGGGTAGGTATCCGCGTTGCCGGTGAAGGCCAGCTGGTCTTCCTGCCGGGCTTGGTCGAGCACAAAGCCCTGCGCCGCGCCGTAGGTGCGGAAGCCGGTCACAATTTTCATCACCATTTCCACGTGCACGGTGGGCACTTGATGCTCCCTGCCGTCCTTGTCTTTATAGGTGCGCACACCATTGGTATGCGTCAGGGCCATATCGGAGTCGAAGGCTTCGAGCACCACGAGGCCATCCACCTGCGTCCGGCGGCACAGGTCCTGCACGTAGCGCGGGGCTAGCGGCGGTAGGAAAAATTCGCGACTCCGCCCCAGTAGCTGCAGTTGCGCCTGCGTCACCTTGAAGCGGTAACTGTTGTTGGCCAGCGCCTGGCCCACCACATTCACGCATTCGTCGGCCCCGGCGCGGTCCACGCCAATGCCTTCGCCAGTGAAGGCTCCTTCCATCACGTCGAAGAATTTATCGCGGCGCGATTCCGGGATAATACGGTTGGCGGTGGCCACACTTTGCAGGTTGGCCGGCATGGGCACCGCCGCCGGCGCCAGTGCCCGAATGTGGACCGATGACGCGCAGGCACTGAGCAGCAGCGCGGCTAAAAGGGTGGAAGTGGAAGTGTAAAGCTTGTTCATCACGTTTGCAGAAAAAAGTTCCAGTTAGGAAGTGCTTTCTACAAAATTGTGCCAAAGTCGCCTGTCATTGCGAGCGGAGCGCGGCAATCCTTCCTCTCATGAGCAACCAGCCCATAAGATGTGACAATGCCTTTTTTACAAACGGAAAGCCCTGACGCTGCTATACGCCGGGGCTTTCTGGTAAAAGAGAATGTCTGAGTTTGACAGGACGGATTGCCGCGTTCCGCTGCGCTCCACTCGCAATGACAGACGAAGACTTTACACGAACAGCGAGCTAATGCTCTCGTGCGTCACCACGTTGCGAATAGCGGCCGCAAACAGCGGGGCCAGCGGAATCACCCGGATTTTCTCGTTTTCCTGGGTCAACGGAATGGTGTCAGTCGTAATCAGTTCGGTGAGGGCCGAAGCACGGATGCGGTCGTGAGCCGGCCCGCTGAGCAGCGGGTGCGTCACCACGGCGCGCACCGAGCGGGCGCCGCGCTCCATCACCAGCTCGGCAGCTTTGCAGATGGTGCCGGCGGTGTCCACCATGTCATCGACGAACACCACGTCCATGCCTTTCACGTCGCCAATCACCTGCATCGAGGCAATCTCATTGGCCCGTATCCGCATCTTGTCGCAGACCACGATTTCGGCCCCGAATTTCTTGGCAAAGGCGCGGGTACGCACCACACCGCCCACGTCGGGCGAAGCAAAAATCAGGTTTTCCAGGTTCAGCGACTTGATATAGGGAGCCGTGACGGTGGCGCCGTCGAGATGGTCGACGGGGATATCGAAGAAGCCCTGAATCTGGCCGGCGTGCAGGTCGCAGGTCATCAGGCGGTCGGTGCCCACGCTTTGGATGATGTTGGCCACCACTTTGGCGCCGATGCTCACGCGGGGCTTGTCCTTGCGGTCCTGGCGGGCATAGCCCATGTAGGGCATCACGATGACGACCTTGTGGGCCGAGGCGCGTTTGGCGGCATCCACCATCAGCATGAGTTCCATGAGGTGCTCGGCAGGAGGGAAGGTGCTTTGCACGAGGAACACCTCGCAGCCGCGCACGCTTTCGTTGAAGCTCGGCCCCATTTCGTTGTCGGCGAAGCGCTGGAGGCTGAGGTCGCCGAGGGTGGTGCCGTAGGCGGCAGCAATTTTTTCGCCGAGCTCACGCGAAGCGCTGCCGGCGAATATTTTGACCTGTTTCATAGGGGAAGGTGCTAAGAATGAGTTGATGCGCGGAGGCCTGCTGCGGGGAAGGCCGTGAAAACGGGGAAGGATAGAAAAGCGAAAGGCGCTGACCACTCCGGAAATTGGAGAAGCCAGCGCCTTTGCATTTACTCGAGCTTTGTCGTTGTCCGACCAGGGCTCGAACCTGGACTTTCTTGAATCAAAATCAAGCGTGTTGCCAGTTACACCATCGGACAATTTCCCAGTGGGCTACGTGCCGTTTGGGAGTGCAAATGTACTACTGGAAAAATTCGGCGCAAGGATTTTTTGAAAAAAAATTGAAGAAAAAATCTGCGGCATTGGCCCGGAAAGCGGCTTTCCATTCATTGGTGCCTGATTTTCATGGGGTAGGGTGTTTTAGATTTGTTTCTGATTGCGCCGGCTGCCGCAAACGTTATGGTTGGAAAAGCCGCGCTTCTACCGTAATTTTGCGGCCTGAAAAGAGCATTAACTTCATCATAAATACAACCAAATGGCCAATACCGGCAAAATCACCCAGGTCATCGGACCCGTCGTGGACGTTAGCTTCGCGGGTGAAAACACGAAGCTGCCCAACATCCTCGACGCCCTCGAAGTAACCAAAGAGAACGGCCAAGTGGTAGTGCTGGAATGCCAGCAGCACCTGGGCGAAGACCGGGTTCGGACCATTGCCATGGACTCGACCGAGGGTTTGGCTCGTGGCGCGGAAGTACGCGACATGGGTACGCCCATCTCGATGCCCACCGGCGACGGCGTGAAAGGCCGCCTGTTCAACGTTATTGGTCAGGCCATTGACGGCATTGCCCAGCCCAAGAGCGGCCAGCGGTTGTCCATTCACCGCAACGCCCCGGCCTTTGAGGAACTGGCTACTTCGTCGGAAGTATTCTTCACCGGTATCAAGGTTATCGACTTGCTGGCTCCTTATGTGAAGGGTGGCAAAATTGGTCTGTTCGGTGGTGCCGGCGTAGGCAAAACCGTACTGATTCAGGAGCTTATCAACAACGTGGCCAAGGCCTACGAAGGCCTGTCGGTGTTTGCCGGCGTGGGCGAACGTACCCGTGAGGGCAACGACTTGCTGCGCGAATTCATCGAATCCAACATCATTCTGTACGGCGATGCTTTCAAGCATTCGATGGAAGAAGGTGGCTGGGACCTGAGCAAGGTGGACATGGCAGCGATGGAAAAATCGCAGGCTACCCTCGTGTTCGGCCAGATGAACGAGCCCCCCGGAGCTCGTGCCCGCGTGGCCCTGTCGGGTCTGACCATTGCCGAGAGCTTCCGCGATGGCGACGGCACCGGTGCCGGCCGCGACATCCTGTTCTTCATCGACAACATTTTCCGCTTCACCCAGGCGGGTTCGGAAGTATCGGCTCTGTTGGGTCGTATGCCTTCGGCCGTAGGTTACCAGCCCACGCTGGCCACCGAAATGGGTGCCATGCAGGAGCGTATCACCTCGACCAAGCGCGGTTCAATCACCTCGGTACAGGCTGTTTACGTGCCGGCCGATGACTTGACTGACCCGGCTCCGGCCAACACCTTTGCTCACTTGGACGCCACGACGGTATTGAGCCGCAAAATCGCCGAGCTGGGCATCTACCCGGCCGTTGACCCGCTGGACTCGACCTCGCGCATCCTGTCGGCCGACGTGCTCGGTGCTGACCACTACAACACCGCTCAGCGCGTGAAGGAGCTGCTCCAGCGCTACAAAGAACTCCAGGACATCATCGCCATCCTGGGTATGGACGAACTATCGGAAGAGGACAAGCAGGTAGTAAACCGCGCCCGTCGCGTGCAGCGCTTCCTGTCGCAGCCCTTCTTCGTAGCCGAGCAGTTCACCGGCCTCAAAGGCGTGCTGGTTGACATCAAGGACACCATCAAAGGCTTCAACGAAATCATCGACGGCAAGTACGACCACCTGCCCGAGGCTGCCTTCAACCTGGTTGGCAACATCGAGGATGCCGTAGCTAAGGGCGAGCGCCTGATTGCCGAAGCCAAGTAATTTTTTAAATGTGGAGAATGTGGGAATGTGGGTGATGTGAAAATTGATTATCAATCAAGTCACTAGCCACATTTCCACATTTTCACATCATCGCATTCCCCACATTTAAAGAAATGCATTTAGAAATCATCACTCCCGACCGCAAGGTATTCGAAGGCGAAGTGACGTCGGCCCAGTTTCCGGGGGCTGATGGCTCGTTTGAAGTGCTGAACAACCACGCCCCGCTCATTGCCGCCCTCAAAGCCGGCGACGTGACGCTGTCTGGCGGTGCTGGTGGCCGCGAGGTTATCCGCATCGAAGGCGGCGTGGTGGAAGTGCTGCGCAACAACGTGATTGTGCTGGCCGAAGGCGCGGTGGCGTAGGCCCCCGCAACCCTTAGTGGCTGGCTGAAAGCCGCTCCTGCCTGGCAGGAGCGGCTTTTTTGTGATATTAGCCGGCCAAGCCGGTGGAATGCCGTATAGCCATATGGCGCGCAAAACCATTTGCCTTTGTTTTTATGAAATCTTCGGACCCGTTTGTTGCCGTTGAAAATATTTATACCCCACGGCAGCGGTACGTGCTGCTGGTGGCCTCGCTGATAGGCATTGCGGCCCTGATGGTGTTTGGGCTGGCGCAGTACCTCACGGCTTTTCTGGCGGCGGGCATCCTGTTCGTAGTCTTTCGGCCGTGGTGGATAGCGCTGGTACACGAGCGGCGCTGGAACCGGCAGCTAGTGGCGGGGGGCATTCTAGTGGTGACGGTGGTCGTGCTCGTGATTCCGTTCTACGCCCTGACGTCGCTGCTGCTCGACCGCCTCATTGCCTTCGCGCAGAACCCGGACCGGCTGTTGGAGGTGATTCATAAGCTGGAAAGAGCCACCGGCTTCAAAATGACCGAGCAGGTGAACGTGCGCCAGCTGCTGCTGCAGGGCGGGGCCAAGGTGACGGGCTGGCTGCCCTCGCTGGCCAGCAGCGCGCTTAATTTCCTGGTAATTGTGGGCCTGATGCTGTTCACGATGTACTACATGTTTATGCAGGAAACGTTTTTTCTGCTGGGGCTGCACCGCTACCTGCCGTTCCGCAACGAGACGCTGCAGGAACTGGGCGAGTCGCTGAAGAACAACGTGAATGCCAACGTGCTGGGGCAGGTGCTGGTGTCGGTGGTACAGGGCGTGCTCACGGGCGTTACGCTATTGATTTTTGGGGTGCCCGATGCGGTTTTCTGGGGCGTGGTGGCCTTTTTTGCGGCGTTTCTGCCGGTGCTGGGCACACCGCTGGTATGGGCCCCGGCGGCGCTCTACCAGTTTTCGCAGGGGAATAAGGGGCAGGCCCTTGGGATTTTGCTGGTGGGTTTTATCCTGATTATAAACATCGACAACGTGCTGCGCATCGTGCTGGCCAAGCGCATGGGTAATATTCACCCGCTGATAACGCTGGTGGGCATCGTGCTGGGCGTGGAGATATTCGGCATCATCGGGCTGGTGGTGGGGCCGTTGCTGGTGTCGTATTTCATGGTGTTGATGGAGGTGTTCCGGCGCGAGAACCGCCAGCACATGCAGACCCCGGTGAAGTAGCGGCGAAGCCGGATGCGTGCCGACCTTTGCGCCTCACGCTCCGCTTTCGCGCTCATGGACCATCCGAACATTCAGCCCAAAATCACGCCCATCTACCAAACGTCGGTTTTCAAATTTGAGGACCTCGACGCGGTGCAGCAATACTTCGACGAGCCGGGCAGCCGCTACCTATACTCGCGCAACGGCAACCCCAATTCGGATGAGCTGGCCACTGCCGTAGCCCGTTGGGAAGGCGGCGCGGGCGCAGTGGCCACGGGCTCGGGCATGGCGGCCATTTTCGCGGCACTGCTCACCTATTGCCAGGCCGGCGACCACGTGCTGTGCGCGGCCGACATCTACGGCGGCTCGGCGGCGCTGCTGAACCTGGAGCTGGCGCGGCTGGGCATCACGGTGACGTATGTGCCGTTCGAAGGCCTGTATGACCTTGCGGCCTACGTGCAGCCCGCTACCAAACTGCTGCTGTGCGAAACGATGAGCAACCCGCTGCTGCGCGTGGTGGACCTGCGCGCCGCCGCCGATGAATGCCATCGCCACGGCCTGAAACTGGTGGTGGATAACACGTTTTCGACTCCCGTGCTGACCCGGCCATTGGCCTTCGGGGCCGACCTCGTGCTGCACAGCGTAACCAAATACCTGGCCGGCCACTCCGACGTGACGGCCGGGGCCGTGGTGGCCCGCACGGCGGAGGATGTGGCCCGGCTGCGTCAAATCGGCATCGTGTTCGGCCTGACACTGAGCCCGATGGAGAGCTGGCTGGCCGTGCGCGGCATGAAAACCATGCGCCTGCGCGTGGCTGCCCACAGCGAAAACGCCTGGCAGGTAGCCGACTTCCTAAACGACCATCCGGCCGTGCAGGCCGTGTATTATCCTGGCCTGCCCACGCACCCCCAGCACGCGCTGGCCACGGTGCAGGGGGGAGGGCGGTTTGGTGGGATGCTCTCGTTCCGGCTGCCGGACGATGCGGCGGCGGTGAACCGCTTCATGCAGCGGAGTGAGCGGTTTCCGTTTGCGCCCTCGCTGGCGGGTGTGGATTCGTCGTGCTCGCACCCGCTCTACACTTCGCACCGGGCGCTGACGGACGCGCAGCGGGCGGAGTTAGGCATCACCGTGGGCCTGGTGCGACTGAGCGTGGGCATTGAGCCAGTGGAAGAGTTGTTGGGCGATTTGGCATACGCGCTGGAGTAGGCAGGAAAGCGGTTGCGGACACGGCCGATAAGGCGGAAATCCAGACGCGGTTTTGACGCAAAGCCGGCGTGCGTACGGCTGAGCTAAGTGGGAAAATATGGGCTGAATCTGGTTAACTACCGTAAACCATGAGGTTGTTCACCCTTACCCATTGCCTATGCCCCGCACGATAATAGTCTCTAACCGCCTTCCTACCAAAGTCATTCGTTCCGAAGAAAGCCTCACGTTTCAACCCAGCGAAGGCGGGTTGGCCACGGGATTGGGCTCCATTTATCGGGCGGATGGCAACGTGTGGGTAGGCTGGCCGGGACTGTTCGTGACCGACGAAGAGGAAGAAAAATACGTCACCGAACAGCTCCAGGCCGATAGCATGTCGCCGGTGTTTCTGACCGAGACTGAAATCCGGGATTTCTACGAGGGGTTCAGCAACTCCACGCTCTGGCCCACTTTTCACTATTTCACGCAGTTTGCCACTTACGAGCAGTCCCATTGGGAGGCTTACGTGGCCGTAAATGAGAAATTCTGCGCGGCCGTACTGGCCCAGGCCGGCCCCGAGGATACCATCTGGGTGCACGACTACCAGCTGCTGCTGCTGCCCGAGTTGCTGCGCAAAGCCCGGCCCGAGGCCACCATTGGCTTCTTCCTGCACATTCCGTTCCCATCGTACGAGCTGATTCGGGTGCTGCCGTGGCGGGCCGAGCTGTTGCGCGGCATGCTGGGGGCCGACCTTATCGGCTTTCATACCTTTGGCTACATGCGGCATTTCCTCAGCTCGGTATCGCAGGTGCTGGGGCTGTCGGCCGTGAATGGCCAGATTGAGGTGGAGCACCGCGCCGTGCGCGTTGATGCCTTCCCGATGGGCATCGACTACCAGCGCTACGCCGATGCGGCGGCCTCGGAAGCGGCCATTCAGCACGAGGCCACGTACCGCGAAGCCCTACACAATGTGCGCGTCATCCTGTCCATCGACCGGCTCGACTACACCAAGGGCATTGCCCAGCGCCTGCGGGCGTTTGAGCTGCTGCTCCAGAACCACCCCGAGTGGCGCGAGCAGGTGAGCCTTGTGATGCTGGTGGTGCCCTCGCGCGACCAAGTGGCGCAATACGCGGACCTGAAGGTGGAAATCGACGAGCTGGTGGGGCGCATCAACGCTTCCTACCGCACCGTTGCCTGGACGCCGATTCACTACTTCTACCGCTCACTGCCGCTGGAGGAGCTGGCCTCGCTCTACCGCCTGGCGGAAGTGGCCCTGGTGACGCCCATGCGCGATGGCATGAACCTCGTGGCCAAGGAATTCGTGGCCTGCAAAGCCGACCACAAGGGCGTGCTCATCCTTAGCGAGCGGGCCGGCGCGGCGCGGGAGCTGTCCGACGCTCTCATCATCAATCCTACCGATGTCAACCAACTGGCCGAGGCCATGCACGAAGCTTTGGGCATGCCCGAAGAGGACCAGATTCAGCGCATGACGGCCATGCAGTCCCTCGTAAAGCGCTACAACGTGTTTTCCTGGACCAAGCTCTTCCTCAACCAGCTCGCCTATACCAAAATGAAGCAGCAAACCCTGGCCACCGAAACCCTCACGCCCGCGCCCACCGGCCAGCTGCTCGAAGCCTACCGCGCCAGCAGGCAGCGGCTTTTGCTGCTCGATTATGATGGCACGCTGGTGAATTTTCACGCCAACCCGCAGCGCGCCCAGCCCGACCAGGAGCTGCGCCTGCTGCTCAAGGCGCTAAGCGACAACCAGCAAAACCGCGTGGTCATCATCAGTGGGCGCGACCGGGACACGCTGGAAAAATGGCTGGGCGACCTGCACGTTGACTTCATCGCCGAACACGGCGTGTGGCTGCGGGCTGCGGGCGACGAGTGGAGCCTTTTCCAGCCCATGCGCAACGACTGGAAGCGCGAACTGCTGCCGGTGCTGGAACTGTACGTGGCCCGCACAGCCGGCTCCTTCATTGAAGAGAAGGACTACTCGCTGGTGTGGCACTACCGCCGCGTGGATGAGGAGCTGGGGACCGTGCGCGCCCGCGAGCTGCTCAACCACCTCACCTTTATGACTTCGAACACTGATTTGCAGGTGATGGAAGGCAACAAAGTGCTGGAAATCAAAAACGCCGGCATCAACAAAGGCACGGCCGCCACCCGTTGGCTGAGCTACTACAGCCCCGATTTCATTCTGGCCCTGGGCGATGACCGGACCGATGAGGACACCTTCCGGGCACTGCCCGCGGAGGCGTTTACGGTGCGGGTGGGGTCGGCCCCGCATTCGTCGGCGCGGTTCCATGTGGAATCGCCTACGGAAGTGCGGCAGCTACTGCGCAAGCTGATTGAGTAGGAGCGGCCCTGTCATTGCGAGGCGCAGCCGAAGCAATCCGTCCTGTCAAAACCAGATACTTCCTTTTACCAGAAAGCCCCGACACTGCAAAGTATCGGGGCTTTCGGTTTTTGAAAAGGGCTTTATCACATCTCAAAGTTGGTCACATTTAGAGGACGGATTGCCGCGTTACGCTGCGCTCCACTCGCAATGACAGACGGGACCCGGCATGACAGACGACTACCCCACAAAGCTTGGTTTGTCCTGCCGTTGCGCAATACGATAGGCCGCATTCACCAGCCCGACGTGGCTGTACGCCTGCGGGAAATTGCCCCACTGCGAGCCGGTTTTCGCGTCTACATCCTCTGACAAGAGCCCCAAATGGTTGGCGTATTTGATGAGCTTCTCGAACTCGGCGGCGGCTTCTTCGAGGCGGCCGACACAGGCCAGGGCCTCCACGTACCAGAAGGAGCAGATGAGGAACGTCGTTTCGGGCGTGCCGAAATCGTCGGGGTGGCGGTAGCGGTAGAAGAGGCCTTCGGGGGTTTTTAACTCCTTTTCCAGCTCGATGAGGTGCTTCTTGGCTTTGTCGGAGTTGCCGTCGAGGTAGCCCATGAGGATGAGCTGGAGCGTGCTGGCGTCGAGGTTATCGGAGCCGATGGCGTTGGTGTACACGCCGCGCTCGGCGTCGTAGCACTGCTCAATGCGGTCGGTGGCGGCTTTGATGAGGCGGGTGGCGCGGGCCTCCATGTCCTTGTTGCCGAGGAAGCGGGCCACCTGCTGCGCGGCGTGGCCGCCGGCCCAGTGAAACAGGAAGGTGTAGCAGTGACGCTGCGCAATGTGGCGGAACTCCCAGAGGCCGGCGTCGGGCTGGTCGAGGGTAGTTTCCATGAGGCGCAGGGCTTCGGTGGCCAGCTTCTCGGGCGGGAGCTGGTCGGGGTAGGCAAAGCGGCAGTCGACGTAGAGCGGCAGCAGGGCCACCAGCACCTGCCCGTACACGTCGTTCTGGATGTGGGTGTAGGCGTCGTTGCCGATGCGCACGGGCTGGTTGCCGAGGTAGCCGGCCAGCGGCAGCTCGGTTTCCACCAAATCGGCCTTGCCGCTGATGCCGTAGAGCGGCTGGTACTTGTCTTCCACCCTGGTGCTGATGTTGGCAATGAAGTGGAAGTAGCGCTCCATCTCCTCGAAGTGGCCGATGTTGTTGAAGGCCGTGAGGATGTAGTAAGTGTCGCGCATCCAGCAGTAGCGGTAGTCCCAGTTGCGGGTGCTGCCGGGGGCCTCGGGCAGGCTGGTGGTGCTGGCCGCGATGATGGCTCCGGTGTCTTCGTACTGATGAATCTTGAGCGCCAGCGCCGACCGAATGACGGCATCCTGGTGGAAGGTGCCGATGCTGGTGCTCTTCACCCACTTGTGCCAGTAGTCGGTGGTGTTGCGCAGAAACTGCTCCACCGTGCTTTCCAAAGGGGCTTCGAGGGGCGCGCCGTAGGTGAGGACGAGGTATTTGGTTTCGTTCAGCACGAAGTCTTCCTCATCCAGAATGTAGGTGAGGGAGATGTTGGTGGTGAGGCGGATTTCTTCTTCCAGCCCCAGAAAAGCAATGTGGTTGGAGCTGCGGCGGCGCGTGAGCTCCAGCTCGCCGTACTGGCCCATGGGGCGGCAGGCGACGCGCACGCGGGGCGTGCCGGCCAGCGGCTCCAGCTTGCGGATGAGCATGAGCGGCTTGTAGTACCGGTCGTACTGCGCGAAGCGGGGCGCAAAATCGGTGACGCGGTAGGTGCCGTCGGCGGCCGTGATTTCGGTGCGCAGCACGTTGGTGTTGGACGCGTAGGTCTGGCTGGAGGTGAAGCCGCCCGCCGCCGTGGGCCGGATGCTGAACTCGCCGCCCTTCTTATCATCGAGCAGGCTGCCGAACACGAAGCTGCTATCAAAACGCGGCCAGCAGAGCCAGCGCACGGCCGTATCGGTGTCGATGAGGCCGAGAAAGGCACAGTTGCCAATCAGGCCGAGGTCATAGGTGTGTGTGGTCATAGAAGGGGGAAGGGGAGGGCACAGTTTCGGAGTAGGGGCGGGGGCAAGCCCTACCGGGTACGCCCCCGCCCCTACATTGCCTAGCCAAAGGCCAGCGCCGGCTACAGCTTGTCCGATACCTGAGTGGAAATCTGCTTGGCCGTGCGCAGGGCCTGAAACTCGCCCTGCTGCGAGCGGATGGTCAGCTTGTCATCGAGCGAGAAGCTGCTGCGCAGCTGCTGGTACCGGTCGTTGAGGCTGCTCATGATGGCGGCGGCGTTGGCCCAATCGGTGGGTTTCCAGTTGGCGCGGTCGTTGCGCACGCGCTGCATGAAAAGGTCGTAGGCCGAGAGCAGACCGGTGGTGGTGAGGGTGCTCACGGTGGTTTTCTTGCGCAGGAAGGCCGTGACCTGGGCATCGGTGGCGGAGGTCACGGGGGCATCCAGGATGGTGCTGCTGGAGGTAGAGGCCGGAGCCGGGCTGGGGGCTGTGCCCACCGGCACGTTGATGGTGCGCGTGGTGCGGCGGATGACCTTGCCGGTTTCGGGGTCGAGGTCTTCGGTTACTTCGGTTTGCTGCTGGGTGCCGGCCGGGGCGGTCGTCTGCTTGGTAGTCGTCGTGGTTGTGGTGGGTTTGGTGGTCGTAGTCGTGGTGGTGGGCTTGGTCTGGGCCAGGGCGGCGAGGGGCGAGGCCAGCAGCAGCAGCGCGAGGAGACGGGAAGTTTTCATGGGAAATTAAGAAATGAGGTTTGCCTTTAACGGCAAAGTCCGGGCCACGGTACGCATCCGCGCCGGTTTCGGGGAAAAGCGCTACTATTACGGGGCGGCTGAGGCCCAGCCGTAGCCGGCGTATCGACGGCTTTTTTCCTTTCCCATTTCCCCCATTTTTACCCATATGGAAGGCGCGTACTTTACTTATTTCACCAACCCCTTCGAGAGCCTGCGCATGGACCGGCCCGCCTACAAGGCCCAGGCCGAATACAGCCTGCACGCTGCCACCACGGCCGACCTTGGGGCCGCGTTCACCCCGCTGCTGGAAGAGCTGCAAACCGCCATCGCCGGCTTCGACGAAAACCTGGCCGACCGCAACCAATCCACGGCCGGCGGCACCGATGCCTACCACGCGGCCCGCACCGAATGGCTGGCCTTCGTCGACGACACCATGAAGGACTACATCACGCCCAAGCTGCGCAAGCTGCCCGTGTACGCCGACTTCAAGAAGTTCGGCAAGAGCAAGCTCAACGCCCTTAAGCAGCCCGAGCTGCTCACCGCATCGAAAGCCCTGGTGGCCCTCTACCGCGCCCAGCAGGCCGCCCTCTACCCCGCGCTCGGGGCCGACGCCAAAAAGCGCTACGAGGCCGTGGTGGCCGCCACGACTGCCCGCGATAACCAGGACGCCGACATCGGCGCGGCCATCCTCGACCTCGCCGACGACCGCGCCGCCATCGCCCGCGCCCAGCGCCGCCTCAAGGCCCAGCTGGAACTGAAGTTTGAGGATGAGAAGAAGGTGTATAGCTTCTTTGATTTCTCGGCGGCGAAACTGCCCAAGAATAAAAAAACTGCCGTGCCGGTGTTGCCCAAACCCTAACCGCCTGGGAAGCACTCGCTCTCCGCTTCCGTGGTTGCGAAAGTCCTCGGCGAGTACTCGCTGGGGACTTTTCATATTCAGCAAATGCCCGACGAGTACTCGCTAGTGGGTTTTGGTACTGCCGAAATGCCGCGCGAGTACTCGCGGTCGGGTTTTCGCATTGATGAAGTACTTAGCGAGTACTCGCCGGCGGCTTCAGCAACTCATGAAGCGGGCCGCAAGTACTCGTTTGCTAAACGAGCAACCGCTAGCCACTTAGCGTAACTTGGTCTTCTAGTAGCGCGCGTTTGCAGAGATGAAAATAAAAACCACCGTTTCGCTGAACACATAGCGGTGCCTATGCCATACTTTACTTTTGCCCGCTGCTACCCTTATCCGCTTTGAACGGGCTTGAAAAACGGGTGAAAGCAGGTGGCCTTATACTTAGCTCTCCATTCCTAATTATGCCAGGATTTGTACTTAAGGTGGGAGACGTTTTTGCGGTCGCGGTTGGCACGCACCAAAAAAAATACTTTCAATACATTGGTGACGACAACACCATGTTAGGCAGCCACGTGCTCAGAGCGTTTGCCAAAACGTTTGAGGCGACTGAGGAAGTCGATTTAACGTCACTAGTGCTCGGGACGATTGACTTCCATACCCATGGCATGGTGAGAACCGGCGTAAAAATGGGCTTATGGACAAAAGTGGGCAATGGCGCAGTTGCAGCGGGGGCCTCGCCCGTTTTTCGGCATACGGACGATTACGGGCGGATGCCGGGAAAAGAGCCCGTGGCCCTATCGAAAAATTGGATGGTTTGGTCCCCGAATGAACCCATGCAACGGGTAGGAGAACTCCAGGGGAAACTGGTAGCGGCAGACATCGGCATGGTGATGCCACCCCATGAGATTGTGGCGCGAATGACAACGGGGGCTTACCTGATGACTCCTTTTTATCCGTCATTCTAGCTCTGGTTTCTACAAACCACTAGCAGCAGGCCGCTACGAGGTTCGTGCAAGCTATTGCAGCACATAGCGAGTTTACGAAACTCGTCTACGAATCAAAGTTTACGAAAGCCTCGAAGGGATGAGTTTGGTGAACTCTAAAATTCAATCAGCACGCGTCGCAGCCGCGCCAACCGGCAAGTGCCTGCTGTTATCTTGTCGTTCTATTGGCACTTTTCGCTATTTCTATGGGCACGCATCGCATGAAATGGCCGCTACTGCTTCTTAGCAGTCTAACCGTGGGCAGCTGTAGCCGGCCCGTAGCCGCAGACGAAACCGCTGCCATCAAGCACCTGCTGGAACGGGAATCGGCCACCTGGCGGGCCGGCGACGTGGCGGCCCACGCCGCCTGCTGGCACGTCACGCCCTACAGCCGCATCCTGGTTTCCACGGCCGACGGCAAGTTTCTGGACGTGCCGCCTGCCCAGATGCTGGCCCCCTCGCCATCGATGGGCCAGGGTGGCACCTCCGTCAATACCAATTATCACATCAATATCACCGGCTCCACGGCCTGGGTGAGCCACGACGAAGAATCGACGGCCCGGAACGGCCAAAAAAGCTACTCGACGGAAATCCGGCTGCTGGAAAAAGTCGATGGCCAGTGGAAGCTGGTGGGGCAGTCCATCCACCTGCATAAGCGGTAAGCGGGTGCGCCAGCTAATTCGCCCGTGCTTTCGCCGGCTTTGCGGGGACGCGGGCGGCCTAGCTTTGGGCCATGCGGACGATACTATTGATGGGTGACTGGGGAGAGGGGCTGGCCTGGTTGTTCTTCGTTGCTTTTCTCCTCACGCTCGTGCCGTTCATCGTGCTCATTGGGCGTCTGTGGTCGCAACGCATCGACCAGCAGTTGGACCGGGAATGGAACGAGCAGAAGGCGCGCGCGGCCTCGCGGGCGCGCACCGGGCAGTGGCTGCTGTTGCTGGCCTGGCTGTTTATCGCCGTCGTGTTGTGGAAGGCCCTGCTCGCCTGGATTGGATAAAGCCGGCGCTGGAATCGTTGGCAGACGGGCGCAGCCGGCGCTCGGGTTTGTGCGTTCTCATCCGTGCAGCGGCGGGCGTATCCCGGCGAAACTACGGAGTTGCCACCCCGCACTGGTTATAAATGCGAACGATGCGGCGCAGGTCGCTCGGGTGATACCGCCCGGCTTGCAGGTCGATGGCAAGACCCGGGCACGCGCGGAAAAATGCAGGGGCCTCCTTCGCAAAATTCCACCAATAGGTGTTCACCAACTGCTGGCGGGCTGGGCGCAGGAGCCATTCGCGTCGGAGGCTGGCCGTGCCGCGGCCTGTGGTGGTTTCGTAGCGTTCGTAGAGCTGCACCGGGCCGGCTTCGAGTTGTTTGAGAAACAGCTCCCTGGTGCCGGCAACCCCCGTGGGCAGCGAAAACGACACGTAACGGACCGTATCCGTGCCCTGCACGTAGCCGTAGGCGCGGGCTTGGGCTGGCCCCAGAGAGAGGCGTACGCTGCCAGACAAGGGCACAAACCGAATCAGCCGCTGCTGTTCCAGGGGCGAGCCGCTCACGTGCAGCGCCCCGCGCAGGCTGTCGCCGCCCACCATAACCACGTAGCCGCTCAGCAAGTGTTGAGCAGCGGCGGGCCCGGCCACGGTGAGCAGAAAAACCACGAAAAAGACGCGCATGGCAGCAAGAGCTGACCGGCATTGTGAGGAGCAGGCAGGGCAGCTTGGGCTTTATACGCAACGTGCTGGTATCCGAATTAAAAATTCGGGGTACTCGTGCCAGGTGGCGCGGCTTACCCCAGCACCTCGCGCACAGCTTCTTTCACGCGGCGCAGCTCGGCATCGCCCATGGCCGAGCCACTGGGCAGGCACAGGCCCCGGGCAAACAGGTCTTCGCACACCGCGCCGCCGTACATGGGCGCGGCGGCAAACAGGGGCTGCAGGTGCAGCGGCTTCCACAGCGGCCGACTCTCAATGTTGTGGGTTTCGAGGTGCAGGCGCAGGGCTTCGGGGGTGACGGGGTTGGGGCGGCCGTCGGCCAGGGTGGGGGCGAGCAGGACGGTGGTCAGCCAGCGGTTGGAGCGGCTGCCGGCCGGCTCCGGGGCCAGGGCCACCGTGAGGCCGGGCACGTTGGCGAGGTGCTCGCGGTACCAGGCAAAGATTTCGCGGCGGCGCTTCACCCGTTCAGCCAGTAGCTCCATCTGGCCCCGCCCGATGCCGGCCAAGATGTTGCTCAGGCGGTAGTTGTAGCCGGTTTCGGAGTGCTGGTAGTAGGGGGCGTCGTCCTTGGCCTGGGTGGCCAGGAAGCGGGCGCGCTCAGCCAGGGCGCGGTCGTACGTCACGAGCGCGCCGCCGCCGCTGGTGGTCAGAATCTTGTTGCCATTGAAGGAAAACACGCCCACCTGCCCGAAGCCGCCCAGCGGCTGCTGCTGCCACTCCGAACCCAGCGCCTCGGCCGCATCTTCCAGAACCAGAATGTCGAATTCCCTGGCCAGGGCCAGGATTTCGGGCAATTTGGCCGGCATCCCATAGAGGTGCACCAGGATGAGGGCTTTGGGCTTTTTGCCCTTGGCAATGCGGTCCACAATAGCCTCCCGCAGGCGCTCGGGGCACATATTCCAGGTTTCGGCCTCGCTATCCACAAACACCGGCGTGGCCCCAAGGTACACAATCGGGTTAGCCGTGGCCACAAACGTGAAGGAGGGGCACAGTACCTCATCACCCGGCCCCACGCCCAGCAAAATCAGCCCCAGATGAATGGCCGCCGTGCCCGACGTGAGCGCCACCACATACGGCACCCCCACCGCCGCGCAGATGTCGGCCTCGAAGCCCGTAATATTCGGCCCGGCCGGGGCCACCCAGTTGTCCTCAATGGCCTTGTGCACATAGTTCAGCTCGTGCCGGCCGAGGTGGGGAGGGGAGAGGTAGAGACGGTCGTAATCCTGGCTGCGCATTGATTGGGTTATTGTAGTAGAACGTCATGCAGAGCGCAGCGAAGCATCTTGCCTGCCACCAGTAAATCCTTTCGATTGGATTAGTGACTGCGGGCAAGATGCTTCGCTGCGCTCTGCATGACATTCGAGAAAATCTTCATTATCAAATGGCCCGTGCCGGCACGCCTACAGCCGTAACATTGGCGGGCAAATTGCGCACGGCCACTGCCCCGGCCCCGAGGATGGTATTCTCCCCGATGTGCACCCCCTGAATAACGGTGGCATTGGTGCCAAGGTACACGCCCCGGCCCAGCCGCGCCGCACCGCTCACGTTGGCGTGCGGCATCAGGGAGCAGAAATCGGCCAAGTCCGCATCGTGGCCCACGGTGCAGCCCAGGTTGAGCAGCACGAAGCGGCCCAGCGAAATATCACACGTTAGAAGGCAGCCCTGCTGGATGATGCAGCCCGCACCCAGCACCACGCGCTGCTGCGGCCCCAGTGCCACCGCCGGATGCACAATGCTCGGAAAGCTAAGCTGCTCTGACGTAAGGCGCGCCACCACGGCCGCCCGGCTGGCCGAGCTGCCCACGGCCACAGCCACGGCCAGCGGCTCGGCGGTGGCGTTGAGGTCGGCGCTGGTGCCGAGGTAGGGGAGGCCGCCCACGGTGGGCGTGGCAGGCGCGTGGTCGTCGTAGAAGCCGCGTAGCAGCCACGTCGGTTGGGCTTCGTTGAGCTGTTGAAGCAGCAGTAGCACCTCGCGTCCCAGGCCGCCCGCCCCGAAAATGACGAGCGGCGGCAGCGCCTCGGTTACGTCGTAATCAGAAAAGAAGAGTTGCGTCATAATTAAGTATTAAGTATTACGAAGAAGGCGGCAGTGGGGGACTGCCCCGAAACGCCGCCGTGGTGGCCTCGCCGGGGGCCGTGATGCCGCGCGCGCCCAGCACCCGCCCGGCGGTGCGCCACAATATCAGCAAGTCGAGCCGCAGCGAAAGATGGTCGACGTACCATACGTCAAACGCAAATTTCTCCTCCCAGCCGATGGCGTTGCGGCCATTCACCTGCGCCCAGCCGGTGAGGCCGGGGCGCACCTCGTGGCGGCGGGCCTGGGTGGGCGAGTACAGTGGCAGGTACGCGGGCAGCAGCGGGCGCGGCCCCACCAGGCTCAAGTCGCCGCGCACGATGTTCCAAAGCTGGGGCAGCTCGTCGAGCGAGGTGGCGCGCAGCCAGCGGCCCAGCGGGGGCAGGCGCTGCGCATCGGGCAGCAGCTGGCCGGCGGCATCGCGGGCGTCGGTCATGGTTTGCAGCTTATACAGCGTGAACAGCCGCCCGTGCCGCCCCGGCCGCGCCTGCCGAAACAGCCAGCGGCCCCGGTTCTGGCCGGCTGCCAGCGCCGCCGCGCCCACCAGCAGCGGCAGCGTGAGCAGCAGCAGCGGCCCGGCCAGCGCGAGGTCGAGCAGGCGCTTGCCGTGGCGGGCATAAAAGGAAATGGGAGCGGACACGACGCAAAAGTACCTTTGCGGCTGCCGCTTCGCTGCGGCCCTTGCTGCGCTCGCCCCATGCTCACCTTCCCCAACGCCAAGCTCAACCTCGGCCTCTACGTCACCCAGCGCCGCCCCGATGGCTTCCACACCCTCGAATCGGTGTTTGTGCCCCTGCCCTGGACCGATGCGTTGGAAATGCTACCCGCGCCCGCCGGGGGCGCTACCAGCCTCACGCTCACCGGCCGTCCCATCCCCGGCGACCCCGCCACCAACCTCTGCCTGAAAGCCTACGAGCTGCTGCAAGCCGATTTTCCCAAACTGCCGCCCGTGCAGCTGTACCTGCACAAAATAGTGCCCATCGGGGCCGGCCTGGGCGGCGGTTCCGCCGATGCTGCCTTCGCCCTCAGAGCCGCCAACGACCTGTTCAGCCTCAATCTTGCTACTGAGACGCTGGAAAGCTACGCCCGGCGCCTGGGCTCCGACTGCGCCTTCTTCATCCGGAACAAGCCTGTGCTGGCCGTGGAAAAAGGCGACGTATTCGAGGAAATTGACCTGAATCTGAAAGGCGTGCCCTGTGTGGTTGTGTATCCCAACCTGCACATCAGCACGGCCGAGGCCTACGCCCGCATCACCCCGCAGCCGCCAAAATTCCCGTTGCGTGAAGCGCTGGCCCAGCCCATGAGCGCCTGGCGCGACACCGTAAGCAACGATTTTGAGACAGCCCTCACGCCCAGCCACCCGGTCCTGGCCGAAATCAAGCAGCAGCTCTATGCCGCTGGCGCTACTTATGCAAGCTTGTCGGGTTCCGGCTCGGCAGTATACGGCCTGTGGGATGGCGGGGAGCCGGCAGCTATGGCGTGGCCGGCTGCATACACGGTATGGCAGGGCGCGCTCTAAACCGGCATCGCCGGTTCCAAGTCCGGCTCCTTATCCTTCATCAATCGCGCCACCAGCGGGTGAATAAGCACGCTGAGCACGATGAGCAGGGTGCCAATGTAGAAGCCCGTGCTCATGCGCTCGCCGTTGAATTGCGGCGCGTGCAGCAGCCCTTTGGTGTGCAGCCAGTAGATGGCAGCCGCCATTGAAATGCCATACACCGGCTCCAGATTAATGGTCAGGTTCACGGCAAAGGGCGAAATCCGTTTCATCAATTCCACCGACGTGGAGAAGGCGTACACCGTGCACACGCCCGCCAGCAGCAGCAGCCAGAGCCAGTCGTAGCCGTGCCACGCCAGCTGTAAACCCTGGCCCTGCGTGAAATAATGGCTGTAAATCGGGAAGAACAGCACGATGCTCAAACACGCGCCCAGCATCTCATAAAACGTGAGCCGCAGCGGTGGATGCGTCTTAATCAGCTTCGAGTTCAGCACGCTGAACAGCGCCGACAGCCCAGCCGAGAGCACCGCCACGCCCAGCCCCAGCAGCTGGTCCAGCTCGGCCTGGCTCACCAGGTAAAGGCCCACCATGGTAATCAGGCCCAGGCCCACTTCGTAGCCGCGCACCCGCCGCCACAGCAGCAGCGGTTCCAGCAGCGAGGTCCACAGCGCCAGCGTGGCCAGGCCGGCCAGGCACACGCTCACCGACGACAGCCGCGCCGCCAGAAAGAAGGTTATCCAGTGCGCTGCCACCAGTGCGCCCACCGCCAGCAGCCGCGCCGCCTGCCCCGCCGACACCCGCCACGGCATCTGCCGCGCCACCAGCAGCACCGCCAGCCCTGTAGCCGCCAGCAGCGTGCGCCAGAACACCAGCTCCACCGGCGGCACCGTCAGCAGCTTGCCCAGTATGGCCGTGAAGCCCCACAGGAGCACAATAAAATGAAGCTTGAGATAGTCGCGGAGCATAATAGTAGCGCGAACTTTTAGTTCGCGTATCGCCGCAGCGCGGCGAGAATCGCATGAGAAAATCTGCGGTGTCGTGCAACGCCAGTTTGCTGCGTTGCAGCAATACGCGAACTAAAAGTTCGCGCTACTTCGGCACAAACCGGTACAGCGCCAGCCCAATCACCGAAAATACCGTGCTGGGCACCCACGCCGCCACAATGGGCGAGAGGCTGCCCACCTGCGCCAGGTTACGGCTCAGCATCACGAAAATGATGAACACGAAGGCCAGCACAAAGCCCAGCGCAATTTGCCCGCCCACGCCGGCCCGCGATTTCCGGGCGCTGAGAATCACGCCAATCAGCGTGAGAATAACGATGGCGAAGGGGTATGAATACCGCTCATATTTTTCGCTCAGATAGAGCTGGGTGTCGTCGGCTCCGCGCTCAATTTTGGTGCGGATGTAAGCATTCAGCTCCGGCAGCGTCATGGTTTCAGCCAGCTTGTAGGTGCTGGCAAAGTCCTTGGGAAACAGGTTCAGCGTGGTGTCGCGGGCGGGCACGGATTTCAGCGTTTCGTCCTGCGGGCCTTTGAAGGTGCGTATCAATTGCGGCGACAAATGCCACACGTGCTTGGTCGAATCCCAGTTGATGGCATCGGCCGTGAGGCGGCGGCGCAGCACGGTGCTGTCCACGGTTTCGAGGGCAAAATGGAAGCCGATGTTGCTCAGGTTATCGTAGCTCTCCATGTACACGTAGCTGCGCGGCCCGATTTTAATGTGCACGTTGCGCCCCTGAAACCGGTAGGGCAATTTGATGTACGCCCGCTCAAACGCCACCCGCGACTTATTCCCAATGGGCAGCACCCAGCCAATCAGCCCGAATATGAGCAGCCCCACCACGCTGCCCCCGATGGCATAAGGCAGCATCAGCCGCCGAAAACTCACGCCGCTGGCCAGAATAGCCACAATTTCCGTCCGCGCTGCCAGCTGTGCCGTTACAAATACAACGGCGATAAAAATGGTAATCGGCGAAAGCAGGTTGGCGAAATACGGAAACAGATAAATGTAATAGCCGAAAATAATTTTCGACATCGACAAATTATGCTGAATAAAGTCGTCGTTTTTCTCCGTGAAATCAATCACGCAAATCACCGTCACCAGAATTACTACCGAGAAGAAAAACGCGGCGAGGAATTTCTTAATGATGTATTTGTCGAGGATATTCACTTTTATTAGTGATTAATGATTAGTGTTTAATGGTTAATTCAAAATAAGCCAGGAGTGCAGAACAGCACTAATCACTAGGCATTAATCATTAACCACTATAATCTGGTCATCAGTTGCTTCACCATGCGCTCCTTCCAGGGGCCAAACGTGCCGGCGATGATTTCCTTGCGGGCCTCTTTCACCAGCCACAGGTAAAACGTGAGGTTGTGGGCCGAGGCAATTTGCGGCCCCAGCATCTCCTGGCACTGGAAGAGATGGCGCACATAGGCGCGGGTGTAGAACGTGCTGGCCGCTCCCTCTAGTTCGGGGTCGATGGGCGTGAAATCGGTGGCCCATTTCAAATTGGTCACGTTCATAATGCCCTGCGTGGTGAACAGCATGCCGTTGCGGGCGTTGCGGGTCGGCATCACGCAATCGAACATGTCCACGCCGAGGGCAATGTTTTCGAGGATGTTAGCCGGCGTGCCCACGCCCATCAGGTAGCGGGGTTTGTCCTTGGGTAAAATGTCGCAGACTATTTCGGTCATTTCGTACATGAGCTCGGCCGGCTCGCCCACGCTCAGCCCGCCGATGGCGTTGCCGGCGCGGCCCTGCTCGGCGATAAACTCAGCCGACCGCACCCGCAAATCCTTAAACGTACTGCCCTGCACAATCGGAAACAGGTTCTGTTCGTAGCCATACAGGCCTTCGGTGCTGTCGAAACGCTGGATGCAGCGCTTCAGCCAACGGTGCGTCATGTCGAGCGAGCGGGCGGCGTAGTCGTACTCGCAGGGCCAGGGCGTGCACTCGTCAAACGCCATAATAATGTCGGCCCCAATCACCCGCTGAATGTCCATCACGCCCTCCGGCGAGAACAAATGCTGGCTGCCATCGATGTGCGAGCGGAATTTCACGCCCTCTTCCTTAATCTTTCGGGTGTTGCTGAGCGAGTACACCTGGTAGCCGCCCGAGTCGGTCAGAATCGGCCGGTCCCAGCCGTTGAACTTGTGCAGGCCGCCGGCCGCTTTCAGCACATCCAGGCCCGGCCGCAGGTAAAGGTGGTAGGTATTGCCGAGGATAATCTGGGCCTGCACATCATCTTTCAGCGTGGCTTGGCTCACGGCCTTCACGGTGCCGGCCGTGCCCACGGGCATAAAAATGGGCGTTTCGATGGGGCCGTGGGCCGTTTCGAGGCGGCCGGCGCGGGCCTTGGTGGCGGGGTCTTGGGCGAGGAGGTCGAAGGTCATGCGATGATAATTGGCCATTAGTCGTCTGTCATCCTGAGCGGAGCGAAGGACCTTATCGCGTCAGTACGATTAGCGCTGACGCGATAAGGTCCTTCGCTCCGCTCAGGATGACAGACGCGTATGACTAAAGCACAAAGGTAACCCGCCCGTTTCGCGCCCCGTACTTTTGCGGGCTCATTCGTATCCGCTGCTTTGTTGCTTCCACCCGTACCCACGTCCCCTTTCTTCTGGCTTTTGTTGGCGTGCGTGCTGGTGCAGCTCTTCTACGCCGCGTATTTCTTCTGGCCTTTCGCCCGCCGCGCGCCCGAAGCGCCCGCCGATGCGCCCGGTCCGGACTCGGAATCCGTTTCCATCGTCGTCTGCGCCCGCAACGAGCTCGACAACCTGCGCCGCCTGCTGCCGCTGCTGCTCCAGCAGGACTACCCCGCCGCCTTCGAAATCGTGCTCATCGACGACCGCAGCGAGGACGACACCTATTTATACGCCCAGCAGCTCACCCAGTATTATCCCACCACCGTGCGCCTCGTCACCATCGACCGCACCCCCGACGGCTTCGCACCCAAGAAATACGCCCTCACCCTCGGCATCAAAGCCACCCGCTACGCCCGCCTTTTGTTTATCGATGCCGACTGCATTCCGGCCACCAACCAGTGGCTGCGCCTCATGCAGCGCGGCTTTTCTCAACAAGACGGAGCCGACCTTGTCCTCGGCTTCTCGGCCTACACCGAAGCCCCCGGTTTCCTCAACCAGCTCATCCGCTACGAAACGCTGCTCACGGCCGCGCAGTACCTCAGCTTTGCCTGGCGCGGCTGGCCTTACATGGGCGTGGGCCGCAACCTGGCCTACACCCGCGCCTGTTTCACGGCCACCAAAGGCTTTGCCTCCCACATCCGCCAGCTTTCCGGCGATGATGATTTGCTGGTGCAGGACGCCGTGCGGCAGGGCCAGCGCGTGGCCGTAGTGGCCGACCCCTCGGCCCACACCCTGAGCGAGCCCGCCGAAACCTGGGCTGCCTGGTGGCGCCAGAAGCGTCGGCACTTATCTGCCGGCCGCGCCTACCGCCTGGCCGACCGTTTGCGGGTGGGCACGTTTGTGCTAGCCAATATGTTGTTCTATCTGGCCACCGTCGTGCTAGTTTTTTCGCCAAACAATTGGGTACCTTTGGCAGTCGTATGGGTTCTCCGGACATTGTTCGTGAGCGCCGTGTATGCGCGTCTGAGCCAACGGCTCGCCCAGCCCGTAATCGTTGTGCTCCTGCCGGTGCTCGACGCGGTTTATTTTTTCCAATACCTGGCCCTGGGAATCTCGCTATTCCTTAACCGCACCTTTCGATGGAAGTAAACAACCAAGATATTCAAAAGCAGTTTTCAGCCAAAGCCAAGCACGACTTTAAGCTGATTCGCGCCGCCGTGGACCACGGCGACGAGAAGGCCTACGCCGAGCTGATGCACATCTACAAAAAGCCCGTCTACCACGTGGTGCTCAAAATGGTGCGCAATCAGGACGACGCCGAAGACCTCACCATCGAGGCTTTTGCCAAGGCTTTCCGCAACCTGCACAAGTTCAATCCGGAGTATGCTTTTAGCACCTGGCTGTTCCGCATTGCCACCAACAACTGCATTGATTTTATCCGCAAGAATAAAATCAAAACCATGTCGATTGACTCGGCCATCAAGGTTGACAACGGCGACGAAATCACCATCGATTTCCGCGACAATGACCTGAACCCGGCCGAGCACGCCGTGCGCAACCAGAAAATTGAAATCATGCGCCACGTCGTGTCGCGCCTGCCCGATAAGTACCAGCGCCTCGTGTCTCTGCGCTATTTCGACGAGCTCAGCTACGAAGAAATCGCCACCGAGCTCAAAGCCCCGCTCGGCACCGTGAAGGCCCAACTGCACCGCGCCCGCGAGCTGCTCTATGACATGGTGAAACACACCAAGCAGATTATTTAAAGGAAAAGCCCCGGCGCAAGTCGGGGCTTTTTTATGGCGTTTGGGTTGGCCGAAAGTGGAAAAGGCCGTCATGCAGAGCGTAGCGAAGCATCTTTACCTTGGTAGTAAATTAATGCCATTACACCAAAGCGGTAAAGATGCTTCGCTGCGCTCTGCATGACGCTTTGGTGTCCGCCTTAGCGACGTAAACGGCCCAAACCGTGCACCTTTGCACCTATGAACCTCTTGCAGCACTACTTCCCCGCGCTCACCCCGCAACAACTCCAGCTTTTCCAGCAGCTCGAAACCGAGTTCCGCGCCACCAACGAAGCCATCAACCTCGTGTCGCGCCCCGACATGGAGAACTTCATGGAGCGCCACGTGCTGCACTCGCTGGGCATTGCCAAAGTGGTGCAATTCCCGAAGGGCAGTGCCGTGCTCGACGTGGGTACCGGCGGCGGCCTGCCCGGCCTGCCGCTGGCCATCATGTTCCCCGAAGTGCATTTCCACCTCGTGGACAGCATCGGCAAGAAAATTCGGGCCGTGCAGTTCATGGCCGCTGCGCTGGGCCTCAACAACGTAACCGCCGAGCAAACCCGGGCCGAGCAGGTGCGCCAGAAATTCGACTACGTGGTGAGCCGCGCCGTGGCCCGCCTCGCCACCTTCCACCCTTGGATTGCCCACCGCTTCAAGCCCCAGGGCGCGCCCGGCTCCGGTCTCTATTACCTCAAAGGCGGCGACCTGACCGAAGAAATCGCTGAATCCGGCCTCAAAACCAAAGTCACGGATTTGAGCGATTACTTCAGCGAGGAATTCTACGAGACGAAAAAGGTGGTTTTCGTACCCGCGAAGTAGTCGTCTGTCATTGCCACGTTCCGCCGCGCTCCACTGACAATGACAGGCGGCACCTACGCCGGCACTTCCGCCATCAGAAACGCCACCGCCCGCCGCTCAGAATAATATTCTCCGCTGCTCTCGGTAAAGCCAACGTGCCCGCCCTCCGGTGGGGTTTCCAGAAACACGAAGGGCGAATCAGCCGCCACCTCCCGCGGGTAGCAGGAAGCCGGCAGAAACGGGTCGTTCTGGGCATTTACCAACAGCGTAGGCACTTGAATGCCGCTGAGGTAGCGGCCTGAGCTGGCGTACTGGTAATAGGCTTCGGCCGAGTCGAACCCGTGCATGGGCGCGGTGTACTTATCGTCAAACTGCGGGAAATTACTAAGTTCCTCCAGGCCTTCCAAATCAACCTGGCCCGGCATCAACGCGGCTTTATCACGGATTTTCTGGCGCAGCGATTTCAAAAAGCGGCGCATATAAACCTGGTTCTGCAGCCGGCCGATGTGCACCGAGCTGGCCTTCAAATCCGTTGGCACTGAGAATACCGCTGCCCGCTGTACTTCGGCCGGCACGCGGGCCGCATCCTCGCCCAGGTATTTCAGCGTCACGTTGCCGCCCGCGCTGAAACCCAGCAGGTAGGCGCGCTGGTAGCGGCCGGTGGCCAGGGCGTGGCGCAGCACCAGGTCCAAGTCCTCTGTGTCGCCGAGGTGGTAGGAGCGGAGCAGGCGGTTCATCTCGCCGCCGCAGCTGCGGTAGTTCCACGCCAAGGCATCGAGGCCAGCGCGGTTGAGGGCACGCACCATGCCGCGCACGTAAGGCCGCGAGGCGTCGCCTTCGAGGCCGTGCGACACGATGGCGAGGCCATCGGTGGGCAGGTGTTCGGGCAGGCGGCTCCAATCCAGGTTCAGGAAGTCGCCGTCGGGCAGTTCCAGGCGCTCGCGCTGGTAGGCTACGTCGGGCACGGTGCGCCATAGGCTGGGCACGATGGTCTGTAAATGGCCGTTGAACAGATAAAACGGCGCTTGATAGTGAGATTCAGCAACGAGCGGCATGGCACGGAGGGGCTAAGAAGTGGCAGGGCGCGCTGGATGGGAGTGGACTGGTAAAGTTCGCACCTAATCGGCATGCATACTAATTTAGATGCTCGAAAGTGAATTTGGAATGAGTATTGAGCGGGTCAGACATGACAAAAATCCTTCCTGCTGGATAGAATAAGCTTTGCCTCAAGATTTTTGGCGGCAGGATTTGAATTTGTCGGACGGATTCGTACCTTTGCCCTCCCAAACACAGAACTCAAGCACAACGCTTTTATATATTTCCTGCTCATGGCAAACCATAAGTCGGCCCTCAAACGCATCCGCAGCAACGAAGCCAAGCGCGTGTTGAACCGTTACCAGCACAAATCCACCCGCACGGCTATCAAAAAGCTCCGTACGACGACCGACAAAACGGCCGCCCAAGAGCTGCTGAAAAAGGTGACCTCGATGCTGGACCGTCTGGCCAAGAAGAACATCATCCACAAGAACAAAGCTGCTAACAACAAAAGCAAGCTGACAAAGCTCGTCAACGCGCTCTAGTGCGAGACGAGCCTAGCGAGGCCAGACTGCGCCGCCCCAAGGTCTGGTCTCGCGCTCCTTACAAAAAGCCCTGCTCAATGTTGAGCAGGGCTTTTTGCGTGTAAAAAAGGTTTTCTGGTAGGGCAATATTGATTTATCTGGGAGTATTTGGGCTGAGTGCTTACCTTACGGGCAGTATTCCACATCAACTACCCCCGCACCATGAAACACGCCTACCCCTGGGCGCGGCCTTTACTGGCCGCGCTGTTCTCGTTTATTGCCTTGGGTGCCAGTGCGCAGCAGGCGTGGCGGCCGTTTCGGCCGGGACTGATTTACACGTATGAAGTGCCGGGCAGCACTAGCACCGGCCCCTACACTACAGTCGGTACTTACACTTTGCGGCTCGATTCGGCTTATGTGACAGCTACGGGTGATTCGGCTTGGGCATTCAACCGAGTGCTGCGCGAGACGACGGGCCAGGTACCCGCGGAAGGACTTTACGGCCGATTCCGCAAGAGCCGCAACAACTTGTTTGGTCAGCGCCTGCGCTGGCAGCCGGGCTCCACAGAATACACCCTGGAAACCGTAACGGAAGGAACTGCGCAATCGGCTACGTCGCTGCTATTGCGCCCGCAGGCCGCCGTGGCCAGCACTTGGGTCGCCAACGCGGCATCAAATATTACTGCTACGCTGACCAGCCGGGGCTTGCAAACGGTCAATGGCCAGTCTGATATGGTGGCCACCATAACCCTGAGCACGGGGCCGGTGATACGGCTAAGCCAGAATTATGGGCTAATAGAAGGGCCACAATGGTTGACACTTAACGGCAGCCCGCGGCAATGGGTGGCTACGCAACTGCCCGCTACGGTGGCGCAATCGCCCTACAGCCCTTTGCGCTTGTTTGATTTGCAGCCGGGCGACGAAATAGGCTACCAGGCTTTTCCCATTGTCATCACGCCCTTCGAATGCTCGCAAGTACGCTTTCTGCGCCGGTTCTTAACGCGCAGCCAAGTGGGAGACTCGCTCATTTACACCTTCCGGGAACAGAGCCGAACGGAAAACCTTAGCGTTGGAGCTCCTGGCTGTTCTGCAACTCCAGGCGTTTACTACAGTGGCATTGCAACCAACCGCTGGGCCTTGTCGCTGAGTACTGGCAAATCAAACCAATTTGCGGATATGCCCATGCTGACAGGGGAATACCGCATGAACGGCGGCAGCGTCTTTCTGAGCCGTGGCATTGTTCAGATACAGCCCGGGGGAAGCGGGTGCACCGGAAACCAACAGATAGTGTACGACCAGCTTTTTACGTATGGAGCTAATGACAATACCTTTGGGCGGCTTCCTGATATTGACCCCTTGGTATGTTTTTCACCAGACCTCGGTTTGGGGGCTATAAGAAGCAGAAGTACTGCAATCACTTACTATCGCCGTACCCGGAACGGCACTACCACCACCTGCGGCAGCCCCTCCAGCTTCGTCAACCTGCTGCCCACCCGTGCTGCCCAGGCAGCCGCTATCGCTACGCTGCACCCCAACCCCGCCGCCGAAGCGGCTACGCTCACGCTGGCCACGCCCGCCCACTCCGGGGCCTCCGTGCGCCTGACCGATGCGCTGGGCCGCGCTGTGTGGAGCGCGCCCGTGCCCGCCGGCCAGACGGCCGTAGCCGTGCCGCTGGCCGGGCAGCCCGCGGGCCTCTACCTGCTGCACCTCACCGGCCCCGACGGCGCTACCGCCACCTGGAAGCTGACCCACGAATAACCCGACAGTTACCACAAAAAAGAGCCCGCTACTTTCGCAGCGGGCTCTTTTCGTATCCGGCCAATGTGCCAGAGGCATTATTTAGGCGATGCTCACCTTCACCATGTTGGCTTTGCCTCGGTCCTGAATGGGCATCGAGCCGGTGGTGATGTACACGTCGCCGGCCTCTAGGTGGCCGGTGGTGGTGAGGACGTAGCGGATGTCGGCCACGGTGCTGTCGGTGCTCACGAGGCGGTCGTAGTAGAAGCCGCGCACGCCCCATACCAGGCTCAGAGCCGTGAGCAGGGGGCGGTTGTCGGTGAAGATGAAGATGTTGGCTTTGGGGCGGTACTTGGCCAGCTGGAAGGCGGTGTAGCCGTGGTGCGTCATGCCGGTAATGGCTTTAGCGCCCGTGTTTTTGGCCAGGTGGCACGAGGCCGACAGGATGCTGTCGGCCATGAAGTTGGTTCCTTTGGGGTCTACGGGCCACCACTTATGGAACAGCTGCGGGCTGCGGCTTTCCACGCTCAGGATGGTGCCCACCATCGAGCGAATCACCTCGGCGGGGTAGGCACCCACGGCGGTTTCGGCGGAGAGCATCACGGCGTCGGCACCGTCGAGCACGGCGTTGGCCACGTCGCTGGTTTCGGCGCGGGTGGGGCGCGGGGCCGTAATCATCGACTCCATCATCTGGGTGGCCACGATGACGGGCTTGCCGGCCGCGTTGCACTTGGCAATAATCATCTTCTGGGCCATTGGCACCTCTTCCATCTTCACTTCCACGCCGAGGTCGCCGCGGGCCACCATCACGGCATCGGTGATGGCGATGATTTCGTCGATGTTGCGCAGGCCGTCGGGCGTTTCAATCTTGGCCACCACGCGGGTGGTTTTGCCGGCCTCGGCAATCAGCTTTTTGATGAAGCGGATGTCGTCGGCCTTGCGGGCGAAGCTCAGCGCCACCCAGTCCACGTCGTGCTCCAAACCAAATTTCAAGTCTTCAATGTCCTTCTCGGTCATCGACGGGGCCGATACTTCCGAGTCGGGCAGGTTGATGCCCTTGCGGGGCTTCACCAGGCCGCCGTAGACAACTTCCACGTCCACTTCTTTGTCGCGGTCGGTGGCCAGCACTTTCAGCTCAATCTTGCCGTCGTCGATGAGAATCATGTCGCCGGCTTTCACGTCGCGGGCCAAGCCCAGGTAAATGGTGCTCAGGCGCGTGGCCGTGCTGATTTCCTTCTCGCCGCACACGAGCTTAATTTTGTCGCCGGCTTTGATTTCAACACCGCCGCCTTCTACTTCCCCCAAGCGGATTTTCGGCCCCTGCAAATCCTGCAGCAAACCCACCGACGTCCGCATATCCTTGTTCAACCGCCGCACCGTGTTGATTACCGACAGGTGCTCCTCGTAAGCGCCGTGCGAGAAGTTGAGCCGGAATACGTCCACGCCTTCGCGCATGAGAATGCCGAGGCGCTCATACGTGTTGGAAGCGGGGCCCACGGTGGCCACAATTTTAGTTTTGTTAAATGAGCTGGGAGTTTCCATGCGGTATGATGAAATGTCGGAACAAAAAAACTCCCCTCCTAAAGCAGAAGGGGACGCTGGCGCGGCACGCAAGCTTTTAGCCTTTGGCGGGGCTGGCTACGGCACCCGCCGCCGCAAAAGTCGTTTAATTAAACCGAAAAGCCTACCGTTTGCCGCCGTACTTAACAGGAGTTTTTTGGGGCAAACGTTTGTTTCTGGCCTTGTTGAGCACGTAGGCGCTCTGGTTTATTTCGATAAAGCAAACCGCGGTGCTGCCTCGGCCCCGGCCATCACAGAATTAGATTCTCCTTGTACTTGAGCGAATTCGGGTCGAACTGGCAGGCGTACTGCACAGCGTCGAGGGCGGTGAGGCGCTGGAGAATTTCGTCGTCGGCCAGGTGACCGCTGCCGTTGGTTACGGCCAGCAGGTAGTCGTATTCCTTGATATCAGGGGCCAGGTAGGGCTTTTTGAGGCTGGACGGGGCAATGGAGCGGTTGCGCAACAGCCGCAGCGTGAGGCTCTCGGTGGCGTGCAGGTAGTGCGTGAACACCAGCCGGCCCTGGCTGAAGAGGTTTAACAGCAATTCGGGTTGTTTGACGAGGCGCAGGCGCAGGGCACGGTTCAGCGTCCAGGCCAGCGTATAGTCGCGGGTGCTGCTCACCAGCCCGAACAGGGCAAAGTCGCACTCATAGTCAACATCCAGGGTGAAGGTTTTCATAGCGGCCACAAAAGGGGCACCCGCGGGCGGGAAGCGGCAAAGCTACGGCCCGCAACGGGCCGTCGCCATAATGTTGTACCCGCATTTCGAAAGCGCGGCCGTGGGTTAGATGAAAATTCTCTCGTTACTTTGCGCCGTAGTTTTCCCTAAACCCCCACGGAAATGTCTGAAATCGCAGAAAAAGTAAAGGCCATTATTATTGATAAACTGGGCGTTGAAGCCTCCGAGGTTACCCCCGAAGCAAGCTTCACCAACGACCTGGGTGCTGACTCGTTGGATACCGTCGAGCTGATTATGGAGTTCGAAAAGGAGTTCAACGTGAGCATCCCCGACGACCAGGCCGAGAACATCGGTACCGTGGGCCAAGCCATCAGCTACCTCGAAGAGCACGCTAAGTAGTTTCTCCTCATTCTGAGCACGACGAGCAATTTGCGTAAATAATCTTTACCCGACTTCCGCGTTTTGCCTGGAATGAATCCCTAAGTTCTGCGCATACCGGCCGGCTAGCCGCCGGCCGGTTTTGCTGTTTCATCCCGCTTCACCTTTCGCGCCCCTGGCGCCTGACTTATGTCGTCCATCCGACGGGTTGTCGTTACCGGCCTTGGAGCCATCACACCGCTGGGCAATACTGCCCCGGCTTATTGGGAAGGCCTGCGCACGGGCGCCAGCGGCGCGGCCACCATCACGCGCTTCGACCCCACCAAGTTCAAAACCCGCTTTGCCTGCGAAGTGAAAGGCTACGAAGCCGACAATTTCTTCGACCGCAAGGAGCACCGCAAAATGGACCTGTTCACGCAGTTCGCCGTGGTGGCTTCCGATGAAGCCATTGCCGACTCGGGCCTGCTGGAAAGCGGCGTCGACAAAGACCGCGTGGGCGTGATTTGGGGCTCCGGCATCGGCGGCCTGAAATCGTTGCAGGAAGAATGCTTCCAGTTTGAGCGCGGCGACGGCACGCCCCGGTACTCGCCCTTCTTCATCCCGCGCATGATTGCCGACTCCTCGTCGGGCAACATCAGCATCAAAAACGGCTTCCGCGGGCCGAATTTCGTGACGACGTCGGCCTGTGCCTCGTCGAACGACGCCATCATTGCCGCCTTCAACAACATCCGCCTCGGTCTGGCCGATGCCGTGATTACGGGCGGTTCCGAAGCGGCCATCACCGAATCGGGCGTGGGCGGCTTTAACGCCCTCAAGGCCATGAGCGAGCGCAACGACGACCCGGCCTCGGCCTCGCGGCCTTATGACAAGGACCGCGACGGCTTTGTGCTGGGCGAAGGTGCCGGCGCGTTGGTGCTCGAAGAATACGAGCACGCCAAGGCGCGTGGTGCCAAAATGTACGCCGAGCTTATTGGCGGCGGCATGTCGTCGGACGCCTACCACATTACCGCGCCCGACCCCAGCGGCAGCGGCGTGGTGCTGGTGATGAAAAATGCCCTGCGCGACGCCGGCATTGCCACCACCGACGTGGACTACATCAACACCCACGGCACCAGTACGCCCCTGGGCGACGGCGCCGAAATCAAGGCCATCGAGCAGGTTTTTGGCGAACACGCCGAGAAGCTGAATATTTCCTCGACCAAAAGCATGACCGGCCACCTGTTGGGCGGCGCCGGCGGCATCGAGGCTGTGGCCTGCCTGCTGGCCATGCACAACAGCATGGTGCCCCCCACCATCAACCTGCATACGCCTGACCCGGAAATCAACCAGGCGCTGAACTTCACGCCGAACGTGGCGCAGCCCCGCGAAGTGCGCGTGGCCATGAGCAACACGTTTGGTTTTGGCGGTCACAACACCTCGGTGATTTTCCGCAAGCTGTAGGTCGACGTTGTCAGCTAACAGTTTTTCGAACGTCATGCTGAGCGTAGCCGAAGCAGCTCTACCTTGCAACTAATCATTCTGTTTGATTTAGTATTGCGGTAGAGATGCTTCGGCTACGCTCAGCATGACGTTCTTTTTTGGGCTTTCTTTTCTGCCGAATCCTTAAAATCCTTTCCATTGCTTGGTTTCGTTTCCCGTTTTTTCGCGTCTGATAAATCGTTTCGGCAGGCGGTAGCCACCGTGACGGGCCAGACGCCCAAAAATGCCCAATTGTATCGGCTGGCGTTCACGCACTCATCGGCGGTGCGGCAGCAGCCGGCCATCGGCCGGCACCAAACCAATGAGCGGCTGGAGTTCCTCGGCGATGCCGTACTGGGCACGGTGGTGGCCGAATACCTGTTCAAAAAATACCCCTACGAGCAGGAAGGCTTCCTAACGGAGGTGCGTTCGCGCATCGTGAACCGCGAAAGTCTGAATGGCATCGCCCTCAAGCTGGGCCTCGATAAGCTGGTGCAGTTGGATGCTGCGCAGGGCCGCGCCGCCCGCTCGCGCTCCGTGAACGGCAACGCACTGGAGGCACTGGTAGGGGCGGTATACCTGGATTTGGGCTATAAAGCAGCCCGGAAGTTCATCCTTACGCGCCTCGTGAAGGGCTTTGTGGATGTGCACACGCTCACCACCACCACGGCCAACTTCAAAAGCAAGCTGGTGGAGTGGGCGCAGCGCCAGGGCAAAGCGCTGCGCTACGACATCACGGGCGAGGCCCGGCCGGGCGGCATGATGGAATTCACCGCCAACGTGCTGCTGGATGAGGAAGTGGTGGCCACCGGCATGGGCCTGAGCAAGAAGCAGGCGGAACAGCTGGCCGCCGAGCGGGCCCTGACGGAGTTGGGAGTAGCTTGATAAAAGGGTTGAAACTTGAGGGTTGAATGCTGAGTGAGATAACGGCAGGGAATAGCTAGGTGTAGTAAAAGTGCTGCTTCAAAAAACCATGTGGCTTAGCTGCCGTTGCTACTAATCGAAGCGTTTGACTGACTTCATTCAACCCTCAACATTCAAAACTCAACCCTGCTAATGCGCATCGCCGGAGCTGCCCTCAACCAGATTCCCATTGACTGGGAAAATAACCTTCGCAACATTCAAACGGCCATTGAGCAGGCCAAAAGTGCGGGCGTGGAGCTGCTGTGTCTGCCCGAGCTGTGCCTGACTGGCTACGCCTGTGAGGACCTGTTTCTGAGCAACTGGATGCCCGAGGCGGCGCTGGCCCACCTGCAAAAGGTGCGCGAATGGACGCAGGGCATTTGCGTGGTGGTGGGGCTGCCGGTGCGCCTGCCGGGCCGCACGTATAACACGGCAGCGGTGCTGCGCGATGGCCAGATTCTGGGCTTCGCGGCCAAGCAATTTCTGGCCAATGACGGCGTGCATTACGAAACCCGATTTTTCGTGCCGTGGGTAGCGGGCGAAACCAGCACCGTGAGCTGGGAAGGGGAGACGTGGCCGCTGGGCGACCTCATTTTTGAGCACCAGGGCGTGCGCTTCGGCTTCGAGATTTGCGAGGATGCCTGGCGGGCCGATAATGTGCGGCCGGCCTGCCGGCTGATGGGCAAGGTGGATTTGATTGTGAACCCTTCGGCCAGCCATTTCGCGATGAGCAAAACCGATGTGCGCTACCAATTGGTAATGAAGGCTTCGCGCACGTTCGACTGCACCTATCTCTACGCCAATCTGCTGGGCAACGAGGCCGGCCGCATCATTTTCGATGGCGAAATTCTGGTGGCCCGCAACGGGCATTTGCTGAGGCGCAACCAGCTGCTGAGCTTCAAGGAAGTGGATTTGGAGTGGGTGGACGTGGATTTCACGACCAAGCCGGAGCCGGCGGCGGAAATCGTGCCGTTGCCCGCACCCGATGAATACAAGGAGTTGAACCAGGCCATGAGCCTGGGCCTGTTTGATTACCTGCGCAAGGCCCGGAGCAAGGGCTTCGTGCTGAGTTTGAGCGGCGGGGCCGACTCCTGTTTTTGCGCCGTGGGCGTGGCCGAAATGGTACGTCTGGGCGTGGCGGAACTGGGCCTGGACGAGTTTAAGCGGCGCAGCGGCTGCTTCCCGGCGGCGGGTGAAACCGTGGTGCAGCAAGCCGGAGCGGGCGGCAGCGCCGCGCAGGTTGTGGAAACGCCGGAGGCGGCAAGTGACTTGAGTACCAACCAGCAGCTGGTGCGGCAATTATTGACTTGCGCCTACCAAGGCACCGTTAATTCTTCGGATGACACCTTCAACTCGGCCAAAGAGTTGGCTGATAGCATGGGGGCGCGGTTTTATAATTGGGGCATCGACGAAGAGGTGACCGGGTACGTGGGCAAAATCCAGGGCGCGCTGGGCCGGAAGCTGACCTGGCAAACCGACGATTTGGCCCTGCAAAACATTCAGGCGCGGGTGCGGGCCCCCGGCATCTGGCTGCTGGCCAACGTGCAGAATTGCCTGCTCATCACCACTTCCAACCGCTCGGAGGCCAGCGTGGGCTACTGCACCATGGACGGCGACACGGCCGGCAGCATCTCGCCCATCGCGGGCGTGGACAAGGACTTTGTGAAAAAGTGGCTGCGCTGGGCCGAAACCGAATTAGGATACGCGGCCCTGCGCCACGTCAACGCCCTGCAACCCACCGCCGAGCTGCGCCCGCTCGAAGACAAGCAGACCGATGAGCGCGACCTCATGCCCTACACCCTGCTCAACCGCATCGAGCGACTGGCCTTCTACGACCGTCTCAGCCCGAAGCAGGTGCTGGCCGCGCTGGATGCAGAAAACACCGGTTTCGACCACGAGCAACTGAAAGCCTTCGTACGCCGCTTCTACAGCCTCTGGAGCCGCAACCAGTGGAAGCGTGAGCGGTATGCGCCCTCGTTTCATCTCGATGATTACAACGTGGACCCACGCTCCTGGCTGCGGTTTCCGATTCTCAGCGGCGGATTCAGCGAAGAGCTGGCGGCGCTGTAGCTTGTATTTCAGCTTGCGCCGGGCCGGAAACGTCGGGATTGAAAAGCTATGCACTGATAATCAGGGCGTGGCTTAAAAGGTATAAGGGGCGGCGCAAGTTTTCAGCGTTGCATGGTCCTAACCCTGTGCAACTTCAATGGGCGCATTAGCGGGCCGATTTGGGCGTTGCAAAGTCGTGTTTCCAACTCTCAATTCCGGCACCTGTGGCTTACACCATTCCGCTGTTTCTCACGCCTGAAACGTCCACCTGCGCCGCCTCGATTAGCCCGGCTGTCGAGGCGGAGGCCGACCTGATAGCGCAGCTGCAGGGCGGGAGCGAGGCCGCGTTTCGCGCCTTGGTCGAGCGGTACCAGACGCGCGTGTACCGTACGGCGTTTTCGCTGCTGCGCAACCCCGAAGAAGCGGAAGACGTGGCCCAGGAGGTATTTGTGGAAGTGTACCAAACCATCGGCCGGTTTCGGGGCGATGCGGCGCTGAGCACCTGGCTCTACCGCCTGGCTACGTCCCGGGCGCTGAAAAACCGCCGCCGGGCCCAGGCCAAAAAGCGCCTGGCTTTCTTTACCAGCCTGCTGGGCTTCGGCAATGAGGTGTTGCACGAGCCGCCCGACCACGCCCACCCGCTCACGCTGCTAGAGGGCCAGCAGCAGTTTCAGCTACTGCTGGCCCACATTGCCCGCCTGCCCGACCAGCAGCAAGTGGCCTTCACGCTGCGCCACGAGCAGGAGCTGAGCTACGAGCAAATAGCGGCCGTGCTCGGCACCACCGTGGCCGCTGTCGAATCCCTGTTGTTTCGCGCCCGGCAAACCCTCCGCAAACACGTTCAGCCGTCTTTTCGCCATGTCTAATTTCGATGCCCGCCCCGATACCGACCAGCAATGGGAGGACCTGATAGGCCAGCTGCGCCACCAGCCACTGGCGCAGCCCCGTCCGTTTTTCTACAGCCGCGTACAGACCCGGCTGACTTCCCACAGCCACCAGGCCGGACTACCAAACTGGATACGCCGGCCCGCCTACGCCCTGCTGCTCGGCGCACTGGTGCTGGTCCTGGGCGGCGACGGCCCGGCGTTGGCGTCGGGAGGCGCGCCGGTGACGGCCAGCGCGCCCGCCCCGCGCTGACGGCACCTGCATTTTTCGCTGCCCGGTGCCAAGCCGGGGGCTGAGTACCTTTGGCCTTCTATTTCATTTTCGCTCGCATGCTTCCTTCTCTCGACGCCATTCTTTGGAACGTCAACCCCATCATTGCTCACCTCGGGCCGGTCACGCTGCGCTGGTACGGGCTGTTTTTCATGCTGCCCTTCGTGGTCGGCACGTTTATCCTCACGCACATCTACCGTTCGGAGCGGGTGTCGCCGCAGTGGGTCGATGTGATTACGATTTACATGCTCATCGGCACCATTGTGGGGGCGCGGCTGGGACACATGCTGTTCTATGATTTCGATGCCCTGAAAGCCGACCCGATGGTGGTATTCAAAATCTGGCAGGGTGGGCTGGCCAGCCACGGCGCAACCATTGGCATCTTGCTGGCCTGCTGGTTGTTTGCGCGCAACAACAAGTTCGATTATCTGTGGGTGCTCGACCGCATTGTGATTGTGGTGGCGCTGGGCGGGGCCTGCATCCGCACCGGCAACTTGATGAACTCCGAAATCGTGGGCAAGCCCACCAGCGCGCCGTGGGCCTTCACCTTCCCGCGCGATGCCGACCACCTGCTGCCCGTGACGCGCCCGCTGCCGGCCGGGGCCGTGCAGGTGGCCGCTGAGCCCGTGCGCTTTCAGGACGGCACCACCAGCTACCGCCTGCTGGCCGAAGGCACGCCCGTAGCACCCGAAGCACCCATGGCCGTGCCGCGCCACCCCACCCAGATTTACGAGGCATTGTTCTGCATTTTCCTGCTCATTCTGCTCTATTCGATGTGGAACCGCACCAAGGAGCGCACGCCGCGCGGGCAGCTGTTCGGCCTGTTTGTGGTGCTGTTGTTCATCCAGCGGTTTCTGGGCGAGTACCTGAAGGAGAACCAGGTAGCGTTTGAAAACGGCCACCTGTTCAACCAGGGCCAGCTGCTGAGCATCCCATTGATTTTCATTGGTATCTGGGTGCTGTGGCGGGCCGGCAAAGACCCCGAAAACCCCTACGGCTACGCCCCGCGCGACCTGGGCAAGGAAGGCGACCCACAGCCCACGCCCGGCCTGGACCAGCCCCGCGCGTAGTTTCCGCCGCATAAAAAAGGCGGTTTCGCAAGGCTTGGCATGACGTCCAACCTTGCGAAACCGCTTTTGCTTATCCGATAATGCAGCTGGTTAGGGCAGCTTATACTCGTACAAATCCCCCTTCTCGGTGCTGATGAGCAGCGTGTTGTCGTTCTTGAAAACTGCGCCTTCCGTCTGCCCGGCCCCGGCCAGCGACACCTGCCGGGGCGTGGCTTTCAGAATTTCAGCCCAGGAATTGCCGTCGAGAATAAACAGCTCGCCCCGGCCCAGCAGCACCAGGCGGTGGCCGTCGGCACGCAGCGCGGCATCGGTTACCTGGCCGGGAATGGCCAGGCCGGTGATTTTCTTGGCCGTGTAGGTGCCGGGCTGGTCGGGCACGGTGTACACGTTGCTGGTGCGGTCCTGGCCCCGGTCTTTGGTGAAAAGCCATACCTGGCCATCGTGCCAGAGACTGGCCTCGCAGTCAAAATTGCGCTGCTTTTTCTTGGGCGGAAACTCGCGCTGGTCGGGGTAGCTGAAGGCGATGGTGCCGACGGACTTGGGGCTGTCGGGCCGGAATTTGAAGATTTTCAGGTCGCGGCGCTGGCTTTCGTTGTTGCCGCAGTCGCCGATGTAGTAGTTGCCGCTGCCGTCGCGGCTCAGGCTTTCCCAGTCGGTGTTGGTGGCTGGCACGTCGATGGTGCGAATAAGCTGGCCTGTGCCGCTGATTTCGTAGAGTGTGGGCGAGTTGCCGTCGTCGCCGAAGCTGAAATAGTTGCCGCTTTCCGGAGCGGGGGCCAGGCCCGAGCTTTCGGGCACCACACCTTTGAGGGAGCCAACTTTGCTGAGGCCGACGATTTCGGCGGCGGCGTCCTTGTTCTTGCGGCGGTCGCCACCCTTGGGCATATCACTCCCCGCGCTCGGGGGCGAATCGGTGGTTTTATCGGACTGAGCCTGGGAGCAGGCTGCGGTGAGCATCAGGACCAACGCGGCCGGCACGAGGGGAATAAAGCGCATTTAACGTATAACAACAGGTGAGCCTGCCTATACGCAAGCTGCCGTTCAGGGTACGGGGTCGTAGCCGTGGCCGCCCCAGGGGTGGCAGCTGGCAATGCGCCGCAGCGCCAGCCACCCGCCGCGCCACGGCCCGTACTTGTTGATGGCCTGCACCGCATACACCGAGCACGTGGGCGCGTAGCGGCAGCTCGGCGCGGTGAGCGGCGAAATAAAGCGCTGGTAGAACCAGACGAGGCCAAGAAAGAGGGCGCGAAAGAAGCGGGATAACATAGCCAAGAGAAAAACAGGAGCTACTTCGGCAGCGCGTTCAGCTCGGCTTTCCACCGTTTCCAGTCGGGCAGCAGGCGCGTTTGCAGGTCGTAGAAAGCCTTGGAATGGTCGCCTACCAGCAGGTGACAGCACTCGTGCAGCAGCACGTAGTCGAGGCACTCGGGGCGGGCGCGCACCAGTTCCGGCGAGAGGCGAATACGGGCCGAGCGCGGCGTGCAGCTTCCCCAGCGCGTCCGCATCTGGCGCACAGAGAGGGTAGGACGGGTCAGTTTGAACTCCGCGAAGCGCGGCCACACCCGCACCAGCGACTCAGCGAAAAGCGGCCCGGCCTGACGAGCGTACCAAGCGTGGAGCAACGCTTCGGCCTGCGCCGAAGTGAGAGGCGCGGGCGTGGCCATGATTAATTCGTCGCCTTCTACCGTTACCGCGGCCCGGCGGGCTTCGGTAAAGCGCAGTTGATAAGGCTGGCCCTGGTAGTAATGGGTGCTGCCCGCCTCAAAATGCCGGGTGGGAGCGGGGGCGGGCCGATTGGCAAACGCTTCCTGGTGCTTCAGAATCCAGTCGGCTTTTTTCAGCACTTGCTGGGCCACCCACTCGGGCGAGGTGCCGGCCGGGGCGCTGATGTGCACGCTGCCATCGGGCCGCACGGCGAAGCCGATGGTGCGCCGCGACCGGAACACGAGGGTGTAGCTGAGGGATTGATTTCGGTAAGCAATGGTTTCGCGGCGGGGCGCGGCAGAGAAGGAGCGGGGCATAGAATAGCAAGTTCGGCAGTAGTGCCGGAATGCTTAACCACGCGGGCCAGCAAAATAATTTCGGACCGGATTGAGCCAATCGCAGCCGAGGTGCTACCTTACCGTTATGAAACACGGTTTACCTAAATATATTTCTACTTTCTGCTTTTTTATCGTCGTCTCCGTCTTGATACCAGGAGCGGCGGCGTGGGCGCAGGGCAGCGGTCCCGGCGTGCGCGGCGCCCGCGCCGCCGCGCTCAGCAACGCCTCGGTGGCCCTTGCCGGCGAGGTGTGGAGCATGGGCAACAACGTGGCCGGCATCAGCGAAATCCAGCGGCCCAGCGTGGGTTTCTATGCTGAAAACCGCTATTTCAGCTCGGCCCTGAATGTGGGCGCGCTCACGGTAGCACTGCCCCTGGGCCGCACCACTGCCCCCGATGCGGGCGGCGTAATGACCGGCGCGGAAGGCGCCGCACCGTCGCTGAGCCCCGCGGCTACGCCTACCTGGGCGCGCAACGGCGTGGTGGCCTTTGAGGCGCAGCGCTTCGGCGGTGTGCTCTATAACGAAACCCGCGTGGGCGCAGGCTACGCCTACCGCTTCGGCCAAATCAGCCTGGGGGCGCGGGCCGATGTGCTGCAAGTGAGCATCGAGGGCCTGGGCAGCCGGCGCGTGGTGCTCGGCACGCTGGGCGGGCAGATTGAAATCGTGCCCCGGCGGCTCAGCTTCGGCGCTTCGCTCTACAACCTCAGCCAGACGAAGCTGGCCAGCTACCAGGACGAGCGGGTACCCACCATCCTCAAGGCCGGCCTGGCCTACCGTCCCGGCAGCCAGGTGCTGCTGCTGGTCGAAACCGAAAAGGACGTGGAGCGCGCCGCCAATTTCAAGGTCGGACTGGAATACCGGCCGGTGCCGGTGCTGGCCGCCCGCCTGGGCCTAGCCTCGCTCACCGAGCAGGCCAGCGCGGGCATTGGCGTGCTGGCGGGTGCGTTTCAGATTGATTACGCGGCCGCGTTTCAGCAGGCACTGGGTTTCAGCCAGCACGTAAGCGTGAGTAAATCGTGGGGCGGGAAGTAATGCGGAAAAATCTACGCTTACGCCTTGGTTTCAACCTGCGAAATGGGTTGGCCGGGCTCACGGTTTGCGGAGCCTTGCTCATGGGGCAGGCCGCCAAAGGCCAAGACTACGTGCGCCGCACCCCGGATTTGGACCGCCTGACGCAGGAGCTATTTGCCGAAATCCAATCGGATGAAGTGCCTTACGAGGACCTCTACGAGACGCTGCTCCAGTATTACCAAACGCCTATCAACCTCAACACCGCGACCCGCGAAGAGCTGCGTTCGCTGCTGCTGCTCAATGAAAATCAGATAACCACGCTGCTCAACCATCGCCAGGCCAACGGCGACCTGTTGAGCGTGTATGAGCTGCAAAGCATTGAGGGCTACGACCTGCGCACGATAAACCGCATTCTGCCCTTTGTGAGTGTGCAGGCGGGCGGGGCCAATTCCAGCCGCGGCACTCTCTGGCAGCGCATTGCCCGCGAGGATAATAACGCCCTGTACCTGCGCTACGAGCGGGTGCTGCAGCAGCGGCAGGGCTACACGCCGCCCACGCTCTACCAGGGCCAGCCCACTACGCGCTACCTCGGCTCGGCCGATAAGATGCTGATTCGCTACCGGGTGAGTCACACCAAGGATTTCAGCGTGGGCTTTTCGATGGAAAAGGACGCCGGCGAGCCCCTGGTGTGGAATCCTAAGAACGGGCAGTTTGGGGCCGATTACGTGTCGGCGCACCTGCTCATTCAGGAGCGGGGCAAGCTGAAAGCGCTGGCGCTGGGCGACTACCAGCTGCAATTTGGGCAGGGCCTGCTGCTGTCGTCGGGCTTGGGCGTGGGCAAGGGCGCGGAAACGATTACCACCCTGCGGCGCTCGTCGGTGGGCGTACGGGCGTATTCGTCGCTGCTCGAAAACTCGTTTTTTCGGGGCGGGGCGGCCAAGTACCAAGTGGCGCCCACGGTGCAGGTCACGGGTTTTGTGTCGCACAAGAACGTGGACGCCAACCTCCAGCAAAGCCAGGATTCGCTGGCGCAGTACGACGAATTCACTTCGGGCTTGCTCTACACCGGCTTCCACCGCACAGCCTCGGAAATTGCCAACCGGCACCGGCTGGCCGAAACTATCGGGGGCGGCAATGCCACTTACACCAGCCGCGATGGCAACCTGGCCATCGGCGCCACCGGCGTGTTCACGCACTACGGCACGCCCATTCTCAAGCGCCCCGAACCGTATAACCACTTCGAGTTTAGCGGCCGCGAAAACCTGGCCCTGAGCCTGAATTACAGCTACGTGTACCGCAACTTCCTGCTGTTTGGCGAAACGGCGCGCAGCACCGGTGGTGGCCTGGGCACCGTGAACGGCCTGCTGGCCAGCCTCGGCTCCAGCGTGGACGCGGCCCTGCTGGTGCGGCACTATGATTCCGACTTTCATACCCTCTACGGCAACGCGTTCAGCGAAAACACCCGCAACATCAACGAAACGGGCGTTTACATCGGACTGAAAGTGCGCCCCGTGGCTCGCTGGGAAATCTCGGCTTACTACGACCAGTTCCGCTTCCCGTGGCTGCGCTACCGCGCCAGCGCCCCCACCGACGGCCACGACGCCCTTGTGCGCATTGCCTACACGCCCACCAAAACCAGCCTGCTCTACGTGCAGCTGCGCCAGCGCCTCAAGCCCCGCGACCTGGCCAGCGCCGACCTCCTCAACCTCGACCCCAACCGCGCCCTGCCGCTGCCCGGCGAGCAGCTGCGCCAGAGCATTTTGGTGTACTACAACACGGCCATTTCGCCGCAACTGGAATTGCGCACCCGCATGCAGGCCCTGCGCCTGCGCGACGACGACGGCCTGGCCTGGCGTAGCGGCTACGTGCTGGCCCAGGACGTGGGCTACCAGTTCAACCGCACCCTCAAGCTCACGGCCCGCTACTCCATTTTCGACGCCGACGACTACGACTCCCGCCAGTACGTGTTCGAGCAGGATGTGCAGCTGGCCGTATCGGTGCCGGCCCTCTACGGCCAGGGCACGCGCATCTACGGCCTGGCCGAAATTCGCATCAACCGCGCCATGACGCTGTGGCTGCGCTACGCTGAAACCCGCTACCGCCACCAGGATGTGGTGGGCACGGGCCTCGAATCCATTCAGGGCTCGCTGCGCGGCGAAGTAAAAGCACAGTTGCGGGTGAAATTTTAGGCTTCGGCTGTCATTGCGAGTAGAGCGCAGCGCAACGCGGCAACCCGTCCTCTCTCAGCGACCAGCCTAATAATGTGACAATGACTTTTTATCATAAAAAAGCTCCGGTACAATAGAGTACCGGAGCTTTCTGGTAAAAGAGTGGGTCTGATTTTGACAGGACGGATTGCCGCGTTGCGCTGCGCTCCACTCGCAATGACAGGCGAGGTCTTAGCTTTCCGTTTTCAGCAACACCACCTGCATCTTATCCGCCACGCTGATTTTGCGGCGGAAATCGAGGTAGTCGGCGTAAGCGGTTTTGGGCAGGTGGCCACGCTTCAGCTCCAGCCGGCGGATGTACTGCACAGTGCCATCGGGCAGGGTGGCGTACTGGCTGACGTAGGTGCCGTAGGCGGTGCTAAGCTGCACGGGAGCGGGCAGGTTTTCGGGATGGAAGCCGGCGGGCAAGTGCAGCCGAACGGTGTCGGCGTGCAGGCTGGCGTGGTCGAGCCACAGGTCGGCCTGGCGCTCGCCTACTTGCGCGGGCAGGGCGGGCATCCGGCTCAGCAGGTTGGGGTTGATGAACACGCGCTTGCCGCTGGGCGGGGCGAAGCCCGGCAATGCCAGCGCCAGGTTTTCGACCACGCCCGGCAGCGGGCCGGCCGGTGCTGCGGCCAGGTTAAATTTGGTGAGGGTGAAAGTAGGCAGCTTGAGGTGGTCGGTGACGTATTTTTTCTGTTCTACCGGCCCCAGCTCGTGCAGCAATTGGGCGTAAAGGTCCTGCTCCTGGCCGGTGCGCAGCGTGCGGGCCGTGGCCGTGGCGTTGCCCGTGGCGTCGAGAAACAGGTCGAGGCGACGCACCTGGCGGTTTTCGGCGGTGCTGTAGCGGGGCGTAGCTACCAGCTTGCCGCCCTCGGGCGTGAGCAGCAGCGCGTGCCGATTGCCGGTGAAGCTGCCCATGTAGCCGAAGGCATTGGTCTGGCTGGTGCATTCCAGCCACAGCGTATCGGTCAGGCCGCCCTTAGCCGGCGGCACGCACAGAATGGCGTGGTTAAACTGCGAGCTGGGGAAGTCGGCGTGCAGGTCGCCGTGGTTGGAGCCGGCGCCTACCAGGGCCACGTAGGCGGGCACGTTGGCGGCGGCCAGCAAAGCTTTGGTGTAGTTGCTCAGGGCTTTGCAATCGCCGTAGCCGCTGCTGGCCACGGCGCTGGCCGGGAAGGTCTGCCAGCCGCCCAGGCCCAGCTGCACCGAGATGTAGCGGGTGCTGCCCTGCAGCATTTCGTACACGCGCTGGGCGCGGGTGCGGGCATCGGGGGCATTGCGCACCAGCTCCTGCACCTTGGCCAGGGTGGCAGGCGGCAGCACGTCGCGGCCGGCGTTCAGCTCGTAGCTCCACTGGCCCAGGCCCTGCCAGGTGGCGCAGGTGCCCTTATGGCCTTGCACCTCAAAGGCGCCGGGGGCCAGCGCCACGGCTGGCGTCAGGGAGGCAAGGGGCGGGGCGGCCTCTTCTTCGTCCATAGCCGGCAGGTTGGCCAGCGTCCACTCATAGGTTTCCTGGCTGCCGACGGTGGTGTGTACCACGGCAGCGCCGGCGGGCAGTCGGCGCTCCTGGTAGCGCAGGGGCAGCGCACTGGGCGTCACCACGTGCAGCGTGGCGGCCTGTACGGCCACGCCCTCGGCTTCCTGCGGCTGCCAGCTGGGGTAGAACAAGGTGTTGTCGGACACGATTTCGTAGTCGAACTCCACCGTGTAGGGCGTCTGCGGCTGGCGCAGGTCGGCGTAGCGCACCCGCACGTCGGTCATGAAGCTGCCGCCCGCGTCGCCTACGCCCTGGTCGTGGATTTCGGCGGCGCGCAGCTGGTGCAGCAGGCGGCCGTCGGCATCGTACACGGCCCCGCGCAGGTAGCTCAGCGAATTCAGGGCGTCGTAGCTCACCATGTGGCGGCCGAGGTCGTCGCCGCCATCGCTGAGCACCGTCACCACGCGGTGCACGGTGTGCACCAGCCGGCTGGCCGATTTCACGGTCACCACTTCGTCGTCGGCCCGAACTACGGCGTTGGCGCCTTCGCGCAGGGCTGCCGGAATATCGGCCACTGCGTATTTGGGCGCGGGCGCGGCCGGGCGCATCAGGAAGCTGCCAAGTGGCAGCACGGCCAGGAAAGAAAGCAGGGCTTTCATCAGATAAAAATCAGGGTAGCTAAAATGACCTCAATAGCCGGTTAAGCTTTCTTCTTGATAATCAGTCGCTCGTTCTGCTTTTCCAGCATCAGGCGGTAGAACTCGCGGAGCTGCGCATATTCTTCGGCCGCGTACACGGGCTTGCGCAGGCTCATGCGGCTCATGAGCTGCACCACGCCGGGCGCCGTGGGCGTGACGGTGTACATGAAGCGCCCACCGCCCTCGGGCATGTCTATAATGGCGGGCTTGGGCAGTTCGGCCAGTTCGTAGCCGGCGGGCAGGGTCAGGGTCACCATCGTGGTTTCATCCTGCGGCGCGCCAAAGTCCACGGGAAACAGTCGGTCGTCGTGTCGGAAAGGGTTTTGCTCGGCGCCGAATTCGCGCAACGGGCTCAGGTAGAGTTGGTCGGCGGTGGCGTTATCGTCGGCAGGCTGCGTAAATTCGTAATCGAGCGACAGCGGCTTGTCCACGTTTTCGCGTTCGGTCACAACAAATTTTGGCACTGTCCAGCTGCTGTGGGGGCGGGTTACCTTGGCCAGGTATTTCTTCTCGCCCAGGGTGCTTAGTTCCTGGCGGGCATCGGCTCCGGCGTAGCCGCCGTGCTCCTCGTGCACTTTGCCGGTGAGGCCACCTTTAGCATCCATCGTAAGGGCCACCTGCTGGTAATGCACGTAGCGCTGGGCCGGGGTGAGCTCGACCCAGCGGCCGTCTTCGGCCTTTTTCATCACGAGCCGTCCGGCCTGGTTGAGGCAGCGGTCGGGCAGCACGCCGCAGGGCAGCAGCGGCTCGGTGGCATCCACCAGCAGGTCCTTGCCATTGGCCAGCGGCACCAGCGCAAGCACGTAGTTGAAGCGCGACAGCATGGGCTGGTTTTGGTCTACGCGGCCGTGACTGCGGGTGCTCAGCAGTAGCGGATGGGCCGGAATTTCCGCCGCCCGCAGGGCCGCGATGAGCAGCAGGTTCACGTCGGCCGAGGTGCCTCGGTGCGCATCAAATGCCTTGCGCAGCGATGCCGTGGTGGTGTAATGATTGGTGCCGTCGTAGCGCACGGCGGCCATCACCACCTCGCGCACGGCGGCGGCGCGGGCCGAGAGGTCGGGGTATTTCGCCACGAGTGGCACAACCTGGTCCTTCAAAAAGCCTCCTCGGTCAAGCTGCCCGCCAAAGTTGTCGCTGCTCAGCAGTTCCTCGTCGATTTTGGCCCAGGTGCCGGATACATTCTGATAGGGCCCCCCCGGGAACTGCTCGCCGGCCAGCTGGAAGGTGATGCGGTCCAGGTAATCTTCCGACGTGGTCATGTACGGCTCGTCGCGGAAAGCGGGCAGGTCCTTCATCGCCCAGTTATAGTTGGTAACGTTCGCCGAAACGGCATCGCTGGAGGCCGACTGACGCGAAGCGGAGAAGCCGCCGCCCGTGGCGCCACCGGCCGTGTGCACCGTAAATTGCATTACACCCTCACTCTTCGACTGCACGGCCAGCGCGTGGTAGCCCTGTTGCAGCATCTTGTAGTGGAAATACTCTGGAATGCTGGCCCGGAATTCGCTCCAGCGCACCGGAATTCCGCGCTGAAACGTCCAGTCCTGAAAGTTGAACAGGAAGTCAGAAATCACCGTGTAGTTGTACTCAATCACCGAACCCTCGCGCACATCGGGCATCGTAAACTTGCGCACCCGCACGTTGGAATTTACGTTCTCGGTGAAAGTGTTAGTGCCGTCCAGCTTGGTTTTCACCACCTGGCCATTCACCAGGTTGTAGGTGGTGCCCCGTAGGCTCGATATTTTCTCCTGATTTTCGCCGCGGTGGTACAACGGGATTTCCACCGTAGCCGCGTCGTAGCCGGCTTTTTTCAGAATTTTAATGCGCGTAGTACGCTCCGATATCAGCTGGAAATCGTTGTTGTTGTACTGGAAGTTGGTGGTGCCGTAGTCGCAGAGCACCACTGCCGCCGCGGCCGAGTCGCCCACGAACGGGGCGGGCGTGAAGTCCTTGGGGTCGGGCTTGCCAAATTTGATGGGTTCGGTCTGGGCCTGGGCCGTGAGGCTGGCCAGTACCAGGGCGGCCAACGCCGCCGGATAGCGTAAGGAGTGCTTCATAGAAAGCGGGTCAGGAAAGGTTAAGGGGAATTGATTGCAGAAAAAGCGCCGCCGTTTAGCTGCCGGCTTTCTTTTGAATGATGAGCTTCTCGCCCTGCTTTTCCAGCAGCAGGCGGTAGAGCTCGCGCAGGTTGGGGTATTGCGCGGCACTGTACACGGTGTTGCGCAGCGTAAGGCGGCTGGTGAGCGTCACTGCCCCCGGCGTGGCCGCCACGCTGCACATATAGCGGCCGCCGCCATCAGGCAGCTCCACCACGGCGGGCTTGGGCACGGCGGCTAACTCGTAGCCAGCGGGCAGCGTCAGGTTGATGACCAGGGTTTCGTCCTGCGGAATGCCAAAGTCGACGGCAAAGTCCCGTTGTTCGCGCCGAAACGGGTTTTGGCCAATGCCGAACTCGCTCAGCGGGCTCAGGTAAATTGAGCCGGTAGTCGCCGCGCCCTCAGCGGGCTGCGCGAATTCGTATTCCAGTACCAGGGGCTTGGCTACGTTGTCGGCCTGGGTCAGAGTGGGCTTGCTCAGCGTCCAGTTGTCGTGGCGCTGCGCGGTGGCGGCAAGGTATTTTTTCTCGCCCTGGCCGGCCAGCTGGGCGCGGGCCTCAGCCCCGGCGTAGCCGCCGTGCTCGTCGTGCACCTTGCCCGTGAGGCCGCCCTGTGCATCCAGCACCAAGGCCACCTGCTGGTAGCGTACACGGCGCTGGGTGGGAGTGAGGTCCACCCAGCGGCTTTCTGCCGGGTTTTTGGTGATGAGGCGGGCCACCCGGTTGAGGCAGCGCTGGGGCAGCACGCCGCACGGGAGCAGGGGCTCGGTGGCATCCACCAGCAGGTCTTTGCCATCGGCCAGCGGTACCAGCGCGGCCACATAATTAAAGCGCTCCAGCAGCGGGTATTCCTTGCTCACGGCACCGTGGTTACGCGTGCTCAACAGCAGCGGTTGGGCCTCAATGCCGGCCTCGCGCAGGGCCGAAATGAGGAGCAGGTTCACGTCGGCCGCGGTGCCGCGGTGGGCATCAAAGGCCTTGCGCAGCGGCTCGGAGGCATAGTAGCGGTCGGTGCCATCGTAGCGCACGGCGGCCATCACCAGTTGGCGTACGGCGGCGGCGCGGTCCGTAATAGCCGGGTATTTGGTGGCCAGGCCTTCCAGTTGGCTTTGCATGAAGCCAATGTGGCCCAAACGGCCGCCAAAATCCTCATCAGCCAGCAGGCGGGCGTTGATTTTCTCCCAGGTGCCGGTCAGGTCGTGGTAGGGCGCGTCGGGCCACTGCTCGCCGGTCAGCTCAAAGTCGAGCCGGGCCACGTAGTCCCCGGCCGTGGTCATAAATGGCTCTTCGCTGAAGGCTGGCACGTCTTTCAGCGCCCAAGTGTGCTCCTCGGTGGGCGCGTTGATGTTGAGAGTGCCTGTGGTTTGGCCGGAGCTCAGGCCCCCGCCCGAAGGGATTTTATTGTCGAGCACCAGGTTGGTCGAGCCCACTGTGGCCTTGTTCACGGCGAAAGCCTGTGCGCCCTGGTAAAGGATTTTGTAGCGGTAAAACGACGGAATGCTCACCCGATACTCACTCCAGCGCACGGGAATGTCACGCTGAAACGTCCAGTCCTGAAAGTTGAACAGAAAATCCGAGGTCAGGGTATAGGCGAATTCTACCACCGAGCCCACCCGCACATTGGGCAGCGTGAACTTCTGCACGCTGATGGTGGGCGTGCGTTTTTCCAGAAACGCCCCGCTGGTTTCGAGCCGGGTTTTCTCCACGGCGTTGTTCTCCAGGTTGTAGGTGAAGCCCCGCAGGTTCGAAACCTTTTCCTGGTCGTTGTCGCGATGGTAGAGCGGGATTTCGACGGTGGCGTACTCGTAGCCGGGCTTTTTAAGAATTTTGATGCGCGTTACCCGCTCAAAAACCACCTGGAAATTGCCGCCCTGGCCCTTCAGGCGCGAGCGGCCAAAGTCGCACAGCACCACGGCCGAGGCCGCGCTATCGGCCACAAACGGCGCGGCTGTGAGCTCCCGACTATCAATCACCCCAAACTTAATGGGCTCGTTCTGCGCCCGGGCCGAATAGCTGGCAATCAGCAAAAAAGCCGACAATGGGCCCCGCCAGCGGCCGGCGAGTAAAGATGCTTGCATGCAGAAAAAAGAATGGAGTAGACAATCTTTGAACCCCTAAAACTAAGGAAATTCATTTAAAAATCATCTATAGTCCATCCTATTTTTTAGCTAAGGCCCGGCGCGGCTACACCACCTCTTCGGCCAAAGGCTCGGGCGTGCCATCAGCGGCGGGCGAGTGGCCGGCGGGCCCGTCTTTGGGCACCTGCAGCAGGTACACCAGCGCCGCCAGCACGCACAGCAGGCTCAGGCCGTGCACGTAGGGCAGGCGCGTGGCGTGGTTGCTGAAAATCCAGCCCGCCGCCAGCGCGCCCAGTCCGATGCCGGCTTCGAGCGCGATGTACATGGTGGCCACGGCGCGGCCCCGGCGGGCGGGCTCGCTCAGGTCGATGGTCCAGGCGTAGAGGGTGGGCGAATTCAGGCCCGTGCCCAGCCCAAACACCACTGCGCCCAGCAGAAACACCGGCACCGAGGGCGTCCAGACCAACAGGGCCAGCCCCAGCGCTAGCCCGGCCGTCGACCAGCGCAGCACCGGCACCCGCCCGTATCGGTCCGACGACTTGCCCGCCACCAGCCGCACCGCCAGCGAGGCAATGGTGTAGCACAAGTAAAACCAGCCCTTGTGCGAGCCCGTGAGGCCCAGCAGCCGGCTCTGGTCGGGAATCACGGTGAGCACCGCCCCGAACGGAAACAGGCACAGCAGCGTGGTGAGGGCCGCCGGCAGCACCCGGGGCTCCAGCACCTCGCCCCAGTTCAGCCTCAGCAATTTGAAGCTAAACTTCTCCCGCTGGGCCACGGGCAGCGTTTCGGTAAGGGTGCCCTGCACCACCAGCGAGAGCAGGGCCGCCGCGCTAGAGCAGTAAAACATGGTGTTGAGGGAGAACGTGGCCGCCACCCACGAGCCGAACGCCGGTCCCGCCGCCATGCCCAGGCTGCCCGTCACGCCCAGCAAGCCCATGGCCTCGCCGCGCCGCTCCACGGGCACGATATCGGCAATGAAGGCGGCCGTGCCCGTGGGTTTGAAGCCCGTGCTGAACCCGTGCAGCAGCCGCAGCCCCAGAAACCCCGTGACCGTGAGCGCCCACGGATAGAAAAACCCGCACACGAAGCACACCAGCGAGCCAAATACCATCACCGGAATGCGGCCTACGGTATCGGCCAGCTTGCCCGAAAACGGCCGGCTGAGCCCCGCCGTGAGGGTAAACAGCGCAATGATGAAGCCCTTGTACTCGCCCCCGCCCAGCCGGGTGAGGTGGTCGGGCAGCTCGGGCAGCAGCAGGTTGAAGCTGAGAAAAAACAGGAACGACGACAGGCACATCAGCCAGAATCCACTTCCGTAAGCCTGGGGTACTTTGGGTGGGGTTAAAGTGGGTATGGAGGCGCTCAAGGTGCTTTCTGCTATTTAATGTTATCCAGGGTGCGCCACGTTTATCACGGATTTGCCACCCTTTTATGCCACCCTTTTTCGGGCCGTGCGGCGGTACCAGGCCAGCAGCTCGGCCTCGTTGATGCCCAGGTAGTGGTTGAAGCTCGACTCGGTCTGATGGCCGGTTGTCATCATCACCTGGGCGCGGGGCACGCCCTGGGCGACCTTGAGCGTGGCGAACGTTTTGCGGCCCAGGTGGTAGCTCAGGGCCACCCGCTCGAGGCCGGCCAGCGCCTGCACGTGCGGCAGGTAAAGGTACGGATGATTGAGGCGGGGCAGGCAGAATTTGGGGTCAGCGCCGGCGTAGGCGCGCAGCAGGTCCGCCGGCTGGAACACGTCGTCGTCGACCAGGGGGATGATGCAGGTGACGCCGGTTTTGCTGGCCTTCACCCGGGCCACGTCGCCGTGCAGCTGGGCCGGGCGCTGGGCGTCGGCATCGCCGATGCGCAGGGCCGTGTAGGTGCAGAGCAGGAACTTGTCGCGGCACACGCGCAGGCGCCGGTGGTGCTCCTCGGTGCTTATCATGCGCCGGATGCCGGCGCTGGGCTGCTCGGGGAAGTGCGCCCGCACGTAGGCCCAGACGGCCGGGTGGTCGAAGTCGATGCCGGCGATGGCGCGCACCTCGTCCTCGGTGAGCGAGTCGACGAAGACCTGGTACTCGACGGGCTTGAGCTCGTCGCGGAAGCGGCGGTACATGGGGTGGCCCTCGTACACGGCCCAGGTCAGGAAGGCGCGCACCAGGGCCAGGTAGTGGTTGTAGGTGCCCGGGCCGCGCCCGAGCGGACCGAGCAGGTGGTTGCGGAACGCCTCGCTGAAGCGCAGGTCGAAGCTGGCGTAGGTGAGCGCCGTGGGCCAGGCCTGGGCGAAGCTGGCCAGGTCGGCGGCGGCGCGCCGGTGGTTCTGCACCACCTTTTTGGCAATGGGCTGGCCGGTGCGGCGCGAGATGCGGGCCGCCACCACGGTTTCGACCCAGTGCGCCATTTCCTCGGCCACCGTGCGCGGCACTGGGACCGGCGGCCCGGGAACGGGTAGGGGGGCATCGGGGCCGGCCGCCAGCACGAGGTAGCGGCGCTCGATTTCGGCTTTCATGGCGGCCTTGTCCAGCGTCCGGCCGGCCATCGTGGCCGCGTGCTCGGCGGCGGTGGCAGCGTCGGCGTAGCGGTCGAGGACGGTGTTGACGTCGTCGAGGTAGGTGTTGGGCTTGGCCTTGGTGCGGCCCCGCTTGGCGTCCCAGTCCTTGGGCTTCACCTTCTGGCCACTGCTCAGGCGCAGGCGCTGACCCGCCCAGCAGAAGGTGAGCTGGATGCGGGCGAGGCCTTTTTTGCCGGCCCGCTCAGCGAGGAGTTGACGGGTTACTTCCATAGGCTGAAAAGTACGACGCGACGTGGTAGAACACGTAAACGCACTGCATGAAGAAGTAAAAGGTAATGCTCTGAATACTTATGTTTAACGTCTGACAAAGCCAACATTTGAGTACTGGTCCCTATCTGGCTACTTTTTGCGGATTGATATTCGGTCTGCGGATGGTCGTGCGGAGCGACGAAAGGCAGCGGTATCAACTTTGAGTGTCGGGGCAAACGCCTTGTGCGTTGGACTGGCTGCGCCTTTGATACACGGCGGCTTTTGGCTAAGCTTGGTTACGGGCGTTGTTCTTGCTTGAACGGGCACGAAAAGGGAAGAGCATCAAAAAGTATGGGGCAGTCCTCTCTAGACGGAAACATAGAAGCTATTTTTGAATTGCCCCACACTTTTTGATGCTCTCCCCTTTTCTGAAAACCGATATAGAGGGCTGGATTTATAAAAAGAGGCCGCTGACGAAAGTCAGCGGCCTCTGGGATGCCGGGTTTTCTGCTAAACGGACAGCTTGTTTATTGCTTGCCCAGGCTAATCGTTTCGGTACGCTTATTAGTAACCATGCGCACCATATACGAGCCCGTTGGCAATGCCTGCTTCGGATGCCAGGAAATGGTTTGCTCTCCAGCGGCAGGCAGCGTTAACGTCTCCAGTACCCGTCCGCTCAAATCCGTAACTTGTAGCCGTTGTACCGATTCCTGCGACTGCAGGTGGAGACTAAAATCTACGGTTTGCGTAAACGGGTTCGGAAATGCCTGAACCGCTTTTACTGGGGTTTGCGTCGATGAGGTGGGGTTCCCCTGGTTGCTAACGCGGTTCAAGGGTGTGCCCGCGGGCGTATTCGTCAGCTTATACCCCAAATCCGACGCTGTCTGATTCACGAACAAATGGGCCGATGATTTGGAGTCTCCGCAGTAGCGCGCTGCCACGCTGGGATGAAGTTGGTCCCCCTCGGTCAAGGTGTTCACCCGGCTGTAATCGCCGGTTCCGGCAGATAACCCAGCTAGCCAGGTGCGGCTCCAGATATCTTTCCCCTGGCCGTTTTCGTAGTCCCTGCCCGTCCAGCTTACGATGTACTGGTTGTAGAAGGATTTGTTATTATCCCCCCCATAATAGGCTACAACGGGCTCATCTGCTTCCCGGTCGGTCATCTCTGCGTTAATAACCGCGACCTCATGGTATTCGTTATTGGCATACCCGTAGTTGAAGATGTAATGGGCGGGGCCTGAAAAGCATCCGCCACCGGAGGTTTGTGCCCGCACTACTTCCATCTCATTCGGGGCATTGATATTCGGGGTTGCAGCGATACGGGGGGGATTAACCACATCATTGATGGCGTAAACGCGGGTCAATCCCGTGCTGCCTTGCAGCTGACAAATGTCAAAAGACACTTGTTTTATCACCAGGTTTATGCCCGCCGTCACCGGGGGAGGCCCCTGGGTAGCACTGCTGTTGATGTAAGCCAGCCAAATCTTGCCCTGCGGAGTCACTGCAATGTCCGGCAGCAACGTTTGATTGGCTAGTACCGGCGGATTTTGGTAAGGGGCCGTGCCGCTGAAGTCACGGGATACCGCGAAGCCACGCGTGTTGCAGCTCAATCCCCCATCGATTTGGCCCAGGAGAAAATAGCCTTCGGCGAAAGTCAGGTTACGCGAAATGTACGTGTAGCCGGGAGGCGGGTAGGATGCCGACACGACCGTAATCTGAGCTGTCTCAACGGAAGATTCCTGCCAAGCAATGCCAACGACCCCATCCGCATTTGCATCAATGTTAGGAGCGGAGTGTTCTCGTAAAACGGGGTCTGGTTGAAAACCAAGGACATTGGGCAGTTGGTTGCCACTGCCTAAGGGCAGCGAACTGCCTTGCATGACAAAGGCGGACCCATTCCATAAGTAAACATTGCGATAAACTCTATTGGCCCCACTAGCGTCGGAAAGGTATACCACGTCGGCGTACAGATTTCCATTGTAATAAGCCATGGCTACATCAGGGTCGCTGAGTTCACCTCCGGCAGTACAAACTATGTCCATCGCATCCTTGAGAACTGGGACAGTACTACCGGCTGTAAACTTGCTCCACGAGAGGGTGACCGTTGTCCTACCAAGATTATAATCCCACACCATCGCCTGCAAGTTCTGGTCGGAACTTTTCAGGCGGATGACGTCGGTGCCGGTATGGTTTGCCCCGGCTTGGGTACCGGCCCCGGCATTGTTAGCGTATACCGGTGGCCCATCGGAGCTGGAAGCAGAAGGAGGAAGAAAACTCTGGGCAGCTGCCGTGCCTGTCGTCAGGATTGCCAACGTCAGGGCAAAGCAGCTTAAAGTAGCTGGGGTAAAAAGCTTCATGTTTGTTTCGGAAAGTAGAGAACGAAAACGGATTGGGGTTTCAATCATTATTTTCGCACAGGACGTGGAAACCCACCCAACGCCTCTTGTGGCATAGTAATCCAGTTAAAGCAGGGAAATAAAAGTGGCGCGAAGACGGCAAAGGCATGAGCATGGGATGACCCGGCAGGCACCCCACGTTCGCCGGTCGGTTTTCGCAAACGACCGGTAGAAGAGCAGAAGTCAAGAAACTATGCCACGACCAGGCGCTTGGTCAACGGTCCCTCGCTGCTGAGCAGGCGTAAGACGCAGAGGCCTGCCGGCGAATTGCTGAGGGCCAGCTCCGCCCATATTTTGGGTGCTCGGCCAGGGGCGGGTGATACGAAGCCCTGCTGCACGGCCCGACCCAGTGCATCGGTCAACGTAAGCCGCCCAGTTGGCCGCAACAAGGGGTGGGTACAAGGAGCGTGGCAGAGTGGTGGACGGAATTGGGAGATAGTCGGCCGATGTGGCCGTAGTACCGCCCACATCGGTGTAGCTTGCGGCCGAGGCTGGGCCAGCAAACGAGAGCGTGGCAGTGCCCGTCGCAATGGTGGGAACAGGTAGGCCCGTAGGGGCGGTGCGGTGCGCCCCCCCATGCAAGGGAAGCAGTAGCAAAAAAGGGAAATGGCAAAGAATGCAGATGTATTACATTCTAATAACCAATGCTTTTGGTCTTTCCGTTGGGTAGATTTGTGCATAGCGTAGTGGGGGCATAGGAAAGGTGGAAAACCCAATAGGCTGCCAATACTCGAAATAAATTTGAGTAAAAGCCAACGCAGTCCTTGAGGTTACTCAAGGGCTTGGTGCGGAAACGCGAAGAGGAAACTGGGGGCCGTAAAGCAGCAAACAGAGTGTGGGAAACGCACAAACTGCGGAGTATCTACCAACGGCAGATAGTCAGGAGTTTGGTAGATAAAACTCAGTGACGACGTCGAAACGAACGATAGGCGGAAAGGTCAGTTGGCAATGGTGGAGGACATTGCTTGATGACGGGCTAAATGTAGAGAAAAAGAATGCGATATGCCAAACAAACCAACTAAAAATTTATGTTAAATAATAAGTTCTTGATTGATCAATCAAGGATTGACTTTCAAATAGTATATTTATAATATATAAATATTTATTATATAAACCGTAATGAATTCGTCCTCAATATTAAAAGCAACACGAGAATAAGGTCCCCGCTAGCTTTATATATTGAGGGCCTTTTTTGTGGTCGTGTAAGACGTCGTTTTTTAGACGCCTGCCACCCTTTCTGCCATTGATTTTATAAAAAGTGCGAAATCAGCACTTAAACCCAATTTTGACTATTTTGAGCCAGAAGCCGGCGGAGTAGGGGCGGGAAGCGGGAGCAGCAGTTGCGGGCATGGGTGCCGCAAAGGTCGGCAGGAATGGGGCGGCAGTTACGGCCGCGCGGCGGCAGGCTGGGCACTCGCCCCTTATCCGTGGTATCGGCGGCGCCAGAACCGGTACCAGTGCTTGTTGGCCGGGTAGTGCCGCGTGGCGGTCACGTTGTTGAATACCAGCGCCACCAGCAATAGCAGTACCACGCCCGTGAGCACAGGCATCAGCACGTAGCCGTAGCCCAGTGCCTTGAGCTTGGGCGAACCGATGACGGCAATTAGCGCCGTGGCCCCGCCGGGTGGGTGCAGTGTTTTGGTGATTTGCATGGCCACGATGGCCAGCGACACGGCCAGCGCCCCTGCCAGCCAGGCCTCCTGCGGCAGCCAGCGCTGCATCGTCACGCCGATGCAGGCGCTCAGCACGTGCCCGCCCAGTAGGTTGCGGGGCTGCGCCAATGGGCTGTTGATGACCCCGTAAATGAGCACCGCCGAAGCCCCGAACGACCCAATAATTAACGGCGCATCGGCGGGCAGCCGCTCCCGGTTGAGCAGCCCGATAAGCCCCAGGCCCACAAAAGCACCCAGAAACGTTCAGAGGTGCTCTTTGTAATCAAATAGCGTTTCCTGATAAACAATGACTTTTATCCGACGGGCGTGTCGGCGCAACCGGGTTCGCATGGGGCAAATCAGTAAGGGCTCCGCTGAGCCGGAGCGCAAAGGTCGGGCGCAACCTGCGCCTGGCCGCACCACTGGCTAACCCAAAGGCGCTTCTTACGCCGTAAAAACGCCTATGATTTCCGGCGGGCCGTGACAGGCAGAAGCCCCAGCCACTGGTGGGGCTGCTACTGCTGGAAGATACTCCACCTTTCCCTTGAACGCAGCGCCATAACTTGCGGCCCCGCTGGAGCCCTCTGCATCTGCCAAACCGCTGGTGTCGCGTCTTTCTCGCCCTTTTCGAACCTGCCCAACCGGTGCAGACCCGTGCCGCGACCACTCCGGCCGAAACCCCGAACGGCCATCGACAAGGCCTGCCCCATGACAATACTCCTGAGTTTCCTGTTGTTTCTCAATCTGCTGTGCTTCCTGCTCTTCGCCTTGGATAAAGGCAAAGCCCAACGGGGCCAGCGGCGCATTGCCGAAAAAACGCTGCACCTCGCCACACTGCCGGGCGCGGCCCCCGGCGCGTGGGCAGCAATTTTACTGCTGCACCATAAAAACCGCAAAGCCGCTTTCTGGAGCGTTACCCTGATGCTGACGCTGCTGCAAGGGGCGGTGCTCTATTTCGCGTGGCCCCATTTGCCGGCCCCGTTTTAACCGGACTAAAAGCCTGCCGCGGCCCAGGCAGCAGGTGATACGTTGGAACCCCGTGAAGATGCGCCTGGGGTAAAACGCCGAGCCGGCGTGGCCCGTTATACCCCGAAACTCCCGTCTAACTCCTTCCCATGCCCGCCCACCTTGGCACCCTGCGCACTGGCACCAGCGGCATCGTCGTGCCCGGCCCCAAGGCCACCTTTCCGGAGGCCTACCAGGCCACGAGCCGCCTCACCTATTACGCCACCCTGTTTAACTCGGTGGAGATTAACAGCACCTTCTACCGCATCCCCCAGCCCAAAACCTTTGCGGCCTGGGCCGCGGAAACCGGCCCAGCGTTTGAATTTACCATCAAGCTGTGGCGCGACATCACGCACACCAAGGTGCTTGCCGAGGACCTCTCCGGCATTGCCCGCTTTCTGGATGCCGCCCGGGAGCTGGGCCCCAAAAAGGGCTGCCTGCTCATTCAGTTCCCGCCCAGCAACACCATTCGGCAGCTAAAGGCAGTTAGTGCCCTCTTGACTGCACTTGCCGCGGCCGACCCCGCTCAGGAGTGGCGCAAAGCGGTGGAGTTTCGCCACCCCAGCTGGTATACCGATGATACGTTTGACATGCTGGACCACCACGGTGCCAGCCTGGTGCTGCACGACAAAGGCCCCGCCCGAAATGCCCAACTCAACGAGGGGGCCGACTTTGTGTATATGCGCTTCCACGGCCCCAAGGGAAACTACCGGGAGTCCTACGAGCGCGACTTTCTGCACGACAAGGCTGAGCAGATACACGACTACCTCCAGGAGGGAAAAGACGTGTATGCCTACTTCAACAATACCATGGGCGCCGCGTTTGAAAATGCCCAAGACCTGTACCGGCTGGTAGCGGAGCAGGCATGAGATGTACGACTCGCAGCACGGCCCAGCCGAGGTTTCCTGTGGGCTGTGACATGAAGAAGCCTCAGCCGCTGGTGGGGCTGGGGCTTCTGGGGGCGGTCGGAGCAGAGTTGGTGATGGGTTAGTGAATAAATCAACTCAACAATCACTAGGGCTGCGCATTGGTGAAAATACCGGCCGTAATAGAGCTGCTAGGGTCGCCAGCAGCGGGAACCCCTGCGGAAGACAGTGCCGAAAAGGTGCCGGTAAACCCGCCGCTAGCGGTGTCGTTCAGCGTGCAATTGACGTTGGATGAATACCAGCGGCTTTGGGGATAGGTCCCATTCATTAGGGCAATCCTGGATAGTCGATAGGAAGAGGTCGGGTCGCCGGTTTGCTTGACAAAGTTGAATAAGAGGGTTTCTGCGGCGGCCTGCGGTGCAGGAGTGGTAATAAGTTGTAATTCTAATACATCGAAGCTACCAAGTGGGGACGGAGTGCCAGGATGCATATACACTTTCGCGGTGCAATTTTTGGCGCTCCCATCCAATACATAACTCCCGGTATTGGGGGCAGGCGCCGCAGCCGGGGTTTCCTTTTTGGAGCAACCACTCACCCCAATAAGTGACATCATTACCAGGCAATACATCAAGCTGTTGCGGTAAATTGAGTGAGCCATGAGTGAAATATTGAGTCGGGTCAAATTAAAATAATGCCCCCAATATACTGCCCCACCTCCACGCCAGCTCCCTGCCAAAACGGCCGCCCCGCCTCCCCGGCCCCAACTTTGCCATCTGCCGGGCAATGTTTGAATTCCTGAAATCCATCTCCGCCAAGAACCCCAACGGCCGGCGCGGCCCCGAGCAGCCCGCCGTGAGCGTGCGCGAGCGGGTATCGGCCCTGCGCCACCTGCCCGCCTTCCTGAAACTCATCTGGGCCACCAGCCCCCGGCTGGCCCTGGCCAACATCGCCCTGCGCCTCGTGCGCGCCGGCCTGCCGCTGGCCCAGCTCTACGTGGCCCGCCTGCTGCTCGACGCCATCGTGCACCTCACCCGGCTGCCCGCCCCCGAGCGCCAGCTCACGCCCGTGCTCACCCTCGTGGCCCTGGAGTTCGGCCTCGTGCTGCTCACCGATGCGCTGGGCCGCGCCGTGGCCCTGCTCGATTCGCTGCTCGGCGACCTGTTCGCCAACCAGTCGTCCATCCGCCTCATGGAGCACGCCGCCCGCCTCGACCTCGACCAGTTCGAAGACAGCACCTTTTACGACAAGCTGGAGCGCGCCCGCCGCCAAACCCTCTCCCGCACCGTGCTCATGAGCCAGGTGCTCAGCCAGGGCCAGGACATCGTGACGCTGGTGCTGCTCGCCGGCGGCCTCGTGGCCTTCCAGCCTTGGCTGCTGGGGCTGCTGCTGCTGGCCGTGGTGCCCGCCTTCCTCGGCGAGTCGCACTTCAACGAGCGCAGCTACTCCCTCTCGCACTCCTGGACGCCCGAACGCCGCGAACTCGACTACCTCCGCCAAACCGGTGCCTCCGACGAAACGGCCAAGGAAGTGAAGATTTTCGGCCTTTCCGATTTCCTCATCAACCGGTTCCGCGAGCTGTCCGACGACTTCTATCGCCAAAACAAAAGCCTCGTGCTGCGCCGCGCCGGCTGGGGCACGCTCTTCGCCGCCATCGGCGCCGCCGGCTACTACGGCGCCTACGTCTACATCATTGCCCGCACCGTGGCCGGCAGCATCTCGCTGGGCCAGCTCACCTTCCTGGCCGGCTCCTTCGCCCGCCTGCGCGGCCTGCTCGAAGGCATCCTCAGCCGCTTCAGCTCCGTGGCCGACGGGGCCTTGTATCTGCAGGATTTCTTCGACTTCTTTGCGCTGCGGCCGCGCATTGTGCGCCAGTCCGTTGCGGGCGAAACCGCTCGCCCTTTCCCCCGGCCCATTCAGCAGGGGTTTGAGTTTGAAAACGTCGGGTTCCAGTACAAAAATGGTATAAAATGGGCCATCCGGAACCTGAGCTTTACCCTCGAAGCCGGCGAAAAGCTGGCCCTGGTGGGCGAAAACGGCGCCGGCAAAACCACCCTCGTCAAGCTCCTGGCCCGCCTCTATGACCCCACCGAGGGCCGCATCCTACTCGACGGCTACGACCTGCGCGAGTACGACCCCGCCGAGTTGCGCCAGGAAATCGGCGTCATCTTCCAGGATTTTGTGCGCTTCCAGCTCCCCGCTGGCCAAAACCTCGCCGTGGGCCGCATCGACGAGCGCCACAACCAGCCCCGCATCGAAACCGCCGCCCAGCAAAGCCTCGCCGACACCGTCATCGCCAAGCTCCCCGGCGGCTACGACCAAATGATTGGCCGCCGCTTCAACGGCGGCGTGGACCTGAGCGGCGGCGAGTGGCAGAAAATTGCCCTCGGCCGCGCCTACATGCGCGACGCCCAGCTCCTCATCCTCGACGAGCCCACCGCCGCCCTCGACGCCCGCGCCGAGTTCGAAGTCTTCGAGCGCTTCAAGGAGCTCACCCAGGGCAAAACCGCCGTCCTCATCAGCCACCGCTTCAGCACCGTCCGCATGGCCGACCGCATCCTGGTCATCGAAAACGGCCAGTTCGTGGAGATTGGCAGCCACGAGGAGCTGCTGGCGCGAGGTGGCCGCTACGCGGAGCTATTTGCCTTGCAGGCAGCCGGGTACCGGTAGAGGTTGTGCCGGATAATTGTGTTCTGAATACAATTACCCAGCACAACCTGCCTGCTACCTTGCGGCCAGCCGGCCCGGCCGGCCCGGTTTCCACTCCCCATCCCCACCATGCCCGAACTCACCGATTCCGATAAAGCCCGGCTGTACCTGATTTCCAAACTCCCGCCATTTACGCCAAAAGCGCCCGCCGCCCCGCCCGCGCTTGTGCTGCGCATTGTCATCATCCGGCACGGCGAAAAGCCAGCCGAGGGCGACAACCTGTCTTGCGCCGGCCTGAACCGGGCGCTGGCCCTGCCCGCCGTGCTCAATCAGCTGATGCCCACGCCACCCAACCTCACCTTCGTGCCCGTCATCGGCACCAACGACAAGGACACCACCCGTGTGCGGATGCTGCAAACCGTGATGCCTTACGCCGTGCGGCACAACCTGACCATCAACAGCGACTTTATGGTGAAAAATACCAAAGCCTTTGCCCGGCAGCTGCGCAAGCTGCGGGGCACGGTGCTGGTGGTGTGGGAGCACGACTGCATTGTGAAAATTGCGCAGGACCTGGGCCTCAAAAACGTTTCGGACTGGCCCGATACCGATTTCGACAGCATCTGGACCGTCAGCTTCAGCGGGGGCGGCGCCCGGGGCAAGGCCAAACGCCCGGTGCTGACCAAAAGCCGGCAGCACATCCACCCCTCGGTAATTTGCCCGGGCTAGCGCGCCTGTCGCACCAGTTCGTGGGAATTGATGGGTGTGAAGCGCGGCCGGCCCGGGCGGGCAGTACCCTGAATGAGGCGCTGTGCCGGCCGCCGACCACTGCTAATCGGGGCTGGCGCGGCGTGAGACGGATATGAGCCGGGTAATCATAATTTTTTCATGCATCATCAGCCTGTAAGTGCCTAAGGTTTCGTAAATTGGTAATTCCATCTTCCAACGAGAATTCCTTTAGACATGAAGCCTGTTACTACATTATTGGCACTTGTCGTGCTGGCCCTCACAGGCTGCATGGCCACCCGCGAAGCGCGGGTAGATTCGGATTATAGCTATCGGGGCAATTTCCGTCACTACCGTACCTATGACTTCGTGACCGGCACCGGCCTCACCTCCGATAGCAGCGCTTTGGGCCAGTCCGTGCGCGAGGCCATCCAGCAGCGGTTTTTGGCCCAGGGCTACCGCCGGGCCAAGCGCCGGCCCGATATGCTGGTGAACTTTCGGGTGTATCAGGGCGACATGAAATTCCACGGTTTTCAGCAGGAAGACCTCAGCCAGTGGATTAAGCGCAACATCGAGGAAACCGACGACACGCCCAAAGAAGAACGCCAGGGCTACGAGCCCATTCGCCTGCTACTGGCCGAAGGCACGCTTCTGGTCACGCTCATCGACGTGAAAACCAACCGTGCCGTCTGGAACGGCTACGCCTCGGGCGTGACCGTGCCCGAAGGCCCCATGGGCGAAGTCGTGCTCCGCCGCTCGGTACGCTCCATCCTCGACCGCTACCGCATTTTCACCGAAGAGTTTGCCAACGGCACCGTTTCGCCCAACGAGGCCAGCGACACAGAGCGGTAAGCTCATTGTAGCGCGGAATTTTAGTCCGTGAGTGGGCAAAATGCGGCAGATGACTCGCGGACTAAAAGTCCTCGCTACGCCGCACCTGAATCAGCTCGGCCGCGATGCTAATGGCAATTTCCTCCGGTGTCTGGCTGCTGATGGGTAGCCCGATGGGGCCGTGCAGCCGCGCAATCTCGGCTTCCAAAAAACCTTCTTCCCGTAGGCCCCGCCGCAGCTCGGCCACTTTCACGGTGCTGCCCATCACGCCCAGGTAGCGGTAGGGGTGGCGCAGCAAATGGCGCAGCACAACGGCATCGGTGCGGTAGCCTACGGTCATCACCACCACGTACTGGTGCGTGCCGGCGGGGATTTCGGCGGCCACATTTTCGTAGTCGATGACGCGGCGGCGGTGGGCCGCGTGGTTGCTTTCAAGCGTGGGCAGGTCGGGCCGGTCATCCAGCACGGTCAGTTCAAAATCGAGCGCCGCTGCCACATTGGAAAGCGCTAAGCTCACGTGCCCACCGCCCACAATAATTAGCTGGTCGCGGAAGCCCAGCCGCTCGCGGTAGCGCCACGCCACGCCCGGCCGAAAGTCGTAGAAGGCGGGCAATTCAGGTTCCGGCGCGGCGGCTTCATTAGCCGCTGTCGGAGTTGCTACGGGTGCCATAAACAGGAGTCCGTTGGCCGTGCTCAATTCCAAAAAGCCGCCGCTGAGCGTTTGTAAGGCATTTTCGATGGCGGCCACGGTGGCCAAATCACCGGCCGTCAGCGGCCATAGCAGCACATCCTGCTCGCCCGAGCACATCATGCCGGAGCGGTCGGCCGGAGCCTCCCGCCGATGAATCTGGGGCCGCAGCAGGGGCGTAGTGTCGCCGGCTTGCAGGCGTTGGCGGGCCAGCTCCACAAACTTGTGCTCCATAATGCCCCCGCCGATGGAGCCGGCCACGGCATCAGCCGTCACGGCCATCTTGAAGCCCTGGCGGCCGGGGCTGCTGCCTTCGCTGCGCAGTACGGCCAGCAGGGCCACGGGCGTGCCGGCCCGCAGGCTGGCAGCGGCGAGGGTCCATACGGGCAGGTCGCGGGGCGAGGCGGGCATCTTTTTAATGGTTAATGGTTAGTGATTAATGGTTTGCAATGAGTGGGTGTCGGCCACAGTTCATTAATCACTCATCACTAACCATTATTTATTAGCGCCCTGATTAATCCAGCAGGCAATCAGGTCGCGCTCTTCCTGGGTAATCTGGGTTTTGTTGTTCTGGGGCATCGTTTTGGTGACGACCACGCGCTGCATGATTTTGTCTTTCAGGCGAATAATGTCTTCCGGAGTGTCATACACCACGCCGTTGGGCGGCGATTTAAATACGTCGTCCGTCGGGTGCGCGGAGTGGCACTGAATGCAACGCTTCTGCACAATCATGTTCACCTGGCTCATGGTGACCTGCTCGGTGCAGGCGCTGCCGCCGGCCGCCGCGCTGCCCGGCTGAGCGGGCGGGGCCGTCACGAACACCACGCCCAACAGCAGGACCACGGCGGCGGGCAGCACCCACACGGCGGTATCGGTCTGGTGCTTTTCGCGCAGGTTCAGCCAGTGCTTCACGCCGGCCGTGCCCAGCGTGATGGCCGCCAGAATGGCCCACGGATACGAGTGCCCAAACGTGCTGGGAAAGTGGTTGCTGACCATCACGAATAGCACCGGCAGCGTGAAGTAGTTGTTGTGCAGCGAGCGCGCCAGGGCGTTTTTGCCCAGCGTCGGGTCGAGCGGCGTGCCTTCGGTAGCGGCCTTCACCATGGCCTTCTGAGCCGGGATGATGGTGAAGAAAACGTTGCCCACCATCAGCGTGCCCAGCATGGCCCCGAAGTGGATGTAGGCCGCCCGCGAGCTGAACACCTGCGCATAGAAAAACGCAAACGCCGTGGCAATGATAAACCCAATGACCATGAACCACTTGCTGCGCACCAGCGCCGTGCGGCACAGCCCGTCATAAATCAGCCAAGCCGCCACAAACGAGCCCACGCCGATGCCCACGCCCGCCAGCGGTGAAATATCCAGCACCCGCGGGTCAATCAGCATGGAGCTGGCGTTGAAATAATACACCACAAACAGCAGGCTGAACCCCGACAGCCAGGTGAAATAGGCCTCGTACTTAAACCAGTGCAGGCTTTTGGGAATGACTTTCGGCGCCGACTTATACTTCTCCAGGTAATAGAAACCGCCGCCGTGCACGGCCCACAGGTTGCCGGCCAGCTCCTCGCGCACGTTGTCGGTGCGGTTGAGGGCGTTTTCGAGGAATACAAAGTAGAACGAAGCGCCAATCCAGGCGATGCCGAAGGTGATGTGCATGAGGCGCACCACGATGTTGAGCCACTCCAGAATGTGGCCCGCCCAGGGCGTGTCGCGCGCCAGCACGTAGCCAATACCCACGGCCGCGATGACAGCCAGCAGAATCAACGCGTAGGAATAGCCTTCGAGGGTAAAGCCGTTATCGCCCACCACACCGCCGCCGGGCCGGGTTTTGGCCACGCGCTGTAGCCCGAAAATGACGCCCAGCAGCAGCAGAAATGCCAGTATCAGGGAGAGCAGGGTAATGTATTGAAGCATAGGGTAAGCGGGTAATGGGGGATTTTGGGGTAGCGCAGAGAGGGTAGGAGGGTGAGGAAAAAATCAGCACCTCCTGCTTCGGCTGCGCTCAGCAGAACGGACGACTACGTTCTTCTTCCCGCTAATTAATTAAACCGGGAAAAAGCCCCCAATTTAGCGCCAAATTCCCTACTCATGTCAACACTTGCTTTGCGCAGTCAGCGCGTCGTCACGCCCGAGGGCGAGCGCGCCGCCACTCTACTCCTCGAAAACGGCCGCATCAGCGCCGTGCTGGCCCATGACGCCGACGTGGCCGGCGCCACGTTGGTCGACGTCGGCTCCCACGCCGTGCTGCCCGGCGTAATTGACCCGCACGTGCACATCAACGAGCCCGGCCGCACCGACTGGGAGGGTTTCGACACGGCCACCCGCGCCGCGTTGGCCGGCGGCCTCACCGCGCTGGTCGATATGCCGCTGAACTCGGCGCCCGTTACCACGTCGGTGGCTAATCTGGAATTGAAAAAAGCCGCTACCAGGGGCCAGCTGCACACCAACGTGGGTTTCTGGGGCGGCGTGGTGCCGGGCAATGCCGATGAGATTGAGCCGTTGATTGCGGCCGGCGTGCTGGGCTTCAAAGCCTTTCTGACGCACTCGGGTATCGATGATTTTCCGAACGCGACGGAGGATGATTTGCGGCGCGTGATGCCCATGCTGGCGCGGCACAAGTTGCCGCTGCTGGTGCACTGCGAGTTGTCGGAAGACAACGACGACTGGAAAAAAAACGACCACCGCTCGTACCCTAATTACCTGGCGTCGCGCCCCAAGAAATGGGAAGACGATGCCGTGGCGATGATGATTCGGCTGTGTGAGGAGTTCAACTGCCCGGTGCACATCGTGCACTTGTCGTCGGCCGATTCCATTGCGCCCATCGCCGCTGCGAAGGCCAAAGGACTGCCGTTGACGGTGGAAACCGGCCAGCACTACCTCTATTTCAACGCCGAGGACATTGCCGACGGCCAGACGCAGTTCAAGTGCGCCCCGCCCATCCGCGAAAAAGCCAACAACGACCAATTGTGGGCAGCGCTGCAAAGCGGCATCATCGACTTCGTGGCCACCGACCACTCGCCCGCGCCGCCCGATTTGAAGCAGCTCGAAAACGGAGATTTTACCACGGCCTGGGGCGGCATTGCTTCACTGCAATTTGCCCTGCCGGTGCTCTGGACGGCGGCCCGCCGGCGCGGAGCTAGCTTGTCGGACATCGTGAAATGGCTGAGCACCAACCCGGCGAAACTGGCCGGCCAAAGTGCGAAAAAAGGCCGGATTGCGCCCGGCTTCGATGCCGATTTAATCGTTTTTGACCCCGAAAAGACCTTTATAGTGAGCGAAGAGCTGATTCTGCACAAACACAAAGTGTCGCCTTACATTTGCCAGGAATTGGCGGGCGTGGTGGAATTAACTTTTCTGAAAGGCGAACAGGTTTTTCAGCGCCCGAATTTCACCCACCTCAACCACGGCGAATTTTTAACCCGGTAACGGAATGCAGCAGGAATACACGGCCCGCGCTGAGCGAATTATGCAGCGCATTAACGAGCTGGCGGCCATCAGCGAGGACGCGGATGGCGTGACGCGCACCTTCGGCACGCCCGCCTTCCTCGAAGGCCGTGCCCTAGTGCAAAGCTGGCTGGAGGCCGCCGGTCTGCTCACCCGCATCGACGGCATCGGCAACCTGCGCGCCCGGCTGGAAAGCCAAAACCCCGACGCCAAGACCTTCGTGCTGGCCTCGCACATCGATACGGTGGTGAATGCTGGCAAATTCGATGGCCCGCTGGGCGTGCTCATGGGGCTCGATTTGCTGGAAAACCTGCTGGCGCAGAAAGCCGAGCTGCCCTTCCACATTGAGCTGATTGCCTTCAGCGACGAGGAAGGCGTGCGCTTCCATACCACCTACCTGGGCAGCAAAGTAGTCACCGGCGCCTTCGACCAAGCCCTGCTGGCCCGGCGCGACGAAGCGGGCATCTCCCTCGACCAGGCGCTGGTGGCCATGGACGCCGATGCCTCGCAGCTCACGCTGGATGCCATTCCGGCCGCCGAGTGGCTGGGCTATTTTGAAATGCACATCGAGCAGGGCCCGGTGCTATGGGAGCGGAACGTGCCGGTGGCGCTGGTGACGGCCATTGCCGGCCAGCAGCGCGTCGAATTAACGTTTAAAGGCATGGCCGGCCACGCCGGCACCGTGCCCATGAACATGCGCCAGGATGCCCTCTGCGCCGCCGCTGAGTTCGTGCTCATTGCCGAGCAGTTTGCCCAGGCGCACGGCCAGGGCTTGGTAGCCACGGTAGGGAAGCTGGCCATCAGCCACTCGGCCAGCAACGTGATTCCCGGTGAAGTAACGTGCAGCCTCGACCTGCGCAGCCCCGACGAGCAGCAGTTGGCCCAGGCCTACGATTCCCTCCACAGCCACGCCGAGTCGATGGCCATGCAGCGCCACGTGGCGCTGGAGTGGAAACTGATTCAGCAAACCGCGCCCGTGGTCTGCGATGCCAATTTGAATACGCTGCTGGCTCAAGCCATTGCCGATGCCGGCCACGAAACCATTTCGCTGGTGAGCGGCGCGGGCCACGATGCCGTGCCCGTTTCGTTTGTGGCGCCGGCCACCATGCTATTCATTCGCTGCTACAAAGGCATCAGCCACAACCCGTTGGAGAACGTGGAATTATCTGATTTGGCCGCTGCCATCGCCGTGGCCGACCAGTTTATGGCCCTTCTCCGCACCCAAAATCCCACCCGCTAATTATGGAAATGTCCGCCCTGACGCGCTCAATAGTGAAGCGCAACCACGCCATCATCGCCCCCGACGGCTACATCAACAGCAACGTGCCCGGCTGGACCGGCTGCACCACCAACGTCATCATCAACGAGCAGATGGGCGCGCGCCTCTGCCAGACGCTCATCACCCTCACCGAGGCCGGCCGCGTGCAGGGCGAAACCGAGGCGTCGCAGATTTTCTTCTACGTGGTACAGGGCGGCTGCACGGCCACCGTGGGCGGCGAAACCAGCGCGCTGAAAGTGGGCGAGTACGTATATGTGCCGGTGGGCCAAAGCTATGATTTTAGCCAGCCCGAAGCCGGCACGCAGCTTTTGACCTTTCATAAGGTGTATGAGCCGCTGGCGGGCCACGCCACGCCGGGCGTATTCTGGGGCGAGCGCGACTACAGCAAAGCGCCCATCTACATGAACGACGAGGCCCTTCGCATCCAGGAATTGCTGCCGAATGAGTTGGGCTTCGACATGGCCGTGAACATCTTCACCTACGGCCTCGGCGGCAACCTGCCGATGGTGGAAACCCACATCATGGAGCACGGCCTGATGTACCTCGAAGGCCAGGCCATCTACATGCTCGACCAGTGCTGGTACCCGGTGAAAAAAGGCGATTCCATCTGGATGGCGCCTTATTGCCAGCAGTGGGCCACGGCCATGGGCCAGGAGCCATCGGTGTACATCTACTACAAGAACGTCAACCGGTTTCCGACGGTGAAGTAATTAATTAAAGCTGTCATCCTGGGCGCAGCGAAGGACCTTATCACGTTCGTATAATTAATTCATGCGTGAAAAGGTCCTTCGCTGCGCTCAGGATGACAATGTAGAATTATGACCCTCGAAGAACTCAATCACCTCCCCAAACACGCCCTTGCCGAAGCTCTGCAAAAGTGCTGCGGCTCGACCAAATGGGTGGAAAATATGCTCGCCGTCTTCCCCGTATCTGACGCCGAAACGCTGATGGACGAGGCCAACACCGCATGGAATAAACTGAGCGAAGCCGACTGGCGCGAAGCCTTCACGCACCACCCCAAAATTGGGGGTGATGTGGAAGCATTACGTGCCAAATTCGCCAGCACCAGCACCTGGGCCGAGGGCGAGCAAGCCTCGGTAAAACAGGCTTCGCAGGAGACTTTAGAAGCATTGGCGACGGGCAATGAGGACTACGAGCGCAAGTTCGGCTACATATTTATCGTGTGTGCCACCGGCAAAACGGCCGACGAAATGCTGGCCCTGCTGCAAGCCCGCCTGACCAATGACTCCGCCGACGAAATCCTCATCGCCGCCGGCGAGCAGAACAAAATCACCCGCCTCCGCCTCGAAAAACTCCTCGCCGCATGAGCCAGATTACCACTCACATTCTTGATACCACCAAGGGCAAGCCAGCGGCTGACGTTAGCATTGCACTGCTGCAGCAAGTCGGCGATAATTGGCAGGAAATAGCACGCGGCAAAACCAACGCCGACGGCCGCATTCCCGATTTATTGCCAAAGGAAAAACAAGTGGAATTGGGCGTATATAAAATGAAATTCTACACCCAGGAATATTTCGCGCAGGACGGCACGGCTAATTTTTATCCCTTTGTGGAAATCGTATTCAACGTGGCCGAAAATGCGCATTATCACGTGCCGCTGCTGCTGAACCCGTTCGGCTATTCCACATACCGCGGGTCGTGAGCACGATGTAGCGCGAAGCTCCAGCTTCGTGTTTCGGCCGCGCCATTACAACGATTATCGTTCAACGATACGCGAAGCTGGAGCTTCGCGCTACATCCTTAATTCCCACCATGAAACTCAGCTTACAAGATTCCGACAAAGCCGCCCTGCTCGACCAACTGGGCACGGCCAACCTGGCCTTCCAGCAAACCTACCCCGGCGACCGGCCCGACCGCCAGCCCGTGCACACCGTGTACGGCGGTGCCAACCTCTTCAAGGCCGATACCTGCGTGAAAATGGGCGAAATCGCCCTCAACAACCTGCTCACCTACGCGCCCAATTTCGTGGAGCTGGCCCGCGCGCTTCAGTTCAAAAACCACGAGCACCTGCCCACGCTGGAAGCTGACGTGGCCGCCCTCACCGCCAAGCTCGACGCCATGAGCCCGGAGGACCGCAAGCAGGAGCCCGCCTGGCTGGCTTACTCGGTGTACAACAAGATTGTGGCAAAGCTGAAGCGCGAGGCCGTAGAAGACTTCCGCGTCGATTTTGAAGACGGTTTCGGCAACCGGCCGGATGCCGAGGAGGACGAAACCGCCGTGCGCGCCGCCAAGGAAGTGGCCAAGGGCATGCAGCAGGGCACGCTCTCGCCGTTTATCGGCATCCGCATCAAGCCCTTCACCGAAGACCTCAAGCAGCGCGGCGTGCGCACGCTCGACATTTTCCTGACCACGCTGCTGGCCGAAACCGGCGGCAAGCTGCCCGACAACTTCGTGGTGATGCTGCCCAAAGTGACCATCCCGGAGCAGATGACGACGATGGTGCGCCTGTTTGAGCTGCTGGAAAAGGCCAACGGCCTGACCCCGGGCACCCTGAAGATGGAGACGATGGTGGAAGCCACCCAGATTATCATGGACGAGGAGGGCCGCAACCCGCTCATGCGCATCATCCGGGCCAGCGAGGGGCGCTGCATTGCGGCCCACTTCGGCACCTACGACTACACGGCCAGCTGCGGCATCACGGCTAAGTACCAGACCATGGCGCACCCTGTGTGCGACTTCGCCCATCACATGACCAAGGTGGCGCTGGGCGGCACCGGCATCTTCCTCTCGGATGGCGCGACCAACGTGATGCCCATCGGCCCGCACCGTGGCGACAACCTGACGTTTGCCCAGCTGCGCGAAAACCGCGAGTCGGTGCACAACGCTTGGCGCCAGGCCTACCACCACAGCACGCACTCGCTCATCAACGGCTTCTACCAGGGCTGGGACCTGAACCCCGCGCAGCTGCCGATGCGCTACGCCGCCACCTACAACTTCTTCCTCAGCAGCTACGATGACGCCGTTTTTCGCCTGAAAACCTTCGTGGAGCGCGCCGCCATTTCCACCCTCACCGGCGACATCTTCGACGACGCCGCCACCGGGCAGGGCCTGCTCAACTTCTTCCTGAAAGCCCTGAACTGTGGCGCCATCTCGGAAGAGGAAATCCTCGCCACCGGCCTCACCCTGGAAGAAGTGCAGACCCGCTCGTTCTACCGCATTCTGCAAGGCCGCCGCGCCAAAGCGACGGTTTAGCGCGGTCCCGCGAAACCTCACCCCCAGCCCCTCTCCCCAGCAGAGGGGAGCCTGACGATTTCTAACAGAAAGAGCCCATTGCTGTATGCAATGGGCTCTTTCTATTGGTGCCCGCATCGCCGGCAAGCGAAGCGGCAACTAGTTGCCCCCGTTACAGCCAGGCCGCGCTGAGGGCGTACGATACGGCCATGACGCCCGAAAACACGGCGCTGACCATGAAGCGCCGGCCGGTGGTTACGCGGTTCTGAATGTAGTAGTTGGCCGCCAGCGAAACCGGCGCGTTCAGCAGGAAGGAGCGGCCCGCCACAGGCAGCAGCCCCAGCGACAGCGTTTCGGCGGCCCCGCCGAACACGCCCAGAAACACGTAGTGCCGGGCAATCCAGAGCGGGTTGAAGTAGAGCAGGGTGAGGGCCGCGCGGCTGGTTTTGCGCAGCTGGCCGCTGCTGGGGCGCACCGGCACCCGCGAATCGAGCCAGCGGAAGTAGGCCGGCACCTCCGTGGAATAAAGCAGGCCGCCCACCAGGGCCATGCCCAGCAGCCGCAGCCAGCTAAACTGATGCAGCAAAAGCGCGGCGGCGGTGTCGCCAGCCGCATAAATCAGAAAACCTTGCACGTGGGTGCCAAGGGGAATAGAGCGGGTAAGTTGCAAGGAACGGATAGGGTCGTAAAAATCGGGGTGCAAAAGTACGAAAACCCTTTCCGGCATCATAGGTGCGGCGAAAGAAAACGGCGGGCGGCGTTGGGTCGCCTGTGCCGGCTGCGTCGTCGTCCCGGTCCGCGCTGGCCCAACTCCTGCCTCAAAGCACTGCGCTGCGTCAGAAACGTTTAGACAGGGAATCCATTACTGGATAGCAATACTTTAGTCTGATTTTGGTACTTGTTAGCTGTCCTTTTGACAATTTGATTAATTATGAAACCTGCAATGCCATTTTTAGGGCTACTGGAATTATAGGAATTGTCAATTTTTCTTCCTCTCTCTTGAATTAAGAGAATTTGTTTATTGATGTCATTCGTCCATTCTCTTCTTTTGCTGCGATTTATTCGCTTTTTGCCTTTTTCCTTCTCCACCTCTTCAACCTGTTTGATTTCAGCAACTAGGTTGCTTAATTGTGCGAACGAGAGACTGTGATATAATTCTACTGTTTGGTAGAATTTGTAATACTCTCTTTTTTGCATTGATTCAATGATAATGCTTTCTAGAATATCATAACATTCTGTTAAAAAAGAGTGAAACGTTAGGATGTAATTTGAGTAAGCAATACTCATCTGGTTATAGCTTGGCGAAGGAAGATGAGTTAAAACTATGTTAGAACTCTGATTGCTTTTGTAGGCATTGAAGTAAGTTGTTTCTGCCTCGTAAAAACTTTTAAAGGAGCTAATTTTAGGTATATTATCTTTTTGGGTTTCAATTAGAAAGAATTTGTGGTTGTTCTGGCTTTCTATGTCAAACCATTGCTTTCTAACCTGAAGATAATTTCGTGAAAAAACATCACTCAATTTTTTAAAATAATTATACTCCTTAAGTATTGATGATATTTCGTATTTCTCTTTTGTAGAAAGAGTGTTGACGATTGATAGCAGATAGTGAAATCTGAGAAGCTTTTTATCTTCGCCATATTCCTTGAGCTTAGAATCAAACAATAAATCTGAAATTTCTACTAGCGTCGCCCAATTGTGGTCTGTCTTATTTCGTATTTGTATCTCAATAACTTGACTGTTTGATTTAAGCTTGATAAAAATGTGAAGTGACTTGTATCCATTCTTTTGAGGTTTATGGATATAGTCGTATTCTTTTACTATTTCTATTACTCCATTTTTGCTGATTAATTCTTTTAATTTGTAAACGTCGCCATTATTTCTCAAGATGCACCGACATCCTCCGATGTCCCACATGCGACTAAACCGCATTTCAGGATATCGAGAAAGTTTCCCCGTGATTGATTCAATGCGCTTAATACGATAGGTTACTATCGATGAAGGATGTATGGTTCTTGTTGAAGTACATAATATATTGAATATTTGAGAGAGAACTTCCTTGTATGAAATGCGATAGTCTTGAAGTTTCTCAAGAGTTGCCTCATTAGGATTACCATCTTCTTCGCGGATTTTATTCCCGAGCCTATCAACATCACCCTTTGATAGTGTTTTACTCATTGTTGATTATAGTATTGTTTAAGTATATCTCAGTACGTGTTGAATTTGACGCACTTTTATGAAATTCGTCGAATTGTAGCCCATGCTATTCGTGGGCTACTACTTTAAAACTGCCAATCGTCCCAGCAAAGCTCGAATCCTATAATCCAAATTACCTTAACCCCGCGCCACCGCAGCAGCTTCGCTCGCCCCTACAAACTCCGGATACAAGCTCACCAGCACCTTCTCTGGCGTCATCGGGGCCGAGAAGGGCAGGGCCGTGTGGCCCTGAAATGCCCGCACCGCGTCGCGTAGGGCGAAGTAAGTACCGATGCCATACATAAGCGGCGGCTCGCCCACGGCCTTGGAGCGCAGGATGGCCTTGGGGTGGCCCGGCGTATCGAGGAAGTGCACGTCGAGCACCTTGGGCGCGGCGTAGATGTCGGGTATTTTGTAGCTGTTGAGCGAGTTGCTGAGCAGGCGGCCTTCAGCGTTGTAGGCCACTTCCTCCATCGTCATCCAGCCGATGCCCTGCACCGCGCCGCCCTCAATCTGGCCCCGGTCGATGACTTCGTTGAAGCTCTGGCCGAAGTCGTGGGCAATTTGCAGCGCATCCACGGTGTAGGTGCCCCGCAGGCAGTCCACCGTCACGGTGGTCAGGGCCGTGCCATACACGTGGTAGGCGAAGGGGTGGCCTTGGTTCACGGTCGCATCGAAATGCAGGTCGGGGGTGGCGTAATGGGCGTTTTCGGTGAGGGCCACGCGCTTCCAGAAGGCCGAGGATACGAGCTTCTCCCAGTCGGTTTCGGCAGGTACTCCCGCCGCTAAAACCTGCTCGTTGTGAATTTCGAGGCCCTCGTAGTTGAGCGTGTATTCGGTGCTGGCGTGTCGCAATAGCCGCTCACGTAGCGCGCGGCAGGCCATTTCGGTGGCCTTGCCGTTGAGGTCGGCGGTGGCGCTGGCGGCGCTGGGGGAGGTGTTGGCGACGCGGGTGGTGTTGGTGGTTTCGATTTTGATGCGGTTAATCGAAATGCCCAGCGTGCGGGCCGCCACTTGCGCGATTTTAGTGTTCACGCCCTGGCCCATCTCCACCGCGCCCGTGCTGATGCCCACCGAGCCGTCGGAATAGATGTGCACCAGTGCCCGCGTCTGGTTCATGGGCGTTTTGGTGAACGAGATGCCGAAGCAAATCGGCATCACCGCGAAGCCCTTTTTCTTCAGTTTATTGGTCTGGTTGAACTGCTCAACTTCGGTCCTGATTCCGACCAGGTCGAATTCCGCGGCGGCGGTGTCCCAGGCCTGCTCGGCGTGACACATTTCGGCGGCCTGCCGGTACGAGAACAGGTCGCCCTCACGCAGCAGATTGCGGCGCTGAATTTCGAAAGTTGGCACTCCTAATTCTTCAGCGGCTTTGGCAATAGCTGACTCAATTACGAACATGCCCTGCGGCCCGCCGAAGCCCCGGAAAGCCGTATTCGGCGGCAGGTTGGTTCGGCACGAAAAGGCCGTGGCCGTCACGTTGGGCACGAAATAGGCGTTGGTGGCATGGAAGAGCGTGCGCTCCATCACGGCCGGCGAGAGGTCGGCCGCCGCGCCCGCGTTCTGGAAGAAGGTGACTTCGTAAGCCACGATTTTCAGGTCGGCGTCGAAGCCGATTTTGAAATCGGAGGAGTAGGGATGGCGCTTGCCGGTCATGCGCATGTCGGCCATGCGGTCGAGCACCAGCTTCACCGGTTTTTTGGTGATGAAGGCGCCCAGCGCGGCCAGCGCCCCCCAGGGTGTGGCCTGGTCTTCCTTGCCCCCGAAACCGCCGCCGAGGCGCGTCACATCTACTTCGACCTGGTGCATACCCAGGCCCAGCACGTGGGCGGTATGGCGCTGCACAGCCGTCGGCCCCTGCGTCGAGGAAATCATCCGCACGCCGCCCATTTCCGTGGGGAAAGCGTAGGCGCCCTGCGTCTCGATGTACAAATGCTCTTGCCCACCATTTTCAGCCACGCCCTCAAACACGTGCGCGCAAGCAGCCCAGGCCGCCGCCGAATCGCCGATGCGGAAGGTGCGCGGCGGCACGATGAACTCGCCCTGCGCGGCCGCCACCCGTGGGTCGGTGATGATGGGCAACGGGTCGATTTCGACCTTGATGAGCTTGAGGGCGGCGTGGGCCTGCGCCTCGGTGCGGGCCAGTACCAGCGCCACCGGCTGCCCCCGGAAATGCACGTGCCCCTCGGCCAGCAGCGGCTCGTCGGCCACGATGCCGCCAATCTGGTTTTCGCCGGGAATGTCTTCGGCCGTGAGCACGCGCACCACTCCGGGCGCGGCCAGGGCGGCGCTGAAATCGAGGCGGCGGAGCACGCCGTGGGCCAGCGGGCTTTCAAACACGGCCGCGTAGAGCGTGCCCTGCTGGGTGGGCACATCGTCGAGGTACTGCGATTCGCCGCGCACGTGGCGCTGAGGGTCGAGGTGGTTCATGGGTACTTCTTATTTCGAAAGCCCGTCATGCCGAGCGCAGCCGAGGCATTTCGCTCGCTTCGGTGCAATGACATTGATTACCGCTGCACGCGAGATGCCTCGGCTGCGCTCGGCATGACGTTCTATTTTCTTCGTTCTAAATCAATTCATCCACCGCCAGCTCCGGCGCAAACTCCAGGAAATGCGCCCACAGCAGCTGCCGTAGCAACAGCCGCTTGTAGTCGGCGGTGCCGCGCACGTCGGAAATCGGGCTGATTTCGGCCTGCATTACCTCGTTGGCAGCCGTTACGGTTTCCGCCGTCAACTCGCGGCCCTGCAGAAACTCACTGATGCGGGCCAGGTACAATGGCACCGGCCCCACGCCGCCCGCCGACACGCGGGCCGCCTGGATAACGCCGTTTTCAACCCGCAGCCAGGCAGCGGAGTTCACGCTGGCAATGTCGAGGTGGGTGCGCTTGGATACTTTCTCGAAGTGGAAAAAGTCGCCGGCCAGCGGGGCGGGGAAGCTGATTTCAATGACCTGCTCATCGGCTGCTTTCGCCAGCTTTTTGTAGCCGAGGTAGAGGTCGGGCAGGGCCAGCTCGCGGGTGGCTCCGGCGGCATCGAGCAGCGTGATGGACGCGCCCAGGGCCAGGAACATGATGGTCAAATCCCCAATCGGCGAACCGTTGATGAAGTTGCCGGCCACCGTGCCCATGTTGCGGATGGGCGTGCTCGACACCAGTTTCAGGTACTGCGGCAGGTTGGGCAGCAGGCCGCGCATCAGGTCTGATTCGAGTAGCTGGCTGGCCGTGGTGGCTGCGCCCAGTACCACCCGACCCGTCGTGGCGTGCCGAATACCGCGCCGGCCGGGCTGGTCGAAAATCAGGCGCACGCCCGGCTGCTCCCGCAATTCCTCAAGGCGTTGCACCAGCAAATCGGTGCCGCCGCCCACAAGGGCGTAGGTGAATGGCGCAGGCGCGGAGTGGCCGCTGTCGTTCTGGCTTTGGGCGTGGCCATTGGGCGAGGTCGAAACGGCACTGCCTCCATTTGCATGGCTTGAAGCAGAAGTTGCTATTGCTGCGGTAGAAGCTTCAGTTGCTTTCGCATCATCGGGGCGCAGCTGTGCCAGCTTAAACGGGATTTCGGCAAAATAGCCGGGCACGAACTGCTTTTCGCTGAGCCAGGCCAGCGCATTTTCCGTCGGGCGACCTTCCAGCTCGGCGGTGAGTTTTGCGGCGGCGCGCTCTAATGATTTGTAGCCGGTGCAGCGGCAGATGTTGCCATCAATAGCGGCGATGGTGCTTTTCTCGGTAGCGGGCGTGCTGCTCAGGCTGTGGCCCGTCAGCGACATCACGAAGCCTACTGTGCAGAAACCGCACTGCGAGCCGCCCTCGTCCACAATAGCCTTTTGCACGGGCGTGAGCTGGCTGCCGGCCGCATTGATGCCTTCCACCGTCACGATGTGCTTGCCGTGGGCGTTGCCCAGCGGCGTGAGGCAGCTGGTCATGCTCTGGTAGTTCACCGTCTGGCCGTCAGCGTTCAGCTCGCCCACCAGCACGGTGCAGGCGCCGCAGTCGCCCTCGCGGCAGCCGATTTTGGTGCCCTTCAACTGCTCGTGGTAGCGCACAAAATCGAGCAGGGCGCTGGCCGGGGCCTCGCCGGTGCGAACGGGCTGGTCGTTGAGGTAAAATTCTATCACAATTATTAATGATTAACGATTAGTGATTAATCTTTTTGCTTGTTGACTTTGGCTGTTTTTATGGAAGCGGTCAGGAGCTTTAGGAGTTCCAGACCATCGTTGTAAATGCTGGTTGATTGCGGGCTAGTAAGGTAGGCCGTTTCGGTAAGCAGTTTAATCCAATACAGGGTTTCATTGGCTTCTTTCTGAGCAATTGCTAACTTATGAATAAAGTCGGATTTGCTTTCCGCATATTCAGCTTCGCGTACCATACTGCCGATTGCGGTGCCACAGCGCAAAAGCTGTTTGGCCAGAATGAATTCTCGCCTCTCAGTCTGCAAAAACTGACACATCCGCACAACACGAACAGCAAATGCGAATGATTTTGATTTCAGGATATTCTCCGCCATTATCCATTAATCATTAACCGCTAATCATTAAATCAGTATTCCGTCTTGCCTTCCAGTTCCGTCCAGGCCTTAAATCCGGCCAGGGCCTCATCGCGCAGCAGCTGCGTCATGGGCAATTTACGTTTTTCCATGGGCCGGTCCAGTTCTTCGTAGATGAACTGGTCATCAAACCCAATGGCGGCCGCGTCGGCCTTGGTATTGCCGTAGAATACGCGGGCCGGGCGGGCCCAGTAAATGGCCCCGAGGCACATGGGGCAGGGCTCGCAGCTGGTGTAGAGGTCGCAGCCGTCGAGCTGGAAGGTGCCTAATTCCTTGCAGGCTTTGCGGATGGCGTCGACCTCGGCGTGGCAGGTGGGGTCGTGGGTGGTGGTGACCTGGTTGAAGCCACGGGCAATAATTTTACCGTCTTTCACCACCACCGCGCCGAAAGGGCCACCGAAACCGGCCTTCATTTGGTCGATGGACAGGCGAATGGCTTCGCGCATGAATTCGGGGTTGGGAGCTTCCATGGGTGGGGCGGAAAATGTGAGCGGCAGCAGCTGCGTAAAGTTTTGAAAAACGGGCAACAAAGAAAGCGAGGGAATGCCACATTCGCCGTCGTTCTGCTTTAGGGCCGGGCTCCAAAGCAAAGCCCGAGTGGCGTACCCGCTCGGGGCACACCACTCGGGCCATTTAAAATTGATAGAATGAGGCTACTTCATCAAATTCGGAATGCGCAGCTGCAAGCCAATGGAGGGCACAAACGTGACGCCGCTCAGCGAGGTGCTGGCCCCGTTCAGCAGGGCGTAGTCGCCGTAATTCTGGTAGAAGACGGACACGGCCGGGATGACGTATAAGTACCGGTAGCCCAGCTTGAGATTGACAAAGCCGCCGAAGGAGGAGAAGTTGCGGCTTTGCAGCGGCAGCTCGGGCACCTGCACCGAGCCGTTGTAGATTTTGGTGGGCGCGAAGCCGTAGCTCACCCAGCTGTGGGCATACACCAGGCCGTAGCTGATGGCCCCGATTTCCTCCTCCGGCCCAAACGACTGGCTGAAGGTGAGCGGCACCAGCAAATCGTTGCGCGTGGCCCGGAAATTCAGCAGCGAGTTGATATCGGAGAGGAAGGGCAGGCTGGGCAATTTGGCCCGCTGGGTGGCGAATTGCAGGCCGATGCTGGCATAGGTGGTGCCGCTTACCGCGCCCCGGTCAGGGTTTTCGGGCGAGCCGGTGGGACCGAGCAGCTGGTACTGCGTATCAAATACATAGGAGCCGAAAGCGTACTTGAAGCCGGCATCGAGGCGCGGCACAATGCCGTAGCGGATGTTAAGGTCGGCAGTGGGCTGCACCGGGTCGAGGATGTAGGCCAGGGCGGCGGCTTGCAGCTGCGTGGTGGCTTCGGTGTAGTCCACTTTTTGCTGGCTGGCGGCCTGGCTGGCGGCTTCCTTCACGGCGCTGCCGGCTTTGGCCAGGGGCGCGGTGGCCAGGTTGAAGCCCTGGTTGTAGCCCACCCGAAACTCGCCCTGGGGGGTGACTTTGCCGGTGGCGATGATGGCGCGTGGGGCCGAGCAGGCGGTAGCCAGCAGGAGGGAAGCAGCGGCCAGAGCCGCGCCCAACGGCCGCAGGCTGGAGCGTAAAGAAGCGGTGTTCATAGGTAAGCAAAGGATAAGTGGTAGGGCGTAAACGAAAACCGGGCCGAAAAGTCGGAACCAGCCCGTCAGGCGGATGTCTGGTAGCCGGTTGTCATTCCGACGCCGGCGGAATTGGAGAGCAAGTCCTTCGATTCCGCCGGCGTCGGAATGAGGGATTTCTTTGCTAATTGCTTCTCTTATAAATTGCTTATGCCGCTTTTGCTACTCCTGCTGCTGCATTTTGGGGGAATAATTCCAGGACCCGCGCCACGCGCTACGGTCTACGTTTTTCTGGCCGAAACCTGCCCCATCAGCCAGGCGGCCACGCTGCCATTGCGGGAGCTGCACGGCCGCTACGAGGCGCAGGGCGTGCGGTTCGTGGGCGTGTTTCCGGCCAAGGAAACCAGTCCGGCCGGGCTGGCGGCTTTCGCCAAAACCTATCAACTGGGCTTTCCCCTGCAAGCCGATGCGGGCCACCAGCTCACCAAAAAGCTGCACGCCCGCGTCACGCCCGAAGCCGTGGTGGTGGCCGCCGATGGCCGCACCGTCCTCTACCAGGGCCGCCTCGATGACGCCTACGCCGGCCTGGGCCAGCACCGAACCGTGACGCGCCACCACGAGCTGGCCGATGCGCTGGCCGCTGTGGCCACCGGCCAGCCCGTAGCCGTGCCGCGCACCGAGCCGGTGGGCTGTTTTATTGAATAGTTTCAAAATCAATCTGCTACATCTGCTACATATGAAGCACTACTTCTCTCTGTTGCTCCTGGCCCTGAGTTGCTTGGGTGCGGCTCCGGCAGCGCAAGCCCAATCCACCCCACAGTATACCTTCAGCCAGGACATTGCGCCGCTGGTGTATCAGCACTGCACGCCCTGCCACCGCACCGGCGAAGTGGCCCCGTTTCCGCTCACCACCTACGCCGAAGTAGTGAGCCACGCCCAGACCATTAAGTACGTGACCGGCACGCGCTACATGCCGCCGTGGAAGCCCGACCCCAACTACCGCCACTACCTCGACGAGAACACGCTGACCAACGCGGAAATCGCCAAAATCCGGGCTTGGGTCGATGCCGGTACGCCGCAAGGCAACCCCGCCCTCACGCCGGCCCTGCCCACGTACCCCAGCGGCTCGCAGCTGGGCACACCCGATATGGTGATTCCGATGGCCCAGGCCTTTACGCACCAGGGCAATGGCCAGGATATGTACCGCATTTTCGTGCTGCCCGTGAACCTGCTGGCCGACCGCGACATCGCGGCCATTGAGTTTCGGCCTGGCAATAAGGGCATTGTGCACCATGTCATCATCGGCATGGATACTACCCAGCAGGCCCAGGCCCTGGATGCGGCCGCGCCCGGCTACGGCTACACGCAGTTCGGCGGCTTCGGCTTCAACCCCGTGGAAACCAACTTTGCGGCTTGGGTGCCGGGCATGCAGTCGCGCTTTTACCCCACGGGCATGGGCAAGAAGCTCTACCGCCACGCCTCGCTGCTGGTGCAGGTGCACTACGGCCCCAATTTCGTGACGCAAAAGGACTCGTCGGTGGTGAACGTGTTTTTTGCCCGTCAGCCCGTCACGCGCTACATCCAGACGGTGCCGGCCATCTCGCCGGTCACGCTCAGCAACGGGCCGTTCATCATTCCGGCCAACCAGGTGAGCACCTTCCACGCCCAGCTCAACGTGCCGGCCGATGCGACTATTCTTAGTGTTGCGCCCCACGCCCACCTGCTCAGCAAAAGCTGGAAAGTGTGGGTGGTGCAGCCCAACGGCGACACCATTAAGCTGGTCAAAATCAACGACTGGGATTTCCGCTGGCAGGGCGTTTTCCGCTTCACTGCGCTGCTGAAAATTCCGGTTGGCTCGCGCCTCATGGCCGATGCCGTGTACGACAACACCGCCCAGAACCCGCGCAACCCCAACAGCCCGCCCCTCACCACGCAGTGGGGCGAGAGCACGACGGCCGAAATGCTGCTCACCTACTTCGACCTGCTGCCCTACCGCGCCGGCGACGAAAATATCGTACTCAGCACCGCGCCCGGCGTGGCCACCACCCCCGGCACCGTGCAAATGGCCGTGTACCCCAACCCCGCCAGCGGCACAGGCAGCATCAGTTTTCAGCAGGAGCGGGCCGGCCCCGTCTCGGTGTCACTGCTCGATGCTACTGGCCGGCTGGTGCGTGCCGTGGTGCGTCAGAAAGCCTATCCGGCCGGGCCACAGCAGCTGCCCCTGCCGCTGGCAGGCGTGGCTCCGGGTATTTATATCGTGCGGCTGGAATCGAATGAAGGGACGCGCAGCGAGAAGCTGGTGGTGACTGAGTAAGAAACCGTCATTGCGAGCGTAGCGCGGCAATCTGTCCTGTCAAAACCAGACACTGTCTTTTACCAGAAAGCCCCGTCACTTCGCAGTGTTGGGGCTTTTTGGTAAGGTTTGTCACAATCTGGAGGCTTGTCGCATTCGGAGGACGGATTGCCGCGCTGCGCTCGCAATGACAGGCGAAAGCGTTTCCTTTACAGCATGAAAATTCTATACGGAGTGCCCGGCGAGGGCCTGGGCCATGCCACCCGCAGCAAAGTTGTCATCGGCCACCTGCTGGCGCAGGGGCACGAAGTGCGCGTGGTGAGCAGCAGCCGGGCTTACACCATGCTGGCGGCGGCCTTCCCCGACCGGGTGCACGAAATCCGGGGCTTTCACCTGGCCTATAATGGCTTGGCGGTGAGCAAGCTGCGGACGGCCGTACTCACGCTGCGCACCGCGCCCGAGGATTTGCGTGTCAATTTCGCCCGCTACCGCGAGCTGCTGGGCGGTTTCGAGCCGGAAGTGGTGGTTTCGGATTTTGAATCCTTCAGCTTTTTGTTTGCGAAGCTACGCCGGCTGCCCATTGTCAGTATTGATAATATGCAGATTATCAGCCGGGCCAAGATGAATGTGACCGTGCCAAAAGCAGAGCGGGAAAACTACCGGGTGGCCAAAAGCATTGTGCGGGCCAAGCTGCCGCACAGCCGCCACTATTTCGTCACCACGTTCTTCAACCTGCCGCTGGCCAAGCAGCGCACCACGCTGGTGCCGCCCATCATCCGGCCCGAGATTCTGGCCGCCGCGCCCACCAAAGGCCAGCACGTATTGGTCTATCAATCAGCCACCACGCAGCAGAACCTGGTGCCGCTGCTGCAACAGCTGCCCGACCAGGAATTCCGCGTCTACGGCTTCAACAAGCAGGAAAGCCACGGCAACGTGCAGCTCTGCGCCTTTTCCGAAGCCGGCTTTATTGCCGACCTGGCCAGCGCCCGTGCCGTGGTCACGAACGGCGGCTTCTCGCTGATTTCGGAGGCCGTGTTCCTGCACAAGCCCATCTGCGCCATTCCCATTCCGGCCCAGTTCGAGCAATGGCTGAATGCCGCCGAAGTGCAGCAAATGGGCTACGGCCGCCATTTCGACGCCATCACCGCCGATAACCTGCGGGCGTTTCTTTACGGTCTGGGCAGCTTTGAAACGGCCCTGGCCGGCTACCAACAGCGGGGCAATGCCGTGCTTTTTGCCGGCCTCGATGCGCTGCTGAAGGACATTGCGACGGAATATTTGCCCAGCGAAGCCGCGCCGCAGGAAGATTCCTGGGGCGGCGAGTAGGGGCGAAGCTTTCATTCCGATGCAGGAGGAATCTGAGGACTTGGGCCATTAAGTGGCACAGGCTTTAGCTTGCGCCCCGTACTCCAGCCCCAAACCACTCCGGCCACGTAAGCGCAACCAGAACCCAGCGCTACCCTTTCCGCCTATGACTTTTCGCTCCTCTCGTTTTTGGCCGATGCTGTTGCTGGCGGCTGCCTGCACCCGCACGCCCCGCCCCAGCGCTGGCCTCGCCAACAAGTACCACGACGCCACCATCCGCCAAATCGGCACGGCGCAGGACGAGCGCAATACCGCTGCCATTCTGCCTTTTTTAACGAATTCAAACCCCACCTACCGGCGCGAAGCTGCCCTGGCGCTCGCCTCGGTGCAGGCCCCGGCGGCCGTGCCCGGCCTCATTCCGCTGCTGCGCGATGCCGACCCCGGCGTGCGCCGCGCCGCCGCCTACGCCCTGGGCCAGACCGGCGACAGCACCGCCGTGGACAGCCTGCGCGTGCGCGTCCTCAAGGAAAGCGACGGCTTGGTGCGCCGCTATGTGCACGAGGCGCTGGGCCGCACCGTCACCCGCCACAGCCTGCCCGAACTCTGGCGCGTCGAAACGCTGAACGATACTTCCCGCACCGCCGCTCTGGCCTGGGGCCTGAGCCGCGCCGCCCTGCACGGCCTGGCCTCGCCCGAGAGCATCCGGCGCACGGTGGCCGTGCTGAACTCGCCCAAACTGCCTGTGCGCGGCCGGCTGGCGGCCGTGGTGGCCCTGTCGCGCACCCGCGGGCTCGATGCAGATTTGTCCCGCTTGGCCGAAAGCACGCTGCTACGCGTGGCTCAGAAGGACCGGAACTATGCCGTGCGGGCGGCGGCGGCCACTACGTTAGGTAAGGTCGCCCAGGTTGTGCCATCACCGGGAGCAACACCGGCATTCAGTCCGATAGCGCCGAATGCCCGCCCCGCCGCCGTCCTGGCTCGCCTTGCCACCAAAGACCCCGACTACCGTGTGCGGCTCAGTGCCATCCGGGCTTTGCCGTTTGATGCGGAAAATTACCCGGCCAGCCGCAAAGCCGTTTTTTTTGCGCTTGCGCACGACCGCGCCCCGGTGGCTCTCACGGCGGCCGAGTGGCTGCTGGCCCATGCCAAAGGCGAGTCGGGCGCCGCGCTGGCGGCCTTGGCCGATGGCAACAAGCAGGCCTCGGTGCGGGTGAGAGCCGCTTTGCTGCGGGCCGCTGTGCGCCACGCCAGCCCGGCGGCCCGCCCCAGCCTTGTCGAAACCATTGAGAAGCGCTACCCAACCGCGCCCACGGTATACGAGAAGGGCTTTTTGCTGGAAGCGCTGAGCGAAGACCCGGCTGCATTCGATTTCGTGCGAACCGAGGCGTTTGCGGCGGGGCAGTCGCCGTTGGTGGCGGGTTATGCGCTGGGCGCGTTGCTCACCATGCGCCGCAGTACCGATTTTCCGGCTGGCCGCCAGGCCGATTTTGCCGCCGCTATGCGCCAAGCTTTAGCTGGTGGCGACGTGGCCCAGCTCGGTACCGCCGCTGAGGCCCTGGCCGATGCCAAACTTTACCCCGAAGCGCAGCCGGCCGACCTCGCTGCCCTGCGCGCCGCCCAGGCCAAACTGCAGCTACCCACCGAAATTGAAGCTTGGCAGGGCCTACAGCAAGCCCTCGACAAGCTGACCAAAGCCCCGAAACCCACACCCTCGCCGCTGGCCACGGCCGCGCAGCACCCAATAGATTGGACCGTGGTGCAGGGCGTGCCGCTGGGCCAGCAGGTGCGACTGCGCACCAGCAAGGGCATTATTCTGCTGGAATTGAAGCCCGAAGAAGCGCCCGGCGCGGTGGCCAGCTTCGTCACGCTCATCGGCCAGCATTTCTACAACAACCTGTATTTCCACCGCGTGGTGCCCAATTTCGTAGCCCAGGGCGGCGACCCGCGCGGCGACGGCAACGGCAGCGCGCCTTACAACCTGCGCTCCGAATTCGGCGACCTGCGCTACGAGGAAGGCAGCGTGGGCCTGGCTTCGGCCGGCAAGGACACCGAGAGCTGCCAGTTCTTCATCACCCACACGCCCACGCCGCACCTGGACGGTCGCTACCCCATTTTCGCCCAGGTGGTGGGCGGTATGGACGTGGTGCACAAGCTCGACATCGGTGACCAGATTCTGGGCGTGGAATTAGTGGCAATGCCGTGAAAAATACTGCTAATTCCGGGCCGGGCTTTACATTTACTACCCGCTCCGGCACCACCACAAAGCCATTTAAACGGGCTTATTTCATTTGTGGGTAGTCGCCGGCCTCGTTCTCATGATTGAAGTCGACCTCATTACCAAACACGGAAAAAAGGCCATGGGCATTGCTGCCGAACACCCGGCGCCAACTGGTTGGCGCCACCGCTTGCCAGAAATTCTGCTTGAAATCGGCATCATTGTGTTTGCCATCACGCTGTCCATTCAATTGCATTCCTGGCACGAGCATTCGGTGGAGCGCGCCGAGGAGCGCAAGTTCCTCACCGGCCTGCGTGCCGACCTGGCCAGCGACCTGATAGAGCTGCACAACGACTCGCTGAGCTATGCGCAGGTGCTGCAAGGCTACCGCTATTTCCGCTCCCTGACTCCGCAAACGGTGAACGTGGACAGCGTGCACAAGTACCAGTGGACGCTGGGCAGCGAGACGAACCTGCTGCCTAACTCGTCGCGGTTCGAAGGGCTGAAATCGGCCGGCAAGCTGGGCATCATCGAAGATGACGAGCTGCTGAATGCCATTCTGGATAATTACCAGGAGCGGGTTCCGGGGCTGGTAATGGAAACACGTTCTTTTTCGGCGTATAAAGCGAGCACCATCGCGCCATACCTCGACGACCACCTGCAGCGCTCGGGCGATAATTTCGTGGCCTTGATGCAATCCGACCGCATGTATAATTACCTGAATAAGGAACCTATTATTCAGGGTATCATGCAGCGCTACCATGGGGTGCTGCAGCACACCCGCAAGCTGATTCGCGAAATTGATGCCCACCAGGCCCGCGATTAGACGACGGCAGTTCCCCCTTCGGTTTCTTCTTTCCATTACTCATTATGAACCAAGTCAGTAACTACGCCCAGCAGCTGCAAGCCCTTGTTGTCCTCTACCTGCCCCGCGTGCTCATGGCCGGGGTGGCGCTGGTGGTGGGCTGGTGGCTCATTGGCTGGGCCAGCCGCATTATTGCCACCGCTGCCAGGCGGCTTGATGTGTCGCTGGCCTCGTTCCTGACCAGCTTGGTAAATATCGTGCTCAAAGTGCTGCTGCTGATATCGGTGGCCGGCATGGTGGGCTTCGAAACCACGTCGTTTGTGGCCATTCTGGGAGCGGCGGGGTTGGCAGTAGGCCTGGCCTTGCAGGGCACGCTGGCCAATTTTGCGGGCGGCGTGCTCATCCTCATTTTCAAGCCCTACGTGGTGGGCGATACCATTGAGTCGCAGGGAAAGTCGGGCGAGGTGAAAGAGATTCAGATTTTCAACACCATTCTCGTCACGCCGCAGGGCGACACCATCATCCTGCCCAACGGCGCTACGTCCAACAATGTCATCATCAACAAAACGGCCCAGAACAAGGCTTTGGTCGAGATTGTGGCCGACCTCGACAACGCTACCGACCTAACCGCCCTGCGCGCCTGGGCCATTCCCCTGCTCCAAGCCGACGAAGATGTGCTGCAAACGCCCGCGCCGCAGGTGGCCGTCACGGCCCTCAAGCCCGGCGGCATGACGGTGGCCTTCCGGGCCTATACTCCAGCCGGTCGCAATGGTCCGGCCCAGGCCCGCCTCATCGAGCAGCTGCAGCGGGCCTTGGCCCAGCAGGGGGTAGGCAGCCCGGTGCCGGTGCAGCACAGCTACGTGCGCACCCTGCCCGAGTAAGGCGGCGGGCTGAGAAAAGCTGGTTGCGAAGTCCGCACCATTCTTATTCTCGTATGCCTGACCAATTGTAGCGTGGTGGTAATGAGGGCTGATTGGCTTTCCTTCGGCCCGCGCCCTGTCTAGGCCAGGTCACGGTTTGTATCTTACACAGCGTGCATTCATCTACTGAAGAGCTTTTAGCTGACGCATTTCTATGACCCGTGCCGAGCTCGAAGTGGCGTTAGCCCAGCAAAAAACTGCGAATGCGGCCTTGCGTGCCCAGCTGGCGGTAGCTGCCACGCCCGCCGCAGCCTATGTGCCGCCTAGCTTGCTGGCCTATCTGCTCGAAGAACAACATACGGCTGTAGTGCTGACCAACGGCGACGGCTACGTGCAGTGGGTAAACAAAGGTTTTGCGAAGCTGTGTGGCCTGGAAATGAGTGCGATAGCGGGTCAAAAGCTGGAAGGGTTTCTGTGCGCCGGCCTCCGTGATGCGACCACGGTGGCGTATATTCAGGATAGTCTGCGGCGGCACGAGCCGTTTCAGTACGAAGTAGCCAACCCGCGGCCGGGCTCCGGGGGCTGGCTGCGCGTGAACGTACGGCCGGTGGTGGAGGCAGCCGACGGCGTGGTGCATTTTGTGGGCCTGCTCGAAGACATTACGGAATGGAAACGGGCGCAGCTGCGGCTGGTGAGCAGCGAGCGGCGCTTCCGCGACCTGGCCGAAAACGTGCCCGGCGTGCTCTACGAGTGGCGGAAGCAAAACGACGGGGCGTTCTTCTTTGACTACGTGAGTCCCAAGGTGCAGGAACTGTTCGGGATAGCGCCGCACGAGCTCAGCCGCATGACGGATTTTATTCACCCGGACGAGCTGGAGGGGTTTCTGCAGTCGCTTGACTATGCCACCCACAACCACGCCCCGTGGGCTTACGAAGGCCGCATTGCGGTGCCGGGGCAGCCCATTCGCTGGCTGCGGGGCAGCGCCAACGTCACCAGCTTCGGCCCCGATTGGGTATCGTACAGCGGGATTCTGCTCGATGTAACGCCCCTCAAGCTGGCCGAAAGTGCCATGCGCGAAAGCGACCTCCGCTTAGGGTTGGCCATGGAGGGCTTCGGCGATGGGGCCTGGGAACTGAACCTGCGCACGCATCAGGTCGCCTTCTCATCGGAGTACAAGGCCATGCTGGGGTATGACGAGGACAGCTTCCCGGATGAGTACGAAACCTGGCTCGCGCATGTGCACCCCGATGACCTGACGCAGGTGGTAGAAACCGTGCGCAAGTATGTGCAAGCCGGCGGCAAGATGGCCACTGCGGAATACCGGATGCGCTGCCGCGACGGCAACTACAAATGGGTGCTGAGCCGGGCCGCCATCACGGCCTGGGGAGCCACCGGCCAGCCGCTGATGCTGAGTGGCCTGCACAGCGACATCTCGGCCCAGAAGGACGCCGAAGAGGCGCTCGGTACTTCCAATCAGCAACTGGCTACCGTGATTGCGCACTTTCAGGACGGGCTGGTGCTGGAAGACGGAAATCGCCGAATTGTGTTCACCAACGAGGCTTTTTGCCAACTGCTGGGAGTGCCCGAGACCCCTGCCCAACTGCACGGCCGCAACGGGGCCTGGTTCACCGAAGCCTCCCGCAAATACGTCCGCAAGCCGCACCAGTACGTGGCGCGTATCGCAGCGCTGCTGCGCCGCCGCCAGCCCGCCACCGGCGACGTCGTTCCGCTGCGCGATGGCCGCACCCTTCAGCGCGCTTTTACCCCCATTTTCGACGGCTCCCGCTACATTGGTCACCTCTGGAAGTACGAAGACATCACGGCCCGCATCAGGGCCGAAGAGGATTTAAAGCGGCGCGAAGAAAAATACCGGGGCATCATCGAAAACATGTCGCTCGGGCTGGTGGAGGCCGATTTGAACGACCACCTGCTCTACGCCAACCAAAGTTTTTGCGACATGACCGGCTACTGCACCGACGAGCTGGCCGGCCAGCGCCTCTCGCCGCTGCTGCTCAACGGCCCCGACCTGGAGCTGGTGGAAGGCAAGCTGCGCACCCGCGAACACGGCATTTCCGATTCGTATGAGATTGTGGTAACCACCAAAACCGGCGAGCGCAAGTGGCTGCTGGTGAGCGGCGCCCCTCTCTACGACGACCGCCAGCAGCACATCGGCTCCATTGGCATTTACCTTGATGTGACGCTCCAGAAGCACCTCGAAACCAGTCTGCGCGACGCCAAAGCGCAGGCCGAAAGCAGCACCCGCGCCAAGCAAGATTTCCTGGCCAACATGAGCCACGAAATTCGCACGCCCATGAACGCCATCATGGGCATGAGCCAGCTGCTGGCCAAAACCCCGCTGGCGGCCCCGCAGGCCAGCTACCTGCACGCCATCACGGCTTCGGCCGAAAACCTGCTGGTCATCATCAACGACATCCTTGACCTCTCGAAGATTGAGGCCGGCCAGCTGGCCATCGAGCACATCGGGTTCAGCCCCGCGCGCGTCTGTGAGCAAGTCAAGAAAACCCTGCAATACAAAGCCGAGGAAAAAGGCCTCACCTTCACCGTCGCCCTCGACCCGGCCATGCCCGAAGTCGTGCTCGGCGACCCCTTCCGCATCACCCAGGTGCTGCTAAACCTGGCCGGCAATTCCGTGAAATTCACCGAGCGGGGCACGGTGAGCGTTAGCTGCCAGCTGCTCGACCACCCGAATCCAGACGAAGTATTGGCCGAATTCACGGTGCAGGATACCGGCATCGGCATCGAGGCTGAATACCTGAACCGCATCTTTGATGACTTTAGCCAGGAGGATTCGACCGTGACGCGGCGGTTTGGCGGCACCGGCCTGGGCCTGGGCATCAGCAAAAAGCTGGTGCACCTGCTGGGCGGCGAGTTGCGCATTGAAAGCCAAAAAAACCACGGTACCGTCAGCCGATTTAGCCTGCGCCTGCCCGTGGGCAACGCCCAACACCTCTCGCCGAAAGACCCAGGCGACCTCGAAGGCATGCAGCAGGAACTGCAAGGCAAGCACATTCTGCTGGTCGAAGACAACCTGTTCAACCGCATGCTGGCCACCACTTTCCTCACCAATGCCGGCATGAGCGTGACGGAAGCCCCCAATGGCCAGGCCGCCGTGGAGCTGGCCCGCACGCAGGCCTTCGACCTGATTTTGATGGACGTGCAGATGCCCATCAAAAACGGCTACGAAGCCACGCTCATCCTGCGGCAGGAGCTGGGGCTCACCGTGCCCATCATTGCCCTCACCGCCAACGCCATTACCGGCGAGCGGGACAAATGCCTGGCCGCCGGCATGGATGACTACCTGACCAAGCCCTTTCAGGAATTCTCTCTCCTGAAAATGGTGCACGATTGGGCCGTGGTGGCCCAGCGCAGCCCCATCGAATAGGCCTTTGAGTCCGGTTGTATTAGCGATTCACCAGTTTCAGTGCGCCTTCGCCATAGCGGGCTCCCACCACGGGGTGGGCTGCCAGCAGGGCGCGGAGTTGGTCCAGGTCATCAGTTGTAAGCTGAATGTCTGCCGCGGCGGCGTTTTCTTCGAGGTATTTCGGCCTTTTGGTGCCCGGAATGGGTATGATGTGGGCATCCTGCGCCAGCAGCCACGCCAGCGCCAGCTGCGCCGTGCTGATGCCCCGCGCCTCGGCCAGATGCCTCAGTCCGGCCACCAGCGGCACGTTGGCATCGCCGACTTCGGCCCCGAAACGGGGCATGCTGCGTCGCAAATCCTTCTCGGCCAGCTGCGGGCCAACGGCCGTGAGCAGCCCGCGCCCGAGCGGCGAAAAAGGCACCAGGCTGATGCCTAGCTCCCGGCACGCGGGCAGAATTTCTGCCTCCACGTCGCGGGTGAACATGGAATATTCCGACTGCAGCGCCGCGATGGGGTGCGTGCCCGCCGCCCGCCGCAACGATGCCGCCGAGGCTTCCGACAGGCCCAAAAACCGCACTTTCCCAGCTTGCACCAGCGCCGCCATCGCGCCCACCATTTCCTCCACCGGCACGGCCGGGTCGATGCGGTGGGCGTAATACAGGTCGATGGTATCGATACCCAAGCGTTGCAGACTGGCGTCGCAGGCGGCCGCAATGCGCTCGGGGCGCACATCCAAGGCCGAGCCGCCCGTTCCATCGGCCACAAAGCCAAACTTGGTGGCCAGGAAAATCCGGTCGCGGTTGGGCACCAGTACCTGCCGCAGCAGCGTCTCGTTGGCCCCAAACCCGTAGATATCGGCCGTATCCCAAAACGTTACGCCCAACTCCAGCGCCCGGTGCAGCGTGGCCACGGCCTCGCGCTCGTTGCTGGGGCCATAGGCGTAGTCCGAAGCCATCGACATGCAGCCCAGGCCCAGGGCCGAAACTTGCTGGCCGGTGCGGCCCAGTTCGCGGGTTTTCATAGCTGTTGTACCGGTTGCTTATTTCTCTTCGCGGCCGTGCACCTGCGCCGGCGGCGACGTAGCCTCTACGGCCGAAAAACTTTCCAGAATTTTATAAGTGTGCTCCGTATTCCGCGGCACTACCCACGAATTGCCGGGCTCCAGAATAACCATCTGGCCGGCCAGGTGCAGTTCGGCGCGGCCACTGAGCACGTAGCCCACCGTTTCGTAGGGCCGGGTGGCCGGGGCTTTGGGCTCGCCGGGCTGCTCGTTTTCCCACATGCGCATGGCAATGTGCGTGCCCGAAGCCAGGTATTTCTCGCCGTCGGGGCCGGTAGGGGAGTACTGCGAATCAACTTTGGTGATGGAGGTATCGGCTGCCATGGCAATGCTGAAAAAGATGGGAAAGAGGAAAAGGAAGAGTATCTTATGGCCCGGCGGCCGCAGTGGCCGGCGGGGTACTGGCTAAACGGCGAAGGCCGCGCCGCCGTTGCCCGGCCGCCCAAAACCTTCCCTTCCTCTGCCGGTTGATTCCGCTGGTTCTCTGCTTATGTTTTCAGCCCCCGTGCTTCCCCATTCTTTTGCCGAAGAGCTGGCTCACGCTCACTCCGTGGCCCCCGACGCCCTCCCTGGCGCGGCCTTCTGCGCCCTCGCCGACGGCTTGCTCGCCCTGCTCTTTCCGCAGCGTGCCGAGCGGCCTTTGCCCAATGCCGACGCCGTGGAGGCCGAGCTACAGTACTTCCGGGCCGAGTTGGCCGCGCTGCTCGCGGGCGTGCCGGCCCTGCCTGCCTCACCCGCCGCCCTGGCCGATGAGTTTACGGCCCAGCTGCCGGCCCTGCGAGCCGCGTTGCTGCGCGATGCCAGCGCCATTCTGGCCAGCGACCCCGCCGCCCAGGGCCTGGCCGAAATCATCAGTTCCTATCCCGGCTTCTACGCCACGGCCCTTTATCGGCTGGCCCATGCCCTCTACCAGCGGGGCTTGCCACGCCTGCCGCGTCTGCTGAGCGAGTACGCCCACCAGCGCACCGGCGTGGATATTCACCCCGGGGCACACATCGGCCCGGCCTTCTGCATCGACCATGGCACGGGCCTCGTCATCGGCGAAACGGCCATTATCGGGTCCAATGTGCAGATATACCAGGGCGTCACGCTGGGCGCGCTCAGCGTCACCAAGGGCTTGCAGGGTACCAAGCGCCACCCCACCATTGAGGACCATGTGGTTATCTACGCCGGCGCTACCATTCTCGGGGGCAGCACGGTGGTGGGGGCGCACAGTATCATCGGCGGCAACGTGTGGCTGACCGAAAGCGTACCCTCGCATTCGCGGGTGTACCACCGGGCGCACATCCAGATTTCGCGCAACGTCGACCCGGCGGCCGAGCTGGTTTTCTCCATCTGATTTTTCTGGTTAACGTTAATGTAGCGTGGGCGGCATGCTGCTCACTTGGCCTTTTCTCGTCCAAATTCAATTTTTTACTTAACCCCCGCATGAAAGCCAATTCTATTCTCGATACCATTGGCAACACGCCACTGGTGCGCCTCAACCGCATTTTTGCCGCCATTCGCCCCGATGTAGAAGTGTGGGTGAAGCTGGAGCGCGCCAACCCCGGCGGGTCCATCAAAGACCGCATTGCCCTGAGCATGATTGAGCAGGCCGAGAAGGACGGCACCATCACCAAAGACAGCCTGATTGTAGAGCCCACTTCCGGCAATACCGGCGTGGGCCTGGCCCTGGTAGCCGCCGTGAAAGGTTACAAGCTCACCCTTGTCATGCCCGAAAGCATGAGCATCGAGCGCCGCCGCCTCATGGCCGCTTACGGGGCTACCCTGGAGCTCACGCCCCGCGAAAAAGGCATGAAGGGTGCCATTGAAAAAGCCCGCGAAATAGTGGCCAATACGCCTGGCGCCTGGATGCCCATGCAATTCTCCAACCCCGCCAATCCCAAAATCCACGCCGAAACCACGGCCCAGGAAATCCTGCGCGATGCCCCCGAAGGCTTCGACTTTCACATCACCGGCGTGGGCACCGGCGGCCACATCACCGCCGTCACGGAAACCCTGAAGCCACATTTCCCCAACCTGAAAACCTTCGCCGTCGAGCCTGAGGCCTCGCCCGTTATCAGTGGCGGCGCGCCGGGGCCGCATCCCATCCAAGGTATCGGTGCCGGCTTCATCCCCGATAACCTGCACGTCGACATCCTTGACGGTACCATTCAAGTCTCGCAGGCGGAGGCCTATGAGATGACGCGTCGCGCCGCCCGGGAGGAGGGAATCTTTGTCGGCGTATCATCGGGGGCCTCACTGGCTGCCATCGCCAAAAAGCTGCCCGACATGCCCCAAGGAAGCCGCGTGCTCACCTTCTGCTACGATACCGGCGAGCGATACTTATCCGTCGAAGGTCTGTTTGTCTAAAGCCACCAATGAAAACGCCCCGGATATTATTTCCAGGGCCGTTTTTCGTTAACCCGAGAAGTGAATAAATAAAAAAGCCCGTTCAGGAATCTGAATGGGCTTTTTTATTTATTCACTTCTTCAGTGGAGAATATCGGAGTCGAACCGATGACCTCTTGCATGCCATGCAAGCGCTCTAGCCAGCTGAGCTAATCCCCCTGATTTGTTGTTTACCGCCGTGCCATTTGCGCTTTGGTTCGACAAAAGTACGGGCGAATATCGGTTTGGCAAGCCCTGGCAGCATCTTTTTTCCTGGAATGACGCAAGCCTCAAATAATCAGCCACAAAAAAAGAGGGCAGGAATTTCTTCCTGCCCTCTTCCAAGGCTACGCTAAGCGGAAAAGCTTAGTTGAAGATGTAGCGGATGCCAACCTGGCCCTGCCAGCGCGAACCGAGGCCGCCCGTGTCATTGCGGAAGGTATCGGTCAGCTTGGTGCCGGGGGTTACGGTGTTATCAGCATTCTTCACCGGGTTCACCAGGTAGCTGTACTCGAACACCGGCTGGCCGGCGGCGTTGTAGCCGTCAAACTTGAGCGGGTTGGTGCGAACAGGCGTCTGAACTACACCCCAGTTGCTGTTCAACAGGTTGCCGATGTTGAAGATATCCAGACTCAACTGCAGGGTATTGCGGTTGCTGCCGATGTTGGTGAAGATATCCTGGAGCAGACGGAAGTCCAGACGGTTCAGCCACGGACGGGCGGCACCGTTACGCTCGGCGTACTCGCCGCGGTGCTTGCTCAGGTAGCTGTCCTGGTTGATGAAGTTGTTCAGGTCGGTCCACTGGTCAGCCGACGAGTACACGCCACCGCCCTGGGCCGCCGTAAGGGTGATGGGCTGCAGGTTGATTTCGCTCTGGGTGCGGGGGATGTACATCAGGTCGTTTGCGGTTTGGTTGTCGCCGTTCATGTCGCCCGAATACACGTAAGAGAAGCGGGCTGTGCCGGAGCTAACAGCCGGGGCACCTTCGTAGAACATCGAGAGCGTAGTGCCTAAGTGGCCTACATATTCCTTGCGGTACGAAGCCGAAACGATAACGCGGTGCTGTTGCAGGTAGCTCGAGTAGCTCAGCACATCAGCATTCGGGTCGCCCGAAATCGAACGGTCGCGCCAGATGGACTGAGCAATCGAACCACCGTCGTTCACCGAGCGCGAATCGGTGTAGGTGTAGGCGGCGCTGGCGTAGAAACCACTGGCGAAAGACTTCTGCAACTGCGCCGTCACGGCGTAAGAGTAGCCTTTGTTGGTGTTTTTCATCAGGATGGCGTCACTGATGTTGGGGTTGGTAGCCGAAGCACCGCCGCGCCCAGCATAAATCTGGTAGTTGCGGCTGGTAGCAGCTAAGCCGTTGGTGATAACAGCGGGGCTGTTAACAGTCCAGAAGATGGGGCGATTATCTGCACCAACGGCACGATTATAGGGGTTGGCCTCCGTGCCGGGCAGGTTCACGTTCTGGTGATATACCGAGTTGATGTCTTTCGTATAGAAAGCTTCCAGCGTACCGATTACGCCACCGGGCAGTTCCTGGTCAACGGCCAGGTTCGTGCGCCATACCTGCGGGAATTTGAAATCCTTATCCGTTACGGCCAGGTTATAGGCCGTGTTAGCCGTGGCGTTCTGCGGACGGTAAGCATCCACGTTGGGGCTGAACGGATAGATGGAGGCGTTCACGTTGGTAACGGTCTGGCCATTGACGGTAGACGTGGTCGGTACCGCCCCCGATGTGCTGAACGAACCGAACTGCACGCCGTTGTTGCTGGCTTGGTTAGACAGCCATACGAAGGGCACACGGCCGGTGAAGATGCCCGTACCTCCACGCAGCTGCGTCTTGCGGTCGTCGTTCACGTCCCAGTTGAAGCCGGCACGCGGCGAGAGCAATACCGATTTCTTCGGCACCGAGCCCGTGTTGAGTTGCACGCCATCGCGGAAGGTAAGGTTAGCGGCGTTGGTGTTCTGCTGCAAATCCGAAGTCAGGAAGGGCAGGTCAGCCCGCAGGCCGTAGGTTACTTTCAGGTTGCTGCGGGGCGACCATTCGTCCTGCAGGTACAGGCCCAACTGGGCCGCCGTGATGTCGGCAAAGGGGAAGCTACCACCCGGCAGGGCCGAGTACTGGAGGTTGTAGCGCTGCGGGCCGGGGCGGGTGGTGCCAGCGGCAAAGGGCGAGTATGTAGCGGTGGTGCGGTCGTAGTTAAAACCAGCCGAGGCATAGAAGTCCTCCAGCGAGTTGAAGGAATAGTTGCCATAGTAGTTCGGGGCAAAACCGTTGCGGAACTTGTAGTACTCGTTGTAGGTACCCACCGTCACGTTGTGCTTGCCAAGGTAAGCGGTGAAGTTGTCGCCGAACTGATAAACGTCCGAGTTCAGAATGTTGAAAGCCGAGAAAGGCTCGTAGCCGAACGTGGTCAGCGAGTTCGATGCGTTGATGCCATTCAGGGCCGTGCCCGTGCTACGGCCAACGCTAGTACCGATGTCAACGAGTGGGAATATGCCCCCGCTGCTCTCGCGGAAGTCGCGGAATGCCGAGTAACCGGCTGTCAGGTTGTTCGAATACTTACCCCCGCCGAGGGTGCTGTTCAGTTCGGCGATGATGGAATTCAGGTTGTTGTTAATCGTGTAGTACGACGACAAGTAGGGCAAACCAAACTGCGACTGCGAGCGCTGCGCGTTGATAGCGCCCGAAGTGCTCGGCGGGATGTCGCTATACGACTTCAAGTAGTTGTACTTGATGTTGAACCGGTTGTTGTTGTTTATGTTCCAGTCGAGCTTGATGGTAGCCTTGTCGCTGTTCGAGCGCAGGTTGTAGCTTTCATAAGGGCCGGGATTGTAGCCGTACTGCTGCTGCAGGAAGTTGCTCAAGGCGTCAAGGTCACGGGCCGAAGCGTTCGACACGGTGCTGCCCGTTGCGGGAGCCGTGGTTTCGCGGTTGGCCGTGAAGTTGCCCGTGGGCGGGTCGTTGCGGCGCTCCGACTCGGCATTGATGAAGAAGAACAACTTGTCCTTAATAATCGGACCACCCACGCGGAAGCCGATGTTGTTCAGGTTAAACTTGGGGTAGTCGCTGGTAACATCGCCTACTTTGCTGCCCACCAGGTTCTGGTTGCGGAAGAAGTCATAGATGGAAGCCGATACTTTGTTCGAGCCCGAACGGGTCACGACGTTGATGCCGGCACCCGTAAACGAACCCTGACGAACGTCGAAAGGCGCGATGCTTACCTGAATCTGGTCGATGGCATCCAGCGAAATGGGCTGAGCACCGGCCTGACCACCTACCGTCGACGACAAGCCGAAGGCGTTGTTGAAGATGGCGCCATCAACGGTGATGTTGTTGTAGCCGCTGTTGCGGCCGCCGAAGCTCTGGCCGTTGGCCTGGGGCGTGAGGCGGGTGAAGTCGTTCAACGAACGGTTCAGGGTGGGCAGGCGCTCAATGGTTTCGCGCTGCACCGTGGTGCTGGCGCCGGTGTGGTCGGCGCTCATGATGGGGTCGCGGCGGCCGCTCACCGTTACTTCCGCCAACTCCGTCGAAGCATCACTTAGTACCTGGTCGAAGCGTAAGCTCTGACCCAGAGTTAGATTGATACCTTCCCGGGTAACGTCCTTATAACCTACAAACGTCACACGAACCGTGTAAGGGCCGCCCACGCGCATGTTCTGGATGTTGAAGCGGCCATCGGAGTTGGTGGGCGCTACGTACTGCGTGTTGGTGGGCGTATGAATGGCAATTACGGTGGCACCGGGCAAGCCCGCGCCGTTCTTGTCGGAGATAACTCCGCTCATTGCTGCTGTGGTCGCGCCTTGGCTCCAGCCTACGCGGGCCGTCAGGAGCATCAGCGCCAGCAGTAGCAGGTGGCGTAAACTTAAATTATTCATGTTGAAAAAGGTTGGTGGAAACAGTGAGCTTTGTAAAAGCGGGACAAAGGTACGACGGTGCCGAAAGGGCCAATATTACGTAAATTTTACCATTGATTAATATCGTCGGAATTAGTTATTTGTCAGGCAAAGATAATGGGTGCTTGCATCACAGCCGGGGCCGCACGGCCCGAATGAACCGACTGAGGTAATAATCAGATTCAAAGCTGTTTTCGACTACGCCGAGTGAAGTTGACGCGTGAATAAAATCCACGCCTTCCTCGTCGGCCACTGTCACCAAACCCACGTGCGTGATGGTGCGGCTGCCGGGCGAAGCTCCAAAAAATACTAAATCGCCGGGCTGTAAGTCGGTGGATTTCACGGGGTCGCCCCACACGGCCTGTTCGTTGGACGAGCGCGGAATAGTGACACCGGCCTCGCCAAAAGCTAATTGCAGCAGGCCCGAGCAGTCGAGGCCCAGGCGCGTAGTGCCACCGTAGAGGTAGGGGGTTCCCTGGTAGGAGCGAGCGGCCTCAATCACCGAGGCCAGGGTGCCGGTGGCACTGCCCATGCGAGCGGGGCGCTTGGTCACCACTTTGGTTTTGGCGCCACTGGGGGTGGCCACCACGACCTTGGATTTGCGGGTCGGGCTCGCCCGGCCGCCCTTTTTCAGGCGCACCATTTCGCGGGCCGAGCGGTACTGGCCGTCGCGATAATTAAGCTTGCGGTGGCAGCTGGCCAACAGGACCAAAGTCAGCAGCAGCAGCGGTAGTATCTTCGTTGTCACCCTACCCATCGGCCGCAAAGATAGTTTGCGCGGCCTTTCCAGCTTTACCGTTCATGAACTTTAACGCCCTGACCCCCGAACTAATTGTTGCGTTTGAGGCCATCGTCGGCCCGGCGCACGTCCTTACTGCCCAGCGCGCCGAGGCCACGGCTACGGCCGATGCCTACGCCGACTATGGCCGCGACCACACCGAAGACTTTCATTTTGCGCCCGATGTGGTGCTGCGCCCGGCCAGTGCCGAGGAAATCAGCCAGATTATGCGCCTGTGCCACGCGCACCGCATTCCCGTCACGCCGCGCGGGGCCGGCACCGGCCTGAGCGGCGGCGCGTTGCCCATTTACCACGGCGTGGTGCTGAGCACCGAGCGGCTCAATAAAATTATTCAGATTGACGAGCGCAACCTGCAAGCCACCGTCGAGCCCGGCGTGGTGAACGAGGCGTTTCAGAACGCGGTGAAGGAAGTTGGGCTGTTCTACCCGCCCGACCCGGCCAGCAAGGGCAGCTGCTTTTTGGGCGGTAACCTGGCCCACAGCAGCGGCGGCCCCAAAGCCGTGAAATACGGCACCACAAAGGACTACGTGCTGAATTTGCAGGTGGTGCTGCCAACCGGCGAAATCATCTGGACGGCCGCCAACACCCTCAAAAACTCCACCGGTTACAACCTTACCCAGCTCATGGTGGGCTCAGAGGGCACGCTGGGCATCATCACCAAAGTGGTGTTTCGGCTTTTGCCCTTCCCGCAGCACAATATTCTGATGCTGGTGCCCTTTCGGCAGGAAGCCCAGGCGGCCGATGCGGTTTCGGCCGTGTTCCGGGCGGGCATCATCCCCTCGGGCATGGAGTTTATGGAGCGCGAGGCCATTGCCTGGTCGTCGGATTATCTGAAAATCCCGCTCACGCTGCCCGAAGACATCAAAGCCCACCTACTCATCGAACTCGATGGCCAGGATTTGGACCAGCTATATAAGGAGGCCGAACAGGTGTACGGCGTGCTGGAGCACTACGACGTGGGCGAAATTCTCCTCGCCGACACGGCCGGACAGAAGGACGACCTCTGGCGTATTCGCCGCAACATCGGCAATTCGGTGCGCTACAACTCCGTGTATAAGGAAGAAGATACCGTGGTGCCCCGCGCTGAGCTGCCCACGCTGCTCAAAGGCGTGAAGGAAATCGGCGCCCGCTACGGCTTCAAGAGCGTATGCTACGGCCACGCCGGCGACGGCAACCTGCACGTTAACATCATCCGCGGCGAACTCTCCGACGAGATGTGGAACGTGGGCCTGCGCCAGCCCATCTCCGAAATCTTTGAGCTGTGCGTGAAGCTGGGTGGCACCATTTCCGGCGAGCACGGCATCGGGCTGGTGCAGAAAGGCTACATCGGCATCGCCCTGGCCGAAGCCAACCTGAACCTGATGCGCGGCATCAAAGGCGTATTCGACCCGAATGGCATTCTGAACCCGGGAAAAATTTTCTAGGGCTCATCCAAACGTTTGAAAGCTTTTCTTCGACGCTAATTCAGCCTCAAGCCACCACCGTCGGCAAAAACTTCGGGGCCGCGCGCTTATGCGTGGCCTGCTCATACGCATAGCCCAGGGCCAATAGCACCCTTTCGTGGTAGGCCGGCCCCACAAACGACAGGCCCACCGGCAATCCCAGCACCTGCCCCATGGGCACGGTGAGGTGCGGATAGCCCGCCATAGCCGCCGGCGACGAAAAATCGACGCCCGTCGAGTAGTCACCGTTCACCCAATCAATGCACCAGGCCGGGCCGCTCGTGACTCCGACGATGGCCGCGAGCTGGTGGGTTTTCAGCAGGCCATCAATGGCCTGGCGGGCGCCGGCCACGGTTTTTTGCACGGCAGCCTTGTATTTGGGATTGTTGAGGCCATCCGTGGCTTCGGCCCGGATGAGGGTTTCCTGTTTAAAAAACGGCATGGCCTCGGCTTCGTGGGCCTTGTTATAAGCAATGACATCGGCCAGATTCTTTACAGTCGCGCCGGCCTGGGCCAAGTACTTGTTCACGCCTTCCTTGAACTCGTAGAGTAGCACGTCAAATTCGGCTTCTCCGAGCGGATTGACCTGCTTATTCAACTCTATTTCTACGATGGTCGCGCCCTTTGCCTTCAGCGCAGCCACGGCTTGCTTCAGGAGCGCGGCCACGGCAGGCGGGCCGTTGAGGTGGGCCTTCTCTACCCCCAGCCGCTGACCCTCAAGGGCGTCTGACTTGAGAAACGTCGTGTAATCGGTCAGCGCGCCTTTGGGAATGGGCAGTTTGGCGGGGTCGGTGGGGTCGGGGCCGGCCAGCGCGCTCAGCAAAATAGCCGCGTCGCGCACGGTGCGGGCCATGGGGCCGGCCGTGTCCTGGGTGCTCGAAATGGGGATGATGCCGCTGCGGCTTAGCAGGCCCACCGTCGGCTTGAGGCCCACCAGCCCGTTGCACGACGACGGCGACACCACCGAGCCGTCCGTTTCGGTGCCGATGGCCACGGCACACAAATTGGCCGCCACCGCCGCCCCCGAGCCCGAGCTGCTGCCGCTGGTGCTGCGGTCGAGCACGTAGGGGTTGCGGCTCTGGCGGCCCCGGCTGCTCCAGCCGCTCACCGAGTGCGAGGACCGGAAATTGGCCCATTCGCTCAAGTTGGTTTTGCCCAGCAATACCGCCCCGGCGGCCCGCAGCTTCTGCACAATAAAGGCATCCTGCTTCGCCCTGTGCCCGCTGAGCGCCGAGGCCCCGGCGGTGGTCATCATCTGGTCGCCGCTGTCGATGTTGTCCTTTATCAGCACCGGAATGCCGTGCAGCGGACCGCGCAGCTTGCCGGCTTTGCGCTCCTGGTCCAGGCCGTCGGCAATGGTCAGCGCGTCGGGGTTGGTTTCGATGACGGCGCGCAGCATTGGCCCGGCTTCGTTCAGGGCCTTGATGCGGGCTAGGTATTTTTCGCTCAGGCTGCGAGCGGTTTCGGTGCCTTTGGCCATGCGGTCCTGCAAATCGGCCACGGTCAATTCCTGTAGCTCAAAGCTGTCGGCAACACCTGAACCAGTCGTTTCTCCAGCCGCTGGGGCTCGCATAGGCGCATCGGCTGCGGGCTTGCCGGGAGTGCTTTGGCAAGCCACGGCGGGCAGGATGGCGGCCGTGAGGGCCACGCGGGTGCTTTGATTCAGAAAAAGACGACGGTTCATAAAAAGCAAAAACGGAGTAGGGAGAGAAGCGGGCACCTGCCGCCGGCCGGCAATGATACTGCCCGCCCGGAGCCCGACAACTACCGCCGTACCCACAAGTTTTTGGCGTCCGGTTGTCGGGTAAAAACAAACGCCAGCCCCGCGAAGGACTGGCGTTTGTTTTACTAACATATCAAGCGCAGCAGTGCTGGAATGAAGGTGCTTAATTTACAGTTGCTGGCCTTTCAGCTTGTCCTCGCCACCATAAGGTGCGCCGGCCGTGATGTCGCCGCGCAGCCCGCCGTGGTCGGTGGTTTTGGGAGCCCCGGTTTGGCTGTCGGTGGGTACTTCGCTGGCTTCGGTGGCCGATTTGGCACCGCCGGTAATTTCGGCAGCTTTGGCCACGTAGCGCCGCTTAGCTTCTTCTTCCGGCACGCCCTTGAATTGGTTCCACGAGTCCCACTGGGCCTGCGAGAGGCCAGCGGGGCCGTTGGCCTGGTCGGCGGCAGTAGCGTCTACTTCGTCGCTTTTCATGTTGACGTCGCCTTCGGTAGCTTGTTTATACAGGCCGTAAAGCTCCGTCATGTGCTTGGCGGCCACGTCGCCGGGTAGGTTATTTACTTGCTGGGCCGCGGCTTGAAATTGCTCGTTGATGTCCATGGTGGGGTAGGGAAGGGGTGAAAGAATGGTTGTCAGGAGAGAATAGGCGCGCTTAATCGTTTGGCGTAAAGTTTTTTGTTAACAACAAAAGCCGGGGCGAGCCCACCCAAAAAATCTGCGAAATCCGTTAAATCCGACAAATCAATGGTTCAGACAATACCCCGGAGCTGACCTTTAGGTTGCGGGGTCGTACTTTTGCCTACTATATGTGCGGAATAACTGGAGTATTTGCCTTTACAGAAACAGGTCGTCAGTCGCTGGCCAACCTGCAAGCGTCCACCGACGCCATCATTCGCCGCGGCCCCGACTCGGAGGGCCACTTCGTCTACGACCAATGCGGTCTGGGCTTTCGCCGGCTGGCCATCCTCGACCTTTCGGCCGATGGCAACCAGCCGATGACCGACGAATCGGGGCGCTACACCATCGTCTTCAACGGCGAGATATTCAACTACCGCGAGCTGCGCGAAAAGCTGATTAAGCGCGGCTGCAAATTCCATTCCCAGACCGATACGGAGGTTATTCTCCAACTCTACATCACCGAAGGCCGCAGCTTCATCAAGAAGCTGAACGGCTTCTTCGGCTTCGCCATCTACGATAAGGAGGAGAACTCCCTGCTCATCGCCCGCGACCGGTTCGGCGTGAAGCCCCTGCTCATTTACCGCGACGAAGACAAGCTGTTTTTCGCCTCGGAAATGAAGTCGATGATGGCGCTGGGCGTGCCCCGCAAGCTCGACTACGTGGCCCTGAGCCAGTATTTGCAGCTCAACTACATCCCGGGCCCGGCCAGCATTTTCAAGGGCGTGAAGAAGCTGCTGCCCGGCCACTACCTCTACATCAAGGATGGGAAAGTGGTGGGCAAGGCCTGGTATAAAATTCCTTACGACCCCAAGAAGGTTGCCAAAAATAAGCTCAGCTACGAGCAGCAGCAGAAAAAGCTGGTTGACCTGATGGACGGAGCCGTGCAGCGCCGCCTCGTGGCCGACGTGCCCCTCGGCGCCTTCCTCAGCGGCGGCATCGACTCCAGCGTGATTACCGCACTGGCCGCCCGCCACACGCTGCACCTCAACACGTTCAGCATCGGCTTCAAAGACGAGCCTTTCTTCGACGAAACTAAGTACGCCAACCTCGTGGCCGCCCGCCACAAGACCAACCACACGGTTTTCTCGCTCACCAACGACGACCTCTACGAGCACATCCACAGCATGTTGGATTACCTCGATGAGCCGTTTGCCGACTCCTCGGCCCTGGCCGTGTACATCCTCAGCCAGCGCACCCGCCAGCACGTCACCGTAGCCCTGAGCGGCGACGGAGCCGACGAAATGTTCGGCGGCTACAACAAGCACATGGGCGAGTTCAAGGTGCGCCAGGGCGGCGTGAAGGCCGAAGCCGTCACGGCCCTCGGCTTCGTGTGGGACGCCCTGCCCAAGTCGCGCAACAGTTTCTTCGGCAACCGTGTACGGCAGCTCCAGCGCTTCTCGCGCGGCATGACGGCCGGCGTTAAAGACCGATACTGGGACTGGGCCAGCTTCGCCTCGGCCACCGATGCCAACACCCTGCTCAGCGCCGAAAGCCGCCGCAAAGTGGGCAAGAAGGCCGCCGCCAAGCGCCGCAAAGACATTCTGGAACACCTGCACGCCGACGGCGACCTCAACGAGGTGCTGCTCACCGACATGAGCCTGGTGCTGCCCTACGACATGCTCACGAAAGTGGACATGATGAGCATGGCCAACTCGTTGGAAGTGCGCACGCCTTTCCTCGACTACAAAGTGGTGAATTTCGCCTTCTCCATCCCCGTCACCAGCAAGGTGGATGCCACGATGAAGAAGAAAATCGTGCAGGATGCCTTCCGCTCCGAACTACCCGTCGAGCTCTACGACCGCCCCAAGCACGGCTTCGAAGTGCCCCTGTTGAAGTGGATGCGCGGCGAGTTGCGCTCCCTGATTGAAGATGACCTGCTGCGCGACGACTTCATCGAAGCCCAGGGCATCTTCGATGTGCAGGCCATCCGCGCCCTCAAAGCGCAGCTGTTCTCGCGCAGCCCCGGCGATGTGCACGCCCGCATCTGGGGCCTCATCGTCTTCCAGACGTGGTGGAAGCAGTACATGGCCTAAGCTCTTGACTCCGAATATACTCTGGCGCTTGCGCCATTGGTGGCACCAAGTGGGCCGGCCGCAACGGCTGGCCCTTTTGGTTGGCGCGCTGGTCACGCTGGCACGCCTTAGCCTGATTGGCAAAGGCACCATGGCCTTCGTGGATGAGTCCCGCTACGTCAACGCCATGCTGGGCCTGCGCTCCCTCAGCGAAGGCCACGGGCAGGAGTTTCTGCGCTACATCAACTCCATGGGGGCCCGTCCGGGCGACGGCATCTGGCGGGCCATTCCAGGGCTGGGCCAAGCCATTCTGCTGGTGGTTTTCGACCTGAACCCCAACGCCCCGCCTTCGTTGCAAGTCCCACAGGCGTTCAACGTGCTTATCGTGAGCCTGAATGCTTTGCTGCTGTACCACATTTACCGGCGTTTTTTTAACGTGGGCATGGCCCTGCTGGGCCTCGCGCTGTACTCCAGTCTGGTAAATACCAACCTCTACCTGCGCCACCTGCTGCCCTACGACCATTCGCTGTTCTTCTTTTTCCTGGCGCTCACGTTGCTGCTCCGTCCCCGTGCGGCCGTCAGCCTCAGGCTTCAGGTGCTGATAGGAGTAATAAGCGGCTTCAGCTATGCCGTTTATCCGGGCTATTTCATGGGCCCCATGCTGCTGCTGGTCTTGGCGCTGCTAGCCGGTTTCGAGGCCGGCCGTACCGGTTGGCGGCGTTCTTTAGAACTCTTCACGGCCCAATTCGCCGGCCTGCTGGCAGTGCTATTTGTTCTTGAGGGATTGGCACGGCTGGGCAATACGTCATATTGGGCAAGCAGCCGCTACATTGCCACCACCGTCACGCAGGGCAGCTTTTCCGAGGGTTTCAGTTTCATCGGCAGCTACTTCTGGCAGGTCGAAGGCTGGCTCGGCGTCGGTCTGCTGGGGCTGTTCGGAATAGGGTTAGGGCTCAGTTTGCGGGTAGCATTATCTGCCAATCTTTCTGCCGCCGAGCGAGGGCTAACGCGTGTGCTTACAGCCGGTTTTCTGGCGTGGCTGGGCTATGCCATATTTGTTCAGGTAGGGCACAAGCTGGTTTTTTACGGGCGCACGCTGCACTTCTTCGTGCCCTTTGTTGTCATGGGCGCATTGGTAGCATTGCGTGCGGTTGGTCGCACCGGGTCGGGCCATGTCTGGCGCTACCTGGGCGGTGGGGGCGTTGCCTTGGCGCATTTTGGAATATTCCTAGCGGGCTACCTGCCCGTCGATTATCCCTGCGATGTCGCATACCGTGCAGGAATTTATGATTATCAACAGATTGCTGCCAGTCAATTGGGCGTGTGCGATGAGCATCTTATGCCTTACCGGCTATTTGGCCCGCGCCTGCGCCGCCAGCTCACGCAAAGGCATTCGGTCGCCACTTTTCAGTTGCTGAACTTTGCCTACCTCTATCCCATCACCTGCTACCGGCCGGCCTACCTGCGTCCCGGCCAAGTAGTGGCCGATGTTCCCTACTTCATGAGATATCCCGCCTACCGGTTCGAAGGACATAGTGCTCGAGAGCGGGCTATTCTGCAAAATCATGAAGTCGATTTTAAGATTATTGCTAATGGTAATTAGCTTATAATCAACATGCATGCGTTAGATTTCTGCTGCTTATACATTGGCGCGATGATAAGGGCTGGCCGCGAGGTTCGGTGGAGTGGACCGTAAAGGCCTAAATTTGCTCCATTAATTACTAGTCCCCGCGCATTCCGCATCTTATGAAAATAGCAGTTGTAGGCACCGGCTACGTCGGTTTGGTAACGGGTACGTGCTTCGCCGAAGTCGGCATCGACGTGACGTGTATTGATATCGACCAGAAGAAAATCGATAATCTGCACCAAGGCATTTTGCCGATTTATGAGCCCGGACTGGAGGAAATGGTGACCCGCAACGTGGAAAAAGGGCGGCTGCACTTCTCCACCAATCTGGCCGAAGCCATTAAAGACTGCGATGTGGCCTTCATCGCCGTGGGCACCCCGCCCGGCGAAGACGGCTCGGCTGACCTGAAATACGTGCTGGCCGTGGCCCGCGGCATTGGCGAAAACATGAATACCTACGGCGTCATCGTCACCAAAAGCACCGTGCCCGTGGGTACGGCCGCCAAGGTGCGCGCCGAAATCGAGCAGGCCCTGGCCAAGCGCGGAGCTAGCGTCGAGTTTGATGTGGCTTCCAACCCCGAGTTCTTGAAAGAAGGCGCCGCTATCGACGACTTCCTCAAGCCCGACCGCATTGTGGTGGGCATCGCCTCCGACCGCGCCGAAGAAGTAATGCGCCGCCTCTATAAGCCCTTCCTGCTCAACGGCCACCCGATTATCTTCATGGATATCCCGTCGGCCGAGATGACGAAATACGCGGCCAACTCCATGCTGGCCACTAAAATCAGCTTCATGAACGACGTGGCCAACCTGTGCGAAATCATGGGAGCCGACGTGAACATGGTGCGCCGCGGCATCGGGTCCGATGCCCGCATCGGCACCAAGTTCATTTACCCCGGCATCGGCTACGGCGGTTCCTGCTTCCCTAAGGACGTGAAGGCGCTCATCAAAACCGCCCAGGAAAACGGCTACGACATGCAGGTGCTCCGCGCCGTGGAAAGCGTGAACGATGAACAGAAATCGGTCCTCTTCAACAAGGTCAGCAAGCACTTCGGCGGCGACCTGCGCGGCCTAAAAATCGCCGTGTGGGGCCTGTCCTTCAAGCCCAAGACCGACGATATGCGCGAGGCTCCCTCGCTGGTCATCATCGAGAAGTTGCTGGCGGCCGGCTGCACCATTACTGCCTACGACCCCGTGGCCATGCCCGAAGCCAAGCACTCGCTCGGCGACAGTATCACCTACGCCAAGGACGAATTTGCGGCCCTGATTGACGCCGACGCCCTGCTCATCGTTACGGAATGGCCCGATTTCCGCTCCCCCAATTTTGAAGTGGTGGGCCGCCTGATGAAGCAGAAAGTAATTTTCGACGGCCGTAACATCTATGATGTGAAAGAATTGAAGGAGCTGGGCTTCGTTTACCACTGCATCGGCATCAAAACCGACCACAAGGAGCCGGCTTAACACCTAATTTGTCATCCTGAGCGCAGCGAAGGACCTTATCGCGGCTGCATTTTTCAGGATTACTATTTACTCGAGCGGCGCGGACGTGATAAGGTCCTTCGCTGCGCTCAGGATGACAAAAGCATTTTATGACCAATACTTTCGAAGAAAAAAAAAGGGTGCTCATCACTGGCGGGGCTGGCTTTCTGGGTTCGCACCTCTGCGACCGGTTCCTGAAAGAGGGCTACCATGTAGTGGCGATGGACAACCTGATTACGGGTTCCATTCAGAATATTGAGCACCTGTTTGGCCGACCCGATTTTGAGTTTCATCAGGCTGATGTGAGCAAGTTCGTATTCGTGCCCGGCAAGCTGGATTACATCCTGCACTTCGCCTCGCCGGCCTCGCCCATTGACTACCTCAAAATTCCGATTCAGACCCTGAAAGTGGGTTCGCTCGGCACGCACAACCTGCTGGGCCTGGCCCGCGTGAAAGGTGCCCGTATGCTGATTGCCAGCACTTCGGAGGTGTACGGCGACCCCGAAATTCACCCGCAGGTAGAAGAGTATTTTGGCAACGTGAACCCCGTGGGGCCGCGCGGCTGCTACGACGAAGCCAAGCGCTTCCAAGAGGCCATTACCATGGCTTACCACAACCACCACGGCCTGGAAACGCGCATTATCCGCATTTTCAATACCTACGGACCGCGCATGCGCCTCGATGACGGCCGTGTGCTGCCGGCTTTCCTCTCGCAGGCCCTGCGCGGCGAGAACCTAACCGTGTTCGGCGATGGCTCGCAGACGCGCTCGTTCTGCTACGTCGACGACTTGGTGGAAGGAATTTACCGCCTTCTGCTCAGCGACTACCACCTGCCCGTGAACATTGGCAACCCGTCGGAAATCACCATCAAGGAGTTCGGCGAAGAAATTGCCCGCCTCACTGGCGTCGAGTTCAAGCCGACTTACCAGGCCCTGCCCGAAAACGACCCGATGAAGCGCCGCCCGGACATCACCAAGGCCAAGGAAATCCTGGGCTGGGAGCCCAAGGTGGACCGTGCCGAGGGCCTGCGCCGTACGCTGGAGTATTTCAAAGAACACGTTAAGGCATAACCTCTGGCACTACCGCTTAGCCTTGCTGGTGATTTGAATCATAGAAATTTAGTGGGCAGAGAGCAAGGCTTGAAAAAGTTTTATGCCTCTGTCTGACTAACTTTTCAAGGATTGGATTACATCGAGGCTGAAAACTTTTTAGAACGCGTACTTCAGCTGTACTCGAGCTATAATTTCGTCCATCCTCCAGCCATGCTTGAGCTACCAAGGGGCAAAAGTGGACAATAGCAAGGGCGCTGGTGGGATAAGCGGAAACGGCGACGAGAGAAGTGCTATTTGGTGTGGGAATGCGGTGCGGGGGGCGACCGTAACGTTAGGCAGCAGTCCAGCCATTCAACGGTTTCTGGTCAGTACGTTAAGTGCCGCCATTTACACGGGAAGAACATTAGTTATACGGCTATGTTTGCCCTCGCACCAGCATTACTCTAATTGCTGTCCTATCCAAAACACACGAAAGTTAACTCGTCGCTGAAGTAGACATTAAAATGAAAGGTAGCGTTACAATTGACCAACAGGTGGACCTGCAAACCGGGACGGCCGGGCGTTGGCTACGCGTGTTTGGCTTGTCGGCGCTGCTGCTAAGCTTGCAGGGCTTGGCAAACGGATTCTTCTACGAAAACGCTGACGACCTGCTCATGGATATGCTGCTGCGCGGCATTACCGCGGCCGGGCATGTGGCCGACCTGCACCTGTACTTGCACGGCTGGAGCCAAGCGCTGGCTACCCTCTACGGCTGGGCTCCTGATGTGCCTTGGTACGGGCTTATGCTCTACGGCACACTCTACTTCGCACTAACCGTTTGCTTCTGGGCATTGGAGGAATTGAATCGGGGCCGGCTTAGCGGTTGGCAACTGGCAGGCGGGCAGGTTGTGTTTTACGGGCTGACCTTTTTTTTGCACGCAGTACAAATAAATTTTACCCGGCCGGCGCTGCTGCTGGGAGCCGCGGCGGGTCTGCTTCTGCTCGTGCCGCGGGCGAATGGGCGGCTACCGCGGTGGCCGGTGTGGGGGCTGGCCGGGCTGGCGCTGGCGGCGGGCTGGGGCCTGCGGCCTGCCGGCGGCCTGCTGGGGCTGGGGCTGACTTTGCCCCTGGCTTTGTGGCTGGGTTGGGGCCGCGCCCTGCGCGTGGCCGGTTTTATGGGGGGGCTGCTGCTGCTGTTTACTTTTTTGGCCGGCCTTAACGACACGGCGGAAACCGAAGTATACCGCCGCAACGACCTAGAACGGGCCCGGCTGTTCGACCATGTATCTGGTCGGCTTGAAATTCACACGCCTACCGACAGCTTGGCTTATCAGACACTGATACCTTACTGGGGAATCAACGACTCTGTGCTGCTGAACCCGGCTTTTTTCCAGCGGGCCATGCGTCCCACCGTCAACCAGCATTTCCTGACGAATGTGTACAGCAAGGCCCTGTTTACCGCTGTCGGCAGCCTATTGTTGCGCATGTCGGGCTGCCTGCTAGTGGTGTTTGGCAGCTGGTTGCTGGTGGCTAGTGGGGTGCGGCGGGGGCGGTTGCGGCTGCGCAGCTGGCCCGTGGCTGCGTTCTGCCTGTATCAGGTGGGGTTCTGGCTGCTTTTTCTGGGGCTGGCGTCGCACCTGCCGCTGCGAGTGTTGCAGCCCGTCGTCACTATCTACACTATCGTCAACCTGGGGCTGGTGTTTGGCTGCCTGCTGCCCGAAGGGGGGGGGCTAGCCCTGCTACCGCGCTGGCCGCAACGGGCTCTGCTGGCAGCCGGGCTGGCTGTGGGGTGCATTTGGCTGGTGGTAAACACCCGCCTGCTACGAACCCTGCGCCAAGAAAACGCAGAGCACCGAACCTACTTGGGCCGGCTGGCGCAAGAGGCCGGCTCAGGCCTGCTCATCGAGCAGGGCTTATATAATGCCTATAACCACCTCTCGCCACTGCGCCCTTACCACCTCGACCACTACCGCAACGTGATGGTACTAGCCGGTTGGATAGCCTTTGACCCCTCGCAGCCGCGCCTGCGCCAAGCTCTGGCCGGTACCCGCGACCTGCCCACGGCTCTGCTGCGCCTGGGCTACCGCCCCGAAACCCGCTGGGTGCTGGAGCCAGCCTTTGCCAAAATGCTGGCGCACTACCTTAATGCCCGACTGGCACTGCCGACGGACCGGCAGGTCCACTTTGAACCCGTACCTGACAGCCAACTTCCCACTCCTAACTCCACCCCCTCGCGCCTGTTCCGGCTATATCAGGGTGCTGCCCCCACCAACTGAGTGAGCTGACTTTCACGCAGCTTGACACCTATACAGGTTAGTAATCAATTGTTTGTTGGATAAATGTCGGCCCTTTGACGAGTAATCAATTCCTTCTTATTCAGAGCCTAGTGCTGCTGGTACTGGTACTGGTACTGGTACTGGTAATACGACAGCCGTATGGCTGACCATCGCTGGAAACAGCAGAACCCAGATGAGGCACCAGGGTTTCATTGTGGGGGGCACGGATGTAACTTGCGTCCTTAATCAATCAACTACTACCTTACGATGCCCGAATTCGCTGGTCCTCACCTGATTAATTTTCCCAAGCTGGGCGACCCTAGTATCGGATACATCTCCGTTACGGAACAGAGCAGGCTGGTGCCGTTCGATGTGCAGCGCATCTTCTGGACGTACTATACGCCGGAGAGCATCGTACGGGGCCGCCACGCCCACCATCTTACGGAGCAGGTGCTCATCGCTGCCGCCGGCCGCATCATTGTCACCACCGAGCTGGCTGATGGCACCATCGAGACCTTCCGGCTCGAAGAGCCCAACACCGGCCTCTATGTGCCGCCCCACGCCTGGCACACAATGCAGTACTCACACTCCGCAGTGCAACTGGTGCTGGCATCAGCACCTTACCAGGAGGGTGATTATATCCGTGATTATAAGGAGTTTAAGCGGATATGGCAAATCAGATAGTGCCTGACGCTTCCTGGATAGACGCCCGCGCTGCCCTGCTGGCCCGGCACTCGCCCACGCACTTTCTGCGGCACCTGCCCGTGGCCCCGCAGCAGACACGCTACGGCACGGGCGCGGCGACCCGCTTCGGCAGCAACGCAGGGGAGCAAGTGCTGACCGCCGCCGACGGCGGCAGCCAATGGCTGTTGCAACACCTGCCCTGGGATACCGAGTTTTTCGGCACTGACACCTACCGGCTGTTTACTGGTCTGTTTGGAAACGAGGCCCGGCCCGCCGCGCTGGCTACCGCCGCTGCAGAGCTTCGGCAAACGCTGGCGGCCCGTGGGCCCTACTATGCCTTTAGCGTGGTGCCGGCCGAAGATACGGCGCTGCTGCAAGCCCTGACCGGCGGTGGCTGGCGGCTCATCGAAACCCGCCTCAATTTCTACTGCCCCGTAGCGGAGGCCCACCTGCCCGCGCCCGCACCAGTGCGACTGGCCCGGTCCGACGAGGCGGTCCATATTGGCCGCATCGCGGCGACGGCCCGCAATGTATACGACCGTTTTCATGCCGACCCTTGGTTTGGCGACGACCGCGCCGATGCCCTGCTGGCCCGCTACGCTGAAGCCGCTACCGAGGGCAGCTACGCTGATGCCGTGCTGGTGCCCGACGTGCCGGGCCTGCCCATAGACTCATTTTTGGCCATTGGTGACACCCCCGCTGAGGCTGGGGTGGCCGGCAGCGGTGCGTCGCGGGTGCTACTTACGGCCGTGGGACCAGCCAACCGCGGCTGGCACATAAAGCTAGTAGCCGAGACTGTACGCCGGGCAGCGGCCCTATCTTTTCCGCAGGTTTTGATGACCACGCAGGCCACTAATGGAGCCGTGTTTCGCACCTGTGAGAAGTTAGGGTTTCGGCTTGGTAGCACGAGCCATGTGTTAGCGTGCTCGTAATTCGCTAACCGATTCTTAACCAGATATTTTGTTGTTGACTCCAAAATTATTAGAAAACGCCAGCGCTATACCAGCGCTATAATCATAATGCTTAAAACAGCTATAACCGATTAATAATTAACTGGTTGTAGGCAATTAGAGTATTGTAAATAAGTACTTCCAAAAAATCTTTCCCCATGAGCACTTCAACTATTCCATTTCTCTCTTTTCAACCGCAGCACATACCCGTGCGCGAAGAAATGATGGCCGCCGTAGGCCGCGTTTACGACTCCTATTGGTATGTTCTGGGCGAGGAGGTAAAACAATTTGAGCAGGAATACGCTGCCTTCAACCAAGTAACGCATACGGTGGGGGTGGCCAACGGCCTCGATGCCCTGGTGCTGGCATTGCGGGTGCTGGAAATCGGCCCCGGCGATGAGGTTATTGTGCCTTCCAATACGTACATCGCTACTTGGCTGGCCGTGACGCAGGTAGGGGCCACCCCCGTGCCCGTTGAGCCTGACATTGCCACCAGCAACCTCGACCCCACGCTCATCGAGGCGGCCATTACGCCGCGCACCCGGGCTATTATGCCGGTACACCTCTACGGGCAAGCCTGCCGCATGACGGAAATTATGAACCTGGCCACGAAGCATAACCTGTACGTGGTGGAGGACAATGCCCAGTCGCAGGGCGCGGCCTTTGCAGGCGGGCTCACCGGCAGTTTCGGCCATGTGAACGGCACCAGCTTCTACCCCGGCAAAAACCTAGGTGCCCTCGGCGACGCCGGGGCTGTGACCACTAACGATGCCAGCTTGGCCCACAAAGTGCAGGTACTGCGCAACTACGGCTCGCAGCAGAAATACTACAACGAAGTGGTGGGCTACAACTCCCGCCTCGACGAGTTGCAAGCGGCCCTGCTCCGTGTGAAGCTGCCGCATCTGCCCGAGTGGACGCGCCAGCGCCAGCAAGTAGCAGCTTGGTACGACCAGCATCTGGCTAGCATTGCCGGCCTGCGCCTGCCGGCGGTAGCCGAGGGCGCTACCCACGTCTACCACCTCTACGTGGTGTATACCACTCAGCGTGGCGCCTTGCAGCAGCACCTCACGGCTCAGGGTATTGGTACTATGATTCATTACCCGGTACCGCCCCATTTGCAGCAGGCCTACCAGTCGCTGGGGTTTGCGTCCGGCAGTTTCCCCATCGCCGAGGAGTTGGCCAATACCTGCCTGAGCCTACCCATGTGGCCGGGCATGACCGAAGCGCACGTTGCCGCCGTGGCCGATGCCATTCGCTCATTCTAACCCACTACCGCAACCGTTAACGTTCCCGCTGAGCGTGCCCGCGCTGCGTTTATCAATCTGCCCACCTCATGCCTAAACTCTCTGTCATCGTCCCCTGCTACTTCAATGAGGACAATATTCCGGTGACGGTTCGCGAGCTGGTGGCAAACGAGACCAATTTCCCGCCCGAGGTAACCTTCGAGTACGTGTTCGTGAACGATGGTTCCGGCGACGATACTCTGGGTGCCCTGCAGCGGGCGCAGGCCCTGTACCCCGGCCGCATTCGCATCGTGGATTTGGCGGGCAACGTGGGCTCCTACAACGCCATTGTGGCCGGTATGGCCTACGCTACCGGCGACTGCCTGTCCATCATCACCGCCGATATGCAGGACCCGCCCGAGCTGATGGTGCAGATGTACGCTCACTGGCAGCAGGGCTACAAGCTGGTCATCGGCAATCGGCAGGACCGGGAAGAAACCGGCCTTGCCGTCACCATGGCCAAGCTTTTTCATTGGCTGATGAAGAACATGGCCTTGAGCAACATTCCCGACGGAGGGTTTGACTTCGTGTTCTTTGACCGCCAGATAGCCACCGAGGTGCTGAAGCTGCACGAACGCAATTCCAACGTGTTCTACCTCATGGTGTGGCTGGGCTTCGCCTACGTCAACATCCCGTATACCCGCCGCAAGCGGGAAATCGGGAAGTCGCGCTGGACGCTGAATAAGAAAATCAAGCTGCTGGTGGATTCCCTACTAGCGTTTTCTTTCGTGCCTATCCGTGCTATTTCAGTGTTGGGGCTAGGGCTGGGCGCCATTGCGCTGCTGTATGGACTCTACGTTATTGCGCTTAAGGTGACCAGCCCCAACGAGCCGGCCGGCTGGACTACCCTTATGGTTGTCATGCTCTTCGTATCAGCTTTTCAAATGATTGCATTAGGCGTAATCGGCGAGTACGTTTGGCGCGGCCTAGATGCGGCCCGCAAGCGGCCACTGTATGTCGTGCGAGAAGTATTTGAGTAAAGAATCAATTTCTTTCATGGGTAGTTTGGAGTCGAAATGTCGGTTTTATCCATTCCAAAATCGGGTTTAACCTCTCAAGAAACTGGCTGTAATCTATTTTGTGTAATCGCATGTATACCCCTTCACTCGTTAGTATTGGAATAGCTTCTTATAATAACGCGCACTATATTGAGCAGATGCTGGAAAGTGTCCGTAATCAGACCCACCCTGCCATCGAATTGATAATAGTAGATGATTGCTCGACCGATAATTCGGTCGAGGTGATTACCAACTGGCTGGCTCGCACCTCATATCCGGCTACCTTTATTCAGCAAGCAACCAATCAGGGCATTGTTAGAGCATTTAATGAGTGCCGGGCAAATGCACATGGTGAATACGTGTCATGGGTTGGGTCAGATGATGAGCTCGCTCCGGATATGATAGCCAAGACGGTTATCGAATTTGAACGCCAAGGGCCTGCTTGCGGTGCCGTATATGCAGATTGCCGGATTATCGATTCAAATGGCCACGAAATTGCGCCTAGCTTTCTGCAATTCTTTAACCCTGCCTTCGCTGACAACCCACCACAGGGCAACATCATTGTTCCTCTCCTCAAAGGATTTTACCTGCCTACTCTTACTGCTACTATCCGTCACAGTGCTATGGACAGGGTCGGAGAATATGACCTGTCTCTTTACTCGGAGGACCTGGATATGTGGTTGCGACTGTCGCGCTATTTCAAATTCGCCTACTTACCTGATAATCTAGGAGCCTACCGAGTGCACAATGCGTCAGCGATGAATACCAACCGGCTAGCGCTAAATGACACTTATTTCCGCATTTATCGCAAAGGCTATTTTGAAGGGCCTGAGGAATGGGCTGCTGCCCGTCGCCGTCTAGTAGACAATGCCGAGCACTACTACGCAAGTAAAGGCCCAGCAGCTTGGGAAAAACTATGGTATGCTTTTCGGGAATCCGGGAGCAGTAAGACGGGGCTGTTCTGGGCATTAGCGCGGCTTGGTATCAGTTATGATGTCGTGCGCAGGGTGCAGAAATTTAAGGGCCGTAACTAATGAGCGGTGGTCTAAGCTAGGATGAGTTCTGTATTAGCCTTATGGTAAACTTCCCACATACCTAGACCAAATGTGGTAGTGAGCAGATTCGGCGCAACGGGCACAGCGGCGGGCACGCCCGCTACCAATGCAAAGCCTGTGGTTTGCGTGGGCCAACAGCAGCGTAAGAGTTGGCTTCGGCTAGCCGTAAACGGGCTAATCGGCGCATCGCAGCAGCTGTTAGGCCGCAGTGTGGTCACGGCCCATCCTTTCTGGTAGGCGTTGCTAAGCGCTACCATCACTGCTATTCCTTCACCGATTTGTTTTCGGCCTACGCCCAAGCCTTGGCGCCCGGGCCACACCGACCCTCTCCAGAGGGCGAAGGCCAAACTGATATCATTGAAACCTTGAATTGTTCCTTGCGCCAGCGCTACCTACGGCATATTGGTACGCAAATTCTGCTCATTCAGCAAATAGCTGCCTCAGCACGCCGTGCGTATCAAAATTTGCATCGACCAGCATAACCAGAGCATCATTTCTAGTTAGACCCACTCCCGGTCCCTTATCACTTGCTGGAATGGTGCAGGTGCCAGATTTGCGTTGCCATGCCAATTACATATATGTCGTACTTTTGTCCATTGCTGTAATCTATGCCTTTGTGCTAACGAGAACAATATATGATTAATGTTACAAAGGCATACCTGCCACCCATTCAAGAATATTCACAGTACCTGGAGGAAATTTGGGAGCGGGGGTGGCTAACTAATAACGGACCTTTGGTGCAGCGCCTGGAAGAGAGCTTACAATCTTATTTGGATGGTACTCCCGTACAGTTTTTGTCGAATGGCACAATTGCTCTGCAAATTGCCATTAAGGCGCTAGGATTAACAGGAGAGATTATTACTACACCTTTCTCGTATGTAGCTACAACGACCGCCATCCTATGGGAAAATTGTGAGCCGGTGTTTGTTGATATTGAGAAGCACACCTTTTGCATTGATGCAGCGAAGATTGAGGCTGCTATCACGCCGCGCACATCCGCAATTCTGGCCACTCATGTATATGGCTACCCGTGCGACGTGCTGGCTATTAAAGAAATTGCTGCGCGTCATAATCTCAAGGTCATCTACGATGGGGCACATGCATTTGGGGCGCGAGTATATGGTCGGCCGTTGCTGAGCTACGGCGATTTGGCTACGTGTAGCTTTCATGCCACCAAGCTTTTTCATACCACAGAAGGCGGAGCCATTGTGATGAACGATGAAGAGTTGGCTCGTAAGGTCTGGTTATATAAATCATTTGGCCACATCGGCGACGATTATTATACCCTTGGGGTAAACGGCAAAAACTCAGAGTTTCACGCTGCAATGGGCTTATGCAACTTGCCTCGAGTACCCGAATTTATTCACCAACGTAAGCAGATATCCGACACATATATGGCTGAGCTTGTGGGCCTCGACCTGCAATATCCGGCACCAACCGAACCTAGCTTAGAGTACAATCAAGCTTATTTCCCCATCGTATTTGCCACTGAAGCCAAAATGCTGCAAGTGAAGGAACATTTAGCGGCTCACGATATTAATACTCGCCGGTACTTTTTTCCGTCGCTCAACCAACTCCCTTATCATACCGGCGCAGCTTGCCCGGTATCGGAAGACATTAGCCGCCGTGTGCTGTGCCTGCCTTTCTACCAAGAATTGGCCCTCGAAGATGCCCGGCGAATTGCGCAACTCATTCAAAGCATTTGCAAATGAAGTTGGTCATCATGCAGCCCTATCTGTTCCCGTACCTGGGCTATTTCCAGCTGCTTGCGGCGGCCGACCGGTTTGTGGTCTATGATGATGTGCAGTTTATTAAAGGGGGATGGATAAACCGCAACCGGCTGCTAGTCAATGGTCAGCCATGGCTTTTTACCGTGCCACTCGACCAGCCCAGTCCCAATCGGCTAATCAAGGATATTGAGGTAAGGCCTGCTGACCAATGGCAGCCCAAATTATTGCAAACCATCGCGCAGAATTACCGACGCGCACCACAATTTGAAGTTGTGTATGGCTTAATTCAGCAAATTTTTTATGCCGAAGCTCGTACAATTGCAGATTTGGTTTGTGTCAGTCTCCGGGTACTTGTCGATTATTTGCAATTACCTGTCGAGTTGATACCCACTTCCTCGGTGTACGGAAACGCGTCACTAAGGGCTCAAGCTCGGGTTCTTGACATATGTAGGCTTGAGGGAGCAACCACGTACATAAATGCAATGGGTGGCCAAACGCTCTACGACGGTGAAACCTTTCAGCAAGCCGGAGTTACGCTGCAATTCATTCAACCGGAACTTGCGCCATATTCGCAGCAAAATGGGCGGCAAGGCTTTGTAGCGGGACTATCCATTATTGATGTGCTTATGAATAATTCGCAAGAGCAGGCTCAAAAACTTGTTCAACTTTATTCTTTGCTCAAAGCATAGCTATTACATCCAATCGCACCCCCTCTCATGGTATCAGTCCCATATTGTATCATTTCGATGATATAGTATGGGAATTGCTTTTGACTATGCGCATAAGTGTATTATGCACTAAGAATGGTATAAGACAATGAAGCAGTACATCGGAGGTTTTTTAGAACTTGAACTATTTAGTCATCCAGCCTCTGGCTACCATACTGGTGCCCTCGCCCTCAACAATGCCCGTGCCTGCGTTAGTCATCTCATTCGCCGCACACAAATGCAGAGCGTTTGGTTGCCATACTATACGTGCGATGCTCTGTTGGAGCCCTTCCGGGTTGCAGGAATTTCTTATCGGTTTTATAACCTGAATGAGCAATTTGAGCCGCTGAATTTACCGGCGCTTGATTTCGGCGAATACTTTGTTTACATCAATTATTTTGGCTTGAAAACAGCCTTTGTTACGCAATTACTTGCTCATTACGGCGAATATCTGCTGGTTGATGATACTCAAAATTATTTTGGGCATGGCTACAGTAATGGGTGGTCGTTCAACTCAGCCCGCAAATGGTTCGGTGTGCCTGATGGTGGATACCTATACGGTCCGGGCGATAAGTTGGGCACTGCAACAGGGTATCCGACTAACACAATGTACCACGTACAGCACCTAGTGGACCGCTTGCGTGGCCAGCAGCAAGCAGCCTATGAAGCCTTTGTTCAGTACGAAGAAGAACTGACGAGTATTCCGTATCAGATTTCATCCTTATCCAGCTCCCTATTATCTCAGGTAGATTACCAAGCCGTGGCAGCTCAGCGACGCGAGAATTATCTTCAATACCACGCCGTGCTAGGAGATTTAAATGGGTTGTCACTACCTTTAGGGCTGAGCGAACTGTCGGCGGATGCAGTTCCTTTCTGTTATCCGTTCGTTCCACTCATCGGTAACGTAGCCGACCGCCATGCCTTGTTTGCGCAGAATATTTTTGTGCCAAAGCTCTGGCCCGATGTCTTAACCCGTCAAATAGGCGGATATGAGTGGGAACGGCAAACAACCCAAGCTTTGCTACCGCTGCCAATTGACCACCGTTACGGTGCATCAGAAATTGATTATGTAATTCGGGCCATCTGCGAACTTATTGCCAAAACTAAATAATTGCGATAAAGCAAAAATCTGTCATGGTTAATATTTTTCTGCGAGAATTGGAAGTTGGTGACCTGCCTAGGGTAAATGCGTGGCGCAACGACCCGGATGTCATCCGTCTACTGGGGGCGAACTTTATGTTTATAGGCCTTGGTATTGACCAAAAGTGGTTTGAGAATTACGTCGCCAATCGCGCCGCTGCTATTAGGCTGGCAATTATTGCAGCCGATGCGAATCTGTGCATTGGGCTCGTTAATTTGATAAACATTCATGCGATAAACCGTTCTGCAGAGTTTTCCATCATGCTTGGTGATAAAGCTTATTGGTCGCAAGGTATAGGATATCATGCCACACTGCAGATTCTTCGTCACGCTTTCGATGACCTAAACTTACATCGCATTCATCTTACTGTGTTAGAAGATAATACCCGAGCTCGTCGCTTATACCAAAAAATAGGTTTTAAAGAAGAAGGAGTGCAGCAGGAGGCTGTATATAAGGCCGGTAGATTTATGAATGTGGTTGAATTGGCACTATTAAAACGCGATTTTAAAATCGATGAATAATTTTAATACGGCTCCGAAGCCTAAAGTAAGCGTCTTCATGATGACGTATAATCATGCGCCTTACATTAAGCAAGCACTAGAAAGTGTATTGGACCAACGAACTGATTTTGCAGTGCAAATAGTTATCGGTGAAGATAAATCCACCGATGGAACACGAGAAATCGTGGCTGATTTTGCCCGTCGATATCCTAATCAAATCCATGCGCTTCTTCACGAAAAGAATGTAGGAGCTAGTCAGAATCAACTGCTTGTATTGAGGGCTTGCAGCGGCGAATACATCGCTATACTAGAAGGTGATGATTACTGGACTGACCCAAATAAGCTGCAAAAGCAGGTTGACTTTCTCGACACTAATTCCGATTACGCGATAAGCTCTCATAATGTAACGGTTGTTTCAAACGAAAAACCGTATGCTACTAATGGGAAACCTCTCTATTCAGAAGCCCCATTTGATACCTTGACTTTAAAAGAGTTAGCTAAAGGGAATACATTGCCTACAGCTTCCTGTGTTTACCGTAATTATTTTACCGCTGGTCCTGCACCAGTAGGTTTTCCGGATTGGTTAGGTAAGGTAAAAGTAGGAGACTTCTGCTTACATTTGCTTGCTGCTCGATTTGGTAAAATCAAGTACTTTCAGGAATCAATGGCCGCTTATCGCCTGCACTCAGGTGGGATATGGACGGGGCAGAGTATTCTGATGCGAAACAGTATATTCTTTGACTCTGTTAACTATCTAAAACAGGAATTTACAGATGAGGTGCGCATATTGCTTAATGAAATGCAATTGCGCTGCTTATCTGAAATAGCACACTTAAGTGTTGGAGTGCCAGGGTTTACAGTGCAAGATTTCTTAATGGAAAGACAAGGAGAAATATTGTCCTTGCAAAAGGAAATGTATCTTCCATTTATGGAGTCATACTTTAAGCAAGTGCAAGAGGTGCATTCTGCTGAATACAGATATGGAAAAAAAATATTAGCACCTCTAAGATGGATAACAGACAAGATGCGCAGGACATAGTATTTGCAAGTGAAATTAGTGAGGGCGGCAATTGCCTGCCGAAGTTATTCTAGCAACGTGCCTGTTGCTATTTATCACAGAACCGGGGCGGCTGTTTACGCACAGTTAGCGTCGGCCTTTGAGCATGAACAAAAGCCATGTTGACGGATGAGCAGTAAGCGTGGCTTTCGCCGCTGCCCGGCCAACAACAATCGCCGGGCACGACGGTGTGCGACACGTACCTATTGTCGAGGCCGTGCTGCAACGCTGGTGCAAAACACGACGAGTTGCAACTCAGGTGAGCTCTAGGGCCGTGCGGCCTCACCAAGTGGCGGCGGGCGCGAAAAAAGACAGTTCCTGCGGCTAGCCACTAGAGGTACGGTACATGGTAAGGCGGTTTCACGACCAAACTCCACATGAGTGGCGACGCGCAGGGATGATTTGCGCCCTGGCTCTCACCGGTGGCCAAGTTGGTGACTGCCCGCAAGCGCTGGGCTTGCTGTGGAGCCACCTGCAGGTCGGACCTACGACCCAACTACGTGCGTGTCCATATCACGCAAGCAGCACTGTAGCCGTGATTTCGGGCAAGAAAAACCGGCGAATGCCCCTCAAACACGGTGCGGAAATTGACATTGAAACCAGATTGAGCAAGCCATCAATGGCTCCCAACGCTTTCAAGCCATGGCCGCCGGCTTTGATAAACGGGTAGCTAACTGTAACATTACTAGGTATTAGCAGTTGTCTTGCGTCATCAAACGCCGCTTTACTTGATTGAAAGTGAGTTGAGTGTATAGTGAGCAAAAGCCCATTACAGTGGGCGACTAGACCTGACCAATGGTACTTGGGCCTTACCTTTGAGAGTCTTTTCATAAAAGGATGCCTTTCCTTTTATGAAAAGACTGCATTTTACCCCGTAGTAAGGATAAAACCATATTAGCTATGAAGAAAGGAATTATAAGATATTCTGTGGAGAGTATTGCTTATTATCTTACTCATTCGGAGAAGAGAAAGGCAGTTGTAATGTTTCTGTTGGTGTTATTAACATCTTTTCTGGATGTAGTAGGTCTGGCTTCTCTCGTCCCTGTGATGATGGTTGCTGCTGAACCGGGAGGAGTTGAGAAAAGCAAATTATTTGCTCCAATTTATTACGCCCTGCATTTCGATTCGGAACGTAGTTTTCTGGTGGTCCTGATTATAGCAGTATTCTTGTTTTTTCTATTCAAGAACTTGTTCTCAACTTGGGTGAACTACATGCAAACGCACTTCACGACCAAGTTAGGTTTGAGTATTGTAAAATCACAACTAAGTAAGTACCTGCATTTTCCCTTTTGGGATTTCAACCATTTGGGCTCGGCTAATCTAATCAACAGTGCGGTCGAGATGCCGCGTTATTATGTGACAATGATAGTGCGCCCTTTATTTATCCTTTTTTCTGAGGTTGCCATTATTGTAGTTATTGTCATCAGTATTCTGCTTTATAAGCCGTTGCTACTGGCTTTATTGGCCTTTGTGCTAGTACCTGCTACGCTGCTTACATACCGCGCTTTGCGCACCCGGTCACAGGCGATTGGCAATCGCATCAATGAATTGAGGCCCAAGTCGTACAGTGTGATAGGAGACCTGTTCACGGGGTTTGTTGAGTTGAAGCTGGCCAACAAACAGTACCGTTTTCGCGACCGACTGATGGATGCACAGCAGGAACTCCAGGCGCTTGATTCGGAAAGCTACCTCTATTCGCTCATACCGCTAAAGGTGATTGAAATGGTGGCCATCTTGGGCGTACTAACCATCTTTTTATACGCGATTTTCTTCCCAAGTCCTTCCAATAGCCTCATCGCTCTGGTGGGCCTGTTTGCCGCTGCGGCTTACCGCCTCATGCCTTCCGTGAACCGGATGCTTACCGCCATGATGCAGATTAAGCAGGCCCAGTCCAGCATTGAGGACTTGCAAAAGTATCGTGAACCACGGTATAACGAAATGCCGGACCCACAGCAGCTGCCGCTGGAGTTTAAGCACAGCATCACGTTTGATAACGTGTCGTTCAACTTTCCCGGTGTGGCTAAACCTACGCTCAATGGCATTAACCTACACATCGAGAAGGGAGAGAAAATTGGTTTTATCGGAAGTTCAGGCTCGGGCAAGACCACGCTGATGAATGTTTTGCTTCGCTTCTATACCGAGCAGCAAGGGCATATCCGGGTCGATGGGAAACCGCTCACCTCTCAGCATCTGTTGGCTTGGCACCACGTTGTGGGGTACGTAAAGCAGGATACATTTCTGATGGAGGCGTCCATCCAAGACAACATTACGCTTGGTGATGACAGCGTAGATGCTGAGCGGCTGGACTATGCTATTGAACAAGCTTCGTTGCGAAACTTCGTGAGCGGATTGCCAGAGGGGGTGCATACACACATAGGCGAACGCGGCTCCAAGCTGTCGGGTGGGCAACGTCAGCGCATTGGTATTGCGCGTGCTTTGTACAAGCGCACGCAGGTGCTGGTGCTGGATGAGGCCACCAGTGCACTCGATAACGAAACGGAGCGCGAAGTGAACGAGGCCATCAATAAACTGTCGGAAACAGATATAACAATTCTCATCATCGCGCACCGCATTACCACCTTGCGGGAATGCAACCGGATTTATGAGCTCAGCGATGGTAATGTTATTGCAGAGCATCAATATGATTCCTTAGTACAACATATTGTATAGCAAAAACAGCTGGTTGTTTTAGTTGCTTACACAATCCTGATTTTGCTCGCTCAGAAGTATATCAAATTTGTAGGGTGTATTCAATACCAACGTAGCTTTTGGGCGCTTTCAGTATAGCCGAAATTTTAGTTTTTGTTACACCCTCATCTTATCAGTGAACGATGGATGCATTGTCTACAGTAGACGAATCAGCAGTACATAGTATAGTTGACGCACCTAGCGACACTATGCGGTCTTCTGCAACAAAAAGTGATGGCAAAAAAAGCTATTTAGTTGGCTTGGAGTTTTTGAGAGCAATAGCAGCCCTTAGCGTATGCTTATTCCATTATAGTGGAGGCATGCTGCCCAAGCTGATAGTGCCGGGCGTAAAGTATACTTTTTCAGGTGGCTATCTGGGGGTTGATATTTTCTTTGTGATTTCTGGTTTCATTATTCCGTATAGTCTTGTTGGTAAAAATTACCGCGTAAAAGGTTTTTTTGCATACATAAAAAAGCGGATTCTAAGAATCAATCCACCTGCTTATGCTTCTATGGCATTGGTTCTAGCACAGGGATTCATCATTGACAGGATGTTGAATCATACATCTACGTACACGGGGGAGTTAAGCTGGTGGCAGATATTTCATAACGTATTATTTACTATTCCATTTACTAATTATAAATGGATAAATGGAATATTTTGGACTTTAGCTATTGAATTTCAATTTTACTTATTTATTGGCGTTTTGTTTAACTTCTTATTTAATAGAGGTGTATTATGGTTCGTGGGGATATACATCGCTGTTAGTTTAGCGCAGTTCGCGCCTTTTATGGCATCTGTCGGCTTTTTTCACTACAGCACATTATTTGCGCTAGGTGGAGTGGCCTTGTTGTGGCACCAGAAACGGATACCAAGTTGGATGTATATCGGCGGCCTCGTTTTGTTTGGCAGTCTTACCTTTTGGCAGCTTGGAATATACGCCACCTTGGTTGGGGTTGCTACTGCTGTTGCAATTAATTCAATCAACGTCAGAATCCCTGGCTTCTCATTTCTTGGTAAGATTTCATATTCCTTATACCTAATACATACTGTTGTAGGTACAACTGCTGAGTTCATATTAATAAAGTTGGTTGCACCAACTACTGACGCTCGTAAAATAATGTTAGCAATGGTTTGTCTCATAATTGCCATATGCGCTGCTTCAGTATTCTATTGGCTTATCGAAAAGCCTTTTATGCGACTAGCTGCTCAGAAAAGGAGTTAGGCATATTAAAACTGAACATTGCTTCAATCCGTAGCTGGGCCATCAGAACATTCCGCTTGTGTTCGCACACGCATGGTTTGTAATTACTATAGGTCTGCGTAAACCTTTGCAAATCGTCACCGAATTCAACCTCATCAAATGAAAGTTTTTGTTGTTAGCCTCACAAGAGCGGATAAAAGAAGGGAATATATAAATGCGCACCTGAGCTCGCTGGGACTGGACTATGAAATCATTGATGCAGTTGATTATCTCGAGTTGACTCCTGCCGATTATGAGACGCTAACCGACCAGGAAGCCGTTAGGAGAAACCCGTATTTGAGCAAAGGGAGCATTGCTTGTTCTTTATCTCACATCAAGATATACAAGCGAATGGTGCAGGATTCCATCGATGTCAGCCTTGTACTCGAAGATGATGCCCAACTACCTAAAAACATCAAACAATTGCTTTCTGCGGTTGAAGCAAACATTCAGCAAAATGAAGTAATTTCATTATCCTACTTCAATCACTTCGACTCTAAACCGGTGACCCATTTAAGTCAGGAAGGACGTACGCCCTTGCGCGGAATTGGAGAATTGGTATATCCTATTGATTTGCATGATATTGCTTCGACGATGGCATACGTCATCACCAAGAACGTCGCTGAGAAGATGATTGATATTCTCATGCCAATATCAGTTCAAACAGACTACTGGGGGGTTTATTACGAAAAGGGTGCTTTCGATTCGTTCCGCTGCCTGTATCCTGTGCCGGTTCGGGCTGCTTTGCTGCGGTCTTCCATCGATTACGAGGCTGGCAAGACGCTGACAAGCCGATTGGCAGCGGTGGTAAGAAAGTATAAAATACCGGTATTGCTAGGGTATTTGAATCGGCGGGCTAATAAGATGCAGGAGCAAAAATATTATTTTGATTTTGTTGAAACGAAGCCTTTCAATCACCAAGCATCGTTCTAGACGTGTTTCAGATTATGCTGTTCAGTCCCACAACAACTGGTACCATCGTTTTCTTATAGTTACTAGCTATAGCAGCGTTTGTATTAATAGCCCACAAACGGAAACCTTGTGAAAATATTGCTTGCCATTGAGGATTTGCGCACCGGGGGAGCCCAGGTATTTGGTATGCGGCTGGCACAAGCGCTGCACCAGCGCGGGCATCAGGTGTGGCTGTATAGCCATTACCCCAGCTATACCAACCACCCGCTGGTGAAGCAGGTGGCACCGGATGTGCCCGTGCTGGGCTTCGAACCCGGTGTGCCGGGCTTGGAGTGGCTGAGCCGAAAGGTGCAGGGCGTGCTTCGCCGGTTTGGGAAGCCATTCCCGTTGCGGGAGCAACTGGTGGAGCGCCACTTACGGCAAACCATGGAGCAGTTAGGTGTGCAGTTGATTAACTCTCACATGATTAAATCGGATTACGTGGCTGCTGCCGCTGGCACTGCCGCGCGGCCCAAAGTACCGCTTGTAATTACGATGCACGGCTGCTACGAGGACTTTCTGCACAAAACCACCGAGCCGGAAGTCACGATGAAATCACGCGAGGCATTGCGGCAGGCGGCCGCCGTGGTGTACCTGACGCAGAAGAACCTGGAGATTTTTTCGGTGCCGGGCGTGCGGTCGTTCGATGACATTCCACACGCGCAGATTTATAATGGGTTCGACGGCCATTTTTCCGCGCCGGATAAATTGCCCACACGGGCGCAGTTGGGCATTGGTGAACAAGACATCGTGTTTGGCATGGTGGCCCGTGGCATTGCCGAGAAGGGCTGGGCCTATGCTCTGCGCTCGTTCGAGGAAATCAGCGCGGCACATCTCAACGCGCACCTGGTGTTGGTGGGCAGCAGCGACTACCTCACCGGCCTGAAGGCGGCCAATACCAATCCGCACATCCACTTCGTAGGTTTTGCTTCCAATCCCATCGACTGGGTCAGGCTGTTTGACGTGGGGCTGCTGCCGAGCTACTTTGCCTCCGAGAGCCTGCCCAATTCCATTGCCGAATACCTGTTCTGCGGGGCTCCGGTAATAGCCACCCGTATCGGCGAGATTCCGCAGATGCTGGAAGTGCCCGGGCAGGGCCTGGCCGGCGTGCTGCTGGAGCAAAACGGCCGTGGCCTCGCTAACCCCGAGGCCTTGACGGCTACAATGCGCGCCTACCTCACTGACCCGGTGCTGCTGGCTGCCCACAAAGCCCGTGCGGCGCTCTGCTTCGATAAATTCCGAATGGAGCGCTGCGTAGCGGCTTACGAAGCCATTTTTACGGAGGCGCTATAAGCGGGCTCGCGTATTGTTCTGATATTGAATGAAATATGACTAATTCTGATTCCCGGCCCCGGCTGCTGATTGTTATTCCAAACCGAGGCATGGGCGGGGCCCAGCGCGCGTTCCATGACCATAGCGTGGAACTGGGTAAATACTACCAGGTAACGGAAGTTATTTTCAACGAAGACGAGGCCGATATGTATCCCAGCGGCAACCCCGTGCGGAGCCTCGGGGTACCGGGCGGCGGTTCACCGCTGACCAAAATCCAGAATTTCTGGCTGCGCGTGACGCGGCTGCGTGAGCTGAAAAAGGAGTTGAACTGCGATGTATCGGTGAGCCACCTGGAAGGAGCCGACTACATCAACCTGCTGAGCAAAGGACAGGAAAAGGCCATTGTGCTCATTCAGGGTTCGAAAGTGCACGACCGCAACATCAGCGGGGCCGTGGGTGCGCTGCGCAAAAAGGTGCTCATGCCTTGGCTCTATCAGCGGGCCGATAAGATGGTGACCGTGAGCCGCGACATCATCCCGGAGATGACCGAGACGTTCGGGGTGCCGCGCCACAAGCTGTCGGCCATCAACAACTCGTTTGAGGTGGAGCACGTGCGTCAGTTGAGCCTAGAGCCGCTGGATGCGGCCATGCAGGCAGTGTACGCGTCCGCACCGGTGCTGGTAACTTCGGGCCGATTGGCCATTCAGAAAAACCAGGCCCCGTTGCTCGACGTTTTTGCGGCCCTGCTCAAGCGGAAGCCCACCAAGCTGGTGTTTATCGGCGATGGGGAGTTGCGCCAGGACCTGCTAGACCACGCCCGCAAGCTGGGCTTGCGCGTGTACCAGGCCATGGACCAGCCCGACCCGCTGACGGCGGATTACGACGTGTATTTCGTGGGCTTGCAGCAGAATCCGTTCAAATACATCCGGCCGGCCACGGCTTTTGTATTTCCCTCGGCCTGGGAGGGCTTTCCACTGGCGCTGGGCGAGGCCATGACATGCGGCGTGCCTGTGGTATCGACCGACTGCCCCACTGGCCCGCGCGAAATGCTGGCCCCCACCGTAGAAGCACCCGAAACGCCGCTGCGCCACGCCGAATGGGCCGAATTTGGCATCCTAATGCCCATGCTGACCGAGCCCGCCAGCCTCACCGCTGACATTAACTGCTGGACCGATACGCTGGAGCAGTTGCTGAACGACGCGCCGGCCCGGCAACGTTTGGGCGAAGCTGCCCGCCTGCGGTCGAACGACTTCACGCACAAGCGCATTTTCGGGCAGTGGAAGGAGCTGATTGACGGGCTGCTGAACCGCAAAGCCCGTGCGTAGCGACATGAGCGGGCTACCCACTGCCGCTAGTCGCCCCCTGATTTTGCTGGTGGACAACTCCCGGGCCGTGACTGGGGCGCTTAACGCCCTCCGCCACGCCACCAGTCCACTGCGCGACCGGTTCGACTTTGCCTACGTGCTGCCCACCGGCAGCACCGGCCGGGCCGTGCTGGAAGCCGATGGTTACCGTGTGCACGAGCTGCCCTTCGTGGAAATCAGCCGCCGGCCGGCTGACCTGCTGCGCTACCTGCCCATGCTGCTGCTCAACGGCTGGCGGCTGCGCCAGTTGGCGCGGCGCGAGCAGGCCAAGGCCCTGCATATGAACGATTTTTACAACCTGACCGGCTACGTGGCCCGTTGGCTGAGCCTGGGCCGGCTGCCGGTGCTCACGCACGTGCGCTTTCTGCCGCAGGTGCTGCCACAGGTATTTGCCCGGCCGTGGCGCTGGCTGGCCGAGCATGTCGCCCAGCAGGTGCTGTGCGTGTCGGAAGCGGTGCGCGTATACTTCGCGCCTGGCAATACCAGGGTTCGCACCGTGTACGACCCCCTGCCTGCCCGTGGCGAGGAAATGCCGGCATACACCGTGATGCCCGCCACCAACCGGCCTGTGCGGCTGCTATACCTCAGCAACTACATCCGGGGGAAGGGGCAGAATTTCGCGCTGGAAGCCTTTCAGCTTGCCCACGCCCGCAACCCTAATTTGCATCTGCACTTTGTGGGTGGGGACATGGGCATGGTAAAAAACCAGGAATTCCGGCAAGAGCTGGAAGCGGCTGCCAAGGCTGCCGGCTTGGCTGAGGCCGCGCATTTCGACGGTTTCGCGGCCAATACGGAAGCCGCTATGAAGGCCCACGACATCGTGCTGAACTTCTCCGAGGCCGAGTCCTTTTCCCTCACCTGCCTCGATGCGCTGTACTATGGCGTGCCACTGATTGCCACCGATTGCGGCGGCCCGGCCGAGCTGTTCGAAAACGGAAAATCGGGACTGCTGGTGCCCAACCGTGACGTGCCCGCCATGGCCGATGCCATGGTGGCACTGGCCAGCAATGAAGCCCTGCGACAGCAGTTTTCGGTAGCCAGCCGCGCTTTTGTGCGGCAGAAATTTGCCCCAGCTCACACCTATGAATTGCTGGCCGGCAGCTACCAACGGGCCCTGGCACGCCGGTAACTGCCCAACTATGAGGCCAATGGCTCCTGCTCGCTTAACATTCGGCTGGTTATGGGCAATAGTGCTGCTGGGGCTGGGGCTGCGGATAGCATTCTTGCTCAAGGGCACGGGTATCCTGTACCACAGCCCCAGCCTGTTTGCGGAGAATGGCGATTCCCTGTCTTACACGCTTTCGTTTGAAAACCTGTGGTATAAGGGGCGCTATACGTTTGATTTTCTGGAGCCAGACGCATCCTTTGGCCGTCTGCCGGGGTATCCGTTCTTCTACGGCGCGCACTGGATTTTATTCGGAAGCAAGTGGGCCGCCACAGCTACAGTCTGGAGCCAAGTGCTATTAGATACCGGGGCTATCGGACTGGTATTCGCCATCCTGAAACGGCTGGAGCCAAACCGGCCTTACACTGCTTATCTGGGAGCATTTTTATATGCTGCCTACCCATTTATCATCCTTTGGGTACCGGTAATCGGCACTGAAGTTCTCAGCGTCGACCTCACGTTGCTGTGGCTGTTGGTATTGTTGCGCTGGCGCCCAACGGTGCGCTACGCACTCGGAACGGGCATGCTAATAGCACTGGCACTGCTGGTTAGGGAATACATGGGGATACTGCTGCCGGTTACATTGTTGTGGCTTTGCTGGCACAGTAGGGGAGTTGCTTGGCGCCCGATGATGCGCTATATCGTGTTGGTCGTGGTCGGCTTTGGACTACTCTACGGCGGCTGGCCCGTGCGCAACTACCTGCTGGCCCATCGCCTGATACTGCTCAAGCCGAAGGCCGCTGGTTACGCCAACCAGACCCCCGACGTGGACGAATTTTACCAATGGGTGCACTGCTGGACGCCCAACGAAAACCCCTGGCTCGATTCGGTATTGATAGGGAAGGGACGCATTCATTTTCCGGCTTCGGCCTTCGGTACTTTGGCGGATGCGGAACAGGCCCAGCAGCTGGTGGTGCGGGCGCGGCAGTGCGGGTCGGGGTTCTGGGTGTTGCGCAGCCGAGTTTGCAACGGCGCTTGTTATTACCACAATGCAGCGGCTATTTTGGCCGATACCGCCTATCAGCACCACCACTTCCAGGAATGCAACGCGGAGGTTGGGGGCGGGTTTCGGGAGTTGCGGCAGCGGTTCGCGGCGGAGCATCCATTCCGATTTTGGCTGGACGTTCCGTTGCAGAATGTTCGGAAAGCCCTATTCAAATCGGCATTGTCCAAAGCCCCGGTTCTGGAAAATCGAGCAGCGCCGCCGCAAGCAAGCTTTGTGCGGCTGCTGTTTGGCTACCGCACGCTGCTGCTGCTGCTGGGGTGGGGGGGGCTGCTCGCTGGGGTAAGGCGGCAGCCGGCCCTGGGGCTGGTAGCAGCGGTGGCGGGGTTTATGTACGTGTACATTTGCTTCGTGTACCGGGGGCTGGAAATTCGCTACCTGTTGCAGGCCGATGTGTTGCTGCTGGTGCCGGCGACTCTCTGGTTGGGACGCTGGTGGCCCGCTGCACTTGCGCAATCAGTCCGCCCGGTTGCTGCCTAATGTTGGCTCCGTTTTAATCTTTGCTGTCTATGCCTGCTGATGTTCCTCTACTGCTTTCCGTGGTGAGCCCGGTGTACCGGGCCGAAGTGCTGGTGGAGGAACTGGTGCAGCAGTTGGTGCAGGTGCTGGAGCCACTAACGGCGAATTTTGAAATCATCTTGGTCGACGACCGCAACCCTGACCAATCCTGGGCCAGTATTCAGGCCGAAGTGGCCCGCGACCCGCGCGTGCGGGGCCTGCGCCTGAGCCGTAATTTTGGTCAGCACCAGGCCATGACGCTGGCGCGTTACTGGGTGGGGCAGATTTACCAGCCAGGCTACGCCAGCCACGTTATTTCCATTTGGTTTTTTTCGGGATTGCTGCTGTCGGTATTCGGCATGGTGGGCCTGTACGTGGGCGCAACCTTTGAGCGGGTGAAAAACTGCCCACTCTACATCGCCGATGAAGAAACCCGTTAACTCAGGCCAATGGCGACCACAAACCCCACCCCGGCCCTTACCCTGTATCTGATGACCGAAAAGGGCTACCGGGTGCTTCAGCACATCGTCGCTCATCTCGATACTTCGGCAGTGGCCCTGGTGGTGGGTGCGCCAGACCCCGGCCTGGCGCAGGACTTCTTTGCCGAAATCCAAAGCCTGTGCGCTCAGGCCGGCATTCCATTTCAGCGCCGGAATGCGCATCCTGTGGTGCTCACTACCTACGCCATGGCCGTGTCGTGGCGCTGGCTTATTACAGATGCTAGCACGGTCATCGTGCTGCACGACAGTTTATTGCCGCGTTACCGGGGTTTCGCGCCGTTGGTAAACTGCCTGATTAATGGCGAACCAATCATCGGCGTCACGGCCTTATACGGCACAAGCGAATTCGACCAAGGCCCGATACTTGGCCAGGCAGCGCGGCTGGTACAATACCCCTTGCGCATTGCCGATGCCATTCAACTGGTCGTGGAATGCTACCTGGAGTTGATAACTCAACTCTGGCCCGGCCTGCAGGCAAGCCAGCTCCCGGCCGGTACGCCCCAACACGAAGCCGATGCCACCTACAGTCTTTGGCGCGATGAACAGGACTACCGCATCAATTGGCAAGCCGATAGCGCTACCATTCGCCGTTTTGTGGATGCGCTGGGGTGGCCTTATCAAGGCGCCAGTACCCTGCTAAATGGCCAGTTGCACCGTGTATTGGCTGCTGAGCCTGAGCCCGATGTAAGGATTGAGAACCGCACTCCCGGCAAGGTGCTGTTTATGCGCGCCGGACAGCCCGTGGTGGTTTGCGGCACCGGCCTGCTCCGTCTCACTGCCCTGCGCACCAGCGACGGTGGCGAAGCCCTGCCGTTCGTGCGCTTCCGGTCGCGCTTCGAGTGAGGCCCGGTCTGGCCGTACCTTTGCCGGCCCCATTGCCGCGTATGCTACCCCTTATTCCCTTCAACAAACCGCTGCCCGATTTCGCTACCAACAACGGCCACTTGTTCTACCTTGTGTGCCGCAACCTGATGGAGCGCACGGCGCTCCTGGCACATCTCAAGCAGCGCGGCACCTGGGCCGTGTTCCACTACCTGCCGCTGCATAAAAGCTCGTACTACGCGGCCCGGTACGACGGCCGCACCCTGCCCTGGGCCCCTTCCACCGCCCACCTAGTCCGCTTGCCCCTGTTCTACGAGCTTTTCGAAGCTGACCAGCGCCGCATTACCGACGAGGTGCTGGGCTTTTATCAGACGTATTAATTTCCTGTATGCGCATTCTATTCCTTGTGCCTTATCCGCCCGGCCGGGCGCCATCCCAGCGTTTTCGCTTCGAGCAATATCTGGATGCCGTCACGGCGGCCGGGCACACCTATCAACTGGTCCCGTTCATCTCGGTAGGCACTTGGAATATTCTGTATCAGCCGGGCCGGGCCGGCGCGAAAGCGTTGGGCATTCTGGGCGGTTTTGCCCGGCGGCTGGCCCTGATGTTTCGTGTGCCAAAATACGATTTCGTGTTCGTGCACCGCGAGGCCGCGCCCGTGGGGCCACCCGTATTTGAGTGGATTATTAGCAAAGTGCTGGGCAAGAAGATTATCTATGATTTTGACGATGCCATCTGGCTGGCCAATACTTCTGAAGCCAACAAAATAGCCGCCGGCGTGAAGTGGCACCATAAGGTGGCCGATATCTGCCGCTGGGCATATAAAAATAGTTGCGGCAATGCCTACCTGGCCGATTACGCCCGCCAGTTCAATCCCAGTGCCGTCGTCAACCCTACCACCATTGATACCGTCCACCTGCACAACCAAGTACGCGACCAAGCCGCGCCCGGCCGCCTCGTCATCGGCTGGACCGGCACGCACTCCACCCTCAAATATCTCGACCAAGTGGTGCCGGTGCTGGCCAAGCTGGAAGCCGAAGGGTTGGAATTTGAATTTCGGGTCATTTCCAATCAGCCACCCGCGTTTCCATTGAACTCACTGGTGTACCTACCCTGGCGGAAAGACACAGAAATAGCCGACCTGCTGGGCTTCCACGTCGGCTTGATGCCGTTAGAGAATGACCCATGGGCCAAAGGTAAATGCGCATTCAAGGCCTTGCAATACATGGCTTTAGGCGTGCCCGCACTGGTGTCGCCGGTGGGTATGAACACCGAAGTGGTGCAGCACGGCTACAATGGTTTCGTGTGTGCCACTCCTGCTGAATGGGAGGCCAGCCTGCGCCAGCTTCTGGCCGATGCCAGCCTGCGCCAGCACCTGGGCGCTGCCGCGCGCGCTACCATCGAACAGCGCTATTCGGTAGTGTCCAATACTCCAAACTTCCTGAACCTGTTTAGCTAAGCCTATGCGCGCGCTAGACGGTGCCGGCCCGCTAAGCGCCGCTGCCCAGCCCGGGCAGCGGCCTGCGGCACCGTAATGCTTTGCAGAATGTAAAGGCCGCTCAAGTAAAAAGGCATAAGCGGAATTTTATAGCGCACCAGCGTGCCGAAGTTGCCGCTCGATATTCCCACGGAAATCGCAAAAATCAGACTGAATATAAAGCACATGGTAAGCACGGGCACACTGCTTATCGCGCCAATGGTCTTGAAAAATCCCACGCGCCAGAAGATGCGCAGCGTGAGCAGGATGAAGTAAGAGGACTCCAGAGCCGACAGCAGCATGGTCGGGTTGCGGGCTTCCCACAGAAAAGGCCGGAACAGCGAAACCACAATGGCCTGGGGGGCCAGCTTAGCCATGCCACCCAAAGTGCCATCCTGAACGCCAATGTTATAGCCAGAACCTTGCTCCGATTTGCTGACCTGTTGCAGGTAATCGGCGGTGATTTTGCTTTGTTCGCCGATTTTGTCCAGGTTAAAACGGGCATCAGCGGCGGCCAGCTGCGACATGGCGAAGAGAGCCACTACCCCGCCCACGCCTAGGAACAAAGGCTTCGCTACCCAGCGCACCGCCACGCTCTTGATGTTGCGCGTGTTCTCGTTGAACACCCATAACAGCGCCGGCGGCATGAAAGCGAGCAGGATATACGTCTTCATCGATAGAATAACCGCGCTCATCATCACGCCCAACACCAGGCAGCGAATGATATTCTTCCGCTCGATAGCCCCGCGGTAGAAGCAGTAGAAAAGCCAGCCCAATGCGCCCAGGCATAGCGAATCCTTCAATAGCCCTGACCCCCAGAAGAATACGGAGGGGAGAAAAAAAACGGCAATAGCTAGTTCCTTATACGCCTGCGGCCGTATTTTGGCAAACGTCATGTACATTACCCACATGCCGCTGAATGTGACTACCGCAAACAGTACGGCGATAACCGTATAGGTGTCAAAGCTAAACAGGGCAAAAACGGCCGCTACCCGAATAACGAAGTACTCGTTACTGCCGTGGCCGAACCAGTTAATCTGGTTCACATATTTGGCAATGGCTGGCGTAACATCGCCCGAAGTCGTGACCAGTTCAAAGCCCGCCGCAAAAGAATCACCGAAAGCGTGGTACACCACGGTGGCCATACGGTAGTAGTTGTTAGTGTCGCCGCCGTACAGGGTATGGTAGAGGATGCCCAGTGCAATGGCCCCCACGATTTTAACCGTCAGAGCCGGAATAAAATACTTTTTGGTGTACACGTTCGTCACCGAGCCGCGCACGCCGTAGGCAATACCATAGATAAGGGCCAGATAAAACGGGGTAATATATAAATCCTTTAACTCCATAGTGCGCCGGCTAGGCTTTGCCGTTCTTTTTCAGCCATGCCTTGGCCTCTTTGTATTGTTCCGATTTGTGGTCGGCTTTGTCGGCTACTACTGCATAGTAGCGCTTGGCCGCCGCCAAGTCCTTGTCCTTCACCGCGAGACGGGCCAGGTTAGCATTGGCAAACAAATAAAATCCGCCGGAAGTGTCGCCTGTGCTTTCGGCAAAGACAATGCACCGTTGGTAGTAGTCCTTGGCCTTGGCGATGTCGCGGTAGCGGTTCTGCATCAGGTAGCCGAGGAAGTAGCTGGCGTAACGCCCGCTGATGCCTTCGTAGCCCGGCATGCCTTTGTTAATCTTATCCAGAATTTCGCGGCTCACCCGCTCACAGTCTGTAAATTCGCCCTGGTCATAGGCCAGGAGGGCATAAAACCGCTGAAAATAGCCGTTATCGGGAAACTTGTTGGCCAGGAATTTGGCCACGGGCATGGCTTCTTCGGCGTTGTTCTCCTCGTTCTTGAGGATGCCCATGAGAAATACCCGGGCTTCGGTAGCCGTGTAAAAGCCGTTCACGGCCACGCTCCGCAGTTGCTCGAGGCCCAGTTTCTTGTCGCCTTTCGGAAAGAACAAAAGCACTGGCTTGAGCAGCGGGTAATTGTCCGGAATCCAAACGGCGTAGTAGTTGAACAGAGCTTGGCCGAACTGGAATTCCGGGCTCAGTCCATTTGCTTCCTGGCTCTTCTTTAGGTAGTTGAGGGAGCGTCGGGCCCCCACGGTGGCTTTGCGCCAATCGTGCCGCTCGGCGTGCAGGCGGGCATCGAAGCCGTAGGCCGCCGAGAGAAAAAAACTGGCTTCGTAGTTATGATTGTCCGCGTCGTAGAGCGCCTGCGCTTTCGTGATGGCCGTGTCCATGTATGCGAAGAACGGCTTGTCGTACTGCGTGGTCTGGAAGTTGGTGGGGCGTATTTTCCACCAGGTGCTCAGCCCCAGCATAAAATACGCCATGGGGTGGTTCGGGTAGCGGCGGCGCAGTGAGCGGAATTGCTTTTCGGCCTTGTCGAACTTGAAATTGTAAATATTATAGACGGCCCCATCCAGCTCCATCTGAATGTCCTTGTCCATCAGCAGCCAGCCTTTGGTGTCGATGGCCGAGGGCAATACGCCCACCGAATCGAGCGCCACCGTCTTCATCGGGGGCGGGGTGCGGATTGTATCGGGCGTTTGGGCTCTGCCCAGGAATGGCAGCATGAGCAACCCCAAGCAGACACAAAACAGCGAACGCAGCATAGAATGAGAGTAGAGAGCAGCCCCAAACCGTTGTTCTCCCAGTACGGATGGGGAAGTGGAGGAAACGGGCCTGCTAAAGTACGGAGTTTGCCCTAGCTTTGGCCGTACTTCCCTTTGCTTATGCACCTGCTCCACTCGCTTTGCCGCTTGCCGGCCCCCGCCGGCAACGAAGCCGCGCTCACCCAATTTGTACTCGATTATGTTCGACAGCAGCAGTATGCCTGGCTGCACCAGCCCCAAATCATCGCCGATGAGCGGTTTCAGGACTGCGTTCTCTTGGTCTTTGGACAGCCGCGCACCGCCGTCTTTGCACACCTCGACAGCATCGGCTTCACGGTGCGCTACGGCCGGCAACTGGTCCGAATTGGCGGCCCGCAGGCCGAAGCGGGGTACCGCCTGGTAGGAAAGGATTCGCAAGGAGAAGTAGACTGTACGTTAACCGTTGACGAAGAAACGGGCGAACTGGGTTACGCGTTCCACCGCGATATTGACCGCGGCACCGAGCTCACTTTCTACTGCGACTTCCGCGAAACGGCCACCACCGTGCAAAGCTGTTACCTCGACAACCGCCTTGGCGTGTGGAACGCCCTGCGCCTGTGCGAAACCTTGGAACACGGCATCATCGCCTTCTCGTGCTGGGAAGAGCACGGCGGCGGCTCGGTAGCCTACCTGGCCAAGTACATTTACGAGACCTACGGCGTGCGCCAGGCCCTTATTTCGGACATCACTTGGGTGACCGAGGGTGTGCACGCCGGCCAGGGCTGCGCCATCTCGCTGCGTGATTCGCTCATTCCGCGCCGGGCTTATGTCAACCAGATTCGGGCCATTGCGGTCGATTCCGGCATTCCCCACCAATTGGAGGTGGAAGGCAGCGGCGGCTCCGATGCCAAGGAGTTGCAGCACGCCGCCGCGCCCTGGGACTGGTGCTTTATCGGCGCGCCCGAAGACCATGTGCACTCCCCCGACGAGTTGGTCGACAAGCGCGACATCGACAGCATGCTCGCTCTGTATCGGGTTCTGATGCAGAAATTATAGCCGGGTGCCGGGTCCGACGCGGCAGCCCGGTGACAAATGCAAGAAATAAGGACGACAAGGCCTGATTTGCCCATGCAGGTCAGGCCTTGTTTTAAGTCGTTCTGATAGGGAAAAGGACGGGCTTTTTCATGATTGGAGAAGCCTACAAGATGCTTTTACTAAAGGCGTTAATGGAAAAGGTTGTATTCGATGGTATTTCCGCTATTTTGCGAACCTAAAACCGCTCGAATCACATTTTCCCACCCATTCACTTTTTATGACTCCGTACCTCTACGCCGTGCCTGCCCTGGGTATTTTTGCCTTGCTCTATACCTGGCTGCGTGCCGGTTGGGTGACGAAGCAGGACGCCGGTGATGCGCGCATGACCACCATTGCCGGCTACATTGCCGACGGGGCCATTGCTTTCCTCAAAGCCGAATACAAGGTGCTGGCCTTGTTCGGACTCATTGCCGGGGCGTTTCTCTTCTACCTGGGCACTACGAGCGGCAACTCCAGCCCCATCATCGTCATTGCGTTTTTGATTGGGGCCGTGTTTTCGGCACTGGCGGGCTTCATTGGGATGAAAATTGCCACCAAAGCCAACGTGCGTACCGCGCAGGCAGCCAAAACCAGTCTCAGCACCGCGCTCAATGTGTCGTTCTCGGGTGGCTCGGTGATGGGCATGGGCGTGGCCGGACTGGCCGTGCTGGGCCTGGGGTCGTTGTTTATTGTCTTCTATAAACTGTTCGTGCCCAGCGGCCTCGCCAATGGCACGGAGATGGAAAAAGCGCTTGAAGTCCTCACCGGCTTCTCGCTCGGGGCCGAAAGCATTGCCCTGTTTGCCCGCGTGGGCGGCGGCATCTACACCAAAGCCGCCGACGTAGGAGCCGACCTCGTGGGCAAAGTCGAAGCCGGCATTCCCGAAGACGACCCCCGCAACCCCGCCACCATCGCCGACAACGTGGGCGACAACGTGGGCGACGTAGCCGGCATGGGCGCCGACTTGTTCGGCTCCTACGTGGCGACCATCTTGGCTACCATGGTATTGGGACGTGAAGTGACTGTGACCAACGACCAGTTCGGCGGTCTTTCGCCCATCTTCCTGCCAATGGCCATTGCGGGCATGGGCATCATCGCCTCGCTCATCGGCATCCTATGTGTGCGGGTGAAGGAGGGCGGCAACGTGCAGGGCGCCCTGAATACCGGCAATTACATCTCGGTAGCAGTTTCGGCGGTGGCTTCCTACGGCCTTATTATGTATATCTTGCCTTCCGGTACTTTCACCATCCGCGGCATTAGCTTCGATGCCATGCACGTCTTCTACGCCGTGCTGGTAGGCCTGGTGGTAGGCACGTTGATGAGCATTATCACCGAGTATTACACGGCCATGGGCAAGCGCCCGGTCAATAGTATTATCCAGCAAAGCAGCACGGGCCACGCTACCACCGTCATCGGCGGGCTGGCCGTGGGCATGGAGTCGACGGTGTTGCCCATTCTGGTGCTGGCCGCCGGCATTGTGCTCAGCTACGAAGCCGCTGGTCTTTACGGCGTGGCCATTGCCGCTGCCGGCATGATGGCCACCACCGCCATGCAGCTGGCCATCGACGCCTTCGGCCCCATTGCCGACAACGCTGGTGGCATTGCTGAAATGTGCGAACTGCCCAAGGAAGTACGCCAGCGCACCGACATTCTGGATGCCGTGGGCAACACTACTGCCGCCACCGGCAAAGGCTTTGCCATTGCCTCGGCCGCGCTTACCTCGCTCGCGTTGTTCGCCGCCTTCATGGGCACGGCCAACATCACGTCTATCGACATCAGCAAAGCGCCGGTGCTGGCCGGTGTTTTCATTGGAGCCATGATTCCGTTCATCTTCTCCTCGCTGGCCATTGCCGCCGTGGGCCGGGCTGCTATGGCCATGGTACAGGAGGTGCGCCGCCAGTTCCGCGAAATCCCAGGCATTATGGAAGGCACCGGTCGCCCTGAGTACGAGAAGTGCGTAGCTATTTCAACCCAGGCCGCTATTCGAGAGATGATTTTGCCGGGGACTATTGCCCTGCTCACGCCCATCATCGTGGGTTTTGGCTGCCGGGGCTTGTTCTCAAATGCGTCGTCGCCCGAGGTGCTGGGCGGCCTGCTGGCCGGCGTTACGGTGAGTGGCGTGCTGATGGCCATGTTCCAGAGCAATGCCGGCGGGGCCTGGGACAACGCTAAGAAGTCCTTTGAAAAAGGTGTGATGGTGAACGGTGTGATGCAATACAAAGGCTCTGACGCGCACAAAGCTTCGGTAACGGGTGACACCGTGGGCGACCCCTTCAAGGATACTTCCGGCCCCAGCATGAACATCCTCATCAAGCTGATGAGCATTGTGTCGCTGGTCATCGCGCCCCACATTGCTGAAAAAGGGGGCGAACGCGGCATGGCCCCCGTGCAACTCGAAAAAGAGCGCATCGAAGCCACTGTGCAGCCGCATGTTCGCTACGCCGAAGCTTTTGCGCCAGCGGCATTTTGCTTGATTTACACCGTGTTGCGCGAAGTACAGTAGGCTACGGTCGGCTTTCGCAGTAGTAGCACAAACTTCCGGCGCCCCGAGCCCCTGACTGAAAAAGCCGCGACATTCGTCGCGGCTTTTTTATACTTTCTATACGGTTCCGAGTGGATGCGCAAAGCTGATTACCAAGCGTTGCACAAGAGGGGGACTGGGGAGAAAGTGCATGCCGCGGCCGATTCCGTGAGTAGCTTTGTACCCTCATTACACCCTCCCCGCGCCGCATGGGCCATCCCCACATCACCATCCACAACAAAGAATTCCGGCCGTATCTATCGGCTGCTCAGCTGGATGAAGTCGTGACTGGCCTGGCCAACCGCCTCAGCGCCGACTACGCCGGGCAGAAGCCTTTGTTTGTGGTCGTGCTCACCGGCGGGTTCATGTTTGCGGCCGATTTGCTGAAGCGCTTCGTGGGCGAATGCGAAATCGTCTTCATCCGGGTGGCCTCCTATGAGGGCACCGGCAGCACCGGCGTGGTGCAGGAAATCCTGGGCCTGCGCGAAGAAGTGCAGGACCGCCACCTCATCATCGTGGAAGACATCGTGGACACCGGCACCACCATGCACCACCTCATGCCCACGCTGCTGGAAAAAGGCCCGGCTTCGGTCGAGATTGCGGCGCTGTTTTTCAAGCCCGCCAGCCTCAAGCACGAGCTCGCGGTGCGCTACGTAGCCAAGGAAATCCCCAACGACTTTGTGGTCGGCTACGGCCTTGACTACGACGGCCTGGGCCGCAATCTGCCCGATGTGTACGTTGCCGTGTAGCAACGTTTCTGGTCACGATTGAGTAACTTGCCCAAACCCACCTAAAATCACCTCCCTCGCGCAACGCGTCTTCTACATGTTGAATATCGTGCTGTTCGGCCCCCCCGGCGCCGGCAAAGGAACCCAGAGCCAGAAACTCATCACCCACTACAACCTCGTGCACCTGAGCACCGGCGACCTGCTGCGTGCCCAGATTGCCCAAGGCACCGAGCTGGGCCTCACCGCCAAAAAGCTGATGGACGAAGGCCTGCTCGTGCCCGATGCTGTGGTTATCGGGATGATTGGCAGCGCGCTGAAGGATAACCCTCAGGCCGGCGGCTTCATCTTCGATGGTTTCCCCCGCACCGTGGCCCAGGCCGAAAGCCTCGACCAGCTTATGGCCGCTCATAATACGCACATTAGCTGCATGATTGCGCTGGAAGTGCAGGAAGAAGAGCTGGTGAAGCGCCTGTTGGAGCGCGGCAAAACCAGCAACCGCCCCGACGACCAGGACGAAACCAAAATCCGCCGCCGCGTAACGGTGTACAACACCGAAACCGCCCAGGTGGCCGGCTACTACGCCGCCCAGAAGAAATTCCACGCCCTCAACGGCATTGGCCCAATTGACGATATTTTCGGCCAAATCTGCAGGCTGATTGACCAGCATCAAGCTGCCAAGCCCGAATCCCCGGCTGAAGCGACCAAAGAAGTAAAAGCATAAATTCATCCAAAGTAGGGGCGGGGCTTGCCCCCGCCCGTCGGCAGAACGAAGCATTGCCTGGGTCATCCGGCAGCATTCGTTCAACGGCGGGCGGGGGCAAGCCCCGCCCCTACATTATACCCAATTCCAATTCCCGTGGCCTCCAATAACTTCATCGACTACGTCAAACTCATCTGTCGCTCGGGCAAAGGCGGTGCCGGCTCGCACCACTTTTTCCGGGCCAAGGGCCTGCCCAATGGCGGCCCCGATGGCGGCGACGGCGGCCGCGGCGGCCACATCATCCTCGAAGGCAACTCCCAGCTCTGGACGCTGCTGCACCTGCAGTACCAGAAGCACGTGTTTGCCAAAGACGGCGAGGGTGGGGGCGAAAACCTGCGCAGCGGCGCACAGGGCGAAGACATTGTGCTGCAAGTGCCCCTCGGCACCGTGGCCCGCGATGCTGCTACCGGCGAGCAGATGCTGGAAATCACGGAGCACGGCCAGCGGCTCATCCTCGTGCCCGGCGGACGCGGCGGCTGGGGCAACGACCATTTCAAGAACTCCATCAACCAGGCCCCGCAGTACGCGCAGCCCGGCGAGCCGGCCATCGAGGCCGTCATCATCCTGGAGCTCAAGCTCCTGGCCGACGTGGGCCTCGTGGGCTTCCCCAACGCGGGCAAGAGCACGCTGCTGTCGGTGGTGTCGGCCGCCAAGCCCAAGATTGCCGACTACGCCTTCACCACCCTCGTGCCCAACCTGGGCGTGGTGGCCTACCGCGACTACAAATCCTTCGTGATGGCCGACATTCCCGGCATCATCGAGGGCGCGGCCGAGGGCAAAGGCCTGGGCACCCGCTTCCTGCGTCACATCGAGCGCAACTCCATGCTGCTCTTCATGATAAGCTGCGACTCGCCCGACATCAACGCCGAATACAACGTGCTAATTGGCGAGCTGGAGCAGTTCAACCCCGAGCTGCTGGACAAGAAGCGCCTGCTGGCCATCACCAAGTCCGATATGATTGACGAGGAGTTGGAGGCCGAAATCCGAGCCACGCTGCCGGAAGGGGTACCCGCCATCTTCATTTCCAGTCTCACGAATAAGAACATTCAGCCGTTGAAAGACATGATTTGGAAGGCGCTGGAAGAAACTCGCCGCGACGCTGCTCCAACCAAACGCCAGGGACTTGGCGAGCAGGAGGGCGACGAAGAGTGGCCTTCCTAGCGCACTGGATTCGATAGATGCTCTAGGAAGGCTGGGAGTGAGCAGCCTTCCTATTCGTCTAAAGGTTGGCTGTATGTATTGTCGTAAATTTCACTGAGATTCTGCCCTTGGAATTGCCAATGAGGGCAAGGGGCAAGAGCATAGGTAATATTAAGTGCCTTTCGAGTAGCTGCCGTTAAAGACATCTCTTCGTCATTAAGACGAACTTTTTTGGCATTCACAACAACAACCGTTGTGTCATTCGAAACACAAGTAAGCAGAGAGCCTATCGGGATTTGCATCTCATTGAAATTTAGACTTGGGCGCTTCTTTTGAAGGTTTACACCAGCTGCGACTTCCGATTGTTCGAGTGTAGTTGGCTGACTTTCAATTTCTGCTGTTGCGTCTTGAACGTGCAGAAGCTTAAGAATCACAATTGCTTGACTTGCTTCAATTGTGAAGAATTCCCGCTTGGGATTGACGCGATAAGGTGCGAATGCTTGATGTAGGGCTTTCTCAACTTCTTCTGAATTGGGGACTTTACAAACAAATTCTAAGTTGAAAGGCACAGGGACACCAGTTGTGTAAAGTTGGTCAATTCTAGTTTTTGCATCATCATGACTTGTGCGTCCAATTTTTACCATTCCTGGCATAGCTGGATTTGTAAGTACATAAACTACGCTTAATTGGGTAGGCTGTTGAGTAAAGGGATTCATTGCAATGGTAGGTTTTGTAGAATTGTAAAACTAATGACTCTTGTGCCACTATGGCAGCCCGCGCCCCTTTGGCAAGTGAATTGTGCCCGTAGCCTGACTAACCGGCTAACCCCGTGAAAAACCCCTTTCGACGAATATTTCCGCAAATGGCTAACGAGAATAACCAGCCCCAGGACGACAACCTGACCGCCGACCCCAACCACGTAGCTGGCGAAATGGCCGACGGCGAAAGCACCGACCCGGACATGACCGCCACCGGCGCACCCCAGCCCGAAGCCTCCCGCACCGATGCCGAGCTGGCCGACCTCAAAGACAAGTACCTGCGCCTGGCCGCCGAGTTTGAGAACTACAAGCGCCGCACCACCAAGGAGCGGATTGAGCTGTTCAAAACCGCCAACCAGGAGCTGATGACGGCCCTGCTGCCCGTACTCGACGATTTCGAGCGCGCCCGCAACGCCACTGCCGATACCACCGATGCCAATGCTGTGCGCGAGAGCATTGAAATAATTCAGAGCAAGCTGAACAAAACGCTGCAGCAAAAGGGTTTGACCGCCATGGAAGCCAAGGGTGGCGACTTCGACGCCGAGCTGCACGAGGCCATCACCCAGATTCCCGCGCCGAGCGACGACCTGAAAGGCAAAATCGTGGACGTGGTGGAGAAGGGCTACTATTTGGGCGACAAAGTGATTCGCCACGCCAAAGTGGTGCTCGGGCAGTAATTTTAGGGTTTGGATTTAGAACAATAAATAAAGACGGTCATGCTGAGCGAAGTCGAAGCATCTCTACTGGGAGGGTAACGGATTACTTTCTCGGTCAAGATGCTTCGACTTCGCTCAGCATGACGGTTAGATACAACCACGCAGATGGCTACAAAGCGCGATTATTACGAGGTATTAGGAATTGCTAAAAATGCGGAGGGCGACGTTATCAAGTCGGCCTACCGCAAGATGGCCATCAAGTACCACCCCGATAAAAACCCTGACGACCCGACCGCCGAGGACAAATTCAAGGAGGCGGCCGAGGCGTACGAAGTCCTGAGCAACGCAGACAAACGGGCACGCTACGACCGGTACGGCCACCAGGGCGTGGGCGGCAACGGCGGCGGTTCGCCCAACATGGAGGACATCTTCTCGCAGTTCGGCGATATTTTCGGCGGCGGGGGCTTCGAAGGGTTCTTTGGGGGCGGCCGTCAGGGCGGCGGTCGGCGTCAGAAGAAGGGCTCGAACCTGCGCATCAAGCTGAAGCTTGATTTGGAGGAAATTGCCAACGGCGTCGAGAAGAAAATCAAGGTGAAGCGCTACGTGGCCTGCACGCCGTGCAACGGCACTGGCGCCAAAAACGGCACCGACCTCAAAACCTGCCCCACCTGCCAGGGCCAGGGCCAAACCAAGCGCGTGGTGAACACCATGCTCGGCCAGATGGTAAGCAGCAGCACCTGCCCCACCTGCAACGGCGAAGGCAAAACCATTGTGACGACCTGCGACGTGTGCAAGGGCGAAGGCCGGCAGCTGCACGAGGAAGTAATTCCCATCAACATCCCCGCCGGCGTGGCCAACGACATGCAGCTAAGCATGAATGGCAAAGGCAACTTCCCCGAGCGTGGCGGCGTGCCCGGCGACCTGCTCATCCAGATTGAGGAGGAGCCGCATGAGTTCCTGAAGCGCGACGGCAACAACATCATGTTCGAGCAGTACATCTCGTTTGTGGATGCCGCCCTGGGCGCGAGCCTGGAAGTACCGACCATCGAGGGCAAGGTGAAAATCAAGGTGGACCCCGGCACCCAGCCCGGCAAAATCCTGCGCCTGCGCGGCAAGGGCATCAAGGACCTGAACGGCTACGGCCGCGGCGACCAGCTCATTCATCTGAACGTGTGGACGCCCAAAAACGTGAGCAACCAGGAGCGTGAGCTGCTGGAGAAGCTCCGCGACTCGGACAACTTCACGCCGCACCCGGGCAAGAACGAGAAGGGCTTCTTCGAGAAAGTGAAGGAGTATTTCGCGTAGTTCCTGATTGAATAATTGTTGAAAAGCCCCGTCTGGCCCTTGGTCAGGCGGGGCTTTTTTGTCTGTCATGCTGAACGCAGTGAAGCATGACAGATGATTGTAGTTATTGCGGAAAATTTTCCTGGTTGCTGTAATACCCGGCCGCTGCCGGCGATTCACTCCCCGAAATTCTTACCCGCCGCATGGCCTCCGCCACCCCGTCTGCTGATTTTGTTGCTGTGCTGCACGAGTACCAGCCGTTGCTGCGGCGCGTGTCCCGGCTGTACTGCCAGGATGCCGACGACCGGCAGGACTTATTCCAGGAAATGGTGCTGCAATTGTGGCGGGCGTGGCCGCGCTATGTGCCCCAGCCGGGGGCCAAGCTCAGCACCTGGCTCTATCGCATCGCGCTGAACGTGGCCATCTCGAACCTGCGTCAGCGCACCCGCCGCCCCGCCCCGGTGGGGCTCGATGCCGAGGCGCTGGCCGTGGCCCAGGTCCCGGAAACGGGCTTCGACGCCGACGACCGTGCCCAGCTTTACCGGGCCATTGGCCGCTTGTCGGAGGTGGATAAGGCCTTTATCCTGCTTTACCTCGAAGACCGGCCTTATGAGGAAATGGCCGACATTCTCGGCATCACCCAAAACAATGTGCGCGTGAAAATGCACCGCGTGCAGGAAAAACTTCGCTCTATTTTAGTCCCCGCCGCCTGATGGAACTCGATGACCTTCGTGCAAGCTGGAAGCAGCCTGCGCCAACTGATGAGCCGGCCGTGCTCAACGAGGCGGCCCTGACGCAGCTGCTGGCCCGGGCCTCGGAAAGCCCGGTAGCCAAGATGCGCCGCAACGCATGGTTGGAAATCGGGTTTGTGGTGCTGTGTCTGGCCGGGTGCATTGCGGTGGCAGCGTCGACGCAGGATGGCTACTACTTGCTGGCGGCGGCGTGGCTGGGGCTCATTTGCTTGCTCAGCGGCTTTTACTATCGGCGCAAGCTGGCCGTGTTGCGGAGTCTGGGGGAAGTAGCGGGCCGGGCCGTGCGCGAGCACATGGGCCAGCAGCTCCACAGCTTGCGCAGCCTGGTGCAGCTGTATTACCGGGCCACGATGTGGTCGGTGCCGGCCTCGCTCACGGTGAGCCTGCTGTTTGTGGGCGGGCGCATGGTGCAGCGATTTGCCGAGCCCCGGCTGGTGACCGGGCTGGGCTTGCTGGGCGTGGTGTACGGCATGCTGGGCGTTTTTATTTACTACGGCATGCGCCAGGCTACCCAGTGGTACCTCCAGCGCCTCTACGGCCAGCACCTCGACCGCCTCGAAGCCAGCCTGCGCGAACTGGGCGACGAGCCCGAACCAACCCCTGTCCGCTGACCTTGCACGCCCCGTTCATCCCGGTTATTTACCGCTTGGGGACGGTTTGCGGCCGCTTGGCTCCCGACTTCTGGCAAGTGACTGAGGCGATTAATACATTTGCCCAGCTCCATTCTTCTACATTTAACCCGCCAACCAACTCCTTTTTCTGTGAAACCTATACTGGAAGCCATCGACGTGCGCAAGGCCTACGCCAACCACGTCGCCCTCTCGGGCGTGAGCCTTGCCATTCCCGAGGGCAGCATCTTCGGCCTGCTTGGGCCCAACGGCGCGGGCAAAACCTCGCTCATCCGCATCATCACCCAGATTACGGGGGCCGACGAGGGCGAAATCCGCTTCCGGGGCGAGCGGCTCAACCCGAGCCACATTGCCCAAATCGGCTACCTGCCCGAGGAGCGCGGCCTCTACAAAAAGATGAAAGTGGGCGAGCAGCTGCTTTACCTGGCCCAGCTGCGCGGCCTGAGCCGCAGCGACGCCACGGCGCGCATCAAGCAGTGGCTGAACCGCTTCGAGATAAAGGAGTGGGCCGGCAAGAACGTGGAGGACCTCAGCAAAGGCATGCAGCAGAAGGTGCAGTTCATTGCCACGGTGCTGCACGACCCCAAGCTGATTATTCTGGACGAGCCGTTCTCGGGCTTCGACCCGATTAACGCCAACCTGATTAAGGACGAGATTCTGGAGCTGCGCAACCAGGGCGCCACCATCATCTTTTCGACGCACCGCATGGAATCGGTGGAGGAGATGTGCGACAACATTGCCCTCATCAACCGCTCGCGCAAAGTGCTGGACGGGCCGATTGGTGTGATTCGCGACCAGTTCAAAACCAACACTTACGAGGTGGAAGGAACAGGCCATCCGATATTGTCGAGCCCCGATTTTAAGGTAGTAGAACAGAAAAAGCGGGAAAACGACCATTTCTACTTAAGGGTGCAGCTGCAGGAAGGTGTGCGGCCCAACGACCTGCTGCGCTACCTCATCGGCTCGGCGGGCATTGAGGTGGAAGCCTTCCGCGAGAAAATCCCGAGCATCAACGAGATTTTCATCCGACGCGTGGGCGAAACCATGCCCGAAACCCTCCTCGAAACCGCTAACGCGCTGCTTTAATCCATCGTCATGGCCTCCAAATTTATACTCATTGCCCAACGCGAGTACCTGAGCCGCGTTCGCAAAAAAGCCTTTATCGTGCTCACCCTGGCCGTGCCGCTGCTGCTGGCGGGGTTCGGCTTCATCATCGCCAAAATGGCGAGTTCCGACAACGACACCACCGACGTAATCGAAGTGCGCGACGACTCTGGCCTCGGCGTGGCCAGCCGCCTCGTGAGCACCCCGCAGCTGCGCTTCGAAACCACCACCGGCACGCTGGCCGATGCCAAAAAAGGCTTCCAGAAAGCCAAGCACGACGGCCTGGTGTACCTGCCCGCCGGCCTCGATGTGGAAAAGCCCGTGGGCGTGCAGTTTTTCGGCAAAGGCAACATCAGCCTGAAAAAGCAGTCGGCGGTGGAATCGGCGCTCAACAAAGCTTTTTCGGACCTGAAGATGCAGAAGTCCGGCCTCACCCAGGACCAGCTCGACCGCCTGCGCTCGAAGGTGGATTTGCAAGCCGTGAGCCTTGATGAGACGGGCAAGGAAGCCAACAGCAACGCGCTGGCCACGTCGGGCATGTCCTACGCGCTAGCGCTGGCCATTTACATGTTCATCTTCATCTATGGCGTGCAGATTATGCGCGGGGTGGGGGAGGAGAAGTCGAGCCGCATCATGGAAGTGATGCTGTCGTCGGTGAAGCCGTTTGATTTGATGATGGGCAAGATTGTGGGCATCGCGGCAGTGGGCCTCACGCAGTTTCTGCTGTGGGGCGTGCTCTCGTTCGGCGTGAGCTCGGTGGTGATGCCCCTGCTGACGGGCAAGGACAAGCCCAAAACGGAAGTGGCGGCCGGTACTTCGGCTCCCGGAGCTACTGCCACTGTTGTTGCCGACGACGAGCCGCGCTCGGCCACCCAGCGCTTCGACCAAGGCACCCAACAAGGGACGGCCCAAGCCAACCCGGCCGGCCGTTTCAGCTTCTTCAACACCCTGGCGGAGCTGCCGCTGGGCACCATTCTGTTCGGCTTCATCATCTATTTCCTGGGTGGCTACCTGCTGTACGGGGCGTTGTTTGGGGCCGTGGGCGCGGCCGTGGACGACCAGACCGATACCCAGCAGTTCATGTTTCCCATTACGATGCCACTCATTCTGAGCTACATCGTGGGCGTGTCGGTCATCCTGCGCAACCCCGACGGGCCGGTGGCTTTCTGGATGTCGATGTTCCCGCTGACTTCGCCCATTGCCATGGTTATTCGCCTGCCGTTTGGCGTGCCGATGTGGCAGCTGGCGCTGTCCATTTTCCTGCTCATTCTGGGCTTCCTGGGCACGGTGTGGGTGGCGGCCCGCATCTACCGCGTAGGCATTCTGATGTACGGCAAGAAAGTGACGTACAAGGAGTTGGGCAAATGGATGTTTTATAAGGGATAGTAAAACAGGAATCAGAAAAGAACGTCATGCTGAGCGCGGCCGAAGCATTTCTACCGAGGGAGTAAATAATTACTTCTGCGGTAGAGATGCTTCGGCCTCGCTCAGCATGACGTTCTTTGTTGGTAAGATACCCACTCCTTATTTCATGCGTTTCCTCCGCCTCGCCAGTCTCTTTTTCCTGTTCATCAGTCTTGCCAGCTTTGTGGGCGACCGGCCTGCTTACCGCCTCTTCAGCGCCGCCGGCCCGCCCGCCGACTACGACCATATGCTCCAGGAACTGGCCCAGGCCGACGTTGTCCTCTTTGGCGAGCAGCACAACGACGCCCTAGCACACTGGCTGGAGCTACAAGTAGCCAAGGACCTGCTGAAGCTGAAGAAACCCGGCCAGCTGGTGCTGGGCATGGAGATGTTTGAGCGCGACGTGCAGCCGCTGGTGGCGCAGTACGCCGCCGGCACGCTGGCCGATACCGCCTTCGAGCGCCAGGCCCGCCCGTGGCCCAACTACGTCACCGACTACCGCCCGCTGCTGCTTTTCGCCCGCGAAAACCACCTGCCCGTCATCGGCACCAACGCCCCGCGGCCCTTCGCCAAAACCGTGGCCCAGCGCAGCCTCACTGCGCTGGACAAGCTGCCCGCCAACGACCGCGCCCTGCTGGCCCCGCTACCGCTGAAAGTAGATTACGACCTGCCCGGCTATAAAAACATGGCCGCCATGTTCGGCGGTGCTGGCCAGGCCCACGGCGGCGGAGCCCAAAACATCATCCAGGCCCAGGCCCTGAAGGATGCCACCATGGCCCATTTCATTGAAACCAGCCTAGCGGCCGGCCAAACCATGCTGCACCTCAACGGCAGCTACCACTCCGACCACCACGACGGCATCGTGGCCTGGCTACACCAATACGCGCCCAAGCTGCGCGTAAAAACCCTCAGCGTGATAACACAGGAGCAGCTGCAGACGCTGGAAAAGGAGCAGGTGAACGTGGCCGATTTCGTGGTGGTGGTGCCGGCCGATGCAGCGAAAACGTATTGATGAAGCGGCCGGGTAGCTATAAATAATGAAGTAGCTATATTCGCTTCACCCCAAACGAAAATACTCATGCCCAACACCGACCCCCAAAAGCGCGCCTTGTTCCAGCAAGTGGCCGAGACGCTGAAGCAACAAGGTTTTACCATCGCCAAAGAGGACCCGACTCGCCCGTGGGGCGGGTTTTTCGTGATTGACGAAGCCCAGGCCCAGGAATTTGCCAACACCTACTTCGACGGCCTGTTGGTGGACAGCCTGCGGATTTCGGGCCGGCTGAGCCCTAAAATTCTGGTGGTAGCTCCGCACCAGCGGCTGAGCTGGCAGTACCACCACCGCCGGGCCGAAATCTGGCAGGTGGTGCAGGGCCCCGTGGGCGTAGCCACCAGCGACACCGATGAGCAGGGCGAAGTGAAAAGCCTGCAGGTGGGCGAGCGCATCATCCTGCGGCAGGGCGAGCGCCACCGCCTCGTGGGCCTGAAAGATTGGGGCATCCTGGCCGAAATCTGGCAGCACACCGACGCGAACAACCCATCTGATGAGGATGACATTGTGCGGGTACAGGACGATTTCGGCCGCTAGAAACCGTTGTATAACAATAAAAAAGCCCGGCGACACCGGGCTTTTTTATTGCTTGAAAAAGACGCGAAAGCGTGCTTACGCTTCATCCTCGCTGGGTTTCACCTTCTTCATGGCCTCGGCCAGCGACTGCTGGAGCTTAGCACCGGAGTCGGCCGGGGCTTTTTCGGTGATGTTGTACTGCTTTTGCAGCCGTTCCCATTCCTCAATGGCAATGAAAACACCCGTGATTTTGCCTTTGTCGTCGGAGAGATATTTAACGTCCATGCGTGGTGGGATTAGCTAGCGGGTTTGAGTGGCATTGAAGGTAAGCCCGACGCGGGCTTACTCGCCGGGGTGGTATGTTTTTTCGGCGTGGGCCTTCACATCTTCGGGATAAAAGCGCACTTCCTTGAAGCGGCCATTGCAATATAAATCGGCTTGGTCAGTGAAGTGCGGCGTACCAGGCCGGCTGGTCTGTCCGCCCGTTACCACGGAGCGGGCCACGATGCGCGGGCCAAATTCCACCACCGCTACGAAGCTGTTGCCCACGTTGCCGTAGCGCTTTTTGGTGCCGGGGTAGGCCCGCGCCCCAAAGGCCGCCAAAGAGCCCCAGGCCGACGACGTGAAAGCTACCGGCCGGCTGGGCTGCTGGTCGTCGTACTTCTCTTCGGTATGGCCGGTGAGGCGCTGGTAGCGGTTCACGTCGCCCCAGGGCATCTTCCAGGTGCCGAAGTCGCGGGTTAGGTCGTCGAGCGTTTCGGCGAGGGTGGCCACTTTTTCCGTAGGTGAAGTATTGGCCAGCGCAAACCGAGTGAAGCTGATGTAATCGAGCTGCGGCTGGGCGGCGGGCACGCGGGCGCGGGCCTTGGCCAGCAGCCGTTCGGCCCAGTAAATGGCCACGGTCTGGGCCACGGAAGTCTGGGCGTAGTTGTGATTCCAGGCACGCAGCGTTTCAATGGCTTCGGCCATGGCGGGGGCAGCCGCTTTTTCAGCCGAGGTGGGCTGATAAGCGGCCAGCAGCGGCGGCAGCATGTCGTCGAAAGCGGTGAGGTGCGGGTCGTCGGCCGCCGCAATCAGGGTGTCGAGCGTGAATACGGCTTTACGGCCGAGCACGCGCACGGCGTTTAGGCCGCGGTAGTTTTCGGCATCGGGGGCCAGGTATCTGGGGTATTTGGCTGGGACTGGGCTGCTCGGACCACTCACCGTGAAGGGAGTGGAATTACAATTCTGGATGAAGCCGCTGGCGGGGTTGTGCACCTGCACCAAGTCGCTTACCGGGTGAAAGCCCTGCCATTCGGTGGCCGGAGTGCTACCGTCCACAGGCTGGCTCCAGTCGAATTTTGGGTCGCGCTTCGGCATAAAATTGCCGTGCCAGTAGGCGATGCTGCCCTTGGCATCGGCAAAAACGGTGTTATTGGTGGCGTTGCCGTTCAGCTTCATCACCTGCTGGAAGCTGGCATAGTCGCTGGCCTTGGTGCGCAGATACGACTGTTGCAAAGCAGCCAGCGGCGTATTCATCATGCGCACCGCTACCCATTGCTGGTCGGTTTTCTGACCCACGATGGGGCCGTGGTGTGTGCGGTAGATGGTGAAGGTTTTGTGCAGGATTTTATCGCCCGATTTGTAGGGCAGTGACACTTTCTGCGCCGTCACGGCCCGCAGCTTGCCGCCGTATTTGTAGAAGAAATTGCCACCCTTTTCCTCCACAGTTTCAAGGTATTCGTCCATCGAATCGGCCTGGCTGGAAGTGTGCATCCAGCCGCAGTGCTCATTAAAGCCCTGATAGATGAAAAACTGGCCCCACGTCACGGCGCCGTAGGCATTCAGGCCCTGCTGGCTCACCATCTGCACTTCGGAGCGGAAGTAGAAGGAGGTGTGCGGGTTGATGAGCAGCAGGGCGTGGCCGGTGGCGCTTTTGCTGGGCGCAATGGCAAATCCGTTGGAGCCCACCGGTTCGCGGTCGGCCCGGCCAAAGTCGGTATCAATCCACGAGCTCGACTTCTTCTGGCTGTAAAATGCCTTCAGTCGCTCAATGCTCACCACGCTGATGTTGCCGCCAATGCTGCCCTCGCTGAACATCAACGGCATCCAGGGCTGGAAGCGGCGCAGCAGCCGGGGCTGCACGGTGGGGTGGGTAGCCAGGTAGTAATTGGTGCCGGCCGCGAAGGCCTCGAGCAGCAGCTTCATGTCGGCGGGGCACTTTTTATAAATGCTAATGGCCTGCGTGCTGTCCAGGAACAGGCGGGCGCGCAGGTCGTGGTACAACTGGGCCTCGCCCTCCACTTCAGCCAGCCGCCCAATGGCATCGAGGTAGTTGGTTTCGACGCGCTCAAAATCGTCCTCGCACTGGCTGTAGAGCAGGCCGAAAACGGCATCGGCATCCGTCTTGCCATAAATGTGCGGCACGCCGTAGGTATCGCGCGTGATGCTCACCTGCCGGGCCTGCTGCTGCCAGCGCGCCAGCTCGGCGGGGCTGAACTTCTGGGCCTGAACCGCCAGACCGGTAAGAATCAACAGCAGCGAAAGAAGCGGACGCATTGGGCAGGGAACAAGTGGAACAGCCGGCGCGAAAGTAAACGAAAAAGCCCCGGCCGGTGGGCCAGGGCTTTTTCTACTAAAAAGTCGGAAGAAATTACGCCGAGAACGAGGAGCCGCAGCCGCAGGTGCTCTTGGCCTGGGGGTTGTTGAAGACGAAGCCGCGGGCGTTGAGGCCGTCTTGGAAGTCAACTTCCATGCCCAGCACATACATGGCGTGCTTTTTATCCATGATGAGCTTCAGGCCGTCGAGGTCGTAGGTTTCGTCGGCGTCTTTGGCTTTGTCGAAGCCGAGCAGGTAGCTCATGCCCGAGCAGCCGCCGCCCTGCACACCGATGCGCAGGCCGTAATCGGCTGGGACGTTCTTCTCCTGGATGATGTTTTTCACCTCCACTACGGCGCGGTCGGTGAGGGTAATGGGGGCGAGGGTGGCAACAGCAGCCATAATGATTAGGCGATTTAGGAACAGGTGGACAACAAAGATACAGCAGCCACCGGAGTAGCCGCCGCAGCAAGTCGGATAGGAAACAGCAGTTGGGGCCCGGCGGTTCACGGCGTAAGTTTGCGGCCCCACGCGGCATGCAAATGGGCTTGTCCCAAGCCGTGTGCACAGTATTTACCAACAGCTTCGTTTATTGATTTGTCGGCCCCCAAGCCGGCCTACCAGCATGGATTCGACCACTTATTTCTACGAACTGCTCAAGATTATTCTGCCCGCCATCATCGTGGCCAGCGCCATTTACCTGCTGTTTAAGCAGTTTTTGGAGAAGGAGCAGCAGCGCCGTCTGATTGAGCTGCGCCTCGAAAGCAACAAAACCACGCTGCCCCTGCGCCTGCAAGCCTACGAGCGGGTGGTGCTGTTTCTGGAGCGCATTTCTCCCAACAACATCCTCGTGCGCCTGAGCAGCGCCGGCTCCACGGCCCCCGAGTTCCACCGCCTGCTCCAGCAGGAAATCCGGGCCGAGTACGAGCACAACCTTTCCCAGCAGGTCTACATCTCGGCCGATGCCTGGACGCTGGTGAAAGAAGCCAAGGAAAACGTGCTCACGATGGTCAACCGCGCCTTCCACGGCATGCATAACCCAGCCCAGGCGCGCGGTACCGAACTAGCCAAGCGCATCCTCGAAGGCCTGATGATGGATGGTGCCGAACCCACGGCCCAAGCGCTGGCCGTAGTGAAAAACGAGGCGGCAGGGTTGTTTTAACGCCTGTCATCTGCGAGTGCGCAACGCGACAATCCGTCCTGTAAATACCAGAAAATTTCTTTTACCACAAAGCCCCACTACTGCGAAGTATTGGGGCTTTATGTTGTTTAAACAACTTTGTCACATCTCAGGGATGGCCGCTGAGAGAGGACGGATTGCCGCGCTACATTCCGCTACATTCCGCTACGCTTCATTTCGCTCGCAATGACAGGCAAAGCCTACGCCGTCACGCTCACCGCCTCAATCGCATTGCGGTAGCATTCCTCGTATAGCGGCACAATATTCTCCACAGCAAATTCCTCGGCGCGGGCCAGGGCAGCGGCCTTGAAGCGCGGCAGGTTCTCATCATCGAGCACGTAGAGGGCATTTTTTACCATATCGGGAACGTCGCCGATGTCGCTAATCATGCCCGTTACGCCGTGCACATTCAGCTCGGGAATGCCGCCGGCGTTGGTGCTCACCACGGGCACTTCGCAGGCCATGGCTTCGAGAGCCGCGAGGCCGAAGCTCTCGTTTTCCGACGGCATCAGAAACAGGTCGCCCACGCTCAGCACTTCCTCCACGGCTTCGAGCTTGCCCAGGAAGCGCAGGTCGCGGTGCACGTCGAGGTCGCGGGCCAGCTTTTCCATGCGGTTACGGTCGGGGCCGTCGCCCACGAGCAGCAGCTTGGCCGGGATTTTCTCCCGCACGCCCACAAAAATCCGCAGCACGTCTTCCACCCGCTTCACCGTGCGGAAGTTGCTGGTGTGAATCAATAGCTTCTCGCCCTCGGGCGCGATGGCGGCCCGGAAATGGCTTTTTTCCTGTTTCTTGAAACGGTGCAGGTCGATGAAGTTCGGGATGACCGTAATGTCCTTCTCAATAGCGAAATACTCGTAGGTTTCACGCCGCAAGTCGGCCGAAACCGACGTCACCCCATCGCTCTGGTTGATGCTGAACGTCACCACCGGCTCGAAACTGGAATCTTTGCCCACGAGGGTAATATCGGTGCCGTGCAGCGTGGTCACCACGGGAATCTGGATGCCGCGCGAACGCAGAATCTGCTTGGCCATGTAGGCCGCCGAGGCATGCGGAATGGCATAGTGCACGTGCAACACATCAAGCTTTTCGTTCTGTACAATGTCGACCATCTTGCTGGTCAGCGCCAACTCATAGGGCGGAAACTGGAACAGCGGGTACGCCGGCACATACACCTCGTGATAGAAGAGGTTCTCGTTGAAGAAATCGAGACGCACCGGCTGGCTGTAGGTGATGAAATGCACGCGGTGGCCACGCTGGGCCAGAGCTTTGCCCAATTCCGTAGCCACCACGCCGGAGCCGCCAAAGGTGGGATAACAAACGATACCGATGTTCATAGAGAAGCTAACGCGAAAAAGAGCTGCGCGTTCTGCCTAACCGGGAATCGGGTAGGATGTTGGGGAACCGTAGCGTAAACTTTAAAATTTGGCTGTTAATAGCTGCCGTGGCAACCGGCAATTTTACCACGTACTATAAATAAATTGCGGATATAATGAAAAATAAATGTTAAAAATATTAGTAAAATAAAATTGCTAATTTGATGAGCTGTCAGATATCTTTGTGGCGTCCCGGGTCTCGCAGATAAAGGAGAAGTAGCTAATCTCCATGGGCAAGGCAGGGCATCTCGCTTTCACCTCAATTCCCTTATTATCATGCCCCAACTCGTCCCTTACCTCAATTTTTCGGGCAATTGCCGCGAAGCCATGACTTTTTACCAGCAGTGCCTGAGCGGCGACCTGAACATCATGCCCTTCGCCGGTACCCCGGCGGCCGAGCACGTGCCCGCAGCGGCCCAGAATGGTGTCATGCACGCCACTTTGCACAGCGGCGATTTGGTCCTGATGGCTTCCGATTCCCCGTTTCAGCCGGTGCAGGATGGCAATGGCAACAACCTGTCGCTCAATTGCCACAGCGAAGAAGAAATCGACCGGCTGTTTGCTAACTTAGGTGAAGGCGGACAGGTAACCATGCCGCTGGCCGACCAGTTCTGGGGGGCCAAATTTGGCATGCTCACCGACCGGTTCGGCAAAAGCTGGATGTTCAACTACGACCGCGTCCAGCCGCAGCAATAAGCTGAAGCAGGCGCATTCTTGCGGCCAACCATAAGGCTAAACGCAAAACAGCCCCCTGACTGCAAAGCCAGGGGGCTGTTTTGCTTCACTAAAACTATTTCTGCGAAGCCTCTGCCGACGCCAGTCTCTTGGCATTCTCAGCGGCCATTGATTTATAAATAACCTCATGAATTCGCGTGCGGATGTTGTACTGGCGCAGCTTGTTATTGCCGGCATCGGGGTACACGCGGTTGGACAGGAAGATGTAGAGGATGTTATTATCCGGGTCCATCCACACGCAGGTGCCCGTGAAGCCGGTGTGGCCGAAAGTGCTGGCCGGCGAAAGGTTGCTGGTGGGACCTTCGGGCTTGCTGGGGTCGCCGTGGTCCCAGCCCAGGCCGCGCCGGCTGCCCGCCGTCTGGGGCCGGGCAAACTCCGTCACCACCGGCGACTGGAAGTAGCGGGTGCCCCCGTAGTTGCCATTTTGTAGGTTCATCTGCATCAGCACGGCCAGGTCGTTGGCCGTAGCGAAGAGGCCGGCGTGGCCGCCCACGCCGCCCACGAGGGCGGCCGTCTGGTCGTGCACCGTGCCTTGCAACTGCTCACGGCGGTAGTAGGTGTCGTTTTCGGTGGGCGCAATGCAGCTTTTAGGGAAGCGCTGCAACGGATTATAGGTCATGCTGCCCAAGCCCAGCGGCCGGTAGAAGTTGTCCTCCAAAAAGTTCTCAATCGGCTGTTTAAGAATCTTTTCGCACACCCGCTTCATCACGATAAAGCTCAGGTCCGAATATTCCGTGGGGTAGCGGCCCTTGATTTTCGGCAATAGGCTGGAGCGCATGGTCCAAGCCCAGACGGAGTCGTCGGCGGCTTTGGTGCTGTATTCGCCGGGCGCTACTTCGTTGGGGAAGTCGTCGGAGCGGGCGCTGGCGTAGAACGCAGACTTGAACTGCCCATCGCGCAGGGTGCGCTCCCACGTTGGGATGCCCGGTTTGAGGCCGGCCTGGTGCAACAGCACATCGCGCACGGTCATTTCGCGCTTGTTGGTGTGAGCCAGCTCGGGCAGGTAGGTAGACACTTTCTCCTCGATGTTCAGCTTGCCCTGGTCCTTGAGGTACATCACCGCTTGCAACGTGCCGGCCACTTTGGTCACGGAGGCCAGGTCATACAACGTGCTGCTGGTCACGGGCTGCGACTGGTCGTAGGTGCAGTAGCCGTAGCTCTGGTCAAATACCACGGTGCCGTTTTTTGCCACCAAAACCTGGCAGCCGGGGGCGGCGGCGTAGGTCTGGCTTTCGAGGGCAATGTTGTCAATCTGGGCTAAAACGCGTGAACTAAGCCCCTGGCTTTCGGGTACGGCGTAGCGCAGACGGTGCAGGTCGGCGGTGGCAATGCCGAGGTTGGTTTTGAGCGTAGGCGAGACGGTAACGGGCAATTTGCCCCGCGCCGGCAGCGCGCCAAACAGCACCTGCGGCACTACCAGTTGCGCCGCGTAATGGTCCTCATAGCCGCACACCAGCGTGCGGGCACCCTCCAGGAACTTCAGCGAATAGGCGTTACCCATCGCCACCACCACCGTTTTGATGCGTTTATTGGCCTCCAGCTGCTTGATGAATTTCAGTGCCCCATCGCCAATACCATAGTTGTGGCTGGGGGTATTATTCATGGCGTGCAGGCTCACCACCACCACGTTATATCCTTGCAAACGGCTGCTGATGCGGGCAAAAGTAGAGTCTGGTGCGTACCGGTCGGGCACAGCGTACACCGGACCGGGCTGATACTTATTGAAAATGGTAGCGTACGGTCCCTCCGCCTGCGTGCCGATGGTGATGGCCGCAATCCGTAGCGTATCAAGACGCTGGAAGGGGAGGAGTTGGTCGTCGTTTTTGGCGATGGTAACCGCGTGCTCGAAAATACTCTGCGATAATACTTTCGAGGCCGGTAGGTTTAGGCTGTCGCGCAAAGTGCGCAGGTTCACGGGCTGGTAGTGGTTCAAACCGGCCCAGTACTTAGCCCGCAGAATTTTCTTAACGCGGAAGTCCAAATCATCCTGCGTGAGCTTGCCGGCCGCCACCGCCTCGCGGATGCGCTGCAGGGCCGAAGGAACATCTTCCGAAAACAGCAGCACGTCGTTGCCAGCAGCCAGGGCCAAGGCGTCCAGTTCACCGTCTTTGTAGAGCTTGCTCACGCTCTTCATGTTGAGCGCATCGGTGAAAACCAAGCCTTTAAAGCCCATCTTGTCCTTCAGCAAGTCCGTTACCAGCGCATGTGAGAGGGTGGTGGTTTTAGCATCCGTGGTATCAAACAGCGGCATGTAAAGGTGAGCCACAATTACGCCCATCACGCCGGCCTCAAACGACTGCTGGAACGGCACCAAATCCACTTTCGTGAGGCGGGCCATGTCGGTGTTGATGACCGGGAGCGAGACGTGCGAATCGGTATCGGTATCGCCGTGGCCGGGGAAGTGCTTGGCCACCGCCATTACCTGGTTGTCCTGCAAGCCCTTGATATACTGGATGCCCAGCGTGGCTACCCGGCTCTGGTCTTCGCCAAACGAGCGGTTGCCAATAACGGGGTTGCCGGGGTTGGAGTTTACGTCCAGCACCGGCGCGAAATCGATGTGCACGCCCAGCGCCCGCATTTTGCGGGCAATGTCGCGGCCCATCTGGTACACGTACTTGGGGTCGTCCATGGCGCCCAGCGTCATCTGCTTGGCGAAGTGAGCCGAGGAATCGAGGCGCATGTCGAGGCCCCATTCGGCGTCCATGGCGATGAGCAGGGGCACCTTGGCGGCGGCTTGCAGGCGGTTGGCCATCAGGGCTTGGCGCTTAGGGCCGCCCTGCATAAACATCACGCCGCCAATGCCCTGGTTGCGCACCAGCCGCTCGATGCGCTCGACGTGGCTGCGGTCTTTGTTAGAATACGCGGCCACCATGAACAGCTGGCCCAGGCGCTGGTCGGGCGTGAGCGAGTTGAACACGCTGTCGACCCAAGCCGTCTCGACCGGGCCAGATGGCAGCGGGTCGGCGGGCAGTTTTTTTACTTCGGCAAACGACAGCAACAGTCCCGCCGCCAACAGCAGGGCTGCCATGGTAAGCTGGAAAGGGATGCGCATCAGCCCCGTAGGGTTGGTGGGTTGGTTCAAGGGGCAAACGGGCCGCGGGGGCCGTACTTTTGTCGTGAGTAACAACGGAACCCGCCGGCCGGGTTTGGAGGTTCCAAACCTGGGCGGCTCCGGCGCGAAACGCAACGGTGCGAACCGTAAAATTTCGTCTTGGAACTCCGCTATTTAGCCGCAAAGGTACGCAACAAACCCTGTCGCGGGTTTATAACGCGGCCGGTTTGTGGTTATTGTAAGGCGCGTTTCCGCTTGTTTACGTGCTGATTAGCTCTCTTTGTTTCTTCGGCGCAAGCCTTTGTCGGCGCCACTGCTTATGCCTGATATCATTCACCTCCTTCCCGAATACCTCGCCAACCAGATTGCGGCCGGCGAGGTGGTGCAGCGCCCCGCCTCGGTGGTGAAGGAACTGCTGGAAAACGCCGTCGATGCCGGTGCTACGCAAGTACAACTCATTGTGAAAGAGGCCGGCAAACAGCTGGTGCAGGTGGTCGACAACGGGGCCGGCATGTCGCCCACCGACGCCCGCATGAGTCTGGAGCGCCACGCCACCAGCAAAATCCGCTCGACCGAAGACTTATTTAAAATTCGTACCCTCGGTTTCCGGGGGGAGGCGCTGGCCAGCATCGCGGCCGTGGCGCAGGTCGAAATCCGCACCAAGCAACCCGACCAGGACACCGGCACGTTGATTTTGGTCGAGGGCTCACAAATCACCAGCCAGCAGCCCACCGCCTGCCCGGACGGCACCAGCATTTCGGTCAAAAATCTGTTTTTCAACGTGCCGGCCCGGCGCAACTTCCTCAAGAGCAACGCCGTGGAAATGCGGCACATTCTGGACGAGTTTCAGCACGTGGCGTTAGCCAATCCGCAGATTGCGTTTTCGCTCTATCAGAATGAGTTGGAAGTATTTGGCCTGCCGGCGGGCAAGCTGAGCCAGCGCATTGTGGCGCTGCTGGGCAACGGCTACAAGGAGCAGCTGGCGGCCTGCGAGGAGGTGACGCACTCCATATCGGTGCGCGGCTTTGTGGGCAAGCCGGAGTCGAGCAAGAAAAGCCGGGGCGACCAGTTTTTCTTCGTGAATAACCGCTTTATCCGGTCTGCCTACCTCAACCACGCCGTGCTGGCGGCTTACGAAGGCCTGCTGGCCCGTGACACGCACCCTTTCTACGTGCTGTTTCTGGAGCTCGACCCCAAGGCCATTGACATCAATGTGCACCCGACCAAGACGGAAATCAAGTTCGAGGACGAGAAAACCGTGTACGCCGTGGTGCGCGCCGCCGTGAAGCAAAGCCTGGGCCTGCACAACATTGCGCCCTCGCTGGACTTTGATGGCGACGTGAACTTTGCGCCCATCCGCCCGCTACGGGCCGGCAAGGGTATCGGTGGCGTCCCCACCGAGGCCGACGACCACCTGCCTGCCGCCACCCCGCTGGCCCGCGCCGCCAGCTCCGACGGCTACCGCCCCGACGAGATGGCCGCCTCCACCCGCACCTCCAGCAACGCTGGCTTTTCCAATTTCAACACCGAAACCCGCCGTGATGGCTTCGAGCGCCAAGTGCCGCCGCGCCCCACCGAGCAGGCCCGCCGCGAGCTCGAAGCTTTCTACCGCGAGTTGGGCCAGCCCGTGCGCGAAAATGCCAGCATCGACGCCGTCACCGTTCGCAGCTTTGAAACGCCCACACCGGCTGTGCCGGCAGAAACTTTTGCTGCAGGTTTTCCGGCGCGAGACGTTGCGACAAGCAGTCCGGCTGAGCTTTCGCTGGGACTAGGTTTGTCCGAAGTGCCTGCCAACCGGACCACGCCGGCCCGCGAGGGCGGTGCCGGCAGCCGCGCCGTGCAGGTGCAGCAGCGCTTCGTGCTGGTGCCGGTGAAATCGGGCGTGCTGCTGATTGACCAGGAGGCTGCCCGCGAGCGCATTCTCTACGAGCAGTACCGGCAGGAGCTGGGCCGGGCCGTGGGCACGTCGCAAACGTTGCTGTTTCCGCGCACGGTCACCTTTTCGCCGGCCGATTTTGCCGTGCTGCGCGAGCTTACTGAGCCGCTGCACGCGCTGGGTTTCATCTTCAACGAATTCGGGCCGAGCACCATTGCCGTGGAAGCCATTCCGGCCGGGATGCCGGCGCAGGACGAGAAAGAGCTGCTCGAAAGCCTCATCGAGCAGTTTCGCACCACGGCCGGTCCCCTCAAGCTCGACCAGAGCGAGAGCCTGGCCCGCGCCCTGGCCCGCCGCGTAGCCGCCGGCACGGTCGCCGCCCGCCTGCCCGAGTCCGAGCTCAACGCGCTGGCCGACCGCCTCTTCGCCTGCCAAACCCCCGGCTACACCCCCGACGGCCGCAAAACCCTCGTACTCCTCGATGGCCAGCAGCTGGCCGACTTCTTCCGTAAATAAGGCTCGCCCGCGAAGCTCTCGCGGTACCTACTTTCGCTGCATGTTCAATCTCACTCCTACAGTTCGCAATTTATTGATTGCGAATATTCTGTTGTTCGTTCTGCAGGATAACGTGTCAGAAGCAATTACTCGAATAGGAAGCCTGTTTCCGTTCAGTTCTTCCTATTTCCAGCCTTGGCAACTCGTAACATATATGTTTTTGCATGGCAGTTGGGGACACCTCATATCGAATATGTTCGGTCTGATTTCTTTTGGCCCATTATTGGAGCAGCGTTGGGGTGGGCAGCGCTTTCTAGCATTCTGGCTAATCTGTGGCTTTGGAGCAGGCTTGCTTTATGAGGGTGTGCGTGCATATGAACTGCGTCCAATAGCGGAGTTACAAATGAGTATTAGTCAGCATCCTACTGGTGGAGAATTCGCCGAACTTGTGTGCACAGCTAGAGGAAGCGGCCTATTTGCATCTGACGACTTTGCAATGGCCGGGGCATTAGAGCGCAACCCTAATGACACGACCTTGCAGAGTCAAGTAGTAGCACGAAGCCAAGAGTTGTATCAAATGGTATTGGCATCACCAATGCTGGGCGCTTCGGGGGCCTTGTTCGGCATCCTGTTCGCCTTCGCCTACCTGTTTCCGAACACGGAATTAATGCTACTGCTCTTGCCATTTCCCATCAAAGCAAAGTATTTTGTGTTCCTCTACGCCTTGTACGAACTGTACAACGGCGTGCACCGCACGCCCGGCGACAACGTGGCCCACTTTGCCCACCTCGGCGGCTTGCTGATTGGCTTTATCGTTCTCAAGTTTTGGGAGCAAGGCCGGGAACGGTTTTATTAAGGATTGGTTGTTAAAATAACCGGGCCGCGCGGGCGGCAAATCCGTTTAATTCGTAGCATCAGTTTACTTCCCGATACGTGCCATGAGCATCGTTCAAGATATCCGCACCGCCTTCAGCCAACGCGACAATGCCCTCATGCAGCTCATTATGCTCAATGTGCTGGTATTTGCGGGCCTGATTGTGGTGCAGGCCGTGATGACCATCACCAGCAGCAGCGGGTACTTCCCACTATTGCTGCGCCAGTTTGAGCTGTCGTCGGCGTTGCCGGAGTTCATCCGCCACCCCTGGACCATCCTTACCTACGCCTTTACCCACACCACGTACCAGAAAAGCTTCTTCGACGGCCTGCTGCACATCCTGTTCAACATGCTGAATCTGTACTGGTTCGGGCAGCTCATTCGCGAATACCTCGGCAACCGCCGGCTCGTGAGCATCTACATTCTGGGCGCGCTGGCGGGCGCGGCCTTCTTCCTACTCAGCTTCAACCTGATTCCGGCCTTCCAGCCCGGTTTGGGCAGCCCCATGAACGGGGCGTCGGCGGCGGTTTCGGCCATTATCGTGGCAGCCGCCACACTACTGCCCGACTACACGTTCATGGTTATCCTCATCGGTCCGGTAAAAATCAAGTGGATTGCGGCCGTCGTGATTTTACTCTCGCTGGCCGGCCTCAGTGGCGGCAACCCGGGCGGCATGATGGCCCACCTGGGCGGGGCCTTGCTGGGCTTCGTGTTTATCAAGCAGCTGCAGAACGGGCGCGATTTGGGCCGGCCGGTACAGGCCGTTGGCAATTGGTTCAGCCGCCTTAGCAGCCCGCGGCCGGCCATGCGCGTGAGCAGCACCTCGCGCCGCCCCGAGCCGGTAGCGGCCTCTTCCATGAGCGGTAGCAAGAAGCCTACTGCCCCCGGCCAGCCCTTGCAGGACGAAATCGACTCCATTCTGGACAAGATTTCGCGTTCCGGCTACGAGAGCCTGAGCAAGGAAGAAAAGCAGAAGCTGTTCCGCGCCAGCCAGCAGTAACCGGCGGAGCTTACGCGCTACGCAGCCAGGCTTTCGCTAATTCTACGTCCTGAAACAGCCGTATTTCGAATTGGTGCCCCACCCGCGTCACCATTTCGGCGGCTGACAGTGCCCCCGACAGCCTGACGCGCCGTGCCGCCTTTGTGCCCATGAGCTTTAAGGAGCGGCGGGTGCTACTACGTGTGAGCTTGCAGGGCCAGCCGCAGGAGTTGATGTTCGACTCGGGCAGCAGCGCCTTTGCCCTACTGGCTTCGCCCAGCAATTGGCAGAAAATGGCCCAGCCGGCCGCTACCGCTCAGCTAACCCCGGTGAATTCCTGGGGCAAAACCTGACCGCGCATACCGTGGCTACCACAGCCGCCATGCAGTTTGGTGCGGTCACCGTGCCGCTACGCACGGTCACATACATCGAGGGCACCACGTTCATGCAGCGCACGCTAACGCGTTTTTCGGGTATGGGCGGCATGCTGGGCAACGCGCCTTTCAGCCAACAGGCTATCATCTTGGATGCGAAAGCCGGGCGGTTTGGGTTGGTGTCGCGTTAGGGCTGATATGTTTTTACCGCGTTAATCAATAGATGTCATACTTGATATCGGAGCGGTTGTGAGTGTAGAAGTAGGCATAATTTGCGCACATTTCTTCCCAGCCCGCTTCGGTCGCAAACTTTTCCCGCATCACATCTTCCCAAGCCAGTCGCATCTGCCGGGCGCACACCAACGGCCTGACCTGCCCCACGCCCGTACCCAGTCCCGGCACTGCAACCCGCTGTATTTTCTCCGATACCGATTCGCCCGAGGCCAGTTTGCCATAGCGAAGCAACTGCAGAATGGCTTTCATCGCCAAGTACACGTTTGGCCCGCGCGTAATGGTCATGGGCGTACGCATGGTCGGAGCTGCAATCAGGTAGGGAAAACCAGTGTTGCCGGTCGGAATTATTTCGGCCTGCCCTATCAGCAATTCCCCGTAATACTTCTCACGAATAATAAGCTGCAGGTCCTTTTCCAGATGCCAGCCCAGGTTTTTGGAGATGGCAAAATCCAGTCCGCCATTCATGTAGCCGAAGCTGTTGGCCGGGCTGATGAGGGCATCAGCGGGGTAGTCGAAAATGGAACCGAGGACAACAGTGACCTGCGGCACGTCGGCAAAAACTTTCTCCCAGGCGTCGGTTACCTCTGGATTTGTGTCAATTAGGTTTAAATGCATGAATAATTATTAGTCCGCAAGATACTGGGTTCCATTGATATGACCGCAAAAAAAAGAGTCGCTCCGCGTAACGCGAAGCGACTCGTAAGCCACAGCAGAAAGCCCAGCAATTACTATGCCGGCTGCGCGCTGCTCATCTTGTCGAGCGCATCCATCACCTCTTTCACGTGGCCGCGCGAGGTTTCCAGCAACGCCTTCTCTTCGTCGTTGAGTTGGAGTTCAATCACGCGCTCCACGCCGTTTTTGCCGAGGATAACCGGGGCACCGAGGTACACGCCGTTGATGCCGTACTCGCCCTGCAGCTCCAGGCACACGGGGAACACGCGGCGCTGGTCGCGCACGATGGCTTCTACCATTTGGGCCGCGGCCGCGCCGGGCGCGTACCAGGCCGAGGTGCCCATCAGCTTCACCAGCTCGCCGCCGCCCACGGCGGTGCGCTGCACGATGGCATCAAGCTTCTCTTTGGAAATCAGTTCCGTAACCGGGATGCCGCCCACGGTGGTGTAGCGGGGCAGGGGCACCATGGTATCGCCGTGGCCACCCATGAGTACGGCCTGAATGTCTTTCGGGCTCACGTTCAGGGCCTCGGCCAGGAAGGCGCGGTAGCGGGCCGTGTCGAGGATGCCGGCCATGCCAAATACCTTTTCGCGGGGCAGCTTGGCGGTGAGGTGGGCCTGGTAGGTCATCACGTCAAGCGGGTTGCTCACTACGATGATGATGGCGTTGGGCGAGTGGGCCACTACCTGCTCGGTCACCGATTTCACGATGCCGGCGTTGGTGGCAATCAGGTCGTCGCGGCTCATGCCGGGCTTGCGGGGCAGGCCCGAGGTAATCACCACCACGTCCGAACCAGCGGTGCGGGCGTAGTCGTTGGTCACGCCCACGGTGCGGGAGTCGTAGCCGATAATCGGAGCTTTCTGCCAGATATCGAGGGCCTTGCCTTCGGCGATGCCTTCCTTAATGTCAACCAGAATAATTTCGTTGGCAATTTCACGGGTGGCGAGCACATCGGCGCAGGTTGCGCCCACGTTGCCGGCTCCGACTACGGTAACTTTCATAGAAAAAGAATTGGGGGGTTGGAGTTTCGCGGGTAAAAGTACGGACGGGCGACGCAAGCTTGGGTGAAAAAAGCAAGTTTTTGCCGTCGGTGAGGTTCAGCAGTTAAATCGATTGCCCAAAAAACTTACATCCGTTGCACGGTCAGCACCCGCTCAGAGGTTTCTTCTACCTTGAACCGGTCATCGACGCGCCAGCCCACCACCCAGCAGATTTTGCCATCGGCCGAGGTGAGCACCCGCACGTCATCTTTCAGGTTGAGCGGCACTTTTTGGTCGATAAGAAAATCGCTGAGCAGCTTTTTGCCCTTCATGCCTAGCGGCATAAACCAGTCGCCTTCCTGCCATTTGCGCAATGTGAGGGGGAATTTAATTTTATCGGCATCGAGTGCAGCCGTGCTTTTCGAGCGCGGAATGATGAAGTGCCGGGCATCGTCGTGCAGCTCGGCTTTCAGGCGCATGCCGTCGGCCAGCAAGTCGGTCTGGCCCGCCGCCAGCTGGAACGTGCCAAACTGCGTGAGCCGGCGCGGCGTGATAACCAGGTTTTCCCGGTCCTTCACCAGCCGGTGCGTGGGCGAATCGAACCGCCGGCCCGACTCGCCATGAAACGCCGTCACAATGTCCTTCACCACCAGCCACGAAAAGCCAAACGGCCGCAGAATCTCGTGCAGCACCAGGGCCGTGGCCGCCGTTTTTTGCAGCGTGCTGATATTCAGATAAGTCACTTCCGCCTCGTCGCGGCGGGCCTGAGCGGAGGTTTCCTCCACATAGCGGCGCACGATTTCCTCGGCTCCGCCCACGCGCTCGGCGGTGCCGTGCATGGTTTGGTCGAGGTTGGGGTTGATTTCGCGCAGCACGGGCAGCACTTCGTGGCGCAGCAGGTTGCGCTGGTACACGGGGCTGTCGTTGCTGTCGTCTTCGCGCCAGCGCAGGCCGCGCTCCACTAAGTATTCGTGCAGGTCATCGCGCCCCAGGCCCAGCAGCGGGCGGATGACGTGCCCATTCTTCACCTGAATGCCGTGCAAGCCGGCCAGGCCGGTGCCGTGCGTGAGGTTCAGCAGCATGGTTTCGGCTTCGTCGCGCTGGTGATGAGCTGTGGCGATATAGGCCAGGCCCTGCACCTGCCGCACTTGCTCAAACCAGCGGTAACGCAGGAAACGGGCCGCCATCTGGGTCGAAATGCCTTCCTGCTCGGCGTAGGCCTTGGTCTGGAAAAACTCGGCGAAGTAGGGGAGGCCGTACTGCTTGGCCAGCTTGCGCACGAACTGTTCGTCGGCGTCGGCATCTTCGCCGCGCAAGCCGAAGTGGCAGTGCGCCACGGCCACCTGCGCGCCCAGCTTGTGCAGCACATCCAGCAATACCACCGAATCGAGCCCGCCGCTGACCGCGACCAGAATGGGGTCGTTTTCGATGGAAAATAGATTGTTTTCTTCGATGAAGCGGCGAACGGATTCCAGCATGATGCAACGGGCAGCCCAATGGGCCAGTATGTACTACGGTGCAAAGATGGCCGTTAGCGCGGCCTCCGTCCGTACCTTTGCGCCCTCAATGGCCGTCTTTCGCGTTTTTTTACTTCTGTGCCTGCTGGTGCCGCTGCTGGGGCAGGCCCAGCGCCCCACGCCGCCCGCCGCTCGCCCGCCGCAAACTGCCCCAGCCGGCCCGCGCTCTGGCACCAATCCGCCCGCGGCCAAAGGTTCGCCCATCAAACTGCTCACGGCCGGTGCGCTGGTGGGCGGTGACTTCGAAGGAGTGAAAATCCGCAAGCTGATTACCAACGTCAGCTTTCAGCAGGACGACGTGTTTCTGTACTGCGACTCGGCCTACCAATACCTGGAGCGCAACCAGGTGGAGGCCTTCAGCAATGTGCGCGTGGTGCAGAGCGACACCATGACCATCACCGGCGACCACGGCTTTTACGACGGCGCCCAGCGCACGGCCCGCATGACCGGCAACGTGGTGATGCGCGACCCGCGCATGACCCTGACCACGCCCAGCCTCGACTACGACCTAAACCGCAAAACGGCCTCCTACACCGAAACCGGCCACCTCACCGACCCGCAAAACACCCTCGACAGCCAGCAGGGCTTCTACGATACCAATACCAAAGTCTTCGTTTTCAAGCAGAACGTGCATCTCGTGACGCCCGATTCGGAGCTGAACAACGACACGCTGCGCTACAACACCGTCAGCAAAATTGCCTATTTCAACGGCCCCACGCGCATCAAGGGCAAGCAGGGGAATCTGTATGCCGAGGTCGGAAATTACAACACCAAAACCCGCGTTTCAAACTTCCAGAAAAACGCTAAAATCGATACGCCCAATTACTTGCTGGGCGGTGACCGACTGGTGTATGACGAGGTGAAGCTCTACGGCGTGGCCAATGGCCACGTCTCGCTTACGTCTAAGAAGGACAACCTGGTGCTGCGCGGCGACGCCGGCAAATACTGGCGCGCCCTGGGCCGTACCAAGCTCTACGGCGGCCGGCCCGTGGTGCGCAACATCGGCAGCCAGAAAGACACACTCTACATGGCCGCCGATACGCTCATTAGCATCGAGGCCCGGCCCGGCCAAACCACCACGCGCACCATCCTCTACGCCTACCCGAAGGTGCAGATTTTTCGGGGCAACATGCAGGGCATCTGCGACTCGCTGACCTACGACCGCCAGGATAGCATCATATATATGAACCGCGACCCGGTGCTGTGGCAGGCCAAAAACCAGCTCACCGCCGATTCTATCCAGATTCGCTCGAAGCGCGGCAAGGTGGACGAGATGCGGCTCTATTCCAACGCGTTTGCCGTGAATCAGGACACGCTCCTGAACTTTAACCAGACCAAGGGCCGCAACATGATGGCCTACTTCCGCGACAATAAAATGCGCCGCGTGGATGTGCTCGGCAACGCCGAAAGCATCTTCTACGCCCTCGACGGCGACACTGCCACCACCGGCATGAACCGGGTGCTCTCGGCCAACATGCGCCTGCTGTTCCTTGATAACAAGCTGAATAAAATCTCGGTCCTTTCCAATCCCGAGGCCCGGTTCATTCCGCCCCACGAACTCAAGCCCGACGACGAGCGCCTGAAAGGCTACCAGTGGCGCGCCAAGGAACGGCCCACCCGCCGCCAGGTGTTGGGCAAGCAGTTCGATGACCGCCCCAAAAAGAAAGTCATCAAGAAAAAAGCGGTGAAGAAAAAAGCCGCTCCCGCTACCAAAACCTCTAAACCTAAGGCAAAAACGCCCACCGCTCCGGCCCAACCCGCGAAGCCGGTCACTAAACCCGCCGTTTCCGCGCCGGCCAAACCGGCGGCCGCGGCCACCCCCGTGCGGCGCTAGCTGCAACCTTTGGCCTTCCGCCAGGCCTCTTGCTGGCAGCCGGGCCAGGCCGGGCCGTCGCCCGGTTTGCCTTCGCCGGCTCAAATCGTTACCTTTGCACCCCTTATGCCGATTTCCCGCCTCACGGTTCTGTTTCTGCTCGTTAGCACGCTCATTCTGGGCTCCTGCGCCAGTGGCTACCAACGCCTGCTGAAAAGCACCGACGTCAATAAAAAGTACGAAGCCGCCGTCAAGTACTATGACAAGGGCGACTTCTTCCGGGCCGGCACATTGCTCGAAGACCTTATTCCATTGCTGAAAGGCCGCCCCGAGGCCGAGAAAGCCCAGTTTTACTTCGCCAACACCAACTATAAGCAGCGCAACTACGTGCTGAGCGCGTTCTATTTCAAGTCGTTCACCGACACGTACCCCAATTCGGAGTACGCCGAAGAAGCTTCTTACCTGCACGCCAAGTCGCTGTTTCTCGACTCGCCGAGCTACGAACTGGACCAGACCAATACCATATCGGCCCTCGAATCCATCCAGGATTTCCTGAACCGCTACCCCGATAGCAAGTTCAAAGCCGAGACCGAGAACATGTCGCAGGAGCTTCAGCGCAAGCTGGAAAACAAGGCGTTTGAAAGCGCCCGCCTCTACTATCAGCTGCGCTACAACCAGGCAGCCGTGGTGGCCCTCACCAATTTTCAACTGAACTACCCGGCCTCGGCCTATGCTGAGCAGGCCTCGTTCCTGCGCCTGAGCGCCCAATACGCCTGGGCCAAGGAAAGCATCGAATCGAAGCAGCGGGAACGTTATCTGGACGCGGTAAACTTTTACCAACAGTTTCTGGATACCTACCCGAAGAGCAAGAGCCTGAAAGCCGCGCAGGATATGTACGATTTCAGCCAGGCCGAGATTGTTCGCCTGAAGGCCGTGCCTACGGCCGCCGCCAACTAATTAGTCACTAAATCAGCCCATGAAACCCAATCCCAACACCCCGTCGAGCTCCATCATCACGCGCAACGTGGCCGACATCACCGGCGACAACGGCAACGTGTACGAGGCCATTGCCGTGATTTCGAAGCGCGCCAACCAACTGTCGGTGAAGCTGAAAGAAGAGCTGAACGACCGCCTCGCCGAGTTCGCCTCCACGGTTGATAACCTGGAAGAAGTGTTCGAAAACCGCGAGCAAATCGAAGTTTCCAAGCAGTACGAGCGCATGCCCAAGCCCACCAGCCTGGCCATCGAGGAGTTCCTGCAAGGCAAAATCTACTACTCCACGCCCGCGCCCGAAGAAGTGCCGGTGCCCCGCGAGCTGTTCTAAAGAATGGTCATTCCGAGCGCAGCGAGGAATCTGAGGATAGAAGCTGCCTAAGTTTGCTAAAATTCAGATTCCTCACTGCGTTCGGAATGACAACTAATTCTTCCCTGGCCGGTCGGCGCATCCTGCTGGGTGTCAGCGGCAGCATTGCCGCCTATAAAGCCGCCCCGCTCACGCGCCTGCTCATCAAGGCCGGAGCCGAAGTGCAGGTCATTCTCACCGAAGCCGCCACGGCCTTCGTGACACCTCTCACGCTGGGAACCCTCTCCAAAAAGCCCGTTCTGACGGGCTTTTTGCGTGATGCGGCGGCCGGCGAATGGCACAACCACGTCGAGCTGGGTCTCTGGGCTGATGCGCTGCTGATTGCGCCCGCCAGCGCCAACACCATCGGGCAGCTAGCCAATGGCTTGTGTCCCAATTTGCTGTGCGCCGTGTATCTGTCGGCACGCTGCCCGGTATTTCTGGCCCCGGCCATGGACCTGGATATGTTTGCCCACCCGGCCGTGACGCAGAACCTGGCGCGGCTGCGCTCCTTTGGCAACCACGTTTTTGATTCGCCCAGTGGCGAGCTGGCCAGCGGCCTCAACGGCCAGGGCCGCATGCTGGAGCCGGAGGATATCGTGGCGAAACTTATCGAAGGGTTGAGCTTTGAGGGTTGAATGTTGAGTTAAAAAAGGATGATTTTTAACCAGTATTTTCAATGACCGCGCCCGTTCAACTCAACATTCAACCCTCAAAACTCAATCCTCTAGTGCACGTTCTCCTCACGGCCGGCCCTACCTACGAACCGCTCGACCCCGTCCGTTTCCTTGGCAACCGCTCGACGGGCAAAATGGGCTACGCGCTGGCCGAAGCCTTTGCCGCGCACGGTGCCGACGTGACGCTGGTGAGCGGCCCCAGTCAGCTGCCAGACCCAGCCAGCCCGCGTATTCGCACGGTGCGGGTAGAAACGGCGGCTGAGATGTTTGCGGCGGCGGCCGAAGTGGCGGACAAGGCGGACGTTTGGGTATTCGCAGCGGCGGTGGCCGACTACCGGCCGGCTCAGGTGGCCGTCGATAAAATCAAGAAATCGGGCGAAACGCTGACGCTGGAGCTGGTGAAAAACGTGGACATTGCCGCCACGCTCGGCCAGCGCAAGCGGGCTGAACAATTTGCTGTCGGTTTTGCGTTGGAGACAACGAACGAATTGGCCCACGCCCAGGACAAGCTGCACCGAAAAAACTTCGACCTCATCGTGTTGAACTCCCTGCGCGATGCGGGCGCGGGCTTCGGCCACGACACCAACAAGGTGACCGTGCTGGACGCGGCCGGCCAAATCGTTAATTTTGAGTTGCAGTCCAAAGCCGACGTGGCCCGCGGACTGGTTAGCCTGATTCTGGCCCGTCTGGGCCCTTCCTCATGATGCGAAAATTCCTTGCTGCGCTGCCCGTATTTGCCCTGCTGCTGCTCGCCGGCCCCGCTGCCCGCGCCCAGGAGCTGCTGGCCGAAGTGCGCGTGTCGACCGAAAACGTGACGATTTCGGACCCCACCATCGTTACGTCGATGCAGAACGACATCCGCACTTTCCTCAACAACCGGGCGTGGACCACCCAAACCTACCGGCCCGAGGAGCGGATTCGGCTGAAAATATTCATCGGCATCACCGCCATCCCGCAGAACGGCACCTACAACACCACCATGCGCCTGATTTCGACGCGCCCGGTGTACGGCACTGGCTACGAAACCAACGTGGTGAGCATTGTGGACCGCAATTTTAATTTCAACTATTCGCCACAAAACCCACTGGATTTTTCGCCCAACAGCTTCGTTTCCAACCTGTCGTCGCTGCTGGGGTATTATGCCTACCTCGTCATTGGCATTGACCGCGACACGTACGCCCGGCTGGGCGGCACGCCGTATTATGAGCTGGCCCGCAACGTGGTCAACTACTCGGCCAACCAGACGCAAACCAACGAAACCGATGAGGGCTGGCGCGGCAGCGGCTCGCGCGAGCGTCACTTCATCCTCGATAACCTGACCGACCCGCAGCTCGAAGCCTTCCGCACCGGGTTGTACGGCTACTACCGTCAGGGCATGGACGTCTTTATTGAAAAGCCCGAAGAAGCCCGTACCTCGGTAATGGCCGCATTGACGGGCGTGCAAAAAGCCGCCCTCACGCGCCCCGGAACCTTATTTGCCCGGGCCTTTTTTGATGCGAAGTCGGATGAAATTGCCAACATTTTCCGCACCAGTCAGGACCAGCAGCAGAAACAACAACTCGTGACCATGCTCACGGAAGTAGACCCGACGAATTCGGCAAAATATCAAACGGTACTTAAATAAATTAAAGCAGTCACGCTGAGCGCAGCCCAAGCATTTCTACCGCAATAGTAAATGAATTACTTCCCCGGTAGAGACGCATCGGCTCCGCTCAGCATGACGTTCTAAATACTTTATGTTAGTCGATTTACGGATTAATAATTACGCGCTGATTGAGCAGCTGGAGCTGCGTCCGTCGCCATTGTTGAATATAATTACGGGCGAAACCGGGGCTGGCAAATCCATTATGCTGGGCGCAATTGGCTTGCTGCTGGGCAACCGGGCCGATTCGCGCATGCTGTTCGATACCGAGCGCAAATGCGTGATTGAGGGGCAATTCGATATTGCTAATTACCAGCTACAGGATATTTTCGAGGCCGAAGATTTAGACTACGACACGCACTGCATTTTGCGGCGCGAAATCAGCCCAAACGGCAAGTCGCGCGCCTTTGTGAACGACACGCCCGTGACGCTGGAAGCCCTGCGGAAAATCGGCGCTAATCTGATGGACATTCACTCGCAGCACGACACGCTGCTGCTGGGCGATGGGGTTTTTCAGTTGAACCTGCTGGATTTGTACGCTGGGCTGGTGCCGCAGCGCACTATGTATAGCCACGCTTTCCGCCAGTACCGCAAGCTCGAAACCGATTTGCAGGCGCTGGAAAGCCAAGCGGCGCAGGCCAGTAAGGAGCTGGATTATAACAGCTTCCTACTGAATGAGCTGGAAGAAGCCCGCCTCGATATCGAAGACCAGGACGCGCTGGAGCAGGAAATAAAGCAGTTGGAGCACGCCGAGGAAATCAAGTACAAGCTGAGCCAAGCCCTGCACGGCCTGCGCGACAGCGAAACCTGCGCCACCGGCAACCTCAAGGAAGCCGTGGGCCTGCTGGGCCAGGTGTCGAGCTACGCCGACAACTTCAAGGAGCTGCGCGAGCGCCTGAATAGCTGCCTGATTGAGCTGCACGACATTGCCGACGAAGTGGAAACTGCCGAGCGCCACACCGAGGGCGACCCCGCCCGCGCCGAGGAGCTGCAGGACCGGCTGAACTTGCTATATACGCTGCAACGCAAGCACCAGGCCCGCGACCTACCGGCGCTAATAGCAGTGCGCGACGGCTTGCGCCAGAAAGTGAGTTCGGTGCTAAACCTGGACAAGGAAATTGCTCGCCTGCGCAAGGATTCGGACGCCGCGCTGGGCGCCGTGACCAAGCAGGGCAGCAAGCTGTCGGAGAGCCGGCGCAAGTCATTTCCGCACTTCGAGAAGCAGCTTGGGCTGCTGCTGGCCGATTTGGGCATGCCCAATGCCCGCATTGTGGTGCAGCACAGCACCGGTGCGCCGGCCACCAGCGGCATCGACGTGGTGAGCATCCTCTTCACGGCTAACAAGGGCGCGCAGCCTCAGACGCTGAGTAAAGCCGCTTCGGGTGGCGAGTTTTCGCGCCTGATGCTGTGCATCAAGTATATGCTGGCCGATAAGACGGCTTTGCCCACGATTGTATTCGACGAAATTGACACCGGTATTTCGGGCGAAATCGCGGTGAAAGTGGGCCGCATGATGCAGCAGATGGCCCAGAAACACCAGCTCGTGGCTATTTCGCATCTGCCGCAAATGGCGGCGGCCGGCGACGTGCACTACTTCGTGTATAAGGAAGACCGCGCCGACCGTACCGTGAGCCGCATCCGCGAGCTGAACCAGGACGACCGCATTAAGGAAATTGCGCACATGATTGCGGGCGCCAAGCCCAGCGAAAACGCCTTTCAGAGCGCCCGCGAGCTGCTGGCGCTGCGGGGCGAGGTGGTAGGTTAGGGTATGGGGGCAGGAGGGTAGGAGGGAATAGCCATCCAATACTGGGCTTAGTGGCTAATCCTGTGCTAACATTACGTAATGCAGGGTATTACCTCGAATACAATCATCACGCTGCCATTGCCGCCAAAGCGTTGGTGGGCAATGGTGCTGGCCGCTGCGCTGAGTGTGGTGTGGTGGTGGCAGGGCTTCGAGGTACTGGCGGGAATGGCGCTGCTACTCGTGCCGTTTGTGCTGGCCGTGGGGAATAAATTTGAGCTGGATGTGGCAGCACGGCGTTACCGTGCGGGTTTGCATTGGGCGCACATAATGAATCCCGTTTGGCAGGGATTGCCTGTTGTGCAGCGGGTGGTGGTGAAGCCTCACTGTTACCGCGAGGTACAGCGAACCAAGTACAACGGGATGGTTGACGAAGGCACCCGGCAGGTTTTTACGGTGCTGCTGTCGGTGCCCAATGCACGGTTTGGTATCGTAGTGGCCAGTATGAAAGACGAAATACACGCAGCGGAGGTAGCGGCCATACTAGCCGATACCTTGCAGGTGCCCTGGCAACAGGCATAAGCACGAATGAGTAACTTGCCATCGCAAACAGAATAGACACGAGTAACGACTCATTTACTCATTCACTCATTTACTAATGGCTAACAACCTCCTCGCCGGCAAAGTCGGCATCATTTCCGGCGCCCTCAACGACCAATCCATTGCCTGGAAAGTGGCCCAGCGGGCGCACGCCGAAGGGGCACGCTTCGTGCTCACCAACGCGCCGCTGGCCATGCGTATGGGCGAAATCAACAAGCTGAGCGAGGAGTGCAACGCGCCCATCATCCCGGCCGATGCGACTTCGACGGAGGAGTTGGAGGCGCTGTTCTCGGGCGCGCAGGAGAAGCTGGGCGGCAAGATTGACTTCGTGCTGCACAGCATTGGTATGAGTGCCAACATCCGCAAAAAGAAGCACTACGGCGAGCTGGACTACAAATTCTTCCAGCAGACGATTGACGTATCGGCTCTGAGCCTGCACAAGATGCTGGCCGTGGCCGAGAAACAGGACGCCTTCAACGAGTGGGGCTCGGTGGTGGCGCTGAGCTACATCGCCGCCCAGCGCGCCTTCCTCGACTACACCGACATGACGCAAGCCAAGGCCATGCTCGAAAGCATTGCCCGCAGCTACGGGCAGCGCCTGGGCAAGCTCAAGAAAGTGCGCGTGAATACGGTGTCGCAGTCGCCCACCAAAACCACGGCCGGCACCGGCATCAGCGGCTTCGACGCCTTCTACAACTTCGCCGACATGATGTCGCCGTTGGGCAACGCCCCGGCCGAAGCCTGCGCCGACTACTGCATCTCGCTGTTCTCGGACCTCACGCGCTACGTGACCATGCAGAACCTGATGCACGACGGCGGCTTCAGCACCACCGGCATCTCGGCCGAGATTGTGGAGGTAATGACCAAAGCAGCCGGCGTTTCGCAGGAATAGAAACGGCTAATTGTTAAAAAGCAAAAGCCCGGCCGCTTGGTCGGGCTTTTTGCGTGTTGGGGCGGGTGGTTAAAAGGTGTGGCTGACGGAAAGAGAAACTTCTGAATAACTGTCACCAACCCCGTTGAATGATACGCCCGCCAGTAGATAGCCGGGTAAGTGGTGTTGCAGCCGTGCCTGCCATTGCCAGTAGCCTGGCCAGTACGTGGCTTGCGCACTGCCAATGAAGTTCAGCGGCAATTGAGAGCTAGCCAAGCCCAGTAGGTAGCCGCCGCCCACTATCGGGGCCGAGTTTTCGGCCGCAAGCGAGTTTCGGCGGGCATAGCCGCCACCCAACAATACGGTGGGTAGTCGCATCTTCCCAATGCGATAAATACCCACGCTTATGGTAGCGGTGTAGCTGCTGAAACGAATATCAGCCGGAGTAGCCTGTAGAAATTGATAGTTGAGGTTTTCGGAAATAGTGAGGCGATTGCGCTGCCACAGCGCGGGTAACCCCAGGCCGACAGCAACGACGTGGTTGCGGCTGAAATTGGTTTGATAGCCGACCGTAGTTGTGATGGGCAGGCCTATCAGGCGTCGCCCATACAATGTCAACGTGCCACCTAATGGGGCGTAGCGTATTCCACTGCTCAGGCCGACTTCGGCCCGCGGCGGCATTAATAAGTCGCACGAAATGGTTTTAGTATCAATTGCCAGCCGAGTAATGCTGGTGCTGCCAGCTGCTACGTTTCGTCGCTGCGTGACATAGCCAATATAAGAGAATGTGAGCGCAACGCTATCAGAATAATTTACAATAGCCAGCTTGAAATTGCCCTCGACATCAGAAGAAACACCATTGAGGGTGCCGGTTTGAAGGATGGTTACGCCCGGCAAGCCGTCGCCAGACTTGGCATCCAGTACGCGGCCGGAGACGGTCGTTTGGGCGTGGACGGAAGCCCGTAGCAGGCAAAAGCAGAAAAGCAAGGGGAGTAGAAACTTCATATCAGGCGATTTGAATCAGGAGGGTTCCTGCCTGATGCGGCCGGGGCCAGAATTGCACAGGGCGCTTTGCAAGCAGCACTTCAAGGTCCTGCCGGTGGTGGCAACGATGCCGGCAACGATTGCGCAGAAAATCCGTGCTTTCGGCCCGGCCAGCCGCTAGGTTTGTGGCAGACTAACCGCGTATCTCATGAAGAATCTATTGCTGCTGATGCTCCTGAGTTTCGGCGGGCTGGGCCGGACCTGGGGCTACGATTTTGTGGTGGCGCAGGACGGCAGCGGCCGGTTCCGCACCGTGCAGGCGGCCTTCGATGCGGTGCCGGATTTTCGGAAGAAGGTGACCACCATCTTCATCAAGAAAGGCACTTACAAGGAAAAGCTGGTGCTGGCCGGCTCGAAGCAGCTGGTGAAGCTCATTGGCGAAGACCGGGATTTGACCATCCTGACCTACGACGACTACAACCAAAAGAAGAACATTTTTGGCGAAGACAAGGGCACGTCGGGCTCGGCGAGCTGCTACATCTACGGGTCGGATTTTTCGGCAGAGAACCTGACGTTTCAGAACTCGTCGGGGCCGGTGGGGCAGGCGGTGGCCGTGTGGGTCGATGGCGATAAGGCGGCGTTTGTGAACTGCCGGTTTCTGGGGTTTCAGGACACGCTGTACACGTATGGGCGCGGCAGCCGACAGTTTTACAAGAATTGCTACATCGAAGGCACGGTGGATTTCATCTTCGGTTCGAGCACGGCGTGGTTCGAGGATTGCGAGATTTTCTGCAAGCGCGGCGGGTTTGTGACGGCGGCCAGCACGCCCGACACGGCGCGGTTTGGCTACGTGTTCAGCCACTGCCGCATTGGGGGCGATGCGCCGGCGGGCAGCTTCGGGCTGGGCCGGCCCTGGCGTCCCTACGCCAAAACCGTGTACCTGAGCTGCGAGCTGGGGGCCATGATTCGGCCCGAAGGCTGGGACCCGTGGGACAAAGAATCGAACAAGAAAACGGCATATTACGCCGAATACCAGAGCCGCGGGCCGGGGGCTGCACCGGCAAAGCGTGCGCCGTGGTCGCATCAATTAACGGAAACGGAAGCCCGGATTTATACCCGCGAAAACGTGCTGCACGGCTGGCAGCCGCAGTTGTAGCGTGGTCTTACCCGGAGGGACTCTGTAAGTCCGCGCCTGCCCGAACTTCAAACGACACCTGTCACGCCCGGATTCACAGAGTCCCTCCTGGTACGACCACGCTACATCCTACCCCAATGAAACTCCTGCTTCTTACACTGCTGGCCGCCACTCCAGCTTTCGCCCAAACCGGCCCTATCACCGTGGCTCAGGATGGCACTGGCACCTACCGCACCGTGCAGGCCGCCGTGGATGCTGTGCCCAACCAGTCGCAAACCACGGTGACCATTCGCATCAAGCCCGGTACCTACCGCGAAAAACTGGTGGTGAACACGCTCAAAACCCACCTCAAACTGGTGGGCGAGAACGCCGAAACCACCATCCTCACCTTCAACGACCACACCGGCGACGCGGGAGGGCACGACACCTATTCCTCCCACTCAGTGCTGGTGCAGGCCAACGATTTCGCGGCCGAAAATCTCACGTTTGAGAACAACGCTGGCTACACCGCCGGGCAGGCCGTGGCCCTGCACGTAGAGGGCGACCGCGCCACCTTCCGCCACTGCCGCGTGGTGGGTAATCAGGACATCCTGTTTCTGGCCGCCGGCCACACCCGCCAGTATTTCCAGGACTGCTACCTCGAAGGCACGACGGATTTCATCTTCGGAGCCAGCACGGCCGTGTTCGACCATTGCCTCATCAAAAGCAAGAAAAGCTCCTTCGTCACGGCCGCATCCACGCCCGAACAGCAGCCGTTCGGCTTCGTGTTTCTGAACTGTAAGCTGACTGCCGACACGGCGCTGGCCAAGAAGGTGTACCTTGGCCGGCCCTGGCGGCCCAATGCCAAAGTGGTGTACCTGAACACCGAAATGGGCAGCCACATAGTGCCCGCCGGCTGGGACAACTGGAAGAACCCGGCCAATGAAAAGACGGCCTACTTCGCCGAATACCGCTCCACCGGTCCGGGCGCTAACCCGGCGGGACGGGTGGCGTGGTCGCACCAGCTCACGGCGAAAGAGGCGAAGGGTTATACGCTGAAGGCAATTTTCGCGGCGGAGGTGCCGTGGGTGCCGGCGCGGTAGCGGCCCGCCTGTCATTGCGAGCGAAGCGCGGCAATCCGTCCGCTCGATGCGACAAGCCTTGAGATGTGACCAGGCCTTTTCAAAAACAGAAAGCCCCGATGCTGCTATGCGCTGGGGCTTTCTGGTAAAAGAAAGTGTTTGGTTTTGACAGGACGGATTGCCGCGTTGCGCTGCGCTCCACTCGCAATGACAGCTAGTACCCCCGGCTCAAATCCACCAGATTATCCAGTGGCTGGCCGTGGCGCAGGTTTTCGAGGTTGCGCAGCAGCACGTCAACTTTGCTTTCATCTTCGTGGTGTTGGCCGCCGCCGGTGTGCTGGGTGAGCAGCACGTTGGGCAGGGACCAGAGCGGGTTGTCGGCGGGCAGGGGCTCGATGGCCGTCACATCGAGCACGGCCCCGCCGAGGTAGCCGGCTTGCAGGAGGCGGATGAGGGCGGGCTCGTCGGTGGTGTTGCCGCGGCCCACGCTGGCGTAGATGCTGCCCGGGCGCATGGCCTGTACCAAATCGGCCGAGAAAAAGCCCTCGGCGCTGCCGGGCAGGGTGTTTATCACGATGTCGGTTTCGGGCAGTGCGGCTTTCAAATCCTCTTTAGAGCGCAGCTGGGCCTCGGGGTGGGTGCGGCCCAGCAGTTGCACGGGGCACTCGAAGCCGCTGAGCTGCTGGCGCACGGCCAGGGCAATGGCCCCTGCGCCCAGCACCACCACGCGTTTGCCGCGCAGCAAGCCGGCGCGGTTGCGCACGTAGGCCCCGCCCACCCAGTTGCGTTCGGCTTGCAGCACGGCCAGCTCGCCCAGGTGGCGGTAGAGGGCCAGCAGGCCGCCTACCATGGTTTCGGCGCAGGGCCAAGCGAAGAAGTCGCCCATGTTGGCCACGGGCACGTCCAGGTGCAGGTGGCGGTAGCGCTCAAAGCCGGCCGAATCTATCTGCCAGAAGCGCAGCAGGGGCGAAGGGCCGGCCGCCAGCCAGGTCGGCGGCGGGTTGCCGAGTAGCACGTCGGCTTCCTGAAAAGCCGAAAACTGTTCGTCAGGGGCCAAATTGTGGCTGAAAGTAACTTCGACGTCGGCCGGAAGCATTTGCCGAAGGTAGGCGCGGGCCGAGGCGCTGAGGGGCGAATAAACGAAAAGATGCATGAGGGAGCGGCCGGCACGGCCGCAAGCAGTTGGCAAGCGTGAGGTCCTGAAACGGGATGATGAGCAAAATTGCTGCCCAAGCGGCGCACTTTTCGTGAAGAAGTGGCTCAAATGGCCGTATTTGCACTTTTTCCGCGTCTTTTCCGCGCATTCGCCCTTGCTGCTTACCTCTATTCTGTGATTCAAACGTTTCGTAAAGTGCTGATGGTGGCCGTGGTGGGCTTGCTGCCCGGAGTGGCAGTCCCCGCCGGGGCCCAGAGGCGGCCCGCCCACTCAGCGGCTTTGCCTGTCAATACTATCTTGTTCGTCGGCAATAGCTTTTTTCACGGCAAATACCAGCCCGTACTGGCCTATAACGCCGCCCATGTGACGGACGAAAACTACGGCCTGCCCGCCACCGACCCGCGCTGCGAAACCACCACGGGCGAGCCCGTGGTGTGGGGCGGCATCCCCGGCATCTTCCAGCAATTCACCGAAGAAGCCGGCCTGAACTACGAAGTGCATTTCGAGGAAATCAACGCCCGGCCGCTGCAATACCACTACGAACACGCCCTCAGCGTCATTCAGCAGGCGCGCTGGAACACCGTGGTATTGCAGGAGCACAGCCAGTGGGCACTGCCCCCGCGCCACGGCGGTCACCCCGAGCTGTTCCGCGACTACGCCACCCGCCTCGAACGGGCCGTGCACACCGCCAGCCCCGCCGCCAGCGTGTTCCTCTTCCAGACGTGGCCCCGCGCCGACCTCTGTTACCCGCCCGGCAAGCCCTTCACCGGACTGCCCATCGACTCGATGGCCCTGGAGCTGCACGATTCCTATTACGGCCTGCTGGCCCAAAACCCGGGCTTCAAAGGCATTGCGCCGGCCGGCGATGCCTGGCTGCGCGCCGTGCAAACCGGCCTGGCCCAGCGCAACCCCTACGCTCCCGAGCCCGGCAAAGTCGACCTCTGGGCCGAAGACCACTACCACCCCAGCAACTGGGGCGCCTACCTCACGGCCTGCGTGCTGTTTGGCGAAATCACCGACCACGACCCGCGTATGCTGGGCGCGGCCGAAAAAGCGGCCGCTGCCCTCGGCATCAGCCCGGCCGAGGCCGTGGGCTTGCAGCGCATAGCCGCCGAGCAGATTCGCGCTGCCCGCTCCGAGGCATTTGCCGACCAGCCCGCAGCGGGCAAAGCCAAACCTGGCCCGGCAAAAACCAAAGTCCGCTTCCGCAGCTAAGCAACCCACCCCTGGGTAACACAAGAAAGCCCGGCCAATGCGGCCGGGCTTTCTTGTGTTGATGGTTCTGCCGCCGTTAGCGGGCGCGCTCGTCGCCATCGACGGGGGCACTTTGCTTGTGCACCTGCGCGGCTACCAGCGGGTCGGGCATCACCTTGCTCGCGCCCACCTGCACGTTGTTCATCACGCCGGAAATGACGCGGCTTTCGCCAGCCATCAGGGCTTTGTAGCCGTCTTTGGCCACGTCGGCGGGCTCCATGCCCTGGCCGTCGGCCACGTTCTTGGCCTGCGTCATGTGGGCTTTGTTGAAGAAGTCGGTTTTGGTGATGCCGGGCAGCAGGTTGGTGATAGTGATGTTGCTGTCCTTGTTCTCCTCCTGAATCGATTCTACAAAGGAATTCACGAAGGCCTTCGTGCCGTGGTACACGGCTTGCAGCGGGCCGGGCAGCTCGCCCGCAATGCTGCCCACCAGGAGAATCTTGCCCTCGTTCCGGGCCTTGAATTCCTGCAGATACAACTTCGTGAACACCACGTAAGCCCCGATATTGAGCTGAATAATGTCCAGCTCGCGGTTGATGTCCGTCGTGTCGAAGGTGCCGTACTGGCCCTGGCCGGCGTCGTTCACCAGCACGTCAACTTTGGTGCCTTTGCTTTTGATTTCGTTGTAGACCTCAAACGGCGCGTCGCGTTTGAACAGGTCTTTGGCAATTGTAGTGACCTGCACGCCGAATTGCTGGCGGATTTCTGAAGCGGCTTTGTCGAGCAAATCGGGCTCCAGGGCCACGAGAATGAGGTTGTACTTGTCTTGGGCGAAGCAGTTGGCGAGTTCGCGGCCGATGCCGCTGCTGGCCCCGGTGATGAGTGCGGTTTTGGTTTGGTCTGCCATAATAAAAGATTAGTTAGGTGCGTATTCCATTCCCAACGCATCCCAGCAAACCAAGTTATTGTTGTGCTTAGGCGCTTACTGGCCCGAAACCGCAATGGGCCAGCCGCCTCCGGCCACTACCGAGAGGCTTACATTTTCGCCGGGCTGCCAGGGGCTTGCATCGACCCGTGCCCGCAGGCTTTGCGCCGCCAGCGCCACTTCCACTTCCCAGTAGCTGCCCAGAAACCGCACGGCCTGCACCGTGCCCGTGGTGGCGCCGCCGTCCTCGGCCGGTCCCAGCCGCAGCTGCTCGGGCCGCACCAGCAGCGCGGTGTTTTTGGGGAAGCGCCGGCCCGGCAGCAGGGCGCGGCGGGCGGCCCCGTGCACCAGGTTGTAGTCGCCAAACAGCGCGGCGGTGGCCTCGTCTACTGGCCGGTGGTAGAGTGCTTCGGGCGTGCCTTGCTGCACCAGCTGCCCCCGGTGCAACACCAGTATTTCATCGGCCCAGCCCAGCACGTCGGCCGCATCGTGTGACACCAGCAGGCAGGTAATGCCCAGGCGCGTGCCCAATTCCTCGATGATGCCCTGCAACAGGCGCTTGTGCGTGCGGTCGAGGTTGGAGAACGGCTCATCGAGCAGCAGTAGCTGCGGCGCGCCCAGCAACAGCCGGGCCAGGGCCACGCGCTGCTGCTCGCCGCCGGAGAGCTGGTCGGTGCGGCGCAGCATCAAATGGTCAATTCGGCACAGTTCATACACCGCCTGCGCTTCGGCTTCGGGGCGCTTGTTGGCGTAGCGCAGCACCTGCTCCACGCGCAGAAACTGCGGCAAGTCGGACTTTTGGGAGAGGTAGGCTACGCCGGGGTGGCCGGGCACCAGCACCTCCTGCGGGCCGCGCACGCGGCTGCCGAGGGCGTGCACCGCGCCGGTGCTGGGCTGGATGAGGCCGGCCACGAGCTGCAGCAAGGTGCTTTTGCCAGCGCCGCTTTCGCCGGCCAGCGCCAGCTTTTGCCCTTGCTTTTGGGTGAAGCTGATAGGCCGGAGGGCAGTAAAGCCGTTTTCGGTAAGACTGAGGTTGGTGACGGTGAGGATGTCCATGCGCCGGCAAAGAACGGGGCTGAGGCCGTAGCGGGCTGGCTGAAACAGCGTGTTTGTGCGAAACAGCGTCATTTGGTTTGTGCAGCCCCTGTAAATCGATTTGCGGCCTCTGCTAATGGATTTGCGGGGCGTGACAACGGCTTCGCAGGGCCATTGTGAGCACGGCGTTATTGCTTGGTGAGGGCGATGCGCCGTTCCTGCACGACTACGGTATCGCCGGCGACGAGCTGGTTGAGGATGGCGGGATTGAACAGGTTCCGCTCGTTGGCCGCCGTGTAGGTGCACCAGCCGAGCGAGGGCACGCTGCGCATAATCAGCCAGCTGAACGCGGGAAGGAATAGCTGCCCGTTCTGGATGCCGACCACCTGCACCGGGTGAAACGTGCAGGACTGGGAGTAGCCGGTGATGGGAGGCAGGGCCTGGCAGCGCTTTACGGGCGCAATGGCTCTTATCTGGTCGACCAGCTGCACGCACCGGTCGAAGGAGCTGGGAGCGGTGACAGTTGACACGGAGTCGGTGCTGGTCAGGACGAAATACTGCGGATTGCGGAGCGTAATCCTGGAGGTAAGGCGGGTGGTAGTGCCCTGGTAAGTTGTCGCTACCGTGGCCTGGTCGTTGGCGTCGATGGTGAGTGTTTGCGAGTCAGGGGTGGTAATGGTCACATCGGTCCGCGAGAAGAGGCCCTGCCCACTGCTGGACTGCCGCCGCAGAAAGTTGTCAATCGTCTGCACATTGGTGATTTCCCCGGTCCTGGTGTACATCCGGATGGGATTGGTGGCCGCCAGCACGTGGGCAGCTTGGTATTCGCCGGCCAATACCAGCGGCGCGTCTTCCTTGGTTTTGCTGCAGCCGCCAAGCAACAGCGCGCTGAAGGCCAGGGGGTAGAAATAGTGCTTCATACGCAAACGAGGGTAGGAGGAAGGGGCAAAAGTAATGGCCGCTACATTGTCCCGGCCAGTTGTTTGCGCACTTTCAGCGGCAGCTTGGCCAGCACCTTTTGGTAGGAGTAGGTGATGTGCTGCTCCCACTGCGCCCGCGACAGCAGGTGAATGTTATCCACGTTCACCCAGCCGTAGCGGGCCATGTACTTGTTGCGGCTGAATCCCGGGCTGTTTTCGAGCTCTTCTACTTCTTCCATGGGCACCGCGAAGGAAGCGGTGGGCGGCAATTCGTCGGGCGAGGTGACCAGGTACATTTTGCCGCCCACATTGAAGCACAAATGCACGTCCCATTTAATGTCTTCGGTGGTGCCGGGCAGGCGCTGACAGATGGCTTGGAGGTCTTCGATGGTCATATTAAGAGAATTTTCTTGTCCGGTATTTCTTGGTTGTAATGCTCGATAATATCGCGCAGTATCTGCATATCCGTTGGGCAGGCTTGTTCGAAGTGTTGCCAGTTTTGTAGCAAGAGTTGCTGCGGCATTTCTACAATGGCAGCAATAGTATCCCAGAAAGCGTCCCAGTTCTCACCGTACCAGTCTGGAAAGCCCATTTCGCGCTTCATCAGCAGGTGAAAAGCGGCTTTGGTGTCGACATGGGCGAGGTCGATGGTCATAGTTTATTCTTTCTAAAGCCAACAAACTGGATTTTCGGTCTCTGAGGATGCCTTTAGCACATTGATTAATGGCTCAATGATATATGCATACTCAGTCGATATAGAAGCTTGTTGGATTGATACAACGAATGAATAATCTTGAGTTGCTAAAGAATCTATAGGATACAATTTGACGTGTTGAATGGATTTGTTTCCAGTAGTTAAATCCTCAAATTCAAATTGATTGTCGTCAATTCGGTGTTGTTTGAAATGAATCGATTTGAAATCAGTCTTATTTGTTTCCCAAAAATGCCTTTTCAATTTAATTATAGAGAAGCCGTCTGCACTAATGACGTAATTACAAACAGCAGCTGAAAAAACAAATGTATTATCGTGATTAACAGAGGTTGATGCTATGATATCGCCAGACTCTGCTTCTTGTAGTACTACCAACTTCTGCTCTAGCTTTTCCTGCTTAAGCGTCAATACTTCATAGTAAGCAACTGGCGTAAACTCAACAGGCAACGTGCCACCATTGCCTATCGGCAGATGCTCAGTCAGTACTGGAAATCTGGCATTGCCACCAAACTCGGCGACCAATCCTCTAAAAGCAGCCATGCCTGACATGTTAGCCAAACGCTCGTACGCATACATCATGTCCTCATGCGGGCATGCGGTCATTCGCCATTCATCAAACTCCAACCACCATTTCAATTGCTCTTCTTTGTCTTTTAAATGGGCAGTGTTAATGCCGACGCTGCCATCTTCTGGGTCTATGTAAACGTAGGGTTTATGCGGTGGCTCCGTCGCTAAACCTTCTTTATAACAATTACATGCTACGCAAGCACCGTAACCCATAAAACGGGAATTAAAAGAATGATGCACTAAGAAAGTGCATTAATAGGAATCGAATCAATTACGACGCAGTATCCAACACCTCGTCCCCGTCATCGGCCATCGTCTTGGCTAGTTTCTCGATGTTTAAGCTGCGGGCCGAGGCGTCGAAAATCTCGCGGTAGGTGCCGTGCTGGGCGTAGAGGGCGTCGTGGGTGCCGTGTTCGACCATGCGGCCTTTTTTCATGACGTAGATGCAGTCCGAATCCACGATTTGGGCGAGGCTGTGGGAGATGATGACCACCGTGCGTCCCTGCTTGATGGCGTCGAGCGAGTTTTTGATTTGCTCGGTGGCAATGGCGTCGAGGCTGGCGGTGGGCTCGTCGAGGAAGATGATGGGCGGGTTTTTGAGGAAGAGCCGGGCGATGGCGATGCGCTGCTGCTGGCCGCCGCTGAGCTGCTGGGCATCGGACTCGTACTGGCGCGGCAGGTCCAGAATCTGGTCGTGCAGGTAGGCCTGGCGGGCGGCGGCCTCAATCTGGGCCGGGGTGGCGGCGAAGTCACCATAGTGGATGTTTTCTTCGATGGTGCCCTTGAAAATGTGGTTTTTCTGGAGCACCAGGCCAATTTCCTGGCGCAGGGCGAAGGTGTCGTAGTCGGCCAGCGGGCGGCCGTCGAGCAGGATGTCGCCGCTGTCGGGGCGGTAGAACTGGCAGAGCAGGTTGATGATGGTGCTTTTGCCCGCCCCGCTGAGGCCCACCAGCGCGGTGGTTTTGCCGGCCGGAATGGTGAGGCTCACATCGTGCAGGGCGGCCGTGCCGCTGGGGTAGGTGAAGCCCACGTGGCGCAGCTCGAACTGCCCGCGCAGGTGTTCGCCGGGCGCCAGCGCGCCGGGGCGCTCGCGCTGGTCGTCGGCGTCGAGGATGGCGAAGAAGCCTTCGGAGTAGGTGAGGGCCTCGTTCATCTCGTCGTAGATGCGGTGTAGCTGCCGGATGGGCGCCGACACGTTGTTGAACAGCAGGATGTGGAACATGATGGCCCCTATGGATATCTGGCGGCCCAGCACCAGGTAAGCCGTGAGCACGATGATGGCCACCACGCCAATCTGCTCCACGAAGGTTTTGAGGCCGTCGAAGCGGAAGTTGGTTTTGCGGGTGAGGAGCTGGGCGTCTTCGAGGCTGCTTTGCACGGCGGCTTGCTTGCGGCCCTCGTAGGGCTCGCGCACGAAGCTTTTGATGACCACAATGCTGTCGATGATGCTGATGAGGCCGTGGTTTTTCTCCTCGCGCAGGCGCTGGAGTCCGCGCCGCACGCCCTGTAGTTTCTCGGCCTGCGCGTAGCTGAGCCAGAAATACACCGGCAGCACGGCCAGCGCCACCAGCCCCACCCACTTGTTGTTGAGGAAAATGACCACCAGCGCCACGATGGCGTTGGCGAAGAGCGGCAGGATGTCGATGAAGAAATTTTGCACCAGCTTCATGAGGCTCTCCACGCCGCGGTCGATGCGGGTTTGGAGCTTGCCGGTCTGGTTGCCGTCGTCGGAGAAGAAGCCGAGCTGGTAGCTCAGGATTTTGCTCACGGCGGTTTGGGCCAGCACGCCGGAGAGCTGGATGCGGATTTTCTCGCCGTAGTATTTCTGCCCGAACTGGATGAAGGTGTTCACGATTTCCTTGCCCAGCAGCAGCCCGCTCACCCAGGCCAGCAGCGTCCAGCCCTCAGCCAGGCCCTGGCCTTTGTCTAGCATCCCTTGCACGGTGTCCACGGTATAGCGCAGCACGAAGGGGTTGACCTGCGCGGCTAGCGAGCCCACCAGCGTGAGCAGCAGTGTGGCAATGACCAGGCGGCGGTAGGGCCGCACAAACGGCAGCAGGCGTTGTATAATCTGCCAAAGGCTCATCTACGGTCGCGGTTGGTTGAGCCGGTTAGACGAGGCAGGCGGGGGTGGGGTTGTTTTGGAGATTTGAAAAGGATTTAGAATGAACTTACTGCGGCTTGAATATCTACATAAATACCAACAGCTTGAATTTCTTTAAGTAGCTTGATTTTCCAAGCGCCACCTGCATCATGTTTTTCATATAGAATTCCTTGTAAGTCGCTTGGAATTTCAACTTCCTCTTTTACAAGCATTCGTAACCTTTCTTTGCCTATTCTGCCAAGGAAATAACCGATTTCAAGAATTACGTTTTGTCTGGCTCTGCTGCGTCCGCTTTCCGTGATATCATCTGGAGTCAGTAATGCTATTGCATAACCAGCTACTTCGGATTCACCAACCAGTTTATCAATTATTGTTCTTCCTCTGTCTGCCTGCTCATGCAGTACAATTGCATTCACGCCGGCTCTCTTTAGTAGCAATAAAACTTCAGTTTTTAACTCATTATCGTGCCCGTGAATGATAAAAGCTGTAGTGCCTGGTGTGGCTTTCGGTTTTTCTGCTGTTACTTCTGGGTTGGCATTTACAATGTCTTCCAACGCTTGAGTAAAATATCCTAAGAATGTTCGATTGAATTCACGAGCATTATCGCCCATGTTATTTTTGCGGAATAGTCTATATCCAAGCTGGTCTACTTCACGGCTGCCTCCTTCTGCAATGCGCTTATACATGTAATAAGCAAGTGATTTTGACTCTTCAAAATTTGTTGGCAAAGACCATTGTCCACGATTGAAAGACGCCTCATCACCTTGAGGCCAATCCACCCACTTTGCGCTTTCTGCCTCGTACTTATCGAAAAGGGGATTGTCTTTGATTTCAGTATTTAGGTAACCAAATATCTGGCTTACAATTCCACTAACAGTATTATATGATGCACTCGACAATTCTCTCAACAAGAAAGACAGTTTTTCTGGATTCAATGCCATTAAATTTTGGTTCTATATGATTGAAAGAAATTTTGACATTGCTAATGTAATACTTACTGGCGCGAGTTTATCGTAGCGTAACCCTTGCTAGTAGTGTCAGCAAATGTAGGGTTCCCACGAAATGTAAAGTGCTGAATATTCAAAAAATAATTAAATGAGTACAAATTATTATTATATAAAAAATATCAACTATCACATAATCTGTTGATTGTTGCTGAAAATGGAGAAAAATAACACAGTATATTAACCGCTCATTTTCAGCTGTTCAAGTGCAGAATCAGTCGATTGAAAGAAAGGGCTGGTCGATAAAATGGGCAACGCGGGTAATAATTCCCCCGTTTTCGCAGTTAGTAATGCAGTAGCAAGCCGCTACCGCTGGCGCCACACGCCCAGTGCACGTACCACCATTACCACCTTTTTTATGCTGCGTACCGCCCTGTTATTTTTCTGCATGTTGGGGTTCTTTGCCTCCGAATCTTACGCTGCGCCGGCCACCTCGGCTACGTCGCGGCCCATCCACCGGCGCAAGCCCACGGCTGGTAATTACGTGCCGGTGTACCGCTACTACCGCGGCCACAGCAACCAGAAGAGCGGCTTCTTCGGCCTGTTCAAGCACCGTTCCAAGGCGGCCAAGCGGCATGCCTCGGCTCCGCGCGTAGTGCGCGGCGGCCGGCCGCACCGCACCATGTAGTGGTCGACTTTCCCGAAAATCAATAAATAAAAAGGCTACTCCTGTTGCGGGAGTAGCCTTTTTATTTTCAGGCTTTAAGCTACAGTCGCACTGAGGGGCACAATGCTCCAAAACACAACGATGCCCCGGCCAGTTGGCCGGGGCATCGTTGTGTCAGTTAGCGAAGCCGACTTACTTGTCGGCTTTTACTTTGATTTTGTCGCCATCGGTCGATTTGGCTTTCATTTTCTTCACGTCCGAACCTTCCATGCCCATGCCGGGGCCACCGCCGCGATTCATGCGGTCGGCCTGCATGGTGGTGTACTTGGTGTATTGGTCGGCGGTCAGGACTTCCTTGAACTGGGCGTCGTATTTAGCGCGGTTGGCTTGCATTTGCTCGCGCATCTGGTCGCGGTTGCCGGCATCGCGGGCCTGGCCGCGCATGGCTTGCATTTCCTGACCACGCGCCAGCAAAATCTGCTGCACTTTGGCGGTCTGGTCGGCGTTCAGGCCCAGCTCCTGGGTCATGCGGTCGGCCTGGCGCTTGGCCATTTCATCGGGGTTGCCCTGCATACGGCCGCGGCCCTGCATGGCACCGGCATCGGCGGGAGTGGTGATTTGGGCGGCGGCGGTGCCTACGCTAAGGGCAAAAACAGCCAGCAGGGGAAACAGAAACTTCTTCATGGTAATGATTTAGAGAGGGTTGTTGGGAAAAGGAAAAGAGCAAAAATTGGCGCGAAAAGCCCCGTTCACAGAGCTTGAACGGGACTTTTCGGACCATAGTTAGCGGCTAAGGTTTAGCGGCGGCCGTCGTTGCGGTGCTCGGCTTCCCAATGGGCGCGCTCCTGGGGCGTCACGCGGTGGTTGCGGTCGTAGCCGTAGTTGAAATTTTTATCGTTGCGGTCATCGCGACGGTCGTCACGACGGTCGTTGTTGGGCCGGTGGGCAGCTTCCCAGCGGGCACGTTCCTGCTGGGTTACGCGGTGCTTCTTGTCGAAGCCGTAGTTAAAATCTTTGCTGTTGCGGTCGTCCCGGTCATGGTCGTGGTCACGGTCCTGCCGGTAGTTATCGTACGGGCCATTGGCCGAAGGAGTAGCGGCGAAAGAAGGAGTGGCGGCCAGAAGCGAGGCGGCGGCAAGGATGGAAAACAGGGAAGCTTTCATGGTTGCTGAAGAAAATGCGAGTGAGAAAGGGGGAAGTAGCGGTGGGTCCGGTTGCTGCAGGCAGCGGGCTCCTGGATGTGAGAAGCGACTCATTCTGCATAGGGTATTTGCAAACCATCGGCCACATCCCGCCGGGAAATAAAAAGGTGGACGGACAGGCCGGAAATCCCGACCAGACCGCCTACTTCCCGGACTTAACGCCTTATTTAAAAAGCCCAAAATGGCCATTCCAAATCCAGGATGAGTCTGATGCAAGCAGTTTGAACAACTCTATTCAGCTTCCTCCCGGTGTCGGAATGACAGCCTGCGCCTACTCCACCAGCCCCAGCGTGCGGGTCAGCTTATTCTTCGGAATGGTGAAACGCAGGCTCTGGTCGCTTTTTTTCGACCGCTCGCGGCGGCGCTCCACCAGTGCCTGCACCTTGTTTTCGTCCTCGTTGCGCGAAAACAACACGCTCGCCGCGTCCGCAATCAGCGACACGGCGCGCGGCACCGGCACGCTTACCTGCTCATAGTCAGGGTCGGGCGGCGGTGGGTGTTGGGTTTGGGCCAGCGCCGCACCGGCCCACAGCAGCAGAAACGGGAGCAGAATGGGTAGTTTTCTGAGCGGCATGGCAGCGGATGGACACTGCAAAGATGCCGCAAAATGCCGCGCCGTTGCCCGGCTACCCTAGTTTTTCTTTGAATAATCGTAAGGTGCGGTCCCAGGCCAGCTTGGCAGCTTCGGCGTTGTAGCGGGCGGGGGAGGTATCGTTGTTGAAGGCGTGGTTCACGCCCTCGTACACGTAGAGCTCGTACTTGGTGCCGGCCGCTTTCAGCGCCGCTTCGTAGGCCGGAATGCCGGCGTTGATGCGCTGGTCTAAGCCGCCGTAGTGCAGCATCACGGCCGCTTTTATTTGGGGCACGTCTTCGGCTTTGGGCTGCAGGCCGTAGTAGGCCACGGCGACGTTCAGCCTGGGGTCGTGCACGGCCAGCTGGTTGGCCAGGCCGCCGCCCCAGCAGAAGCCCACCGCGCCGGTGCGACCGTTGCAATCAGGCCGGGCGCGCAGGTATTCCAGCGCTTTGAGATAGTTGTTGAGGTTTTTCACCGGGTCGAGCTGGCCGATGAGCTCACGGCCCTTGTCCTCGTCGGCCGGCGTGCCGCCCGCTACCGACAACGCATCCACGCCCAGAGCCAGGTAGCCGGCCTGGGCCACGCGCCGCGTCACGTCCTTGATGTGCGGCGTCAGGCCCCGGTTTTCGTGGATGACGACCACCGCGCCGCGCTTCTGGCGGCCTTTGGGGTGCACCAGGTAGCCACGCACGGGGCTGCCATCGCCAATCCAGGTCACTTCTTCGGCTTCCAAGTCACCGGCCTCCGGCGCAATGGTGGCCGCCGCCGCGTAGCCCGGCTCCAGCACCGAAAGGGCCGTGAGGGCCAGTGCCGTGCTGCCCGCCAGCTTTATCAGCCGGTCCATAAATTCCTTGCGGGTGAGCGGGGCGTGGGTGTACTCGTCGAAAAGATTGATGATGCGCTGGTCCATGAGGCTGAATATATGGGTTTCGAAGCCGCTTTATTCTTCTTCGCGGTGCACGGTATCGGGGCTGAATGCCGGCACGCAAATCGACCAGTATTCGCACTCCGCATCAAACGGATTGGAGTAGCGCACCCGCGCGCCGCCCTTAATCAACAGGGCCTGCCCGGCCTGCAACTCCACCACGTCGCCATCGATTTCAAACCGCTTCCGGCCGCGCACTACGATGGTGATTTCATCGAACGCAGGCGTTTGGTGGGGCTCGCTCCAGTGCGGCGGGGCCACCATGTGGGCCAGGCTGTAGGCCGAGGTACCGGTGCTGGCCCCACCCACGTGCTCTTCAATGAGCTTGCCATCGGTGGTGGGCACTACAAAAGGAGCGGGGTTGAGGATATAGCGTTTTTCGGACATTTTGGGGTGTTGAAGAGGTTGGTAAACAAGAAAAAGGCGGTGCTCAGCACGACCGTTCAGTATCATATCAAATTGAGCTTACTCCTACGGCTTCAGCTTCTCCAGCAACTCAAAAAGCCGCGAATTGTATTTCCAGACAAAGAAGTACGGCGTCTGCACCGCGCCGAAGCGCACGCGAATCCGCTCCACGCCCGGCAGCATACTGCCTTCAAAATCGAAGCAGTCCAGTTTCAGTACCTCGCTGGCGTAGCGCATGCACTCCCAGGCCAGCAGCACGCCCGCGCCGCTGGCTCGCAGGGCCGGGTCGTCGCCGGCCAGCAGGAAGTAGGCCGTGGTGGCATCCCAAATCAAATACGCCACCGAATGCACCCGGCCCTGCTCATCCACGGCAAAAAAAAGCTGCCGGGCCTCAGCCGCCGCCAGGGCCGCATCGAGCCGCCGGAACTGCGCGGCCGAATACGGCGCCGGCAAGCCTTGGCGGGTGAAGCTGAGCAGATTGACGCGGTAGAATTCATCCAGCGGCAAGTCGTGCACCACGCGCACTTTCTGGCGGGCCAATCGAATGTCGCGCCGAATGCCGGTACCCAGGCCTGCTTCTACTCGCGGCAAATCGCGCAGCTGGTGCAGGCGGTAGGTGTAAAAAGTCGTCTGTTTATACTGTTCCCAGTAAAATGGCAGCCAGTTGGTAACCGTCGGGTAAAAGTTCTGCTTGAAAGCTGCAAAATCCGGCAGTTGCGCTATCAGCAACTTCAGCAACTCGTGCTCCTTCGGCAGCCGGCCCCGAAACTCGGGTAGTACATACGGGCCAAGCCATTTCACGAAGGGCGGCATCGTGACGTACCGAAACGGGCCTTTCTGCTTGAAAAAATAAGGCAATGCCGCTACCACGCGGCCTTTTTCCTCGGCCAGCACTACCTCCCAGGTGCCACCCTCGGCGCAGGCATCCAGGTACCACGGCTGGCTGAACACCGGCACATCGGGCGCGGTGCGGCAGAAATCGTGGTAGCGGGCTTTGGCGGACATCAACGGGCGTAGTTACTTGGCCGGGGCCGTGGGGCAGGGGCCGGGCGTGGTGGTTCGCACGCCCGCGTTGGTGGCCGCGCACAGGTTGGCGTAGGTCTTGCCGTCGCAGCCGCACACGGGCTTGTATTCCATGGTGCAAATGCCCTGCGGATTGATTTTACTTGAATCGATGCAGTCGGCGGTGGTGGCCGTGGGCACGGCGTGGCGCTGGCAGGAAGCCGCGCTCAGCAGCAGGCCCACACCCCAAATCCAATACTTTTTCATGGTGCCAGAAAGTAGGAGAGGGGCGAAGCTACAGCGCCTCCCGGGATTTAGGCCGTCCCGTAAACCCAGATATCGAGGAATCCGGATGTCCGCAGGAAAATTTGCCGCCAAGCTCAACCCCTAGCGGAGCCTTTCGTATAGTCAGCCAGAACCAAATGCCGCCGCAAACTGAACCACTGGTTTCAAATGCGGCCCCGCACTGCTCTACTCGAACTTTCAACCCCATTCACCCTTCATTACCTTACACCATGTCGTACCACGAAGAAGATAACAACGCTGGTAAAATCCTTTTAGCTGCTCTCGCCGGTGCCGGTGCTGGCATTATTGCAGGCATGCTGCTGGCTCCCGATAAAGGTTCGGCCACCCGCGAAAACTGGAAAGGCGTGGCCTCCAAATACAGTGGCCAGCTCGGCGAGCAAGCCACCAAGCTGGGTTCCGACCTCGAAGCTAAATTCAAAGAATATGCCGGCAAGCTGGAAGACATGGGCGTGACCCTGCCCGGCAGCAGCCTGAAAATCAAAGGCAACTGGGACGACATCAAAGGCAAGCTGAAGCAGCAGTACGCCCAGCTCACCGATGAGGACCTGACCTATGCCGAAGGCAAAGGCGACGAGCTGGTTGGCAAACTGCAGGACAAGCTCGGCAAAGGCAAAGCCGAAATCACGAAAATGCTGAATGACATGTAATCTGGCTTTCAGCTAGATTATTTAAAGCCCCGCGCCGCAAGGTGCGGGGCTTTTTTGTGGCCCCAACCAGCCGGGCCGCTTTCCCGTTAGCGAATAATCAAATTCTTCCATTTTCCTGCAAACCCATGAAAGACGATAAAGGCAAAGTCATTTTCTCGCTCATCGCCGGCGCTACTGCCGGCATTGTGGCCGGCTTGCTGCTGGCCCCCGAAACCGGCGACGATACCCGCTCCAACCTGCGGAAGTCGGCCGCTAAATGGGCCGGCGACCTGAGCAAGCTGGCCACCGATACCCTGGCCAAAGTGCAGGGCCAGGCCGCCCCGGGCCACACCAACCCCGACGCTGCCGTGAGCGAAGACAAGGAAGCCGCCGACCGCCTCCTGCAAGGCCTCGGCACCGGCACACCCTCCACGGCCCACACCCACAATGAGGATAACCCCGATTACGACGGTTTTGGCGACGATACCCGCCATCAACCCAACATGTAGTAGCTGCCGCCGAAAATTTTCTCTCCGTTGCTGTAACCCAGTGCGCTACATTGCGTAAAACTCCTTACAATCGCCTTGAAAGAAGGCCGAAAATATTGTCAGTAAAATTGCCGGCCGTAAGAGCTTCTATCGGAATTGGTTAAACAATCCGGTAGTAAAATCAGACGTTCCATCGCAAATTTCTGTCAAGAAAAGCGGTTTGAAGGGTAGGGAGGTTGTAAAAGAAAAGCCCCGCACGACATTTCGTGCGGGGCTTTTCCGATTTTAGGCCGTTTCGGGCTTACTTCTCCTCGTGCTTTTCTTTCTGCACGTTTTCCGGCTTCATCTGCGGGAAAAACAGCACGTCCTGAATCGAGGGCGAGTTGGTCATAATCATGCTCAGGCGGTCGATGCCGATACCCAGGCCAGCCGTGGGCGGCATGCCGTATTCTATGGCGCGCAGGAAGTCCTCGTCGAGCACCATGGCCTCGGAGTCGCCGCGCTTGCCCAGTTCCAGCTGGTCCTCGAAGCGCTGACGCTGGTCGATGGGGTCGTTGAGCTCCGAGAAAGCGTTGCAGATTTCCTTGCCGTTGCACACGGCCTCAAAACGCTCCACCAGGCCGGGCCGGTCGCGGTGCTTCTTAGCCAGCGGCGACATTTCCACCGGGTAATCCGTGATGAACGTGGGCTGAATGAGCTTGGGCTCCACGTGCTCCCCAAAAATCTCATCGATGAGTTTAGACTTGCCCATGCTGGGGTCCACGTGCACGTTCAGCTCCTGGGCGGTGGCGCGCAGGGCCTCTTCGTCCATCTCACTGATGGCTTTGCCGGTATACTTCTCAATGGCCTCAAACATGGTGTAGCGCTGCCACGGCCGCTGGAAGTTGATGACGTTTTTGCCCACCTGCACTTCGGTTTTGCCGTGCAGGGCCAGCGCCACGCGCTCCACCATTTCCTCCACCAGGTCCATCATCCAGGCGTAGTCCTTGTAGGCCACGTAGAGCTCCATCTGGGTGAACTCGGGGTTGTGGAAGCGCGACATGCCTTCGTTGCGGAAGTCCTTGCTGAACTCGTACACGCCATCAAACCCGCCCACAATTAGACGCTTGAGGTACAGCTCGTTGGCAATGCGCAGGTACAGCGTCATGTCCAGCGTGTTGTGGTGCGTGGTGAAGGGCCGTGCTGCGGCCCCGCCGTACAGCGGCTGCAGAATCGGGGTTTCTACCTCCAGGTAGCCCTTGTCGTTCAAGAAATTGCGCATCGACTGCACCAGCTGCGTGCGTTTGATGAAGGTGTCGCGCACCTGCGGGTTCACGGCCAGGTCCACGTAGCGCTGGCGGTAGCGCTGCTCGGGGTCGGTGAAGGCGTCGTAAGTGGTTACCTCGCCGGTGGCTTCGTCTTTGTGCGTTTTCACTACGGGCAGCGGGCGCAGGGCTTTCGAAAGCAGTTTTAGCTCCGTGACGTGCACCGAAGTTTCGCCCACCTGCGTCTTGAATACGTGGCCTTTCACGCTGATAAAGTCGCCCAAATCGAGCAGCTTCTTGAACACCACGTTGTACAGCGTCTTGTCCTCGCCGGGGCAGATTTCGTCCCGGTTGATGTAGAGCTGAATGCGGCCCGTGGTATCCATCAGCTCGGCGAACGAGGCTTTGCCCATCACCCGCGACGACATCAGCCGCCCGGCCAGCGTCACGTCCTGGAAGTTATTCAGTTCGGGGTGGTAGTTGTCGTGAATTTCCTTGGCGTAAAACGTCACGTCCACCAGAGCCGACGGGTACGCTTCAATGCCCAGCTTTTCCAGTTCTTCGAGTTTCTGACGGCGCAGGATTTCTTGTTCGCTGAGGTGTTGCATAAATAATCTGAACCACGGATTGGCTGCGCCGACCTTCAGATTGCTCGGATTCCACGGATTTTGTGGACGATTTAATCTGCGAATCAGTCAGCTTGCCAACGCAAGTGCGGCGCGGTAAGTAAAAAGTGAACTACAAAAGTACGGTATGAAAAAAGCCGCTCCGAAACCGGAGCGGCTTTCTATTCACAAAATCCCAATAATCGGAAAAATCCGTGGTCGCGATTAGGCAGCCATGCGGTACTGCGGAGCCTCGGCGTTGAGGGCCGGAGCACTCGGTGGCGTGGGGGCCAGCACTGGCTCGACGCGGGTGCGCAACCGCTCCTGCACAAAGCCAGCCTGCAAATGCAGCGGCAGCTCGGCCACCAGCTGGCGGTAGCGTTCCAGGCCCAGAGCCTTGGCCACGTAGGTTTCGTGCACGCCGTTGAGGTAGCTCACAATGTTGAGCAGCGAGGCGTGGAAGAGGCGGAAGTCAATATCGGCCTCCACGTAGCGCTCAATCTCGCGGCTGGTTTGCGAAATGCGCAGGCGGCCCAGCAAGTCGAAAATAGTAGTATAGCCCAAGCGCCAGGTAATCTGCTGCCAGTGCGAAGCCGTCCACTTATCCAACGGGCGACCGGTTTTCTGGCTGCGAATGGCGGTGTTGGGGTTGGCCTGCACTTGCGCGCGGGTCCACTGCGCCTTCATCTTGCGCGTAGTGCGCAGGAACTGGCCCACTTGAGCCTGGGCGTCAATCTCTTTGCTGGCAATGTGCAGCCCGGCCTTATAGCCCGCCAGCGGCAAGCGGTGAATGCTGAAGTCGCCATAAGCGCCGGCCGCGTAGAACGACACCGGGCGCGGGTAGGCATTCTTCACCACCAGGCGGCCTACTTCGCGGCGCATCAGCTGGCCGTTGTTCGAGCGAACGCCGGTGGTATACAAAAATGCCTGCAAGCCCGACCAAATGGCGTGGTACGCCTGCGGGAACGTCCAGTGCAGGGCATTGCGCAGGAAGTTCTCGTCGCCGAGCTCGGCCGTGGCGCGCAGCGCGTACTCGGTGCTCCAGCTGGTGTGCAGCATCTTGGTAAGCGCCGCCACGTCGGCGTCGTTCAGCTCGGCCGAGTGACTGCGGAAAAACGGCAGGGTTTGCAAGCCCCCGAGGGCGTCGTCGTTTTCCTGAATATGATAGTTGATAGCGAAGAAGTAGTTGAGGAAAACCTGCGCTGGGATGGATTTGCGCCAGGTTTCATCAGCTAGCTTCTGCTGTTGCTCATCGGCGATAGCAGCTACCGACGGGTTGAGCGGGATGATGCGGGTTTCCTCTTGAGTAGTCATGCCAGGTAAACAGCAATCGGCAGGTTTTTAGTTGCCTTATTGCTAATTTTTTTGACAAATTTTACTAAAGAAATAAGTATTGATAATCAGTTGGTTATAGTTGAATAGTTAGGTTTGACGGACGCGGGTTTTATAGGTGATTTACTAATAGGGTTGACCAGCTGCTACAAGGTCCAAAAAAAGCCCCCGCTTCGACTGAAGCGGGGGCTTTTCAATTGCAATCCTACTGTTAGAAGCGGAAGAGCAGTTTCATTAGCAGAAACTATTTTATCTCGTCCTGAATCACCGCTACGGCTTCGCCGATGGTAATGTCCTTCTTCAGGCTCTTGGTAAAGCGGGCGGCCCGGTTCACCTTCACCGTATCACCGCCCACGGCACGTACATCGGCGGTCAGCGGTGAGAAAGCCAGAGCGGTGTTGGTTTTTTGGGCGGCCTCGTAACGGTCCGAAATGGCTTTCGACTCCTGCTGCTCGGCGCGGTAGGCGCTTAGCTTAAGCGAAACCGTGGTTTCGTCCTTGCGCTTGCGCATGCTCTTCACCATCTCATCCATCACCTTAAAGCTAGGGTTGGTGGCTATGCGGGCTTTGCTGCTGGCGCGGAGCTTGTCGAGCGACGGCGCAGCGTCCCAGGTGCGGTAGCGGGCGGGCTGAATTTCGTCCCATTTCAAGGGGTAGTCCGATTCCTTCTCACCTTCATCGAGGTACGAATACAAGTCCGGTACCACGATGTCGGAGGCCACACCTTTGAACTGGGTTGAGCCGCCGTTCACGCGGTAGAATTTCTGGGTCGTGAGTTTGAGCGAGCCAATGGGCTTCACGTTGTTCAACTCCGAAGGCAAAGCCTCATCAAGGTCGAAGATGCGCTGCACCGTGCCCTTGCCGTACGTGCTGGTCGAGCCCATAATCACGCCGCGGTGGTAGTCCTGAATAGCAGCAGCCAGAATCTCGGAAGCCGAGGCGCTGTACTTGTTCACCAGCAATACCAGCGGACCGCTGTACTGCACGCGGGGGTCGTTGTCGGTCAGGACTTGGGTGTGGCCCTGGCCATCACGCACCTGCACCATGGGGCCGCTGGGCATAAACAGGCCAGCCATCGAAACCGCGTCGCTCAATGAGCCGCCACCGTTGAAGCGCAGGTCCATTACGATGCCTTTCACGCCTTCAGCGTTCAGCTTGGCCAGTTCCTTCTTCACGTCATCCGATGAGCTACGGCCGCCGTTGTCGTTGAAGTCGGCATAGAAGCCGGGCAGGCGCAGGTAGCCAATTTTCTGGCCTTTGTCCGTAATAATCGACGACTGCGCATACTTGTCTTCCACCACCACGATGTCGCGGATAATCGGAATAATCTTGGTGCTGCCGTCGGGCTTTTTCACCGTCAGGCGTACTTCCGAGCCTTTTTTGCCCCGAATCAAGGTCACGGCTTTGGTCGTGTGCCAGCCCTCAATGCTTACCGGTTCGGCCGCGCCCTGCGCCACGCGCAGAATAGCGTCGCCCTTTTTCAAATCGCCCTGACGAGCAGATGCCGAACCCGGCATGATTTCCTCGATATAAATCAGGCCGTCCTTCTCGCGTAGTGTAGCGCCAATGCCTTCAAAGCGGCCGGTCATTTCGTAGTCGAAATCTTCCTTGGCTTTGGGAGCAAAGTACTCGGTGTGCGGGTCGTAGGTATTGGCGATGGTATTAGCGAAGGTCGCCAGCCGCTCATTGGCATCAACGTCGTTGAGTTCGTCGAACTGGTCGTCGTAATACTTCAGCACGCGCTTGCGGGCTTCGGCTTCCATCTGGGCGGGCGTGCGCACGGGCTCGGCGGCAGTAGGAGCCGAGGCGTCGGCAGCAGCGGGCGCGGCGGTGGCGCCGCTGGGCTGGGCTTGCTTGGCCTTGTCCTGGGCCTCCATCATTTCCGAAACGCGGCTCAAGGTTTCGTACTTCAGCAGCTTGCGCCACAACTCGCGCTGGGCTGCCTTGTCGGCGGGGAAGGGGGCTTTCTCGAAATCGGTCTGGAAGGTTTCGTCCACCGTGAAGTCAAACGGCTTGGCCAGAATCTCGCGGTATAAGCTCTGCATTTCCTTGGTGCGCTCGGCCATCAGCTTGGTGCTGAGGTCGAGGAACTCGTGCGTGCCGTTTTTCACCTCGTCGTCAATCTGCGTCTGGTAGCGGCGCAACTGGTCCACATCGCTGGCCAGCAAGAACTGCTTGCGGTAGTCGAGGTGCTTGAGGTACAGGTCGAACACGCGTTTGGAAAAGGCGTCGTCCACTTTTTCGGGCTGGTAATGGGCCGCCGATAAGCCCTGCAACATGGTGCCAATCAGCACCTGGTCCTTACTCGGTGCCGCCGAGTCGGCCCGGCGGAACAACCGGTACGAAGCCAGAACAAACACAGCTGCCACCAAAAAAGCGTACAGCCCGACCTTCAAGCGGGGAAATGACATCTGCAAAAAGAAAAAACGGTATGAAAATCAAATATACGGAGACTGCCAGGCAACGCGAGCCCTCAATCCCTGCCGCAAAAACGCCTATGCGGGGGAAATAAGTGCCCGGGTCTGTAAATGGCTGCCGATGAGCAACTATTAGTCTACAAACTGTCTAAACTAACCGAAGGTTGCAATAAAAAAGCCTTTCCCAGACGGGAAAGGCTTTTTTGATGACTAACAGGCCGGAACCTGTGACGAGACTAGTAATTGTAAATCTTGTCGCCGTTGTTGCGGCGGAACTCCTCTTCGAAGTACTTGGCATCCTCGGCGTTGCGGGGCTTCACGCCCATCACGATACCGCCGTTCTTGATGCCGCTTTCGTACTCAGCAGCGTGCTCCTCGGGGATGCCCGAGCCTACCAGGGCGCCTACCAGGCCACCCGTGAGGCCACCGGCGCCAGCGCCAGCCAAGGCAGCGGCCAGCGGGCCGGCAATAATCAGGCCCAGGCCGGGCAGGGCTACCGAAGTACCGATGGCGGCAATGGCACCGATGATAGCACCAGCCGTGCCACCAATGGCCGAGCCTACGCCGGCACCTTCCATGGCCTTATCGCCGAGGTCGGAATGCGCGGTGTCGTCACCAAAGTGAGTTTTGCGGGTTTCGTCCGACATGAGCAGATTCACATCGTCTTTGCCGTAGCCGCGCGAATGCAGGGCACTGTAGGCTTTCTCGGCGCTGCTCCGGTCGCGGAACATGCCGCTCATCGTGCTGCCATCGCGGTAAGGCTCGCCAGTCACGGCGTGGGCGGCGCTGTCGGCCGTGTTCTGCACGCCATCGATGGCGCGGCCTACTACGGCCCCGGCAGTGCCGGCTACAGCAGCACCTTTAGCAGTGGCGCTGAAATCATCGCCGTCAACGTTGTTGGAGACACTGGCTCCCGAAGAAGAAGAAACGCCCGTGCCCGAAGTAGAACCGGTGCCCGCATTGTAAGAAGTGCCTTCGTTGCTGAGGCCAGTGCTGTTGCCCATGCCGGTACCCGTGTTTTGGGTGCCGTAGTTAGAGCCTGCGCCGGTGCCAGTGTTTTGCGGGTTGTTCGAATCGTTGGTATTCATGGGAAGGGAAAATGAGAGTGAAAATCCAGTCATAGCGGCTGGAATATGTCCCTTCAACGGGGCCACGTTCGCAGGGGTTACGATAGGCCCGAATTCTATTCCTTCTGCTTTCTATACTACTAGCACTAAATAAAAAACAGCGCATTCACCTGGCAAGTTGCTCACGGTGAACGCGCTGTCGCATAAATTCTTTTTAAAGAAACTTAGGAAAATTTCTGAAAATTTTCCTCGTCTCGCCAAAAGGCCCGGCATTCGCGGATAAGGTTTTTTAGGAAATCCTCGTCCTGTTTGAGGCTGCGCCATTCGCCCATTCCCATCTTCTCGCAGAGCTTGTAAAAGTTGTCGCCCTGGCCTTTCGAGCCCTGTACTTTCACCAGTGCGCTCAGGGGCGGGCGGCCGGCTTCGTACTCAGTGGTGGAGATTTCGGCCAGCATTTCATTGAGCCGGGATTTTTCGTGTGAAATCTCCAAATTAAGCCCCAATTCGGCTTCCTGCACCAGCGTGAGGTAGCTCACGGTACCGGTTTGCAGCCGGGAATAGCGAATCAAATACGTGCGGATGCGACCAATCATGGCAGGGTTACAAGTGAACAAAAAACCGTTTTGGGGGCTGAAAATTAGTGATTTTTAACTACCGAACGCAACCTCTTGGCTGCGGCGTCACCAGTAATTTTCGGCCCTGCGGCTTCGTCCCTAACCACAATCGTTCCTAAATTTTATTTCGAGCCGGCAGAATGCCGGACCAGCGCCATTTCAATGCCGTTTTGGGTGTAAAATAATGGCTTGGCTCGTACATAATTATTGCCCCTGACGGCGGCGAATTTCTTTTTGGATGAGCAAAAATTCACGGCTGCTTTGGCCGGCAATGGCCGTATTTTCGTCGGCGCGGCGCAGCAGGTAGGGCATCACGGCGGCCACGGGGCCGTAGGGCAGGTACTTGGCGGTGTTGTAGCCGGCGTTGGCGAGGTTGTAGGTGAGGTTATCGCTCATGCCATATAGCTGGGCAAACCACACACGCGGGTCGTTGGGAGCAATGTTTGCCTGCTGCATGAGCTGGGTGAGCAGTAGCGAGCTGGCCTCGTTGTGCGTGCCGGCGCAGATGCTGATGCGGTCGATGTGGTCGATGCAGTAGCGCAGGGCCTCGTCGTAGAGGTCGTCGGTGGCCTGCTTGGTGGGGTTGATGGGGTTCTGGTAGCCGCGCTGTTTGGCCACGCGGGCTTCTTTTTCCATATAGGCCCCGCGCACCAGCTTGGCGCCCATGTAGTAGCCGGCCTCGGCGGCGTGGTCGTGGGCGGCCTGCAGCGCTTCGAGGCGGTCGCGCCGGTAGAGCTGGTACGTATTCCACACAATGGCCTTCTCGCGGTTGTACTTGGCCATCATGTCGTAAGTCAGCAGGTCGATGGTGTGCTGAAACCAGCTTTCCTCGGCATCGACAAACAGGCGTACACCGTGCTGATGGGCGCGGGCGCATAGGGCTTCCACGCGGGCCACGGCGCGGGCGTGGGCGGTTTCCTCGGCAGGGGTGAGGAGCTGGCCGGCCTGGATTTTTTCGAGAATAGCCACATTGGCCACACCCGTTACTTTGAACACCGAAAAAGGGATGTGGCTGGAGCGGTGGGCCTCGTCGATGGTGGCCAGAATTTCGTCGCGGGTGCGGTCGTAGCTCTGGTCGCTGCCTTCGCCTTCCACCGAGTAGTCGAGGATGGTGCCGATGTTGTATTTGCCCAGCTCAGCGGTCACGGGGCGGCATTCTTCAATGGTTTCGCCACCGCAGAACTGCTCAAAAATGCTGTGCTTGATGAGGAACTTGGTGCCGGGCAGGTGCCACTTCAAAGCTGCTTTCATGAGGCCGCTGCCGGTTTTTACAAGCCTGCCGTTGTTCATGGCCGCAAACAGGGCGTACACCTTGCGCAGCTGGGCATCAGACTTGGACGCGAAGGCCACGCGGGTGTCTTCGAAGGAAACGGGCGGGGCTTGGGTGGGGGGGGCAATGGACATAAGCTGCAACTTATAAGCGTGGGAATTGGGCAGGGTGGGAACGGGGCGCGAAGGTAGAAACTAAACAACGTTTCGGGGAAACGAGTTACGTTTGCCGGGCTTTTCGGCGGCTGATTGGCTGCTGGTTATTATTTGTCCCTTTCGCAGAATGTTACCTGATACCGATACGTATTTCACCCGCTTGCTGGCCCAGAAAGGCCAACCGTTATTGATTGCCGGGCCGTGCTCGGCCGAAACCGAAGAGCAGGTGATGGCCACCGCCCACGGCCTGAAAGCGTTGGGGAAGATTGATTTGTTCCGGGCCGGCATCTGGAAGCCGCGCACCCGGCCGGGCTCATTTGAGGGGATGGGGGCGGTGGCGCTGCCCTGGCTGCAGCGCGTGAAGGCCGAAACCGGCATCCCGACGGCCATTGAAGTAGCCACGCCGCGCCACGTAGAAGAAGCCCTTCAGCACGGCATCGACGTTTTATGGATTGGGGCGCGCACCACCGTCAACCCCTTCGCAGTGCAGGAACTGGCCGATGCCCTGGCCGGCACCGGCGTGCCCGTGATGGTGAAAAACCCCGTGAACCCCGACGTGGCCCTCTGGGCCGGCGCGCTGGAGCGCATGGAACGGGCCGGAATCAGGGACTTAGCGGCTATTCATCGGGGATTCAGCACGTTTGCGCCCAGTCGCTACCGCAACGCGCCCACCTGGATTTTGCCCATTGAGCTGAAAACACGGTTTCCGCACATCCCGCTCATCTGCGACCCCAGCCACATTGGCGGGCGGCGCGATTTGCTGCTGCCCATCGCCCAAAAGGCCCTCGATTTGGACTACGATGGCCTCATCATCGAAACTCACCCCGACCCCGACAATGCCCTAAGCGACGCCGAGCAACAGGTGACGCCCCAGCGCCTGGGCGAAATTCTGAATGAATTAAAATACCGCTACCGCTCCAGCAACAACGCTGATTACCTGAATAAAGCCGAGGAGCTGCGCCAGAAAATGGACGTGGCCGACCGCGAAATTGTGGAAGCCCTGGCCCGCCGCATGGCCCTGGTGGAGGAGTTGGCCGAATACAAGAAGGAAAACAACGTGAAAATCCTGCAATTCGACCGCTGGCAGGAAATCTTCCGCACCCGCACCGATTGGGCCGGCAAGCTGAACGTGAACGACAAATTCGTGGCGGAGCTGTACAAGCTCATTCACCTTGAAAGCATCCGCAAGCAGACGGAGGTGCTCAACGGCCGCCCGCAAGTGGACGGTGTTGCGCACCTCGGGCCGGGGCTATAGGGGGCTCAGGCTACGGCTGGGCGCGCACGTAGGTGTCGCGCGGAGCATCGCAGGGACTGCCGTAGTCCAGCACCAGCGTATCGGCTTGCAGCTTGAATTGGGCATCGCGCGGCCCGATATTGGCCACCGCATCGGTGAAGCGCAGGCCCGCGCTTGCGTTAGGAAGGCCGCACAGTGTTACGGCGGCGGGCTGATAGGTGCCATTCGTAAAAAGGCCCGGGGCCGGCACTGGTTGAGGGCCGAAACGATTGAAAGAAAACGTGGTAGCGGTAAATGTCAGCGTTTCATTGGGCAAGGGCGTGGCGACGCAATAGCACTGGCGGCCCACCAGGCGCCAGGTGCCGATAAGCCCGGCATCGGCCTGAGGGTCGGAGTCTTTTTTGCAGCTGCTGAAGCTGGGGCTTATCACCAGCAAAAAGAAGGCGAGACGTTTCATAATAGAGCGACGTGGAACGCAGGTGACCTGTTGAAAAAATCGAATGACTAGCGGCGGACGAAATGGAAGCTGAATCCGTCGTACATATTCTGGCTTAGGACGAGGTCCGTACCGCTGAGCTGATATATGGCGGTGCCGCTAAAATCTGCGGTTGGCGTGAGGGTGATGAGCACGCCATTGCCGCCCGTGATGACGGGCGCGGTGCTCAGCGCATAGTGCACGGTGCTGGTTACGGTGCTGGTTACGGTGCTGGTTACGGTGCCATTCAGCAGTAATTGCGCCTGGCCAGCGGGCCTGAAAACAATCTCCTGTTTGTGGGCGGGGTCGGCCGGCCACCGGCAATTCCTCCGCTGCTGGCCACCAGTTCCCACCGGCCAACGAGCAGGGATTGCGAAGCCTCCTCGGCCGAAGCCGTCGGATTTTCCTTGGGCGAAAGCTCCTCTTTGTGGCAGGCGCCCAAGCCAACCAATAGCAGCGGAACGAGAACAGAAGTAACGAAGCGCATGGTGAAACGGAACAAGGTGGAAAAGAAAGTACCCCGCTGATATTGGCTTGACCGGCCGGTAGCCGCCAGAGTTGCACGGGCCGTAGCCGCCCCGCAATTTTTTGTACCGACTTTTGCCCCATGGATAATTCCGTCATCATTGGCCCGCAGGCCCTGCCCGCCCTGGCCGAACTGCTGCACCGCCCCGCCGTGAGCCGCGTGTTTGTGCTGGCCGACAGCAACACGGCCCGCCTCTGCCTGCCGCTGCTCGAACACCACCTGCCGGCCGACTATAAGCTCATCGAAATACCCGCCGGCGAAGAATATAAAACGCTGGCTAGCTGCGACACCGTGTGGTGCGAACTCACCGAGCAGCGCGCCGACCGCCACGCCGTGCTCGTGAACCTGGGCGGCGGCGTGATTACGGATTTGGGCGGTTTTGCGGCCGCGCTCTACAAGCGCGGAATCCGATTTGCGCAGGTGCCCACCACATTATTGGCGCAGGTAGACGCCAGCGTGGGCGGCAAAACAGGCGTCGATTTTCAGGGTTATAAAAACCAGTTGGGCGTGTTTCAGGAGCCGGCCGGGGTATTTATTGAGCCGAAGTTTCTCGAAACGCTCGACCCGCGCCAACTTAAATCGGGCTACGCCGAAGTTGTCAAGCACTGGCTCATTGCCGACGCCGAAGCCTTTAATACCAACCGCCGCCTGGGCTGGCTGACGGACGACTGGACCAGCATCATTCGCGAATCAGTCGCCCTCAAGCAGCGCATCGTGGCCGAGGACCCGCTCGAAGCCGGCCCGCGCAAGCTGCTCAACTTCGGCCACACCGTGGGCCACGCCCTCGAAAGCTACCTGCTCACCCAGCCCGGCCGCGAAGCCCTGCACGGCGAAGCCGTGGCCGCCGGCATCGTCTGCGAAAGCTGGCTCTCGGTGCAGCACGGCCTGATGAGCGCGCAGGAACTGGACAAAATCGAAACCTTCGTGTTTTCGGTGTTCACTAAGCTGGATTTTGTGACACTGGAAACCAACGCCATCGCCGAATTTGCGCTCCAGGATAAGAAAAATGCGGGTGCTACCATTAAGTGTACGCTGCTCAGCGGCATCGGCCACGGCGTGTATGACCAGCCTGTAACGGTAGCCGAAATCGCGGAATCGCTCCGCTACTATCACCGATTGCAAGCCTAGCCTGTAGCGCCCGCTTTCGCTTGCGCCCCGACACAATTTATTTCTAATGCGCTTGCAGTGAAAGCGCCTTCATTACGGCGCAAGCGAAAGCGGGCGCTACAAGCATATGCACCTATCCTGGCCCGGCGGCCCGCTGCGCGGCACCGCTCAACTTCCGGCTTCCAAAAGCGAAGCCAACCGCGCCCTTATCCTCCAAGCCCTGGCCGGCGGCGGCACGCTCAGCAACCTTTCCGATGCCAACGATACGCAGCTGATGATGCGCCTGCTGGCCGCCGCGCCCGGCACCGCTGAACTGAGCGCCGAAGATGCCGGCACCGTTATGCGCTTCCTCACAGCCTACCTGGCCGTCACGAACTGGCGCGGCCGCCTCACCGGCACTGCCCGGATGCAGGAGCGGCCCATTAAGGTGCTGGTCGATGCTTTGCGACAGGCCGGGGCCAGCATCAACTACCTGAACAACGACGGCTACCCGCCGCTGGAAATAGCCGGCTTCACGGCCAATGAAACGACAAAGCCCACCGAGTTAGCCGTGCGCGGCGACATCAGCAGCCAGTACATCTCGGCCCTGCTGATGGTGGGACCGCGCCTGCCCGGCGGCCTGCGCCTCACGCTCACCGGCCACATCGGCTCGCGCCCCTACATCAACATGACGGTGGCGCTGATGCAGCGCTTTGGCGCCAACTATTCGGCCGAGGGCGACGTGCTGTCGGTGCGCCCCGGTGCTTATCAGCCTACCGATTACACGATTGAGTCGGACTGGTCGGCGGCCAGCTATTGGTATGCGTTTGTGGCGCTGGCTCCGGCCGGTTCCGAAATCACGCTGCCCGGCCTACGCCAGGAGTCGTTGCAGGGCGACCAGGCCATTGCCGGCATGATGACGCAATTCGGGGTAGAAACCACTTTCCTGCCCGATGGCGTGCACCTGCGCCAGGTTCTCCTCGCGCCCCAGGCCGCAATCCAGACCCTCGATTTCACCGATTGCCCCGACCTGGCCCAGACCGTGGCCGTAGTGGCGGCGGCCCTGGCCCGCCCGGTGGACATGACCGGCCTCGAAAGCCTACGCATCAAGGAAACCGACCGCATTGCGGCGCTGCAAACCGAGCTGGCCAAGTTCGGCGGCGACCTGCGCGATTTGGGCGAAGGCCGTTTCCGGGCCGAGTCAACGGGTTTCTCTGTCAATAATCAATCGGTGGCCACCTACCACGACCACCGCATGGCGATGGCCTTCGCGCCGCTGGCCCTGCGTGGCCCGCTCACCATCGAGTCGCCCACGGTGGTGCGAAAGTCCTACCCGCAATTCTGGAAGGAATTGGCAAAAAGCGGTTTTGCCGTTAGCGAAGCTGACTGAAATACGCCGCCGATTTCAGCAGGCGACTGCCGTACCAGCTGAATAATTCGCCGTCAACGATTTCGACTTTTGCCGTTGGGCAGATTTGCTGAAATTCGGCGAAATGCTTTTCCGCAAAAGGGTAGGGCTCCGACGAGAGGAGGATGCGCTGCGGGGCCACCGTGGCCAACTGTGCAGCACTGATTTCCGGGTAACGACTTAGTCCGGCGAAGGCATTGGCGAAGCCTGCCCGGCGCAGCATGTCGTCAATGAAAGTGCCCGTAGCGGCCACCATGTAAGGTTTGCGCCAAATAAAGTAAGCTGCCGAAACGGGTGTTTCTTCATTAGTAGCAGCTGCTAGAGTAGCGAAAGAGGCTTCAATCTCAGTAGCCAGCTCAGAGGCGCTTTCCTTCGCGCCGGCGATGAAACCGACGCGCCGAATCATCTCCAGCGCTTCCGGTAAATTGCTGATGTCGCTCAGCCAGACCGGGTATTTGGCGGCTAATTGCTCAATTCCATCCTGATAATTTTCTTCCTTATTCCCGATAATTAAATCGGGTTTGAGCGTCGCTATTTTATCGAAATCAAAATTCTTCGTGCCGCCGATTACCGTGGCTTTTGTGCGTGCCTCCGCCGGGTGAAGGCAGAATTTGGTTACGCCCACCACTTTTTCACCTAGTCCCAAATCAAAGAGTAATTCCGTTTGCGACGGCACCAGTGACACAATGCGCTGCGGCGGAAACGGCACCGCCACCCGCCGGCCCATCTGGTCGGTTACATTGAGTGGGAGGGAAGGAATAAGAGGTAATTCCATGAGAAAACGCCGGCCTGCCAAAGGCGAAGGACCTTATGACGGTGAGGCAAGCTGCTCAGCCGTGATAAGGTCCTTCGTTGCACTCAGGATGACAAATAGAGAAGAGGCTTACTTAAAATAGCGGAAATCGTGGCCGTCCTCAATGCGCAGCAGCGTCTCGTAAATCAGGCGGGTCACGCTTTCCACATCATCGCGGTGCACGGTTTCTACCGTGGTATGCATGTACTTGAGGGGCAGCGAAATCAGCGCCGAAGCCACGCCCGAGCCAGAGTAGGCGAAAGCATCGGTATCGGTGCCGGTGGCGCGGGTGGCGGCAGCGCGCTGGAAGGGAATATCCGCCAGCTTGGCCGTGTCGATGATGAGGTCGCGCAGGTTGTTTTGCACCGCCGGGCCGTAGGTAATGACCGGGCCTTTGCCGCAGGAAATGTCGCCGGCCGTCTTTTTCTCGTACATCGGCGACTGGCTGTCGTGCGTCACGTCGGTGATGATGGCCACGTCGGGGTTGATGCGGTGGGCCACCATTTCGGCCCCACGCAGGCCAATTTCTTCCTGCACGGCATTCACGATGTAGAGGCCGAAGGGCAGCGTCTTGTTGTTCTCCTTCAGCATGCGGGCCACCTCGGCAATCATGAAGCCGCCCACGCGGTTATCGAGCGCGCGGCCCACGTAAAACTTGTCGTTCAGCACCGTAAACTCGTCCTCAAACGTCACCACCGAGCCCACGTGGATGCCCATTTCGGCCACCTCATCGGCACTACTCGCGCCGCAGTCCAGAAACACGGTTTCGATGGTCGGCGCCTTGTCCTGCTCCACCTTGCGCACATGAATAGCGGGCCAGCCAAAAATGCCCTTCACGATGCCCTTTTCGCCAAAAATATTGACGCGCTTGCTGGGAGCTACCAGTGGGTCGGAACCGCCGTTGCGGCGCAGGTAGAGGTAGCCTTCCTTCGTGATGTAGTTCACGAAGTAGGAAATCTCGTCGGCGTGGGCTTCGATAACGACTTTGTACTTCGCTTCGGGGTTAATCACGCCCACCACCGTGCCATAGGTATCCACGAAATACTCGTCGATGTAGGGCTTGATGTATTCCAGCCACAGCTGCTGGCCTTCTTTCTCGAAGCCGGTAGGAGAGGGATTATTGAGATAGTTCTGAAGAAAGGTCAGGGATTCGGGACGCATGATGGAACTGTCATTCCGAACGCAGTGAGGAGTCTGGATAGATAGACTACCTGCGATACCGGAGGTAATAAAATAATTAGAATGGCTCAGATTCCTCGCGATGCTCGGAATGACAAGCGGGTTTACAGCGGGATATTTCCATGCTTCTTACGTGGCATGGTATCCACTTTGTTTTCCAGCATCTTGAAGGCGCGAATCAGCTTCTGGCGCGTCTGTGAGGGCAGAATCACCTCATCCACGAAGCCGCGGTGGGCGGCGCGGTAGGGCGTGGCGAATTTCTCCTGGTACTCGTCCACCTTTTCTTGGAGTTTGGCTTCTGGGTCAGCAGCCTGGGCGATTTCGCGCTTGAAGATGATTTCGGCCGCGCCCTTGGCACCCATCACCGCGATTTCGGCCGTGGGCCAGGCATAGTTCATATCGGCCCCGATGTGCTTGGAATTCATCACATCGTAAGCGCCGCCGTAAGCTTTGCGAGTGATGACGGTGATGCGCGGCACGGTGGCTTCGCAGAAAGCGTAGAGCAGCTTGGCACCGTTGGTGATGATGCCGCGCCACTCCTGGTCGGTGCCGGGCAGGAAGCCGGGCACGTCTTCCAGCACCAGCAGCGGAATGTTGAAAGCATCGCAGAAGCGTACGAAACGGGCTGCCTTGGTGCTGGCGTTGATGTCGAGGACGCCGGCCAGCACGGCGGGCTGGTTGCCCACGATGCCGATGCTGCGGCCCGCCAGCCGCGCAAAGCCGACCACAATGTTCTCGGCGAAGTTTTGGTGCACTTCGAGGAAAGAGTCCGTATCGATAATGCCCTCAATTACTTCGCGGATGTCATAGGGCTGGTTGGCATTTTCGGGGACAATGCGGTCGAGGGCAGGGCGGCTTTCGTCGCCGCTGGCCTCGTAGGGCTGATTTGGGGCAGTTTCCTCGCAGTTCTGGGGCATGTAGCTCAGCAGCTGCTTGATGTGGTTAATGGCCACCACTTCATTGGCGCACGAGAAATGCGTGACGCCGCTTTTGGCCGAGTGGGTGCTGGCTCCGCCCAGCTCCTCGCTGGTTACTTCCTCGTGGGTCACAGTTTTTACCACGTTGGGGCCGGTCACGAACATATAGCTCGTGTGCTCCACCATCAAAATGAAGTCGGTGATGGCTGGCGAGTACACCGCACCGCCCGCGCACGGGCCCATAATGGCCGATAGCTGCGGCACCACGCCCGAGGCCAGGGTATTCTTATAGAAGATGTCGGCGTAGCCGCCGAGGCTGACCACGCCTTCCTGAATCCGGGCTCCGCCCGAGTCGTTCAGGCCAATTACGGGGGCGCCGTTTTTCATGGCCAGGTCCATGATTTTTACGATTTTCTCGGCGTGCGTTTCGCTCAGCGAGCCACCGAAAACCGTGAAATCCTGCGAAAAAACGTACACCAGGCGGCCGTTTACGGTGCCGTAGCCCGTTATCACGCCATCGCCGAGGTAGTGTTCCTTATCCAGGCCAAAGTCCTTGGAGCGGTGCATCACAAACTTGCCGATTTCCTCGAACGAGCCTTCGTCCATCAGCAAATCAACCCGTTCGCGGGCGGTGAGCTTGCCTTTTTTATGTTGAGCGTCGATGCGGGCCTGGCCGCCCCCAAGGAGGGCTTCTTCGTTTTTGCGGGCCAGCAGTTCGGTTTTGGAAAGGTGGGCGTGGGCGTGCGGGTCGGGCATGAGTAGGGGTTAGCGCGCGGGTGGGATGGGTGCGCGGGAATAGGAGGCCAAAGGTAGAGGTTACGGGTAGATTACGGCGCAACAGGAATGCGCCGTAGCGCTTTCTTACAGGTTTTTGCCTAGCAACATCAGCATAAATGCATACTGCCGCGCCGTGTCGTCAATCGACTTGAAACGGCCGGAAGCTCCGCCGTGGCCGGCGGCCATGTCGGTGTGCAGCAGCAGCAGGTTCTTGTCGGTTTTCATGGCACGCAGCTTGGCTACCCACTTGGCCGGTTCGAAATACTGTACCTGCGAGTCGTGCAGGCCCGTGGTAACGAGGATATTCGGGTAGGCCTGGCGCTTCACGTTGTCGTAGGGCGAATAGGAAAGCATGTACCTGAAATACTCCTCCTCGGCAGGGTTGCCCCACTGGTCGTACTCGCTGGTAGTGAGCGGGATGCTGGGGTCCGACATCGTCGTGACCACGTCCACGAATGGCACGGCCGCGATAACACCTTTGTAGAGGTCCGGCCGCATGTTCAGCACCGCGCCCATGAGGAGGCCGCCGGCGCTGCCGCCCATCGCAAAAAGCGTGGCGGGCGAGGTAAACTGCTGCTTGACTTTGGCGCTGCCGACGGTGGCATCATGGGGCTTGGTCAGGTATTCGGAGCAGTCGATAAAATCGTTGAAACTATTGATTTTGTGCAGCATCCGACCGTCCTCGAACCACTGCCGCCCCATTTCCTGGCCGCCGCGGATGTTGCACAGCGCGTATACGAAGCCCCGGTTCAGCAAGCTCAGCCGGGCGGCGCTGAAAGTAGGGTCCTGCGAGAAGCCGTAGGAGCCGTAGGCGTATTGTAGCAGCGGCGCGCTTCCGTCCAGCTTCGTGCCCTTCTTGTACACGATGGACATGGGTATGAACTTGTTATCGCGCGATTTTACGAACACGCGCTCCGTCACGTAATCGAATTTGTTGTAGTTGCCCAGCACCGGCTGCTCCTTCAGCAGCGTGCTGGTGCGCGTGCCCATGTCGTACTCAAAAATGGACGGCGGCGTGGTGAGCGAGGTGTAGTTGTAGCGCAGTACAGGCGTGTCCATCTCGCGGTTCACGCCGATGGTAGCGGTGTAGGCCGGCTCTTCAAATTGCAGGTAATGCTCCTGCTTATCCTTCATGCTCACCACGCGCAGTTGGCGCAGGCCACCCTTGCGCTCATTCAGCACGATGTAATCCTTGAACAGCTCGAAATTGTCGAGGAAGATTTCGGGGTGGCGGGTCAGGGCATCGGTCCAGTTGGTTTTGCCGGTGGTGGCCACGGGCGTGGTCATCAGGCGGTAGTTTGGGGCCTGCCAGTTGGTGCGGATATAGAATTTATCGCCTAGATGCTCCACCTGGTAAAGGTGGTCTTTCTCGCGGCGCGCAAATACTTTGGGCTGCTCGGTGGGCGCATTGGCTTCCACGTAGCGGTACTCCGACGACAACGAGCTGACCAACTCAATGCCAATGTATTTGCGGGATTTCGAACGGTTTACGTGCACGTTGAACGTGTTGTCGCGTTCCTCATACACCAGCGCGTCGGTCTTGGGGTCGGTGCCCAACACGTGCCGGTACACCTGGTAGGGTAGGAGCGTGGTCACGTTCTTTTTGGTGTAGAAAACCGTCTTGTTATCGGCGGCCCACACTACTTCACCGCCGGTATTGGCAATCCGCTCGGGGTAATTCTTGCCGGTAGCGAGGTTTTTGAAGCGCAACGTGTAGAGGCGGCGGCTCACGGTATCCACCGAGAAGGCCAGCAGTTGGTTGTTGTCGCTCACGGCCCAGTCGCCAATCTGGAAATAGGCTTGGCCGGTGCCCATCTCATCGCCGTTCAGCAGGATTTCCTCCGGGTTGATGACGCTGCCTTTCTTGCGGCAGTACACCGGGTATTCCGACGCAAACTCGTAGCGCGAATAGTAGTAGTAGCCGTTGTCGCGGTACGGCTCCGAGGCGTCTTCCTGCTTGATGCGGTTTTTGATTTCCTGGGCCAGCTTCTTCTGGTTTTCCTTGGCCCCGGCCATTTGCTGGTCGTAGTAGCCGTTCTCTGCCTCTAGGTATTTGATGACGGCCGGGTCGGTAGGCTGGTTCAGCCAGTAGTAGTTATCGGTGCGGGTAATGCCGAAATCAGTAAACACCTTGGGCTTAATAGGAGCCACCGGAGCCGGCTGTGCCATTGCGCCGCTGGTAATGGCCGCGCCAGCCCCGGCGAGGGCTGCTTTTTGCAGAAAATTCATGAAGAAGGGTGTAAGGCTGCCAAAATTTCAACAATAGCGCTTGAAATCAAGATGCAAGGTAATAGGTGGATAGCAAAAAAGGCCGGCTCCTTTTCAGGGGCCGGCCTTTTTCAATAATCACAAGCTAAAGCAAGCGTCAGGACTTACTTCTTCGCGTCCGTATCGGGGGCCTCCGGCGTTTCGGCCGGGCGCTCGTCGCTGGCGAGGGTCTGGGCTTCGCCGCTCTTGCTCACGGCGAAGGTCAGTTCCTCTGCGCCTTCGGTGTAGTCGGCGGTGATAACGTCGCCGTGTACTACCTGAGCCTTGAGGATTTCCTCGGCAATCGGGTCTTCGATGTACTTCTGGATGGCACGGTTCAGCGGGCGGGCACCAAACTTGGGGTCGTAGCCTTTATCGGCCACGAAGTCCTTGGCGGCTTCCGTCAGCTCGACACGGTAGCCCAAGGCCTGCACCCGCGAGAGGAGCTTGCTGAGGCTGATGTCGATGATTTTGTGGATGTCCTTTTTCTCCAGCGAGTTGAAGACGATGACGTCATCCAAACGGTTGAGGAATTCGGGCGAGAAAGTCTTCTTCAGAGCGTTGGTGATGGTGCCCTTCGTCAGCTCGTCCATATTCTCCTGGCGGGCCTTCGTGCCGAAGCCGATGCCGGCGCCGAAGTCCTGCAGGTCACGCGCCCCGATGTTCGAGGTCATGATGATGATGGTGTTGCGGAAGTCCACCTTGCGGCCGAGGCCGTCGGTCAGAATGCCGTCATCCAGCACTTGCAGGAGCAGGTTGTATACGTCCGGGTGCGCCTTCTCAATCTCGTCGAGCAGGATTACCGAGTACGGCTTGCGGCGGATTTTCTCCGTCAACTGGCCGCCTTCTTCGTAGCCCACGTAGCCGGGAGGCGCGCCTACTAGGCGCGATACGCTGAATTTCTCCATGTACTCGCTCATGTCAACACGAACGAGGGCATCTTCTTTGTCGAAGAGGTACGTGGCGAGCACCTTAGCCAGCTCCGTCTTACCCACACCCGTCGGGCCGAGGAATACGAACGAACCAATGGGCTTCTTAGGGTCCTTCAAGCCAACGCGGGTGCGCTGAATGGCTTTCACCAACTGCTTGATGGCCTTTTCCTGGCCGATTACTTTGCCTTGCAATTCCTCATTCATGTTGAGGAGTTTCTGGCTTTCGTTCTGGGCCACGCGCGAAACGGGGATACCGGTCATCATGGCGATAACCTCGGCCACGTTTTCCTCTTTCACCGTGTAGCGCTTCTTCTTGGTCTCCTCTTCCCAACTCTTCTTCGCGTTCTCGAGTTGGTCGAGCAGCTTTTTCTCGGTGTCGCGGAGCTTGGCGGCTTCCTCGTATTTCTGCGATTTCACCACGCGGTTTTTCTCGCCCTTGATGTTCTCAATCTGCTCTTCAAGCGAGAGAATGTCCTCGGGCACCACGATGTTGTTGATGTGCACGCGGGCACCGGCCTCGTCGAGAATGTCAATGGCCTTGTCCGGCAGGAAACGGTCAGACATGTAGCGGTCCGACAGCATCACGCACTGCTCAATGGCCTTATCAGTATAGAGCACGTGGTGGTGGTCCTGATACTTGTCCTTGATGTTGTGCAGGATTTCGATGGTTTCCTCGGGCGTGGTGGGGTCCACCATCACCATCTGGAAACGACGGGCCAAAGCGCCATCTTTCTCGATGTACTGACGGTACTCGTCCAGCGTGGTAGCGCCGATGCATTGAATCTCGCCGCGGGCCAAAGCTGGCTTGAACATGTTCGAAGCGTCGAGCGAGCCCGAAGCGCCGCCAGCACCCACGATGGTGTGTAGCTCATCAATGAACAGAATCACGTCGGGCGACTTCTCCAGCTCGTTCATCACGGCCTTCATGCGCTCTTCGAACTGGCCACGGTATTTCGTGCCAGCCACCAGCGAAGCCAAGTCCAGCGTCACTACGCGCTTATTGAAGAGCACACGGCTTACTTTCTTCTGGATGATGCGCAGGGCGAGGCCTTCGGCGATGGCCGTTTTACCCACGCCGGGCTCACCGATGAGGATGGGGTTATTCTTTTTGCGGCGGCTCAGGATTTGAGCTACGCGCTCAATTTCCTTTTCGCGGCCCACGATGGGGTCGAGCTTGTCGTCCTCCGCCAGTTTGGTGAGGTCGCGGCCGAAGTTGTCGAGCACCGGAGTGCGCGACTTTTCGCCGGGCTTTTTGGCGCCGGCACCGGTGCCGGCACCGCGGCCGCCGGGGCCCGATGAGCCAAAGAGTTTGTCGTTATCGTCGTCGTCCGTATCGGGCGTGCGGTTTTGCGGGGCCGCGCCGGCGTTACCGTGGTAATCCAGCGAGTCGCGCACAGTTTCGTAGTTCACGTTGAATTTGCTGAGAATTTGGGAAGATATGTTGTCTTCGTCCCGCAGGATGGACAACAGCAGGTGTTCGGTTCCGATGATTTCGGATTTGAAGATTTTGGCCTCCAAGTAGGTTATTTTCAACACTTTCTCGGTCTGCTTAGTGAGCGGAATCGAGCCGGTGATGCTGGTGCCCTGGGTAGCGGTGTTGCGGGTGGCTTGCTCCAATGAGAACTTCAGCTCATCAATGCTTACCCCCAGCTTGCGCAGGAGACCAAGGGCGGTGCCTTCGGCCTCCCGAATCATGCCGAGCAGCAGATGCTCGGTACCAATGTAGTCGTGGCCGAGACGAATGGCCTCTTCCCGACTGAGGGAAATAACCTCTTTGACGCGGTTTGAGAATTTAGCTTCCATGCCAATAAACGTAGTGAAAAATCAAATAAGCCCCGCGTCGGGCAAGTAACACGAATAACGGGTTGGGCCGATGTTGCTTGAAAACAAGCGAGTTCGGACGAAGGTTCGGACCAAGGTGCGGCCCGGCATTATTACCCTAACGTTGGCCGAAATCTGCGGGTTACTGCAAATAGCGACCAGCGGCCGGGCCCTGCGAAAAGAGCAGGTCCAGTACACTCAGGCCGGGCTCAAAACCTGGGCCAAACACCTGCGGATAGGGCCGGACCAGGCCGGAGGCTGCCGGAGTGTCAGGTTCAGGCGTTTTGGTAGCGGCTTTGGGTGTCAGCCAGTCGCGCCGGTCGGCGATAAGCTGGGTGGTAGCAAGAGCGGAATTTCCGGCAGAAGGTTGCGCGGGGTAGCGGGCGTGGTACTCGGTGGTGAGGTGCAGGGGCAGGGTGATGCGGAAGCACCTCAACAATAAACGTAAAAATTGCTGATTTAAGTCGAAAAGCAACGCGGGTTTACATACGTAAATATCATGCAGATAGTCGGCATAAAACTCAAAATAAGGGCTGTTGCCGTAGGCCGTTTGCAGCGTGCGCCAGTGGCGATGAATCCAGTTCTGACGGTAATCGATTTCGATTTCGGAAACGCTGACTTTGTCGGCCCGGTTGCCATCGATAACCGGCACCGTGAGCGGCTGCACGCCCTGCGCGGTGCGGATGAGGCAGCGGTTGCGGAAGGTTTGCTTGCGGTAGTGCTCGTGGGCTTCGAGCAGAATGCTGTCGGCCCGGAGCAGTTCGGCAAAGAGGGCGGCCGGCGGGTGGTAGTGCAGTTCGGTGAGGAGAATCATATGACGGATGGGCGGCGGGCTGGGGCGCAAATAACACTGCGCGGGTAAAAGAACGTTTTCTATTCGTTGCCGCCCTGGCCTTTGCTGCGCTCGGCATCCAGAAAATAGGCTCCTTTGGTCACAAGGTGCGTGGTATCGCTCAGCTTGTCCAGCGGGCGCACGGCCACCTGGCCCTGGTCGGTAGCGCCGGGGCGCAGGCTGAAGCGCCGGAAGGTGCTGCCCTGGCCGTCGGCCTTTACCTGATAATAGGCGTAGCTAACTTCGCCGCCGGGCACCAGCGCGTCCTCGGGCAGGGTGCGCTGGGGCGTGCGGCCGGCGAGAATGCGGGCACTGACGTATTGGCCGGGTAGCAGGGCGGCGGTGGCAGCGGCATCGGGGCCGGTTTCGTGCAGGTGGGCGTGCACGCTCACGGTGCGGCCGTCGTCATCAAAGGCTTTGCCGACGAGGAAGACGGTGGCGGGCAGCGGCTGGGCACTGGCGCCCTGGGCCGGCACGCGGAAAAGAATGTCCTGGCCCACTTTCACTTTGGCAATGTCGCGCTCGAACACCTTGAGCTCAAGGTGCAGGTCGGAGCGGTCGACCAGTTCAATGAGCACATCCTGCGGATTAACGAACTGGCCGGAGTTTACCAGCACGGCCTTCACAAAGCCGCTGATGGGCGCAATGAGCGGCACACTGGGTTGAATATTCGTGGCCGTGATGCGCTCGGGTTTCAGGCCGATGAGCCGAAGCTGGGCGGCGAGGCTGCCGGCCGCGGCCTGCTCGGTGTGCAGTTCGGAAGTGGCTTGCTGGAGCTTGCGGCGGGCGCCGACGTCTTCATCGGTGAGAACTTGCTGGCGGGCGGTTTCCTGCTGCAGAAATACAATGCGGGCCTTGCTCTGGAGGTAGTCCTGCTGCAGCTTGAGGTAGTCGGGGCTGCGCAGGGTAGCCAGCACGCTGCCCTGCAAAACGTGCTGGCCGGGCAGTACCGGCAGTTGCTGCACGTAGCCGCCCATGACGGCGGTGATGGACACTTTGTGGCTGGGCGGCACGTCAATCTGCCCCGTGGCCTGCACTTCGGTGCCAAGGTCGCGCCGGGTGAACGTGCCCAACTCGATGCCGGCGGCCTGCAGTTGGGCGTTGTTGAGAAATACTTCGTTGGGGGCGCGGGGTGATGGGGCAGTCGGCTTGTCGGCGGAGTCTTCGGCTTTGCTGCCGCAGGCGATGAGGAAGGGGAGGAGGGCGACGTAAGGGGAGAATTTCATGGGACGGGTTTTTAACAGGATATTCTGTCAGTCAGGCTTATCTGCAGGCGGTACAACTTTATGGCGCATCCGTCCCGGCCAAAGCCTGAATATTGGCCACCAATTCGTTGTATTGCCGGAGCTGCTCGAAATAGGCTTCCTGAATCTGCCAGGCGGGCTGGGTATTCACCACATATTCCACGTACTCGATATCGCCGGCGCGGCGGCTTTTTTCGGCTGTATCGAGGATAAGGCGGGCCTGCGGCAGCGCGTAGTTTTCGTAGTAGAGGAGCGAAGCCTGGGCGCGGGCCAGCTGCTGGCGCAGGGTGCTGAACTGGGTACCAAACTGCGTGTTGGCGTAAGCGAGCTGCACCTGGGCCGCTTCCTCGCCGATTTTGGCGGCGGCAATGCGGGCACGCTGCGCACCACCTAACAAAGGCACCGCAATGCCGGCCTGGGCCACATGGAAGCCACGTTCCTGGTTGATGGTCTGGTTGAAATAGCCGGCGCGCAGGTCGGGCAGGCGGCGGAGCTTTTCCAGCTTGGTTTGCTGCTGGCTAAGGGTGAGCTGCTGCTGGTAGAGCGCCAGCGTGGGGTTGGTGGCGGGCGTGAGGGCGGCCGTGTCGGCGGGCAGAAGGACGGCGCGGGGGCTGGCGGTGGTGTCGATGCTGGCAAGGTTGGGCTGGCCCAGCAACAGCGCCAGCTGGCGGCGTTGCACCAGCAACTCGGAGCGCAGAGTGGCGAGGCGGTTTTGCAGCTCGCGGGCCCGGGCTTCGGCCGAAACCTGCTCCAGGCGGTTGGTTTCGCCCACCTGGTAGCGGATACGGGCGGCCCGGGCGGCGCGCTGGTACAGGCTGTCCTGCCGCCGCAGCAGGGCCACGAGGCGGTAGGTCACCAACAGATTGTAGTAGCCGGAGCGGATGTTGCGGGCCAGCTCGCGCCGCTGGGCGCGGGCGCGGATGGTACCGACCTCGGCCGTGGTTTGCAGCACTTGGCGCTGCGCCCCATACACCGTCGGGAAGGCCGACTGCTGCAAAATGTTGAAGCTGTGGTCGGCCAGCGGACCCGAAATCTGGCCGTACTGATAATCAAAGACCAGGCGCGGCAGGTCGTAGCCGGTGTGGACGAGGGCTTGCTGCTGCTGGGCCTGCAAAGTAGCCGCTTGCACCAGCGGGCTTTGGGCCAGGCCAGTACTCAGGGCCTGCGCGATGCTGAGCGGCGCATCGGTCGGGGCCTTCTGGGCACGGGCGGGGGCGGGCAGCAGGGCCGCCAAAGACAGCAGCAACAGCCCGGCAACCGCAGAAGCGCCCGCTGCCCCAGCGGCTTGGGAAGCTGGCTGGGCGCTTTTGGGCGTTTCGCCGGTTTCTTCCCGGGCTTTGGCTTCCGCCGCTTCTTCGGCAGCTACTTCGGGGCTGGGCTCGTCATCGTCCACGAAGAAGGTGTAGAGCACCGGCAGCACCACTAGCGTGAGCAGCGTGGCCGTAATCAGCCCACCGATAACCACGGTGGCCAGCGGTTTCTGCACCTCCGCCCCAGCTGAATTTGACAAGGCCATCGGCAAAAAGCCCAGCGAGGCCACCGAAGCCGTGAGCAGCACCGGCCGGAACCGCTCCTCGGTAGCGCGCAGCACCCGCTCGCGGATTTTTCGGATGCCGGCCGTGGCCAGTTCGTTCAGGCTCGCAACCAGCACAATGCCGTTCAAAACCGCCACGCCGAACAGCGCAATGAAGCCCACGCCGGCCGAAATACTGAACGGCATCCCGCGCAGCCCCAACGCCAGCACGCCACCAATGGCCGCCAGCGGAATGCCCGTGAAAATCAGCAGCGCCTCTTTTACCGAGCGGAAGGCCAGGAACAGGAGCATGAAAATGAGCACCAACGACACTGGCACGGCGATGGCCAGCCGGGCCTTGGCGTGGTTCAGGTTTTCGAACTGGCCGCCGTAGGTGATGCTGTAGCCGGGCGGCAGGCGGAGGCCGGTTTTCAGCTTGCCCTGAATTTCCTGCACGAGGCTCTGCACGTCGCGGCCGCGCACGTTCACGCCAATGTTGACGCGGCGGCGGGCGTCGTCGCGGGAAATCTGGGCGGGGGCGGGTTTCAAGGCTACGGTGGCTACTTCGCTGAGCGGAACCTGGCCGCCGTCGGGCAGCGAAACGAGAAGCTGGTTGAGGTCGTCGGGGCCGCGGCGGTGCAGCGAGTCAAGGCGCAGCACGAGGTCGAAGCGGCGCTCGCCTTCGTACACCTGGCCGGTGGTCTGGCCGGCAAAAGCAGTTTGCAGCAGCGTGTTGAGGTCCATTACGCGCAGGCCGTACTGAGCCAGCTTGGCGCGGTCGTACATCACCCGCAACTGCGGCAGGCCGATGATTTGCTCCACTTTAATGTCGCCCACGCCGGCCAGCGGGCGGATGAGAGCGGCGGCCTCGTCGGCTTTGGCTTTGAGCACGTCAAGGTCGTCGCCGTAAATTTTCACCGATACATCCGATTTCACGCCAGAAATCAGCTCATTGAACCGCATCTGGATGGGCTGTTGAAACTCCAGGCTCACGCCGGGCACGCCGGCCAGGGCCGCCTGCATCTGGTTGGCCAAGTCCTCGCGGGTGTGGGCGCTGGTCCACTCGGCGTGGTCCTTCAGGATAATCATCTGGTCAGAGTCTTCGAGCGACATGGGGTCGGTGGGAATTTCGGAGGTGCCGATTTTGCCCACCACTTGCAGCACTTCCGGGAATTTGCTCTTGAGAATGCGCTGAATCCGGCTCGTGAGCAGGATGCTTTCATTCAAAGAAGAGCCCGGGGCCAGCGTCACGTTCATGGCAAAGTCGCCCTCGTCGAGCTGCGGAATAAATTCGCCCCCCAGCCGCGAAAAAACGAAGCCGCCCAGCGCCAGCAGCCCCACGGCCACGCCCACCACCAGCCAGCGCGCGCCCAAAGCTGCCCGAATAACAGGGTCGTAGAGCTTGTGCAGAAAGCCCACAATGCGGTCGGCCAGATTAGGCTTCTCGCTGGTATTTTTCTTCAAGGCCCAGGCCGTGACGGCTGGCACGTAGGTGAGGCACATCACCATGGCCCCCAGAATGGCAAAGCTCACCGTGAGGGCCATGGGCCGGAACATCTTGCCCTCAACGCCGGTGAGCGAGAGGATGGGCAGGTACACAATCAAAATAATGAGCTGGCCGAACAGGGCCGATTTCATGAGCCGGTTGGTGACGCCCTCGGTGATGTCGTCCATGGTTTCGTGGGCGGCTTTGAGGCGCTCGTGCAGCAGGTGGGCGATGACGGCTTCCACGATAATCACGGCGCCGTCCACGATGAGGCCGAAGTCCAACGCGCCCAGACTCATCAGGTTAGCCGATACGCCGAAGGTCCGCATCATGCCCAGCGCGAAAAGCATGCACAGCGGAATCATGCCTGCCACCACCAGCCCGGCCCGCAGGTTGCCGAGCAGCAGCAGCAGCACCACCACCACGATAACGCCTCCCTCAATCAGGTTTTTCACCACCGTATGAATGGCTTTGTCCACCAGCTTGGTGCGGTCCAGGAACGGGTCGATTTCCAGCCCTTTGGGCAGCGTTTGCTGGATTTCGGCCACCCGGGCCTTCACGTTCTTGATGGTGGCTTCGGAGCTGGCGCCTTTCAGCATCAGCACCACGCCGCCCACGGTTTCGCCGAGGCCGTCGCGGTCCATGGCGCCGTAGCGCACGGCGTGGCCGAAGCGCACGGCCGCCACGTCGCGCACCAGCAGCGGCGCACCGCCCTGGCCGGGCCGGGCTACGGGCTTCACCACGATGTTGCCGATGTCCTGCAACGACGTGGCCCGGCCCTCGCCCCGAATGAAAAACGCCCGCGGGCCGCGCTCCAGGTAGCTGCCGCCGGCGTTGCCGTTGTTGGCCTGCAGCGCTTCGTAGAGTTCAGCCATGCTCACGCCCGCGCCGGCCAGGCGGGTGGGGTCCACGCTCACCTCGTACTCGCGCACGTAGCCGCCGAAGCTGCTCACATCCACCACGCCTTCTACGCCGGCCAGCCGCCGCTTCACCAGCCAGTCCTGGATTTCGCGCAGCTCGGCCAGGCCGTACTGCTTCTCGTAGCCCTTCCTGACTTTAATAGTGTACTGGTAAATCTCGCCCAGGCCGGTGGTGATGGGCGCCATGCCCGGGGCACCCAGGCCCTGCCCGAGGTCGGCTTCGGCCACTTTGAGCTTCTCGGCCACCAATTGCCGGGTGTGGTAGGTGTCCACGTCTTCCTCAAAAACCACGGTAATCACCGAAAGCCCGAAGCGGGAAATCGACCGGATTTCCGTAACGCCCGGTATGGTGCGCAGCTGCAATTCGAGCGGCACCGTGATGAGCTGCTCGACTTCCTGGGCCGCCAGCGCCGGGCTTTGGGTGATGACCTGAACCTGGTTGTTGGTAACGTCGGGAATGGCGTCAAGGGGCAGGCTGGCGGCCGAAAAAATGCCCCAGGCAATCAGCCCGGCCAGCATCAGGCCCACCAGCAGCTTGTTGCGGATGCTGAAATTAATAATTGCCGAAATCATGCGATACGGTGCAGTATGGCCCGGCCCAGGCTGGGCCAACGGCCAGCCCGGGAGGCGCTAACAATCCAATAAGTGAGGGGAGGGGGCCGGAGATTTAGGGCCGGTGCTACCAATAGCGCGGGCACACTGCGTCCGGGGGCGCAACGGAATTAAGCTCGGGGCGGCTGGCCCAGCGAAGTGCTGAAAATGAAGGCATAGCGCGGCGCGGAAGCAGCGCGGTAGGCCTGCACCACAGCCGTTTCAGACCGGGCCACAAATAGCAGGCGCGTGACAGGACTCACCACAAAACTGAACGTGACGCAGCCGTGGTGGCAACGCAAGGGCAGGTTGTGGTGGTCTTGCTGGTGGCGCGGCGAGAGGGTGCAACCGGTGTAATGCTTGGTGCCGGCCCCGTAATGCTCGGCAATGAATTGACCGAAATTCAGCCCGCCGCCCGCCACCGAATGGTGGTATTCGTAATGCTCGACCAGCTGCGGCAGCTTGGCCAGCTCGCCCAGGTCATTCTCGGGCACGAAGCTGCCCAGCAGCATCAGTATTCCCAGAATGAAGGCAATGGTGGAGCGCATAGCCAGACGAGAACTGGGCGGGCCGGGAATTGTTTGGGGTTGTTATTGGCACAAAAATAGAATACTGAGTTAATAGCCCGTCCTGCCGGGCGCAGCCAAGGCAGGACGGGCTATTCTCAACACCTCGCTCTTACCCGCCGTACTTTTGCTCCATGCGCTACCTTCTCATCCTACTCGTCACTTTCGCCACGCTGGCGGCCCAGGCCGGGCCGCCGCAGCTGCTGCTCGACGTGGCACGTTTCCGCAACCTGAACAAAGTGGAGAAGGGCGCCGAAGTGGAAATCTACGTGACCGTGCCCACGCAGTCGCTCACCTACCGGCAGCGCGCTCCCAAGGCATTCCAGTCGTCGGCCCTCGTCACGCTCGACATCCTGAAAGCCGACGGCACTTCGGCCTACCACGAAGTCATCACGCTCAAGCCGCCGGTGCTCACCGACACCACCATTGCCATCAAAAACCCGCAGAGCTTCCTCAAGCGCATCCTGCTGCCCGATGGCAAGTACACCCTGCGCGGCACCGTGAAGGACCAATACCGGAGCACTGGCGGCGAAACGGTAGTAGAAAAACCGCTGGTGCTGGAAGGCCAGCCCGGCCCTTTTCTGAGTGATGTGGTGCTGCTTTCCCGCCCCGCGGCCAAGAGTGGGGGCGACGATAATTTCGCCCGAGGCGGCTACCGCCTCACTCGCGCCCCCGGCGGCAGCTACGGCCGCGGAGCGGACAATGTGTTCTTCTACACCGAATTGCACAACGCCCCCGTGGGCCAGGTCCTGCGTGTGCACTACCACCTCACCACGCCCGACGGCTCGGCGGCCGATGCCGACGCCACCCTCACACCCCAGAGCGGCCGCCCCACCAGCATAGCCGGGCAGCTCCCGATGGGGCCGTTGCCCGATGGCCCGTTCACGCTGTTTGTGGAAGTGTATGGCGGCCCCGGCAATAAGAAGCTGCTGGCAGGCCACCGCGCCATCGGCGAGCACACCGCCGCCGAATACGCGCCCGCCGGCGCCGCCGTGCCCCGCTAAGCATGGCCACGAAAGGAACCCTCGCCACCGTCGGCCGGCCCTACGCCTGGTACTTCGAGCCGCTGTGGTGGCTGCTGCTGGCCCTGGCGCACCTGCCGCTGGCAGTGCTGTATGTATTCGCCGAAGCCATTTATTTCCTGCTGGCCTACGTGGTGCGCTACCGTTGGCGCGTGGTCACGGAAAACCTGCGCAACTCCTTCCCGGAGAAAACGCCAGCTGAAATCGAGCGCACCGGTAAGGCTTTCTACCGGCACTTTGCCCAGGTAGTGGTGGAAATTCTGAAGCTGGCCGCCATTTCGCCCGAAGAAATGCGGCAGCGCATGCGCTTCACCAACCCGGAACTGATGACGCGCCACTTTGCCGAAAACCGGCTGGTGCTCTCGCTGGGCTCACACATGGGCAACTGGGAATGGATTTTGAACGGCGCGGCGCTGGAGTTTCCCGGCCGGGCCGCCGGCGTGTACAAGCCGCTCAACAACCTGTTTTTCGAAACCCTGATGCGCCGCCTGCGCACCCGCTTCGGTGCCGATGCCGTGCCCATGCTGGCCACGCTTCGCTACTTGGTGGCCCACCGCGGCGATGGCCGCACCCTCAGCCTGCTCACCGACCAGGCCGCCGGCCCCGAAGACCGGCCCTACTGGACCCAGTTTCTCAACCAGGACACCAGCTTCTACACCAGCGCCGACCGCCTGGCCGTGCAGCTCGATTGCGCGGTGCTCTACGTGGGCATCCGCCGCGTGCGGCGCGGGTACTACGAAGTCACCTTCACCGAACTGCCCGATGGCCGGGCCGCGAAAGGTGCGTCCGCCGGCACGTTCCCCATTACCGAAGCCTTCGCCCGGCAGCTGGAAGCGGACATGCGCGCCTCGCCGGAGCAATATCTGTGGACGCATCGCCGCTGGAAGCACAAGCGGTAGCCCCGTTTGTCATTGCGAGTGGAGCGCAGCGCAACGCGGCAACCGAAGGTCAGCGAAGCTAAAGCCTTTTCAATAATAAAAAGCCCCAATACCGTAGAGTATTGGGGCTTTCTGGTAAAAGAAGGTGTCTGGTTGGTGCAGGATGGATTAGCTACGCTGTCCTTCGGGTGCTTCGTCGTGCTTCCTCGCAATGACAGGTGATTACAAATACTGCTCAATGTCGCCGGCACCCTGACGCACCAACTCAAAGTCGTCATTCGTGCAGTCGATGATGGTGCTGGGCACGTTGCCACCGAAACCGCCGTCAATCACGAGGTCCACCAGCAGGCGGTACTTTTCGTAAATCAGGTCCGGGTCGGTCACGTATTCTTCGAGGGTGTTTTCGTCCTCGCGCACCGAGGTGCTCACGATGGGATTACCCAATTCCTTCACCAGCTGGCGGATAATCTGGTTATCCGGCACGCGGATACCCACGGTTTTGCGCTTGGTGCCGCCGAAGCGCGGCGCGTTGGAGCTGGCTTCAAAAAGAAAGGTAAACGGGCCAGGGAGAGCTTTTTTGATGACTTTGTAGGTTTCCGTGGTGATGCCGTGGGCGTAGTCGGAAATGTGCGACAGGTCGTAGCAGATGAAGCTTAGGTTCGCCTTTTCAGGCAGCAGTTTTTTGATGCGGCAGACTTTTTCCACGGCTTTGGCATTGGTCACATCGCAGCCGATGCCATAGACGGTATCGGTGGGGTAAATAATGACTCCCCCCTTACGCAATACGTCAACGGCTTGCTGAATGCGGCTCTGCGGCGGATTTTCGGGGTGGATGCGGAGAAGGGTGGCGGGCATAGATACAGCTGAAGGTTAGTAAATTAGATGCAAAGTGGGACGGCGCTACGGCCACGGCCTACTGCGGCGGACAACCCGCCAGGCCAAAGGCGCGGGCAAGGTACTACGGCTAGCCGAAACGAAACAACTCAAACCCCGCCCGCGCCGTGCGGTTGCCAGCCTTCGTACTTTTGGCGCCGCTCCCCCGATTCCCTTCTCAACTCCCATGGCCAAACCTGCCCAAAAGTCCATCCTCGAACGCCGCGACGACGCTCTGAAACGCCGCAAACGCTGGGCTACTGTGAGCATCATTTTCACGCTCGCGCTGGTCTGCTTCTCCTATTATTTCTACCAGGTGTTCTTCACCGCCAACATCGAAACCAAGGGCAAGCCCACCTACGTGGTAATCCCACGTGGCGCCACCTGGAAAACGGCCCTCGCGGCCATCGACAAAACCGGCACCGTGGTCGACAAGCTCTCGCTGCACTTCGTGGCCCGGCTGATGAAGTACGACAAGCCCGGCGCCGTGAAGCCCGGCAACTACGAGCTCAAAGACGGCTTCACCAACCGCCAGCTCATCAACGTGCTCAAGAGCGGGGCCCAGTCGCCGGTGAAGCTCACCTTCAACACGGTGCGCCTGCGCAACGAGCTGGTGACCAAGCTGGCCAGCCAGGTGGATGTGCCCGCCGCCCGGCTCGATTCGCTGCTGCGCGACCCTGCTTATACCAAAAGCCTGGGCTTCGACACCACCACGGTGCTCACCATGTTCATCCCGAACACCTACGACGTGTATTGGAACACCTCGGCCAAACGCCTATTTCAGCGCCTGAAAACGTCCTACGAGCAGTTCTGGACGCCCGCCCGTGACGCCGAACGCGAAAAGCTGCACCTCACCCGCGCCCAGGTCAGCACCCTGGCCAGCATCGTGGAAGCCGAGCAGCAGCAGCACGCCGACGAGCGCCCCCGCATTGCGGGCGTGTACCTCAACCGCCTCAAGCGCGGCATGAAGCTCCAGGCCGACCCCACCGTGGTCTACGCCAACCACGACTTCACCATCAAGCGCGTGCTCAACGTGCACTTGCAAAAGGATTCGCCCTACAATACCTATAAATACGCCGGCCTGCCGCCCGGCCCCATCAACCTGCCCAGCATCGCCAGCATCGACGCTGTATTGAAGCCCGAGAGCAACAACTACCTCTACTTCTGCGCCAAAGAAGATTTCAGCGGCTACCACGCTTTTGCCACAAATGAGGCGGAGCATATTGCCAATGCCCGCCGCTACCAGGCCGCGCTGAACCGGGCGGGAATCCGCTAAAGTGTTGAATTTTGAGGGTTGAATGTTGAGTTTAATATTCGCTACGTAATTGAAAGCTGATAATCCGATTGCTGAACGGAGCTTCACATTTGCCTTGCAAATTGTTGAAGTGTACAAACTACTGAGTAGCGAGCGGGAATATGTTTTGTCGAAGCAGTTGTTGAGAAGCGGCACCAGCATTGGCGCTAATGTAGCCGAAGCGACGGCGGCAATATCAAGGCGGGACTTTGCCGCTAAAATGTCTATTGCGTCGAAAGAAGCGCGCGAAACAAAATACTGGTTGATGCTCCTTGAACAGGGAGGATTGACTCAAATTGATTTAAGCGGCCCGTTGAACGAGGTAAACCAACTGATTAATATTCTCACAGCAATTGTCAAAACAGCGCAGGCCAATATGGAATAATGTTGAATAACTCAACATTCAACCCTCAAAACTCAACCCTACCTTGTACACCTCCGACATCCAAATCCGCGTGCGCTACGCCGAAACCGACCAGATGGGCTACGTCTATCACGGCAACTACGCGGCGTATTTCGAAGTGGCCCGCACCGAGGCGTTCCGCAAGCTCGGCATCAGCTACAAGGAGCTGGAAGCCGACGGCGTGGGCATGCCGGTAGGGGAGCTGCGCACCCGCTTCCGCCGCCCCGCCCGCTACGACGACCTGCTGACCGTGCGCCTGCTGCTGCGCCAGCCGCCCGAAGGCACGCGGGTACTGTTCGAATACGAGATTTACAACGAAGCCCGGGAGCTGCTCACCGAGGGCCACACGCTGATGGTATTTGTGAAAACCACCACCGGCCGGCCCGTACCTATCCCCGAAAGCATCCAGCAGCAACTGGCCCCGTATTTTAGCGAAGACGACCTGGAAAGCCCAGTACTGCCCAAGCCCGGCGCTATTCTGCCCGATGCGCCCGCACCGGCCGCGTTCAGAAAGTAAAAGTGTTGAGTTTTGAATGTTGCGGGTTGAGTTTTTATTCGGCCGATTCATTCTAAAGCGCAACCCTCCACATTCAACCCTCCCGTGAAAGCCCCCGCCGCTATTCGCCGTGCCCGCTTCCCCGATGTGCGCCAGCAACGGCCGTACCGGCGGGCCATTGTGGGCCTGAAGCGACTGCGCCTGCCCGGCGGTCACGCCTCGCTCTACGACGTGCTCGACCGCATTCTGCACGAGCTACGGCTCGACTCGCTGGAGAAGCGCGCCGCCTACATGGCCTTCAACCTCACGGTGGCCCTGTTCCCGACCATTATTTTCCTGTTCACGCTCATTCCGTACATCCCCGTGCCGAACCTGAACGTGGACATCCTCCAGTTCCTGGCCGATTTCATGCCCCGCGAGCTGTATGCGGCCACCGCCTCCACCATCGAGGACATTGTGAACATTCCGCACGGCGGCTTGCTCTCCTTCGGTTTCGGCACGGCGCTGGTGCTCAGCTCTAACGGCATCATGGCCCTGCTCGATGCCTTTGAGAAAAAGTATCCGTGGTTCAAGCACCGCAGCTACCTGCGCAAGCGTATGATTGCCACGGCGCTAACATTCGTGCTGGCCCTGATATTGCTGCTGTCCATTGCGGGCATCTTTTTCGGCACTTACCTTATTGATGGGCTGGTATTCTATGAAATCGTGCCCGAGCGGTTTACCGATTTGGTGCTCACACTCATCCGCTACGGCTCGCTGATTGGCCTGTTTCTGAGCACCACCTGCGTCATTTACTACTTCGTGCCGCCCGTGCACGACAAGTGGCCACTGGTGTCGGCCGGGGCTATTGTGGCCACGCTGCTCATTTTTTTGGTGTCGTTTCTCTTCACGCTCTACGTCCGCATTTTCGATTCGTACAACCATTTCTATGGCTCCATCGGGGCGCTGGTAGGCTTCATGGTGTGGCTCGAATTTGTGTGTATGACCCTGATTATCGGGTTCGAAGTGAACGTGAGCATGGACGCCGTGACCGGCCGCCGCCGGCAGATGCTGCAGGAGCAGCTGGCCACCAAAGCGCAGTAGGGGAGGACCGAAAAATCGGCCGCCCGAAAAAAAAATCAACTCAGAGGCTGCACCGTAGCAGATTCCTTTTTACTTTTGCACTCCCCAATCACTCGGGGGCCTTATAGAGAGGTGGCAGAGTGGTCGAATGCGACGGTTTCGAAAACCGTTATACCGGCAACGGTATCGGGGGTTCGAATCCCCCCTTCTCTACAAAAAGGCTTTTTCTGCGCTGGGAAAAGCCTTTTTTGTTGTTTTACCAAAATCCAGCGCACCAGAGTAATTGACCCAGAGAAGTGGCAGAGTGGTCGATTGCGGCGGTCTTGAAAACCGCTGACTGTAACAGGTCCGGGGGTTCGAATCCCTCCTTCTCTACAAAAACCCTGTTTCCGATATGGAAATGGGGTTTTTGCTTTTTGGGAGGATTTGTTTTCGAATAACCTGCTGCCACCTTGACAGCCCTAAGCTGTTCAGGCAGCTGATAGTGTCCTATACTTGTTCCGCAAAATGACCGCGCCTAGCCGCGCCGCGAACTTTGCCAGAAGCGTAGAATTTGGCTTGGGAGGCCAACAAGGCCGGTAAAGCGCCGGGCAATTTGTTCTGCTCACGATGGAACGGTAGCAGTGTAAACTAAATACCTCCAACTTAGTACATGTTTCAGAAACGCTTGCATTTTTGAATAAGTAACAGCCAATTCCTTGCCGACCACGACAGAAGAGAATAGCGCGGAGCTTTGGAATGCCTTTCGGGGGGGAGAAGCCCGCGCCCTGGCTATCTTGTTCGAGACCTATTACGACGCGCTGTATCACTACGGGCTGAAGCTGACCGGCGACGAAGACTTGGTGAAGGACTGCATTCAGAACCTGTTTCAGAAGCTGTGGCGGCGGCGCGAGGGGCTGCGGGCCGTGCAGGTGGTAAAGGCGTACCTGTTTAAAGCTCTGCGCCGGCACCTTGGCGATGAAACCAAGATGCTGCGGCAGCACCGCCATCTGCTCCCTACTTATACTGATTCGTTCGAGGTGACGTACTCGCACGAGGAGTTCCTGATTGCCCAGCAGGGCGACGCCGAGCAGAGCGCCCGGCTGCTGGCGGCTCTCAACCAACTCTCGAAGCGGCAGCGGGAGGCGTTGTATCTGAAGTTTTTTGATGGGTTTACCTACGAGCGCATCGCGGAGGTGATGTCGCTCAACGTTCAATCAGTTCGCAACCTGATTTTCAATGCTCTGCAGACCTTGCGCAAGGTGTTGGTAATGGCGCTGGTGTTGATTTTCAAGCTGGCTGGTTAGCTTAATTGGCTCTGGAGTAGCCACGATTTCGGCGGTTTGAAAAAAAAGTTTTACCGACATGAGTATAAACGGCCACTTCGGCCGTGATGGAGATGAATGGGGCTGCCCGCGACTACCCGCTTGGCAGCAAAACGCGACAGTATGTGCCGTCCCATTCAGCCCTCTGCTTATGAAATACGCCGCTTACTCGACCGAGGATTTTTTAGCTGATGAGTCGTTCCAATCGTTTGTGGTTGGGGATGACGCTGAGGCTGTGCAGTTTTGGCGCAACTGGATTGTCCAGAACCCCGCCAAGCAGGCCGAATTTGATGAAGCCGTAGCGGTGCTGCAACTGCTGGCCACCCGTCAGCCGCAGCCCGTGCCCGAGGCTCTGAAACAGGAAGAAGCTGCCAAGCTGTGGCACGCCATGCACCCGCCGGTGGTGCCCCGCGCCCAGCCGGCCCTGCGCGTGGGCCGGCGCGCCCGCCGTTGGGCCAGCGCAGCCGTAGCGGCCCTGGCACTGGGCTTCGCGGGTGTGGGCCTGTGGCAGCACGCCACGCCCACCGCCCCGGTTTGGACCAGCTACACCACCCACGCCGGTGAGCACCGCGTGGTGACCCTGCCGGATGGCTCCCGCGTGACGATGAACGCCAACTCGGTGCTGAAGCTGGCCACCACTTGGCAGCCCGGCCACGCCCGCGAAGTGTGGCTGGCGGGCGAAGCTTTTTTTGCCGTGCGCCACACCGCGCCGGCGCAGCTGAAAGCCGTAGCTGCCGCTTCGGCCAACGTAAAGTTCACTGTACACGCCGGGCCACTGGATGTGGCCGTGCTGGGCACGCAGTTCGACGTGCTGAACCGGCCGGGCCGAACCAAGGTGGTACTGAAATCGGGACAGGTGCAGCTACGACACCAGCACGCCGGCCGCACCGAAGAAATGCTGATGAAGCCCGGCGAACTGGTGGAATACCGCCCCACCGCCCCGCAGGCCCCCCTGGCCAAGCGGGTGGTGAACCCCACGCTATATGCGGCCTGGACCACTGGACACCTCGATTTCAACGACACGCCGGTGGCCGAAATCATCACGCTGCTGGAGGATACTTATGACCTCGAAATCACGGTCAGCAATTCGGCCCTGCGCCAGCAGAAACTCACTGGCTCGGTACCCAACCGGGATGTGGATACACTTTTGAATGCTTTTGGTAAGTCGTTGGATGTGAACGTGCGCCGCGAGGGCAACCACGTCTGGCTCGATTGATTCCGCGGCTTTGCGGCTTTTGCTTTAGTCCTACTTTCCGCCCTTAGAATTCCCACCTATGGCCCTTTTTACGCAGTCTTTGAAGCTGCTGCCGCTACTGCTGGCCGGTAGCCTCAGCACAGCTCACGCACAGGCACAGCGCCCGCTCATGGCAATGCTCAAAGCCCCGCAGCAGCCCGAACCGGCCACTGGCCGGCCCAACGTCCGGGGCACATCGCTGGAAAGCCTGCTGCAGGAAATGAAGACGGTACATCATGCCTACTTTCTGTACCGCAGCGAGTTAGTGCGGGATAAGGTCGTCAACCTTGATGCGATGACGTTTCGCAGCTGGGAAGAGAAGCTGACCTATGCCGTGACCATGAGCGGCCTACGGGTAGAGAAAACGGACCGCAACGTGTACGTCATCTCGATGCCCAAGTCTTCTGCCCCCAATCCGCAAACGATTGGGGGCAACAGCGGCCCCAGTGCGTCTAACTGGGAAACGGCCGGCGCCACAAGCCCCCAAGCCGTAATAGTACGTGGCCAAGTAACCGGCCCCGACAAAGCGCCCATCCCCGGCGTGACGGTGCTGGTGAAAAACACCACCAACGGCACGACTACTGACGCAGACGGTAATTTCTCTCTAAGCCTACCGGATGCCGACGCTACGCTGGTGATTTCGGCCATTGGCTTTGTGACGCAGGAAGTCGCCCTGCAAGGCCGCACCACGGTGAATGTGGCCCTGCAAACCGACGTGAAAGCCCTGGAAGAAGTGGTGGTGATGGGCTACACCAGCCAGAAAAAGGCCGACGTGACGGTGGCAGTGTCGCAGATTGACCAGCGCGACATCAACAGCATTCCGGTGACGGGCGTGGCCCAGATAATGCAGGGCAAGGCGGCCGGTGTGGCCATCACACAGGCCACTGGCGCGCCGGGCGAAAACATTGCGGTGCGAATTCGCGGCGTGGGTACTATTAATGATAACGACCCGCTCTACATCATCGACGGGGTGCCGACCAAAGACGGCATCAACCAGATTTCGCCCAATGATATTGAAACCATCAATATTCTGAAGGATGCAGCGGCGGCGGCCACTTATGGCGCGCGTGCTTCCAACGGCGTGGTGATTGTGACGACCAAGCGCGGCAAAACCGGCAAGCCCCGGCTGAGCGTGAGCGCCTACACGGGCGTGCAAACGGCGTCGAACCTCATTAAAATGGCTAACACCAGCCAGTACGTGAACGCCTACAATGTGGCGGCGAAAAACGACGGCCGCGAGCAGATTCCAGCCGCGCTGGCAGCCACATTGCCCGACGTGAACTGGCTGAAGGAAGTGTTAAAGCCGGCCCAGCAATACAACGTGCAGGCCGATGTGAGCGGCGGCGGCGAAAATTCGCAGTACATCGTGTCGGGCAGCTACTTGAAGCAGGATGGCTTGATTCAGAACTCGTCGTACGACCGGTACAACCTGCGCACGGCGGTGAACAGCACGCTGTCGAAATACGTGAAGGTGGGCACCAACGCCAACCTGTCGTATTCGAAAACGCGGCAGGTGGGCACGTCCGGCGACGGCTTTGGCGATGGCAACCCAGGGGCCAGCATCGTGCGCTACGCATTGTTTCGGACGCCGGCCACGCCGGTGTACAATGACCAGGGCCAGTTTGTAGACCTGCCCAAGAATAACGGTGTACTGACCGCGAATTACTTCGGCGACGGCATCAACCCGGTGGCGCTGGCCGATGCGGCCGACCGCAATTTTTACCGCTACGCGCTGCTGGGCAATGCTTTTGTCGAAGTCACGCCCATCGAGCGGCTGCATATCCGCTCCGACTACGGAGTGACGTTCCGGATTACGGATTATAAGCAGTTTTTCAAGACGTTCGGCATTGACCGGGCGTTCAACTCGCCCCCGCAACTGGGCCAGTCCAACACCAACGAATTCAACTACAACTGGACCAACACTGCTACTTACGACCTGCTGCTGGGCAAGCACACGTTCAATATTCTGCTCGGCACGGAGGCCATTAAAAACAACGTGCGGTCGTTGTCGGCCTCGCGGCGCGGCTATGTCGACCAAACGGCCACTTTTCAGTACCTGGACAGCGGCACCGGCATTCAGCAAAATGGCGGCAACGAGGCGCACAGCTCGTTGCTGTCGGCCTTCGGGCGGCTGGGTTACGACTACGACGGGCGGTATCTGGCCAGCTTCAACTTCCGCACCGATGGCTCGTCACAGTTCCTGCCCGGCAACCGCACGCAGACTTTTTTCTCCGGCTCCCTGGGCTGGAACTTGATGCAGGAACGATTTATGAGCAGCATCTCGGCGCTGTCGCAGCTGAAGCTGCGGGCCAGCGTGGGCCAGCTCGGCAACTCGGCCATCGGCAACTACCCGTATGCCTCGCTGGTGGGCAACACGGGCTATTACCCCTTTGGTGGCGTGTCCACGCTTGGGCTGAGCATCGTGTCGAAGGGCAACCCGCAGATTCGCTGGGAAACCAGCACCCAGACCGACGTCGGCCTCGATGTGGGCCTTCTGAAAGGCGCGCTGCAACTGACTGTAGACTACTTCGTGAAGAACACCTCGCGGGTGCTGCTCAACCTGCCGCTGCCCAGCAGCGCCGGCAACGCCGGCAACCCGCCCAGCAACGCCGGTAATATCCGCAACCAGGGCTTGGAAGTGGAACTGAGCTACCGCAACAGCATCGGCAAGGACTGGAGCTTTGGGGTGACCGGCAACATGGCCACGCTGCACAACGAGGTGATTTCGCTGGGCCAGGCCCAGCCCATCGTGGGCGGGCGCATCGACAACAACTACTACGCCACGCTCACGGCCGTGGGCCAGCCGGTGGGCGCATTCTACCTGCTGCAAACCGACGGTATTTTCCAGAACGCCCAGGAGGTATTCACCCATGCCTACCAGGGGCCGGGCGTGCAGCCGGGCGACGTGAAGTTCAAGGATATCAGCGGGCCCGACGGTGTGCCCGATGGCGTCATCGACGGGTATGACCGCACCTTCGTAGGCAGTCCCATTCCCACGCTCACCTACGGTCTGACCGGCAATGTGCGCTGGAAAAGCATCGATTTGAGCGTGTTCTTCCAGGGCATTCACGGCAACAAGATTTACAACCAGGTCAACACCGACATCGAAGGCTTTTACCGTGCCTTCAACCTGACCGAGCGCGCTGCCACCAACTATTGGACAGGGGAGGGCAGCACCAACGAGTTTCCGCGCCTGTCGTGGACCGGGGCCACCAACAACAAGCAGCCCTCTACCCGCTATTTGGAGGATGGCTCCTACCTGCGCCTGAAAAACGTGCAGCTCGGCTACACCTTCGGCGACAAGCTGCTTTCGCCGCTGCGCATTTCATCGGTTCGCCTCTACGCCAGCGTGCAGAACCTGCTCACTTTCACCAAGTACACCGGCCTCGACCCCGAGCAGGGCACCAACAGCAACTCACTTGGCGACGGCGTGCGGGCCACCGGCATCGACTTCGGGACTTATCCCTCGGCGCGCACCTTCACAGTGGGCATTAACGCGGGATTCTAACTACTTGGCAAGCATACTATCATGAAATTTCCACCCATTGCCGCCGCCCTGCTCGCTACGCTGGCTTTTGCCACGGCGGGCTGCGAGAAATTCCTGGACCAGCCCGTGCTGGGGCAGTACGAAGCCGGCCAGTTTTTTACCTCAAACACCAACGCCGTGCTGGCCGTGAACGCGGCCTACGTGCCCCTCTCGTTCCGCGACGCGGCCTCGAACCCGCTGTGGGTGCTGGGCGACGTGGCTTCGGATGATGCCGTGAAAGGCAGCAACCCCGGCGACCAGGCCGACTTCGAGAACATCGACAACTTCAACATCACGCCCACCAATGCGGCCGTGGAGGCCATGTGGAAACGCTACTACGACGGCATTTTCAAGTGCAACGTGGTGACTGACGGCCTGCCCGCCACCAACACCGCCGTGACCGCCGACGTGCGCCAGCAGGTGCTGGGCCAGGCGCAGTTTCTGAGAGCCTACTACTACTTCCAACTGACGACGATGTACGGGCGCATTCCACTGCGCCTGAAGGTGGAAACGCCCGAGGAACTGCAAAGTCCGGCCCGCGACCAGGCCGACATCTACGCCCAGATTGAGAAGGACTGCACCGATGCGGCCGCCACCCTGCCCAACGCCTGGACTGGGGCCGACCTCGGGCGCGCCACCAAGGGCGCGGCGCTGGCGCTGCTAGCCAAAACGTACCTGTACGAGAAGAAATACGCGCTGGCCGCCAGCACCGCCCAGCAGGTAACCGCATTGGGTTACACGCTGCTGCCGGTATTTGCCGACAACTTTCGGGCCGCCACTAAGAATAATGCCGAGAGCATTTTCTCGGTGCAGCACACTGCTGGCCTCAGCCCCGGCCAGGGCAACAACCTGAACCAGTGGTTTGCCCCGCGCCTGCAAAACGGCTACGGCTTCTTCTTCCCAACCAAAAGCCTGGTCAACAACTTCGAGAAAACCGCCGCTGGCGTGGTCGACCCGCGTCTGGACTACTCGGTGGGCCGGTTCGGGCAGCCATTTTTCGGAATTCCGTTCGACACCACCTGGACCACCACCGGCTACCTCTCGAAAAAGCATTTGCAGCCGCTGAGTGAGGTGCCCGCCAATACCAAGGGCGACGGCAACCTGAATTTCCAGGCCATCCGCTACGCCGAGGTGCTACTCATCGAGGCCGAGGCCGATAACGAGGCCGGTAATTCCGGCGCCGCCCTCGGCCCGCTGAACAAGGTGCGCAAGCGGGCCCGCGAAAGCTACCTCAACGACCAGAACCTGACCGGCTACGGCACGGTGCCGGCCGGCTTGCTGCCCGACATCACCACCACCGACCAGAACCTGCTGCGCGAATACATCCGCCGCGAGCGCCGGGCCGAACTGGCCCTTGAATTCCAGCGCTTTTTCGACGTCATCCGCTACGGCGAGGCGTATGCCCGGGCCGCGCTTAGCGACCGGCCCAACTTCAACTACGCCCGCCACAAGTTTTTCCCGGTGCCGCAGAGCGAGCGCGACACCAATAAAAAACTGGGCCTGTAGCCGCTATATCACCTTTTTTCTTCATTCCCAACCCTCACCATTTTCAAAACCCCACCATGAAAAATTCTAAAGTTTTACTCCTTTTCCTTGGCTTGCTGCTTTTTGGCGCCATGTCGGTCATGTCGTCGTGCTCGAAAAGCAGCGACTCGACGGCTACGCCTACCGTCAATGCCGATAAGACCAAGCTCACGGCGCTGATTGACTCCACCAACGCTGTGTACACGGCCGCCGTGGAAGGCACCAAGCCCGGTACCTACGCCACTGGCTCGAAGGCCACGTTCAAAACGTCCATCGACCTTGCCACCACTACCAAAGCCGATGCTGCCGCCTCGCAGGCCACCGTGAACACGGCTGAAGCCAGCCTGCGCCGCGCCGCCAAAGTGTTCCAGAACAGCCTCATTCAGGAAGTGTCGGCCGCCAATCTGGTGGCTCAGTGGAAGTTTGCTGGCAATGCCAACGACGCCACTGCCAATGGCAACAACGGTACGCCGAAAGCGGGTACTATCAACGGGCCAACTTCGACCGCCACCACCAAGGTGCCGGTAGTGGGCACGGCGGTGCCGGTGCTGGTAGCCGACCGGTTTGGTCGCGCCAATCAGGCATATGAATTCAATAACGGTGCGTACATCGAAGTGCCCTACAAGCTGGCGCTCAACCCGCAGGCCATTACCATCAGCGCCTGGGTGAAGCCGGTTGACTCGAACCCTGACAACTACATCGTGTCGTTGAACCGTTGGACGGGCTACAAATTCCAGTTGCAGGGCGACCGTAAGCCCTTCCTGACCGTGACGACTACCAACACTGCCAACCCCATTTCGGACCGCGATGCAGCTTCGGGCATTGTACCGGCCAACGCGTGGTCGCACGTAGTAGCCTCGTATGTAGACGGCACCATGAAGTTCTACATCAACGGCGCCATGGTAAAAACCTGGACCGACGTATCGGGCACGCTGAAAGCTACGCCTCAGGCCGTGCCGCTGTGCATCGGCCAGCAGCTGCCCAACAGCATCTACAACAGCGCCCCCACCGGTGGCCAGGCAGTCGACTACTTCCAGTTCTATGGCGAGTCGTACTTCAAGGGCCAGATGGATGATATCCGCATTTATAACCGCGCCCTGACCGACGCCGAGGTGCAGTCCATCTTCACCATCGAAAACACGCTGTAATCGGCGCGTTGGCTGCTTTTTCGTCTCCCACCGTTCCATTCGTCGGAATGGTGGGAGATTTTTTTATCCGCTCCCTAGTACCCGCAATCGTATGACTCGTTTCGAATTCTCCACCCGCCCCCGCCTGGCCGGCAGCGCCGCCATGCTGGCCCTGGCCTTGCTGCTGGGCTGCAACGGCACCGACCGCAGCACTCCCGCCGCCACCGATACGCCCGCAGCCGCCGGCCCCGACAGCTGGCAGCTGCTCGACTTCGTGAAGGCTGACACCGACAACCCCATTATGGGCCCCAGCCCGGTGGGTCAGTTCACCGACCCCATCCTGAAACAGCCCATTAAGTGGGAAGAAAAGGACGTGTTCAACCCCGCCGTGGTGGTGAAGGACGGTAAAATTTTCATGCTCTACCGGGCCGAAAACCTGGTGACGCCCAGCGTGGGCAAGACCTCGCGCATCGGCTTGGCCAGCAGCACCGACGGCATCCATTTCACCCGCATGGCCACGCCCGTGCTACACCCCGACAACGACGCCCAGAAGAAGTGGGAGTGGCCCGGCGGCACCGAAGACCCCCGCGTAGTGCAGGACGACCAGGGCACCTACTACATGACCTACACCGCCTACGACGGCGACAAGGCCCGCCTGCACATCGCCACCAGCACCGACCTGCTGAACTGGACCAAATACGGCAATGTATTCGCCCAGTTCAGCGGCGGCCGCTACGTGGACAAGTGGACCAAATCGGGCTCCATTGTGTCGCGCTACGAGGACGATGGCCGCATCGTGGCCACCAAAATCAACGGCAAATACTGGATGTACTGGGGCGATGCGCAAATCTGGCTGGCCTCGTCCGACGACCTGATTCACTGGACGCCGGTGGAGATGGCGGCCGGCGAAAAGCCGCCCGTGCCCCTACGCGCCCAGGCCCTCACCATGCCCGATTTGAAAATTGTGCTGCCCACCCGCGAAGGCAAGTTCGACAGCGACCTTGTGGAGTCAGGCCCGCCGGCCATGATTACCGACCAGGGCATCCGACTGATTTACAACAGCCGCAACGTGCCCGCCATCGGCGACAAGAACCTGCCTGAAGGCACCTACTCCGCGGCCCAGGCACTGTTCGATAAAAATGACCCCAGCAAGCTGCTCAAGCGCATGGATAATTACTTCATGCGCCCCGAAAAGCCCTACGAAACCACCGGCCAAGTAAATCAAGTCGTGTTCCTCGAAGGCTTGGCCCGCTTCAAGTCGAAGTGGTTCCTGTACTACGGCACGGCCGATTCCAAGATTGCCGTGGCTACACGGCCGCAGTAGTTTCGGTAAATCACTCAAGAACGTCATGCTGAGCGCAGCCGAAGCATGACGTTCTTTTATTCTGGATTCTTCCTCTCCAACCCAATTCCCACCCATGCAAACCACCACGGCCATCAGCGCCCCCGAAAAAGTCCCGTTCACCGAGAAGAAATACATTCCGACGCTGGTGTTCGTCTCGTCGCTGTTCATGCTCTGGGCCATTGCCATCACGATGGGCGATGTGCTAAATAAGCATTTTCAGAACGTGCTCAGTGTAAGTAAGGCGCAGTCGGGGCTGGTGCAGTTTTCCATTTTCGGGGCGTATGCCGTGATGGGCATTCCGGCCGGCCTGTTCATGAAGCGCTTTGGGTACAAGCGCGGTGTGCAGCTGGGGCTGGGGCTGTATGCGCTGGGTGCCTTCCTGTTTGTGCCAGCGGCCAATGCCAGCTCGTTTACCTTTTTCCGAGGGGCGCTGTTTATCCTGGCCTGCGGGCTGGCCACGCTGGAGGCCGTGGCACACCCCTTCATGGCCGCCCTCGGCCCGGAAAAAACCAGCGACCAGCGCCTGAACTTCGCCCAATCCTTCAACGGCCTGGGTGCGGTGGTGGGGCCGTTGCTGGGCAGCTACTTCATTCTGAGCGGGGCCAACTCACACGTCAACGGCGACCTCACTTCGGTGAAAAGCCTGTACCTGGCCATTGGCAGCGTCATTCTGGCCATTGCCGTGGCTTTTTCCTTTGTGAAAGTGCCGGCCCTGCAGGACGCGCACGCTGCCCTTGCACCCGCCGAAACCGAAGCCGGCTTCTACTCCGGCACGGCCGAGGAGGTGCCGCAGGCTAAGGGCCTATTCAGCCACGGCCACTTCCGCTGGGCCTGGCTGGCGCAGTTCCTCAACGTGGCGGCGCAGGGCGGCACCTGGGCCTTCTTCATCAACTACGGCGTCGAAAAAATGCATTTCACTGATAAGGTAGCTGCCGGCTATTTCTCGCTGTTTATGGTGATGATGATGAGCGGGCGTTTCGTGGGCACCTTCCTCATGCGCTATATCGCCCCCAATCGGCTGCTGGCCACCTTCGCGCTGGCCAATGTGCTGATGTGCGTTATCGTGGCCCAAAGCTGGGGCTGGCCATCCTTCATCGCGCTGCTGCTGATTAATTTCTTCTTCAGCATCATGTTTCCTACCATTTTCTCGCTGGGCATCAAAGAGCTGGGCCCGCACACCCAGCAGGCCTCCTCCATTCTGGTGATGGCCGTGGCAGGTGGTGCATTTTTTCCCTACCTCATGGGCAAAATCGCCAACCACGACATCGCGGCGGCCTATTACCTGCCCATCATCTGCTACGCCTTCATCGCCCTGTTCGGAGCGCGGCTCTACAAGGTTTCTCATAAAACCGTCTGATTTTTACTACCCGCCGCAAAGGCGCATTTATCATCTGCATGAACGGTTTTCAACGCGAAGAGCAACTCTGGGGCCTGGACCTGGGAGGTACTAAAATTGAGGGCGTCGTCCTTAAATCGGCGCAGGAGCCGGAGGTCCTTTTCCGCGACCGCCTGCCCACCGGCGCCGATAAGGGCTACGACCACGTCCTGAGCCAGATTAAGCAACTGGTGGGCCACATGGAACAGTCCGTGGGCAGCAAGGCCACCAGCCTGGGGCTGGCCACGCCCGGCACCCTGGTTCCTCGTACCGGCCTGATGAAAAACAGTAATGCCCTCTGCCTAAACGGCAAGCCGATGAAGGCCGACCTGAAAAAACTGCTCGGCATCCGCATCGAAATGGCGAACGACGCCAACTGCTTCGCCCTGGCCGAAACCCGTCTGGGCGTGGTGAAGCAGCAGTTTCCTAATGCCAAAGTGGTGTTTGGCATCATCCTGGGCACCGGAGTGGGCGGCGGGCTGGTGGTGAACGGCCACGCGCTGGAAGGTTTCCACGGTCTGGCCGGCGAGTGGGGCCACAATTTCCTCAACGAAGCTGAGGGCCCGCTCTGCTACTGCGGCAAAACCGGCTGCAACGAAAGCATCCTGGCTGGCCCGGCCCTGCAGCGCTACTACGCCAGCCTCACCGGCTTATCCCGCTCCCTGAAGGAAATCACCGAGCGCGCCGCCGCTGACCTCGACCCCGCCGCCGAAGCCACCATGCAGCGCCTAATCAGTTATTTCGGCCGGGCGCTCGGCGTGGTAGTCAATATCGTCGACCCCGACGTCATCGTCATCGGCGGGGGGGTGGGCAACATCGACCGCCTTTACACCGAAGGCGTGAGCCAGGTAGCTCCCTATGTGTTCGACCACGTGTTTGAAACGCCAGTCGTGAAGCCCCAACTGGGCGACAGCGCCGGGGTATTTGGCGCGGCTTACCTCGTGGCCTAAGCCCAGCGGCCATCATTTTTCTCGTCTTTAATTCTGAGTTAACAAATGGACAGTCCGACCAAGCAAGCACTATTTCAACAAACGGCCGCCCGCCTCCAGGAGCAAGGCTTCACCATTGCCGCTCGGGATGAAGCCCGGCCCTGGGGCGGTTTCTTCGTCATTGATGAAGCCCAGGCCCAGGCTTTTGCCGATACATACTTCGAAGGATTATCGGCTGATTCGCTCCGCATTGCTGGTAAGCTCAGCCCCAAAATCCTGATAGTGGCCCCCAAGCAGCGGCTGAGCTGGCAATACCACCACCGCCGGGCCGAAATCTGGCAGGTTGTACAGGGCCCCGTGGGCGTGGCTACCAGCGACACCGACGAGCAGGGCGCCGTGAAAACCTATCAGGCCGGTGAGCGCATTGTGCTGCGGCAGGGCGAGCGGCACCGCTTGGTGGGCCTGCAAAGCTGGGGCATTCTGGCCGAAATCTGGCAGCACACCGACGCCGAAAGTCCTTCGGATGAAAGCGACATTGTGCGGGTGCAGGACGATTTCGGGCGTTAGGCGCACTGGCCCGGCAGCCGGAGTACCTTTGCCGCTTCTTTATCCCAGCAACTTTCCCGATGAACGGTACCGAACCGGCCACTCCCAGCGCTTTCGATAAAGCCCGCACCGGGCTCTGGACCAGCCTCCAGAAGCACTTGACCACGGTTTACGCCGCCGAAAGCGCCTTTGTCAAGGCCGTGGATTTCACGGATAGTTTTCCCTTCCCGGCCTCGGCGGCCAGCGAGCAGCAGCTGTACGATTACGAGCAGCAGCGCCGCGCCCTGCGCGATTTGTTCACCGATGAAACCACGCAGCTTGATACCCTCGTGAAGGCCATTCGCCAGAAGGGATACGCCGAGGACGAGAAGAAGCAACTGTACCTGCTGCTGCTGGGCTACATGGACATTGCCGCCACGATTTTCGCGCGGCTGCACACCCAGGTGCCCGTGCGCCAGCCCAAGGACGAGGCTTTGGATGAAACCACCGACCGGTTTGCCCGAGTCCAGAAATTTGCCCGGCTCAACATCAAAGGAATTGCGGGCTTATTGGGCGGTTTATAAGGTGGGGCGCAGCTACGTTAGTCGGTAGACTCGGCAGCTTGGTCGACGGTTAGAAGGGGCGGGGTTGGAGTAAGTTGTTGGAGAATAGTTGATTGGTGAAAACACGGCTTTTGGTCGTTTCTGGCCTTGGCACAGCGCTTGCGTTTGGAGAGACAGACGCGTCACCCAATCCATTCACTCTTCAACTTCTCTTTTCGTCATGAAAACTTCCCTGCTTTCGCTCCTCGCCACCGGCCTGCTCTTCGTTTCCACCGCTGCCTCGGCCGCTCCCGCTTTCGACCACGATAAAGACCTGCGCCGCCTGTCGCCCATCGAACGGGCCCGCTACGAAGCGGCCCAACGCCAACAGGAACAACGCCGCATTGCCCTGGAACGGGCCCGCTACGAAGCCAACCAACGCCGCTTAGAGCAGGACCGCGCCCGCCTCGCCGCCCAGCGCGAAGCCGCCGAGCGCGCCCGCTGGGAAGCCCAGCACCGCAATGACCGCGGCCACAGCTACGGCTACAACCGCCACTAATTAAGCCCGCTTAGCCTTTGACACATCCCCGGATTTCGCAAGATGTTCGGGGTTGTTCGCGTTATTAAGCAGCCCCAGCGCCCACAAAAAAATCCCCGCCGGTTGGGCGGGGATTTTTCTTGCAAAGCAGTCAGAAAACTTACTTGGCCAGTTTGGCTTTTAGGTTCTCGTCCAGCGCCGCCAGGAATTCCTCGGTGTAGAGGTAGTCGCGGCCGTGCTCCACCCTGTTGCCGTGGATGCAGACGGCGAGGTCTTTGGTCATCTTGCCGCTTTCCACGGTTTCGATGCACACGGCCTCCAGCGCGTGGCAGAAGTCGATGAGCTCCTGGTTGCCGTCGAGCTTGCCGCGGAACTCCAGGCCACGCGTCCAGGCGAAGATGCTGGCGATGGGGTTGGTGCTGGTGGGCTTGCCGGCCTGGTGGTCGCGATAGTGGCGCGTCACGGTGCCGTGGGCGGCTTCGGCCTCCATTACGGTGCCGTCGGGCGTCACCAGCGTGCTGGTCATCAGGCCGAGCGAGCCGAAGCCCTGGGCCACGGTGTCGCTCTGCACGTCGCCGTCGTAGTTTTTGCAGGCCCACACGAAGTTGCCGTTCCACTTCAGCGCCGAGGCCACCATGTCGTCAATCAGCCGGTGCTCGTAGGTGATGCCGGCGGCCTTGAACTTGGCCAGGTAGTCCTGCTCGTAAATTTCCTGGAAGATGTCCTTGAAGCGGCCATCGTACTTCTTCAGGATGGTGTTTTTGGTGCTCAGGTACAGCGGCCAGCCTTTCATCAGGGCCTGGTTGAAGCAGGCGTGCGCGAAGCCGCGAATCGACTCGTCGGTATTGTACATGGCCAGGGCCACGCCGTCATTCTTGAAGTTGAACACTTCAAACGACTGCGTTTCGCCGCCATCTTCGGGCTGGAAGGTAATGGTGAGCTTGCCCTTGCCTTTGGTCACGAAATCGGTGGCGCGGTACTGGTCGCCGAAGGCGTGGCGGCCGATGCAAATCGGGGCCGTCCAGTTGGGCACCAGGCGGGGCACGTTGCTCATCACAATGGGCTCGCGGAACACGGTGCCGTCCAGGATGTTGCGGATGGTACCGTTCGGCGACTTCCACATCTGCTTCAGGCCGAACTCCTTCACGCGCTCCTCGTCGGGGGTGATGGTAGCGCACTTGATGCCCACGCCGTACTGCTTGATGGCGTTGGCCGAGTCGATGGTTACCTGGTCGTTGGTCTCGTCGCGGTACTCGATGCCAAGGTCGTAGTACTTAATATCGAGGTCGAGGTAGGGCGTGATGAGCTTGTCCTTGATGAATTTCCAGATGATGCGCGTCATCTCGTCGCCGTCGAGCTCTACTACGGGGTTGGCTACTTTGATTTTGGTCATTTCCGCTACGGAATAAGGTTTAAGATAATAGGTGGTTGATATGCATGTGGTTAAATCCGGCCGGGAGTTTAACGATTGTGCCGTTCTCCCGGAGCCAGGCAACCAACAAAGGGTAAAAATAGGCCAGCACGGGCAGAAGCCGGGTTGCCAGTCGCAGGCAAATTTTTCCGGCTACGGCTCGACAGCTCGTTGAGTAAAGCAGTCGTTGCCGTAACCTGCTGGCCAACTGCTGCTAGACGTGTAATATCTGCCTTGGCTGCTGTACCAAAATTTCTCGCGGTTTAGGCTGATGCAAAGCGCCGTCCCGCGACGGCATTCGACGGACGACCCTGCAAACAACTACCTAAACGCTGTGGAAAAGCAAACCCGAATACGCTGATGCGTGCTCGATTGGGCCGCGGCTACGGGCTGCCACGCAAGCCTGATAGAAGATGCGACAAATGAGGATAAAAAAAATATTGGATAATTAACCAATATTTACTAACCTTGCTTAACGATTGAGTAAAATAGGATTGGCTGGTGAGGAGGCTTAAACTCAATTAACTACTTGATAAAAAAAGCTATTGATTTCAGTAGCGCATGTGCTTCTGTCTAAATTGCAAGCTCGTTTGTGCGTGTTTTTCACAAACGATTGTGTAAAATCTCAAACTCCCACCCACTTTTTTTCTCATGAAAAAGCCTGTACCCAAAATGCGCCGGATGACTCTGCCGGTCCTGATGTGCTGCCTGCCTTTGCAACCGCTACTGGCGGTGGCCCCGGCAAGCTCTTCGATTGAAGTGATGCAACCCGCAGCTCCCATCTCGGGCCGCGTACTTGACGAAAAAGGCGCGGGCCTGCCCGGCGTGACCGTGCTGGTGAAAGGCACCAGCACCGGTACCCAGACCGACGCCGACGGCCGCTTCAGCCTGGATGCTCCCGCCGATGCCACGCTGGTCTTCTCTTTCGTGGGCTACAAAACGCAGGAGGCGGCCGTGGGCGGGCGCAGCAGCATCGACGTGCGCCTGGCCACCGATACCCAAGGCCTGAGCGAAGTGGTGGTGGTGGGCTACCTGGCCCAGGACCGCCAGAACGTGACCAGCGCCGTGAGCACCCTAGACGTGAAAGAAGCCACCAAAGCCCCGGTGGCCACTGCTACCCAAGCGCTGCAGGGCCGCGTGGCCGGCGTGCAGGTGCAAAGCTCGGGCGGCCCCGGCGATACTCCGGTGATTACCATTCGGGGCATTGGCACGCTGGGCAATGCCGCCAGCGGGCCGCTGTACGTGATTGACGGGCTGTGGACGGACAATATCCGCGACCTGAACCCGAACGACATCGAAACCCTGAACGTGCTGAAGGATGCGTCGTCGACGGCCATCTACGGGTCGCGCGGGGCCAATGGCGTGGTTCAAATCACAACCAAAAAAGGCAAAGCCGGCGCGCCGAGCATTGGCGTGAATGCGTACGCCGGCGTCGACAACGTGTATAAGCGCTACAAGCTGACCAACGCCAGCGAATGGGCCGACCGGGCCGTGCAGGCCTACGCCAATGCCGGCATCGACCCGCTGAATGCGGGCCAGAACAGCCTAGCTGGTGCCGTGAAAGGCCCGGGCGGAGCCTTCAACCCCAACGTGGACACGGACTGGCAAAAGGAGTTTTTCCGGACCGGCCGCGTGGAAGATTACAACGTGAACTTCTCGGGGGGTACGGCTTCGGGCCGCGATGCTTCCAACTTTCTGGTATCGGCCGACTACTTTCATCAGCAGGGCGTGGTGAAGGGCCCCGACTTTGAGCGCTACAGCCTGCGCCTCAACTCGGGCCTGACGCGGGGGCGCTTCCGGTTTCAGGAAAATGCCCAGCTCACGCACCTCAATACCACGCTGCTGAACGGCTTCCCGTTCATCGACGTGCTGCTGATGCTGCCCAGCATCCCGGTGTACGACCCGAAAAACCTCGGCGGTTTTGGGGTGGGTTCAACCACACTCAACACGTTTGCTACCAACCCCATCGGGGCGCAGTCGCTGCTGAACCGCACGCAGAACGACAACCGGCTGGCCGGCAACGTGGGAGTGGATTTCTCGATTTTCGATTTCCTGACTTACCGCCTGAACGCGGCCATCGACGGGCACATGTACGGCAACGCCGACGCCCAGCAGCTGGGCATTATCCGCCAAAACACTCAGATTAATACCTCGTCGCTGAGCGAGTTTCAGGGCTACGACGTGTTTTTGCTGGCCGAAAACACCCTGAATTTCACCAAAACCTTTGGCGACAACCACGTGAATGCGCTGGTGGGCTACTCGGAGCAGCGCTACCGGCAGCACAACACCACCGTGCAGCGGCAGGGCTTCACCAGCGTGCCACAGTACTACTTTGAGCTGGATGCCGGCGCTACTTCGGGCATCAGCGGGGGCTCGACGGTGGAGAATTCGAAACGGTCATTTTTCTCACAGGTGACCTACGACTATAAAAACCGCTACCTGATATCGGGCAGCTTCCGTCGCGATGGGTCGTCGAAGTTTGCGCCGGCCGACCGGTGGGGCAATTTCGGGGCCGGCTCGCTGGGCTGGCGCGTGAGCGAGGAGGATTTCTTCAAGGATGCCCTGCCTATAGTGAGCAACCTGAAACTGCGGGCCAGCTACGGGGTGAACGGCAACGACGGCCTGGGCGGGGCCTACGGCGGCAACTATCTCACGGCGCCCATCATCAACCAGAACGTGAACTACGTGGACGGCAACGGCAACATCGTGAACGGCTCGGCCCAAATCACGCTGAGCAGCCCCGGCCTGCAATGGGAGGAGCGGTACACGAAAAACGCCGGCCTGGACCTGGGCCTGCTGAGCAACCGGCTCACGCTGTCGGCCGACTACTACGTATCGGAAACGCGCAAGGCGCTGGCGCCGGTGGTGGTGCCGGTGTACCTGGGCAACTTCGGCGGGGCCGTGTACCAGAACGCGGGCAACCTGGAGAACCGCGGCTTTGAGCTGGCGGTGGGCTACCACGAAAACCGCAATGCCTTCACCTACGGGGCCGATTTTACCCTGACCACGATTCACAACGAAATCACCAAGGTGCCGACCGAGGGCCAGGCCTTCGTGGACGGTATTGGCCTGACGCGCTCGGTGGTAGGGCAGCCGGTGGGCGAGTTCTACCTGATTCCGTTCGACGGCATCTTCCAGTCGGCCGACGAGGTGAAAAATTATAAGAATGCCGCTGGCAAAGTCATTCAGCCCTACGCCTCCGCCGGCGACGTGCGCTACAAGGATACCAACGGCGACGGCGTGATTGATACCAAGGACCGGATATTTGCGGGCAGCCCCATTCCCAAGCTGCAGATGGGCCTGAACCTGACCGCCGCCTATAAGGGGATTGACGTGTCGGTGTTCCTGCAGGCCGTGACCGGCAACAAGGTATTCAACCGGGGCCGCGCCGCCCTGGAGTATTACAACGGCCCGAACAATTACGAGGCCGACGTGCTGCCCTGGACGCCCCAAAACCCCTCCACCACCACGCCGCGCCTGCTGCAGGGCGGCAGCCCTGACCCCGCACTGGCCCAGGCCGCTAGCTCCAACGCCATGTTCAACACCACGCGCTGGCTCGAAGACGGCTCGTACCTGCGCCTGAAAAACGTGCAGATTGGCTACACCTTCCCGAAAACCCTGACCAGCCACGTGCCCAGCCTGGGCAGCGTGCGGGTGTACGTGACCGGCCGCAACGTGGTGACCTTCACCAAATACAAGGGCTTCGACCCCGAGTTTACCGGCACAGAGTTTTACGGCCGGGGCATCGACGACGGGGCTTACCCCAACGTGCGCACGTTCACGGGCGGCCTGCAAGTCAACTTCTAAAATTCCGGCCGGGCCGCCCGCACGGCGGCCCCCGCAAATCGTCTTTTTCTTACGCTCATGAACTTCCCCAAAACTCCCACATTGCTGCTGGCGGGCAGCTTGCTGCTGCTGGCCACGGGTTGCCAGAAAGACCTACTGGACAAAACCAACCCCAACGCGCCGTCCACGGCGCAGTTCTGGAAAACCTCCGACGACGCCATCAAGGGCGTTTATGCCTGCTACTCGGGGGTGCAGCAGTACGCTTGCTACGGCCATTCCTGGCAGTTTATCACGGCCCGTTCCGACGAGTCGTATAGCCAAAGCCCCTTCGTGGACCTGGCCATTTTCACCCGTTTCATTCAGAACGACAACAACTTCTTCATCTCTTCCTTCGCCTGGAACGACTACTACCGCACCATCTACCGCACCAACCAGGTACTGACGCACGTGCCCGACATCCCGATGGATGCCGCGCTGAAGGCCCGCCTGATGGCCGAAGCCCGGTTTGTGCGGGCGCTGATGTATTTCGACTTGGATTCCTTCTTCGGCAACGTGCCCCTCATCACCACCGAATCGGTGGTGTCGACCCGCGCCCCGCAGGCCACGCCGGCCCAGGTAGAAGCACAGGTGATTGCCGACCTGATTGCCGCCATCCCGGACCTGCCCCTGACCTATACCGGGGCCGATAAGGGCCGGGCCACCAAGGGCGCAGCCCAGGCCTTATTGGCCAAAATGTATATGCAGCAGCACAAGTACGCTGAAGCCTCAACGCTGTTTGCGGCCATCATTGGCTCGAATACCTACTCGCTGGTACCCAATTACCTCGACAACTTCACCGAAACCAACGAGAACAACAGCGAGTCGTTGTTTGAGGTGCAGTACGTGGGGCTGCCCCTGGACGTAGGCCAGGGCCAGGACAATGCTTCGGCTTCTGAGGCCTACGACCGGCCCAACTTCTTCGGGCCACCCATCTACTCGTTTTCCGACGTGCAGCCCCGCCGCTGGCTGCTCGATGCCTACACCGACTCGACGGTGACCCCGGTACCCGGTAGCAGCGTGAAGCACCGCATCGACCCGCGCCGCGATATCTCCATCATCAGCAGCGTCAACCCTGACCAGTTCTACGGCAAAACCTTCGCCCAACTGGGCTACAACCCCAGCCAGCAGTACTGGCGCAAGTACCTGAACGACCGGACCCGTACCACGCCCGAAAACTTCACGTCGGGCATCAACTTTCGCGTCATCCGCTACGCCGACGTGCTGCTGCTGCAAGCCGAAGCGCTAAATGAGCTGGGCCGCACGGCCGATGCCGTGGCCCTTGTGAACCAAGTGCGCCAGCGCCCCAGCGTGAACCTGGCCCCGCTCGACCCGGCTGCCTTCACCCAAGCCAGCCTGCGCCTGCGCATGCGCGCCGAGCGCGGCAAGGAACTGGCCGGCGAAGGCCAGCGCTGGTTCGACATCCTGCGTTGGGGCCTGCTGGACAATCAAGCCGGCCTCGATGATTTGAAAACCCGCGACGCCGACTTCTCCAACTTCGTGCTCGGCAAATCGAAGCTGCTGCCCATTCCGCAGTCAGATATTGACATCGACCCCAACATCAAGCAAAACCCGGGGTACTAGCGGTTGGTAAGCAAGCCGTTGGCTGGGGCTGCAACCCGGGCCGACGGTTTTGCCAGCTGGCGAGCCTTCTGCGCTATGAATAACCTGACTCGTGTGCGTGGCCAGCTGCTGGCCCTGGCGGGGCTGGCCCTGAGCGGGCCGGCCTGCCAGCGGGCGGCCGTGCCGGGCGTGGCGGGCGCAGCCGTGCCAGCGGCGCGCGTCGCCACTTTTCAGAACCCGCTGCTGCCCGTGGGCCCCGACCCATTCGTGAGTCAGAAAGGCGGCTTTTACTACTACACGCACACCACGGGCACGAACCTGACCCTCTGGAAAACGGCCACCATGTCGGGCCTGCCCACGGCCCCGAGCTGGGTGGTCTGGACGCCGCCCGCGCAGGGTAAGGCCGCCGGCAACCTGTGGGCACCGGAGCTGTATTCCTTCGATGGCAAGTGGTACCTCTACTACACGGCCGGCCCGGCGGGGCACAACCTGGGCCACCAGCGCATCTGGGTGCTGGAAAACCCCGCCGCCGACCCCACCACCGGCACCTGGACCGACAAAGGCCAGCTCGCCAGCCCGGCCGGCGATTTCTGGGCCATCGACGGCACGGTGCTGGCGCAGCAAGGGCGGCGCTACCTCGTCTGGTCGGGGCACAACGGCACCGATGACGTGCAGCGCCTCTACATTTCCCAGCTCCGCAACCCCTGGACCCTGACCGGCCCGCGCGTGGAGCTGTCGCACCCGGAATACCCCTGGGAAACCGTGGGCCCGCCCTACGTAAACGAAGGCCCCGAAATCCTGCAGCACGGCGGCCGCACGTTTCTGGTGTATTCGGCCAGCTTCTGCGGCTCCGATGCCTACGCGCTGGGCATGCTCACGGCCCGCCGCACCGCCGACCCGCTGCTGCCGGCTTCGTGGACGAAATCGGCGCAGCCGGTATTCGCTCAACGGCCCGCCAGCCGCGCCTACGGCACCGGGCACAATTCCTTCTTCCGGTCGAAAGACGGGACGGAGGACTGGATTATCTACCACGCCAATGCCAACCCCGCCGAAGGCTGCGAAAACCACCGCAGCCCGCGCATGCAAAAATTTACCTGGAACGCCGACGGTACCCCGCACTTCGGCGTGCCAGTGGCCATCGATTCGGCCCTGGCCAAACCAGCCGGCGAATAGGCGTGCTGCTCTTCTCAAACCTCTTTGCCAAACCCACCCATGATGCCCACGCTACACTTGATGAATGATAAAATAAGCGCAGGTGCGCCGCGCCGCCGCTGGCTGCTGCTGTGGCTGCTGCTGGCGCTGGGCTGGGCCCCGCCCCGCGCCCATGCCCTCCAGGGCGCGCTGGGCGTGCACGACCCGTCCACCATCGTTAAAAGCGGCAATACCTATTGGGTATTCGCCACCGGCCAGGGCATCTACAGCATGTATTCGACCGACCTGGTGAAGTGGACGCCGGGGCCGCGGGCATTATTTGTTAACAACGCTTACCCTAGCTGGATTAACACGAAAGTGCCGGGCTTCACCGGCAATTTCTGGGCCCCGGAGTGCGTGTATCAGAACGGCAAATATTACCTCTACTATTCCTGCTCTACGTTTGGCTCGAAGGTGTCGACCATCGGCCTGGCCACCAATGCTACGCTGGACCCCACCAGCCCCAACTACCGCTGGGTAGACGAAGGGGAGGTGATATCGACCACCAGCACCAGCCCGGTAAATGCCATCGACCCGGCCATTTTCCGGGATGCCAGCAACAATCTCTGGCTCACGTATGGCTCCTTTTTCGGAGGCATCCGCATTACGCAGCTCGATGCTGCTACGGGCAAGCCGCTGGGCACTACGCAGGCCGCCGTGGCCAACGGTGGTGTAGAAGCCTCCTACGTGAAGCAGCACGGCAGCTGGTACTACCTGTTCATCAACCGGGGCACCTGCTGCCAGGGCACCAGCAGCACCTACTACATTCAGGTGGGGCGCTCGGCTTCGCCCACCGGCCCCTTTCTCGATAAAACCGGGGCCGACCTGAACAACAACGGCGGCACGCTGCTGCTCAACGCCTCCGGGCGCTACATTGGGCCGGGCCACACCGGCATCTTCGAGGAAAACGGCAGCACTTATTTCTCACACCATTACTACGACGGCTACGATGCCGGTGCGCCCAAGCTGGGCCTGGCCCAGCTGACCTGGGACGCCGCGGGCTGGCCTGTAGTCAGCCGCGATTGGGTACGCCCGGGCCGATACGAAATTGCCACGCCTGGTAACGGCTTGGTGTGGGCCGCCGGCTGCGCCAGCGGCCCGGCCATCACGCAGGCTGCCCGCACCGGGCAGCCCTGCCAGCAGTGGGATTTCACGGCCCTGGGCAATGGCGACTACAAAATAACCAGCGCCCAGGGCGGGCAGGCCGCCAGCGTAGCCAACTGCTCCGATGCCAACGGGGCCCTGCTCCAGCTCAGCCCCTACGCCGCCAACGACTGCCAGCAGTACCACCTCGACCGCGCCAGCGACAACACTCTCACCTTCGCCTCCCTCAATGGCAACCGCGTGGTGGAGGTACCGTTTGCTTCGGCCAATGCCGGCGTGCAGCTGGGCCTGTTCGACTACAACGGCTGCACCTGCCAGCACTGGAATCTGGTTAGCACCGCACTAGGCACTGCCGCTAGCCAGCTGCTGCCGGGCCTGAGCATCTATCCGGTGCCAGCGGGGCCGAGCGGCTTCGCCGTGGCCCTGGAGGCCAATAATGGTCTGGATGCGCCTTCGGTAGCAGTGTTTAATTTACATGGTCAGCTGGTGTACCGACAGGACTACAGTGCACAGCAAACCAGTCTGCTGGTAACCACGCCGCTGGCTGCGGGCCTGTACCTTGTGCGAGTGCAGCGCGGCGCGGCCGTGGCTACCCAAAAAATTGCCGTTCAGTAGGGAGCAGGAGAGTTGCCGCCGCTGCTTTTTTAACCTTCACGTCCCCATTCATTTCCCACCTCACTCCATGATTTCATTTCGTCGTTCCGGGCTGCTGGCCGTAACATTGCCCGGCCTGCTGTTGCTGGCCGCCTGCGGGTCTCACCAATCGGCAGAGCAATCCACCACGACGGCTCCGGCCGCCGATTCCACCCAAACGAAAGCTGCCACCATGCCCACGTCCGCCTCTTTCGGCAAAGCCCTCGACGGCACCGAAGTTCAACTTTACACCCTCACCAATAAGCAGGGCGCCAAAGCCACCATCACCAATTACGGCGGCACCCTCGTGGGCCTAGTGATGCCTGACCGGGATGGCAAAATGGGCGATGTCGTGCTCGGCTTAGATAACGTGAGCGACTACCAGAGCCCGGCCTTCCGCAAGGCCAATCCCTACATCGGTGCGCTCATCGGCCGCTACGGCAACCGCATTGCCAAGGGCAAATTCACCATCGACGGCAAAGCCTATCAAGTGGGCGTGAACAATGGCCCCAACTCGCTGCACGGCGGCAAAGTGGGCTACGACCAGAAAATCTGGGAGGCCACGCCCGGCACCTCGCCCGATGGCCAGACCCTGACCCTGAAATACCTGAGCAAGGACGGCGAAGAAGGCTACCCCGGCAACCTGCAGGTTACGGTGGTCTACACCCTGACCGACAACAACGCCCTGCGCATCGACTACACCGCCACCACCGACAAGGCCACGCCCGTCAACCTCACCAACCACGCCTATTTCAACCTGAGCCACGGCGTGAGCAAGGACATTCTCAAGCACGAAGTGACCTTGCCCGCCGACCGCTACACGGTGGTGGATGCTGGCCTGATTCCGACCGGCGAGCTGCGCCCCGTTAAAGGCACGCCCTTCGATTTCACCACGCCCCACGCCATCGGCGAGCGCATTGCGCAGGTGCCCGGCGGCTACGACCACAACTGGGTACTGAACACCGAAACCGGCCAGCACCCCGCCGCCACCGTGTACGACCCCGCCTCGGGCCGCACTCTGGAGGTGACCACCGACCAGCCCGGCATCCAGTTCTACACCGGCAACTTCCTCGATGGCAGCCTCAAAGGCAAAGGCGGCACCGTGTACGGCCTACACGCCGGCTTCTGCCTCGAAACCCAGCACTTCCCCGATTCGCCCAACGAACCCAAATTCCCCAGCACCATCCTCCGGCCGGGCGAAACCTACCACACCACCAGCACCTACACGTTCGGCGTGCGGAAGTAGAAGAGGAGCGCGGACTTTAAGTCCATGCCTGATTAACCATACTATTCTGTCGCGGACCAAAAGTCCGCGCTACTATACTCATGCAACCCAACCCGACTCCCGCCTACGTTATCGGCATCGACTACGGCACCGACTCCGTCCGCGCCCTGCTGGTGGATGCCCGCACCGGCACCGAAGTAGCCCAGGCCGTACATCCCTACGCCCGCTGGAAAACCCTGCAGTTCTGCAACCCCACGCGCAACCAGTTCCGCCAGCACCCGCTCGACCACATCGAGGGCCTGGAGGCCGTGGTGCGCCGCGTGGCCCAGCACGTGCCCGCCGCCCAGGTTGTGGGCCTGGCCGTGGACACCACCGGCTCGACGCCCGGCCCCGTGAACGCGCAGGGCGTGGCTCTGGCCCTCACGCCCGGTTTCGAGAATAACCCGAACGCCATGTTCGTGCTCTGGAAAGACCACACGGCCCTGGCCGAAGCCGCCGAAATCAACCACAAAGCCCGCACCTGGGGGGGCGAGGACTACACCAAATACGAGGGCGGCATCTACTCTTCGGAGTGGTTCTGGGCCAAAATTATGCACGTTCTGCGCGAGGATGAGGCCGTTGCCGCGGCCGCTTACTCTTGGATGGAGCACTGCGACTGGCTGACTCTTCTGCTCACCGGTGGCGACCTGGCCACCTTCAAGCGCAGCCGCTGCGCCGCCGGCCACAAGGCCATGTGGCACGCAAGCTGGGGCGGCCTGCCCTCCGAGCAGTTTCTCCAGCACCTCGAACCAAAACTGGCCGGTTTACACAATCGATTATTCACCAAAACATACACCTCTGATGAGGTTGCCGGCCATCTTTCTGAGGAATGGGCCCAACGCCTGGGTTTGACTACCAATACCGTGGTGGCGGTGGGTTCTTTTGATGCCCACGCGGGGGCCATTGCGGGCGAAATTGAAGCCTATTCGATGGTGAAGGTGATGGGAACTTCGACCTGTGATATCGTGGTAGCGCCCACGGCCGAAGTTGGGGACCACCTCGTGGCCGGCATCTGCGGGCAGGTGGATGGCTCCGTTATTCCGGGCATGCTGGGCCTGGAGGCTGGGCAGTCGGCCTTCGGCGATTTGCTGGCCTGGTTCCGCAACATTGTGGAATGGCCGCTGCAGAATGTGCTGCAGCACTCCAAAGTCCTCACGCCGGAGCTGCAAGCGGCTTTGCGCGAGGAAATGAGCGACGCGTTACTGGTGCAGCTCAGCGAAGCCGCCGCTGCCGTAGACCCCGCCGAAAGCGCTGTCCTGGCCCTGGATTGGGTGAATGGCCGCCGCACGCCCGACGCCAACCAGGCCCTGAAAGGCGCCATCATGAATCTGACGATGGGCACCAACGCCCCCCAGATTTTCCGGGCGCTGGTGGAGGCCATTTGCTACGGCTCGAAGCAGATTGTGGAGCGGTTTGAGGCCGAAGGCATTCCCGTGAAGCAGGTTATCGGCATTGGCGGCGTGGCCAAGAAGTCGCAGTTCGTGATGCAGACGCTGGCCGACGTGCTCGACCGGCCCATCAAAATAGCGGTTTCGGAACAGGCCCCGGCTTTGGGTGCGGCCATGTACGCGGCCGTAGCCGCCGGTATTCAGCCCGACGTGACCACGGCGCAGAAAGCCATGGGTTCCGGCTTCGCCGAAACTTACCTGCCCAACCCTGCCCGCGTGGCCGATTACGCGGCCCGCTACGCGCAATACCAGGCTTTCGGCCGCTTCGTGGAAAGTGCGACAAGCGGCCCGGCCGAACCCGTTGTAGAACCCGAAACCGCTGCCATCACCACCGCATGAGCCAATACCAAACCCTGAAACAAGCCTGCTACGAGGCCAACATGCAGCTGCCCAAGCTCGGGTTGGTGCTCTTCACCTTCGGCAATGCCAGCGTGGTCGACCGCGAAAAGCGCGTGTTCGCCATCAAGCCCAGCGGGGTGCCCTACGAGCTGCTGAAGCCCGAGGACATCGTTATTCTCGACTTCGCCAACAACGTGCTGGAGGGGGAGAAGCGGCCTTCGTCGGACACCAAAACCCACGCCGTGCTCTACAGCCACTGGGAGCACATCGGCGGCATCGTGCACACGCACAGCACCTACGCCACCGCCTGGGCCCAGGCCCAACTGGATATTCCCATCCTCGGCACCACGCACGCCGACCACCTCACCGTCGACGTGCCTTGCGCCCCACCCATGGAAGACGCCATGATTGCCGGCGACTACGAGCACCAGACCGGCTGGCAAATCCTGAACGAATTCCAGCGCCGTGGCCTCTCGCCCACCGAAGTGGAAATGGTGCTGCTGGCCAATCACGCGCCCTTCACCTGGGGCAAGACTGTGGAGAAAGCCGTGTACAACAGCGCGGTGCTCGAAGAAGTAGCCCGCATGGCTTATCTCAGCTGCACCCTGCGGCCCGAAGTGCCGCGCCTCAAAGATGCCCTCATCCGCAAGCACTACGAGCGCAAGCACGGCGTGAATTCTTACTACGGGCAGTCCTGATGTAGCATGGACTCTGTGAGTCCGCGCATTGCACCACCCGCCCATCCAACCACCCATGCGCGGACTCGCAGAGTCCACGCTACAGACCACCCAAAACAATGATTGACATTTCGCACTACGAAGCCTGGTTCATCACCGGCACCCAGCACCTCTACGGCCCCGAAACCCTCGAAGAAGTGGCCCGCCACTCCCAAGAAATCGCCCGGGAGCTGGGCACCAAACTGCCCATCAAAATCGTCTACAAGCCCATTCTGAAAACGCCGCAGGAGATTTACAAGCTCATGCAGGAGGCCAACACGACTGCAAACTGCGTGGGCCTGATTGCCTGGATGCACACGTTTTCTCCTGCGAAAATGTGGATTAACGGCCTGAAAATTTTGCAAAAGCCGCTGGCGCACCTGCACACGCAGTTCAACCGCGACATTCCGTGGGCCGATATCGACATGGACTTCATGAACACCAACCAATCCGCGCACGGCGACCGGGAGTTTGGCTTCATCGGCGCGCGCATGGGTATCAAGCGCAAGGTGGTGGTGGGCCACTGGCAGAGCGCAGCCGTGCACGAGCGTCTGAGCATCTGGAGCCGCGTGGCTACGGCTTGGGCCGACTGGCAGGGCGCGAAATTCGTCCGCTTCGGCGACAACATGCGCTACGTGGCCGTGACCGAGGGCGACAAAGTGGAAGCCGAAATCAAGTTCGGCTACGAGGTGAATACCTACGGCATCGGCGACCTGGTGGCCGTGGTGAACGAGGTGAGCGACAGCCAGATTGACGAACTGCTGGCCACTTATGAGAAAGAATACGAGCTGGCCGACGACCTGCAAGCCGGTGGTGCGAAGCGTGATTCTTTGCGCGAAGCCGCCCGCATCGAGGCTGGCATGCGCAAATTCCTGCAGGACAAAGGCGCCAAGGGCTTCACCGACACCTTTGAGGACCTGCACGGCATGGCCCAGCTGCCCGGCATCGCCACCCAGCGCCTGATGGCCGAGGGCTACGGCTTCGGCGGCGAGGGCGACTGGAAGACCTCGGCCCTGGTGCGCGCCATGAAGGTGATGGGCGCCGGCCTGCCCGGCGGCAATTCCTTTATGGAGGACTATACGTACCATTTTGAGCCCGGCAACGAGCAGGTGCTCGGCTCGCACATGCTCGAAATCTGCCCCTCCATCGCCGCCGGCAAGGTGAAAGTGGAAGTGCACCCGCTGGGCATCGGCGGCAAGGCCGACCCCGCCCGTTTGGTGTTCAACTGCCCCGCCGGCCCGGCCCTGAATGCCACCATCGTGGACCTGGGCAACCGCTTCCGCCTCATCGTGAACGAAGTAGAAGCCGTGCTCCCGGCCGCCGACCTGCCCAAGCTGCCCGTGGCCCGCGTGCTCTGGAAAATCAAGCCCGACATGGCCACCGGCGCGGCCGCCTGGATTCTGGCCGGCGGCGCCCACCACACCGGCTACAGCCAGAACCTGACCGCCGAATACCTGGAAGATTTCGCCGAAATGGCCGGCATTGAGTTCGTGATTATCGATGCTGATACCAAGCTGCGGACCTTCAAAAACGAACTGCGCTACAACGAAGTAGCCTTTCGCGGGTAGGGGTGGGGCTTGCCCCGCCCGGTTGTCTGTGCCGACTTAACGAAACCGTTCAACGACGGGCAGGGACAAGCCCTGCCCCAACGGTTCAAAAACTCCTTCAAAATCCCACCCCATACCCTCGCGAATGCGCAATTCCCTTACCACGCTCGATATCCTGGTTTTCCTGGTATACCTCGTCGGCGTGTCGGCTTATGGCTACTACATCTACCGGAGCAAGAAAAAGGCCGAGCAGAGCACTAAAGACTACTTTCTGGCCGAAGGCTCGCTGACGTGGTGGGCCATCGGCGCCAGCATGATTGCCTCCAACATCTCGGCCGAGCAGTTCATCGGCATGTCGGGCTCCGGCTTCAAAGTGGGCGTGGCGGTGGCGGCGTATGAATGGGTGGCGGCCATCGTGCTCATCATCGTGGCCGTATTTTTCATGCCGGTGTTTCTGAAGGAGAAGATTTTCACGATGCCGCAGTTTCTGGAGCAGCGTTACAACTCCACGCTGAGCCTGATTATGAGCATCTTCTGGCTCTTTCTCTACGTGCTGGTGAATCTGACGTCCATTCTTTACCTCGGGGCACTGGCGCTCAGCAATCTGGTGGGCGGCGAGAGCTTCCACACCATCATTATTCTGCTGGCCATCTTCTCACTGCTGATTTCGATTGGCGGAATGAAGGTGGTGGGCTACACCGACGTGGTGCAGGTAGTGGTGCTGGTGGTGGGCGGCCTGGTCACCACCTACATTGCCCTGAGTCTGGTGAGTACCAAGTTTGGCCTCGGCGGCGGCGCGCTATCGGGCTTTAACGCGCTGATGGCCAAAGCGCCCGACCACTTCCATATGATTTTTCCGAAGCCAACGGCCGCCACGCCGCAACCGGAAATCGACAAATACCTGTCCCTGCCCGGCATCGCCATGTACCTCGCCGGGCAGTGGATTGTGAACCTGAACTACTGGGGCTGCAACCAATACATCACCCAGCGCGCCCTCGGGGCCGATTTGCACACCGCCCGCACCGGCATCCTGTTTGCCGGCATTCTGAAACTGATGATGCCGGTCATCGTGATGCTGCCCGGCATCGCCGCCTACGTGCTCTACAAAAACGGCAGCTTGCAGACCGAAATGTCCAGCACCGGCGCGTTCAACTCCGACAACGCCTATTCCGCCATCCTCACCTTCCTGCCCAACGGTCTCAAAGGCCTGAGCATGGCCGCCCTCACCGCTGCCATCGTGGCCTCACTGGCGGGCAAAGTCAACTCGATTTCGACCATTTTTACGCTTGACATCTACAAGCGCTATCTCGCCCCCGAAGCCACCGAAAAGAAGCAGGTGTGGGTGGGCCGCCTCACCATTCTGGCCGCCGTCATCGTCAGCATTGGCCTGACGTGGAAAGACTTGCTGGGCATCGGCGGCGAGGGCGGCTTCCAGTTTATTCAGAAGTACACGGGCTTTATTTCACCCGGCATTCTGGCCATCTTCCTGCTGGGCCTGTTCTGGAAGCGCACCACGGCCACGGCGGCCATCGTGGGTGTGTTGGCGGGTTTCGCGATGTCGGTGTTTTTCAATAACTACGCGCCTACCGTGCTGGGCACCAACACGCTGCTCTACACTGCCTTCCCCACCGGCCACGGCACTTACGAAATCCCCTTCCTGATTTGCATGGGCTTGTCGTTTGCTTTTACCATGGCCATTATGGGGGCTATCAGCCTGGCCGGGCCGGCGGTGAGTGCCCGGGCCATTGAATTGCAGCCGGGCCTGTTCCGCGTGAGCCGGCAGACGCTGACACTCATCGTGATAACGCTGCTGCTCATCACCGCGCTCTACACCAAATTCTGGTAATCAATTACAACGGAACCAGCATGATGCTTTTTCCTAATGCTTTCAACTCCCAATGCCATGCGAATTCCCACCGCTAGTATTCCCGCATTTTTGGCCCTGCTGGGCCTGCTGCCCGGCCCCGCCCTGGCCCAAACGGCCCCGGCTACCCTCACCGTGCAGGTAAACAAGCCCATTGCGGCCGTGCCGAAGAATATGTTCGGCCTGTTTTTCGAAGACATCAACTTTGCTGCCGACGGCGGGCTATACCCCGAACTGGTGAAGAATAAGTCGTTTGAAACCGACGACAATCTCATCGGCTGGAAAGCCCTTCGCGGCGCGGCCGGCCTGGCCGATTACCGCGTGTCGGGCGACCGCCCCATCAGCAACGCCAATAACCATTTCCTGCGCCTCACCGCCAAAACGGCGGGCCCCGATGCCGGTTTCGTGAACGAAGGCTTTCGTGGCATGGGCGTGAAGCAGGGCGCGGAATACACCTTTTCCGTGTACCTGCGGCGCGGCCCCGGCAGCATTTCGGCCCTGAACGTGACGCTGGAAGAGCCCGGTCGTCGCGGCGGTGGTCCCGAAACGGCCGGCTCGGGCCAGACGCTGGCCCAGGCCCAAATCACGGGCCTCACCGGCGAGTGGAAGAAGTACAGCGTGGTGCTCAAGCCTTCGGCGACGGTGGCCAAAGCCCGCCTCAAGCTGACCTTGGAAGGCACCGGCACGGCCGACATCGACGTGGTTTCGCTCTTCCCGAAGGATACGTACCTGAAGCGGGAAAATGGCCTGCGGCCCGACCTCGTGCAGCTGCTCAAAGACATGAAGCCCGGCTTCCTGCGCTTCCCCGGCGGCTGCATTGTGGAGGGCCGCACCCTGGCCCAGCGCTACCAGTGGAAGGAAACCATCGGCGACCTGGCCTCGCGCCGGCCGCTGATAAACCGCTGGAATACGGAGTTTATCAACAAATTCACGCCCGATTATTACCAGTCGTTCGGGCTGGGCTTCTTCGAGTATTTCCAGCTGGCGGAGGACATTGGGGCCGAGCCGCTGCCGATTCTGAACGTGGGCATGGCCTGCCAATTCAACTCGGCTGAGCTGGCGCCCCTCGGCAGCACGGCCAAAGGGCCCAACGCGGCCGGGCAGGGCGACGAGCCCACACTCGATACCTTCATTCAGGACGCGCTGGACTTGGTGGAATTCGCCAACGGCCCCGCCACCTCCACCTGGGGTGCCAAGCGCGTGGCCATGGGTCACCCCGCACCATTTAACCTGAAGATGATTGGCATCGGCAACGAGCAGTGGGGCCCGCAGTACCTGGAGCGCTACGAGCCATTCGCCAAGGCTTTGAAGGCCAAGTACCCGGCCATGCAGATTGTGAGCAGCGCTGGTCCCGCGCCGGAAGGCGAACTATTCGACAAAGCCACGGCCACGCTGCGGGCGCAGAAGGCCGAGTTCATCGATGAGCATTACTACGCCAAGCCAGAGTGGTTCCGCCAGCACGTGGACCGCTACGACAAGTACCCACGCACGGGCTCCAAAATATTCGCCGGCGAGTACGCTGCCCAGAGCGTGGCCATCGCCAGCCCCGACAACAAGAATAACTGGGATTGCGCCCTTTCCGAAGCCGCCTTCATGACCGGCCTGGAGCGCAACGCCGACGTGGTGGCCATGGCGTCCTACGCGCCGCTCTTCGCCCACGTCGATGCCTGGCAGTGGACGCCGAACCTGATTTGGTTCGATAACCTGAACTCCTACGGCACGGTCAATTACTACGTGCAGCAGCTTTTCAGCCAGAACAAAGGCACCACCATGCTGCCCGTGCAGCTGCCCGCCGGTGCCAAAAACGGCACCGATAACCTCTTTGCCAGTGCTGTGGCCGACGATGCGGCCGGCGACCTCGTGGTGAAATTGGTGAACTACTCTACCGCGCCCCGCGCCGTGAAGGTGAACCTGGCCGGAGCCAAAAAGCTCGGCAAAACCGGCCGCGCCCTGGTGATGGCCTCTGACGATTTGAACACCCAGAACAGCCTGCAGGAGCCGAAGAAACTCACGCCCCAGGAATCAAAATTCGCGGTTTCCGGACCCCTGGTGAGCTACACGTTGGCCCCGAACTCGCTCACGGTGCTGCGCATCCCGGGCAAGCGCTAAGAAGCAGGGGAGGGGCCAACTGGTCCTTCCCCTTTACTAGGGGCTATTGCACAATCGTTTGTGTTGCCTGGTTTCCTTCTCCTTTTCAATCAGCTCAGTGGCTCATGGGTAATTATTCTACTTCTGCTTTATCGGCAAAGCCTGTTTTGGGGCGGCGGCGGCTCTTGTCGCCTAGGCGCTGGGCTGGCTGGCTGCTGGGGTTAGGGCTGCTGGTTGGCTCGCTCACGCCGGCCCAAGCCCTGCAGGGTGCCTGGGGCGCCCACGACCCGTCCACCATTATCAAGCGCAACGGCCTGTATCACGTCTGGGCCACGGGCAACCAGATTTACCACATTACCAGCACCGATTTGGTGAACTGGACGGTGGCTCCCACAGTGTTTGCGGCCGGCAGCTTTCCGGGCTGGATAAACACGTATGTGAGCGGCTTCCAGGGCAATTTCTGGGCACCGGAGTGCGTATTCATGAATGGGCGCTATTACATGTACTACTCCTGCTCGCTGGGGCAGCGGCCCTGCGCCATTGGCGTGGCCACCAGCACCGACCTCAGCACCTGGACCGACCAGGGCATGGTGGTGTTTTCTGATAACAACTCGGCCTACGGCTGCATCGACCCTGCCGTGTTTGCCGATGCCAGTGGCAACTACTGGATGACATTCGGTTCGCACCTCACTGGCATCTGGATGGCCCGCATTGACCCCGCCACCGGCAAGCGCGTGCCCAACACCGCGCTCAAAAATGTGGCCGGCGCCAGCCCCTACTGCGAAAACGAAGCTTCGTACATGATGCAGCACGGCGGCTACTATTACCTGTTCTACAACAAGGGCATTTGCTGCGCTGGCACCGCCAGCACCTACTACGTGCAGATGGGCCGCTCCCAAAACCCCGACGGCCCCTTCCTCGACCAAAACGGTGTGGACCTGCTGCTCGGCGGCGGCACCAACTTCCTCACGGGGCGCGACAACTACCTCGGCCCCGGCCAGGTGGGCCTATTCACCGAAAACAACGTCAACTACCTCACCTACCACTATTACGATGGCAGCAAAACCAACGGCCCGCCCACGCTCGGCATCGGCAAGCTGACTTGGGGCGCCACCGGCTGGCCCTCCGTCACGCAGGACTGGGTGGCGCCCGGTACCTATACCATCACCAGTTCCAACAGCGGCAAACTTTGGGCCGCCGCCAGCTGCAACGCCACCACCGGCCAGGCCCTGGTGCAAAGTACTGCCACCGGCCAAACCTGCCAGCAATGGACCTTCGCGGCCTTGGGCAGCGGCGTGTACGGCATCACCAACGTGCAAAGCGGGCTAAAAGCCGACGTGGTGGGCTGCGCCGAAACGGCCGGCACGCCCATTGCGCTGGCGGCCGCTTCGCCCCTGAATTGCCAAAAATTCCGCCTGGAGCCTTCGGCAGATGGCAGCTTCGTGCTGTCGTCCTACTACGGCAACCGGGTGGTGGAAGTGCCCAACGCCTCCACCGCCGCTGGCCAGCAACTGGGCCTCTGGGACTACAACGGCTGCACCTGCCAGCATTGGAACTTGGCCGCCGTGGGCACCGCCACCGCCGTCCGCCCTGGACTCGATGCCCAGATTCGGCTCTACCCCAACCCTGCGCCGGGCGGTGCATTCTCGGTGCAGTTGCCCTTCGGTGCGCCGGCGGTGCTAACCGTGGCCGATATCAGCGGCCGGGTGGTTTTGCGGCGCGAAATCAGCAGTGGCCTGAGTGAAATCCGCGCTGGGCTGGGCGCTGGGGCATACATGGTGCGCATTGCCACAGCCGAGGGCGTGGTGACGCGCAAGTTGCTGACACTATAATTTCTGCTATAGCTGGTGCTGTACATGGTTACTCAGTTTCGAGTATGAATAAGATTCACCGCGTCGTAGCGGCCGGGTTACTGGCTCTGGCTGGCAGTCCGGCCTTTGCCCAAAAAGCTGCCCCCAAACCTGACTTTCATCAGTGGGCCGCCACGCCGCCTATGGGCTGGAACAGCTGGGACTGCTACGGCCCCACCGTGACCGAAGCCGAGGTGCGCGCCAACGCCGACTACATGGCTCAATACCTCAAAAACAGCGGCTGGGAGTACGTGGTGGTGGATATCCGCTGGTACGTGGGCAACGACACGGCCCACGGCTACAACGAGAAAAACCCCGATTTCAACATCGACGAGTACGGCCGTTTCGTCCCGGCCGTGAATCGATTCCCCTCAGCCGCGGGCGGCAAAGGCTTCAGGCCGCTGGCCGATTATCTGCACACCAAAGGGCTGAAATTCGGCATTCACATCATGCGCGGGGTGCCGGTGGTGGCGGTGCAGCGCCGGTTGCCCATCCTCGGCACCACGCTCACGGCGGCAGATATCTACTCGAACGAAGGCCAGGCCCGCTGGCTGCACGACATGTACACGGTAAAAACCGGACCGGGCACGCAGGAATATTATGATTCGCTGTTCAAGCTCTACGCTTCGTGGGGACTGGATTTCGTGAAGGTCGACGACCTCTCGGAGCCTTACCACAAGCCCGAAGTGGAGATGATTCGGCGGGCCATCGATAAGTCAGGCCGCCGAATCGTGTTCAGCACCTCGCCCGGTGAAACCCCGATTGCGGAGGCTACGCACGTGGCCGCCAATGCCAATATGTGGCGCACCGTGGGCGACTTCTGGGACAGCTGGGAGCAGCTCAAGGAGCATTTTGAAGTCTGCAACCGTTGGGCGCCGCATATCCAATCCGGTGCATTTCCCGATGCGGATATGCTGCCGCTGGGCCGCCTGGGCATCCGGGCCGAGCGCGGTGACGACCGCATGACCCGCTTCACCAAAGACGAGCAGCGCACGCTGATGACGTTGTGGAGCATCTTCCGCTCGCCGCTCATGTTCGGCGGCGACTTGCCCAGCAACGACGCCGCCACGCTGGCTTTACTGACCAACAAAAACGTGCTGGCCGTGAACCGGAGCAGCACCCACAACCGCCAGCTCTTCCGCCACGGCGACCTGGTGACCTGGACCGCCGACGACCCCGCCACCGGCGACAAATTCCTGGCCCTTTTCAACGCGCAGGACCAAGAGCTGGCTCCCGCCCGCGAAGCCGCCTGGGCCAGTAGCCCCATCAATCGCCACACTCCAAGCCAGACCGCCGAAGTCGACGTCACCGGTGCTGCCAAGCTCTACCTGAACGTGCGCGACGGCGGCGACGGCACTGCCTGGGACCACGCCGATTGGCTGAACCCCATGCTGCTGACCAGCGACGGCAAATCCGTTCCGCTCACCACGCTGCCGTGGCGTAGCGCCACCGCCGGCTGGGGCAAGCCTACGGTAAACAAAAGCGTATCGGGCGCGCCGCTGCTGGTGGCCGGGAAAACCTACGAAACCGGAATCGGCACCCACGCCAATTCCATTATTGAATACGACTTGCCGCCGGGCTCCGTGCGCTTCAGCACCACGGCGGCGCTGGATAACGCGGCGGCCGTGCAGAACACCGGCGGCACGCTTGATTTTCTGGTGTTCACCAAGCCGCCCTACCGGCCCGCGCCCGCCGATTCGGTGCGCGTGGCGGTGACGCGGCAGGAACTAGGAGTGGCTGCCGAAGCGACGGTGACTGACCTGTGGACCGGCCGGCCAATCGGTAAATTCACAAGCGAGTTTGCGCCCTATATCCGGCGGCACGGCGCGGCGCTGTACCGCATTTCCGCCCGCAAAAAATAACGACATTCATTATGAGCACTTCGAAGCTATTCCTATTGGGTTTGGGGTTGAGCGCGGCCCGCCCCGCCCTGGCCCAGCACACCGCCGATTATCCTATCCGGGCCGTCCCCTTCACTCAGGTGACGCTGACCGACCGCTTCTGGCTGCCGCGCCTCAAAACCAATACCGACGTGACCATTCCCGCGTCCTTCGCCCGCTGCGAAGCCACCAACCGGGTGAAAAACTTCGAGATGGCAGCGGCGAAATCGGGCAAGTTTGCCACGGTCTTTCCCTTCGACGACACCGACATTTACAAGACCATCGAAGGCGCCTCGTACTCCATGAGCGTGTACCCCGATGCCAAGCTGGACGCCTACGTCGACGAATTAATCAAGAAAGTAGGCGCGGCCCAGGAGCCCGACGGCTACCTCTACACCGCCCGCACCATCGACCCCGCCCACCCGCACCCTTGGTCCGGCCCCGAGCGTTGGGTGAACGAGCGCGAAATGAGCCACGAGCTCTACAACTCCGGCCACCTCTACGAGTCGGCCGTGGCCCACTACGAAGCCACTGGCAAGAAAACTCTGCTCAACATCGCCCTCAAAAATGCCGACTTGGTGTGCTCAATTTTCGGCCCCGGCAAGCGCACCGTGGCGCCTGGCCACGAAATCGTAGAAATGGGCCTAGTGAAGCTCTACCGCGTCACGGGTAAGCCCGAATACTTGAGCACGGCGAAGTTTTTCATTGATGCGCGGGGCAAATACACCGGCTACGACCCTAAGAGCCACGACCCCTTCAAAAACGGCCAATACTGGCAGGACGATAAGCCCGTATATGCCCAAACCGAAGCCGAAGGCCACGCCGTGCGCGCCGAATATCTCTACTCCGCCATGGCCGACGTGGCCGCCCTCACCGGCGACAAAAAGATGCTGGCCGCCGTGGATACCATCTGGAATAACCTGGTGACGAAGAAGATGTATGTAACGGGCGGCACCGGCGCGGTGCCCGGCGGCGAGCGGTTCGGGGCCAACTACGAGTTGCCCAACGCCACGGCCTACAACGAAACCTGCGCCTCGGTGGCCGACGTGTACTGGAACCAGCGCATGTTCCAGCTCCACGGCGATTCCAAGTATGTCGACATCATGGAAAAGGTGCTCTACAACGGCCTGATTTCCGGCGTGGGCCTCGATGGCAAGTCTTTCTTCTACTCAAATGCCATGCAGATTAAGAACAGCGCCAGCTTCCCGCAAACCGAACCGGCGCGGGCGGGCTGGTTCGAATGTTCGTGCTGCCCCACCAACCTGGCCCGCCTCATGCCCGCGCTGCCCGGCTACGTCTACGCCCAAAACGGCCGGGATTTGTATGTGAACCTCTTCGTGAGCGGCACCAGCAATCTGAGTATCGGCAAGCAAAAAGTCGGCATCACCCAGCAGAACAATTACCCCTGGGATGGCGGCCTGAAATTCACCGTGAACCCCGCCACCACCGCCGATTTTACCCTGCTGGTGCGCATCCCTGGCTGGGCCCGCAACGAGGCCATGCCCTCGGACTTATACACCTTCGCCACGCCTTCCAGCCAGGCGGCCACGCTCAAAATTAACGGCAAGCCCGTGGCCTACACCCTGCGCAACGGCTACGCGGTGCTGGCCCGCAAGTGGCGCAAAGGCGACGTTATCGACCTGACCCTTCCCATGGAAGTGCGCCGCGTGCTGGCCAATGCCCAGGTGAAAGACGACCTCGGCAAAGTGGCTTTGCAGCGCGGCCCGGTTGTGTACTGCGCCGAATGGAAGGATAACAACGGCAAAACCAGCAACCTCATCGTGCCCGCCGGCGCGGCCTTCAGCACCGCCTTCCAGCCCGGCCTGCTCAACGGCGTGATGACGCTGACAGCCACCGTGCCGGCCGTGGAAGTAGACGCCAGCGCCACGGCCATCCGCACCGTGCCGCAGACGCTCACGGCCATCCCGTACTACGCCTGGGCCAACCGCGGCAAGGGCGAAATGACCGTCTGGTTTCCCGAGCGCATCACCGATGTAGACCTGCTTAGCCAGCCCTCCGCCACGGAGGTGACGCTGGGAAAGTAAGCGTGCAGGGACTCCCGGCTACTCCGCAGCAGCCATTGCCATGAGGCTAAACGGCTGTTGCTTCGGCCACAACGGGGGCGGCCCGAGTGGCTTCGGCGGCCTTCACCTGACGCAGATTGCGGACGTACAGCAGCGCAATCAGCAGGGCCAGCAGGCCTTCGGCCAGCACCGTGGGCTGCACCCCGATGCGCTGCGACACCGCGCCCACCAGCAGGCTGCCCAGCGGCACCGACGCCGTGTAAACCAGTACATAAATGCTGATGACCCGGCCGCGCATGGCCGGCAGCATCAGCGTCTGGAGCAGTGTGATGCTGATGGTGGTTTGCGACATCATACCAAATGCGCCCACCACCAGAAACGGCAGCGCCAGCCAAAACCACGGCGTGTAGGAAAACAATACCAACCCCACGCCAAATACGAACATATTCACCATCAATACCTTGTTCAGGTCGTGGCTGGGTTTCAGAGCAGCCAGGTAGAGCGCCGCTATTAGCCCGCCCAGGCCAATGGCTCCATCGAGCAGACCAAACGTGGTGGCGGTGCCCCGAAAGATATCCTTGGCGTACACCGGCATCATGTTGGTGAATGGCAACACCAGCAGGCCGGTGAGGCCCAGCATGATGATGAGAAAGCGAATGGTGGGCGTATCCTTCACGTACTGAAAGCCTTCCACCAGTTCGCCCATGATGTTTTTCGTGCGCACCCGGGCCACATACGCCGGCAGCCGCAACGCCAGCAGCGAGCCGATGACGGCCACGAAGCTGAGTGCATTCAGCCCAAAGCAGGCTACCGCCCCCAACCGTTCGATGGCGAAGCCGGCCACGGCCGGCCCCAGTAGCTTGGTCAGGTTCAGCATGGTCGAGTTCATGGCCACGGCGTTGGGTAGGTCCTGTTTATCGTCCACCAAATCGTACACCAGCGCTTGCCGGGCCGGCACGTCAAAGGCGTTGATAATGCCCAGCACTGCACTCAGGGCAATGATTTCCCACACCGCATCCTGTTTGAAATAAACCGCCAGCGTGAGCAGCAGGGCCTGCGCCATGGAAAGCACCTGCGTGAGCAGCAGCACCCGGTAGCGGTTGTAGCGGTCCGATACCACGCCGCCCAACAGCGAGAACACGGCCGACGGAAACAGCGTGGTAAACACGCTCACGCCCAGCATAAACTTGGACTGCGTTTGAGCATAAATCACCCAGCTCACGGCCGTTTTCTGCATCCAGGTGCCCAGCAGCGACAAGGATTGCCCGGCGAAAAAATAGCGGTAGTTGCGGCTGCGGAAGGCGCGAATGATTTCCGTATTCATGCAGGGATGGTGTGGGACTAACTATTCAAAATCAACCAGTTTGACGAGGGTGGGCAGTGCCTGGCGCAGGCTGGCCAATTCCTCGGCCGAACAGGTTTTTTGCAGGGCCAGGTGCAGCCACTCATCCGTTTCCTGGTGCACGGCGGGAATTAGCGCCTTGCCAGCCGCCGAAAGCCCAATTAGCACCTTGCGCTTGTCGGTAGCCGAGGGCTGGCGTGTGATGTAGCCCAGTTCCGCCAGGTGGCTCAGTATCTGCGACATGGATTGGGTGGTGACTTTCTCCCGCGCGGCCAGCTCGCTGGGCAGCAGCTGCCCGTGCTGGGCCAGCAGCTTCACCACCGACCGCTCGGTAAGCGATAAAGAAGAATGCGTTTGGGAGTGGCTGCGCAGCTTTTTGACCAGCCGCGAAACAACGGTGCGCAGCTCGGCGGCCAAGTGCATGGTATCAGATTGGTCTGGCATATCAGCAGGTAAACTTGTTAGTTTACTTAATAAATATACCATGACTTGCCCGTTGTAGTGCTCGCCAACGCAGAACGCCCTGTTGCGCACAACCCAAGCATTAGGCTTAGGACGTGGGCAACAGGGCATTAAATGCTTGCTTTTATCCGGGTTATCTTGCCGCCTTCACACCTTCCGTGGTCATCACCACGCGCTTCATCGTGCCGTCCTTGTTGTAATACAGGTTATCGATGCACACCGAGCGGCGGAAGCTGCCGCCGTCGGCATTCGCGCCGCCGTTGTGGTAGATGAAGTACGACTGGCCCTTGAAGTCGATAATGGCCTGGTGGTTGGTATTGGAATTGCCGGCCAACTCGTTCAGAATGCCCTTGTATTCCCACGGCCCTTCCAGGCTGCGGCTCATGGCGTACACAATTTTTTCGGGGAATTCTGACGCGTAGCTCAAGTAGTACCAGCCGTTGTGCTCGTGCACCCACGGCGCCTCGGTGTAGCGCGGCAGCCCTTTCACGGCTTGGATGGGGCCGTCCAGCTCCGTCATGTTGGGTTTGAGTTTGGCGTAATAGCAGGTCGTATTGCCCCAGAATAAGTAGCCCTGGCCCTTGCTATCCACGAAAACCGTGGGGTCGATATCGGCCCAGCTAATCTTGTCGTCGGGCGTCGAATCGGGCGTAATCAGGGCCGAGCCCCGCGCGTCCTTAAACGGGCCGGTGGGGCTATCCGACACTGCCACGCCAATGGCCTTGCCGTGAATGCTGCCGTGCTCCACGGCCGCGTACCAGTAGAACTTACCGTTGCGCGCAATCACCTGCGAGGCCCAGGCATCGTCCTTAGCCCAGGCAAAGTCCGACACTTTGAGCGGTACCGGGTGCTCGGTCCAGTTCACCATATCGGTGGAGGAAAAGCAGAGCCATTCGTGCATCACGTAGCGCTCCTGGCGGGCGGGCGCCTCGTCGTGGCCCGTGTAGAGGTACACGGTGCCCTTCTGCACCATAGCGCTGGGGTCGGCTGTGTACTTGTTGCGGATAATGGGGTTGCCGGCCGGGGTGGGAGCGGGGGGCGTTTGGGCGGCGGCCGTGGCGGCGAGCAGGAGCAGTGCGGGGGTAAGTAGCTTCATATTGTAAAGAAATACAAGGAGTTGTCGGTAAAAAACGGCCGTCCGACTCAGGGCGTGACCACGGGCCAGCCGTCGGCGTCCCAACTCAGGGGCTCGATGCGCAGCTTCGAGCGGCCCTTGTCGGCGGCGTCGTAGCCGTGAAAAATCAGGTAATCAGTCCCGTCAAAGGTGTAGACCGAGTTGTGGCCCACGCCGTACCATTGGCTGTTGCCGGCCAGCACCAGCGTGCCCCCGCCTTGCTCCAGGCTGGTGCCCGTGCGGTCGAGGTAGGGTCCGGTGAGGGTTTTGGCGCGGCCCACCATCATTTTGTAGGTGCTTTGCGGCCCCCGGCAGCAGTAGTCGAAGGAGGTAAACAGGTAATAATAATCGCCTTTCCGGAAGATGAACGGGCCTTCGATGGCCCCATCGCCGGGCAGCGAGTCGTTGAGCTTGGGGTCGCGGGGGCGGCGGGCCAAGGTGCGCCACTGCTCGGGCTGGGCGGGGGCGGTGAGGTCAGGACGGAGCTGCACCAGCTTGATGCCGCCCCAGAACGAGCCAAACGTGAGCCAGGGCCGGCCGGCCTCGTCGCGAATCAGGTTGGGGTCGATGGCGTTCCACAAGTCCCGGCCCGGTACCGACTGGATGACGCGGCCGTGGTCTTCCCACTTAAAATCGGGCGCATCCGGGTCGAGCGTTTTGTTGGTGGCCAGACCAATGCATGACGTGTTTTTGCCAAAGGCCGACACTGAGTAGAACAGGTAATAGCGGCCGTCGTGAAACGAAATATCGGGCGCCCAAATGTGGTTGTCGCGGAAGCCCGGCACGGCCTGCGTAGCCCAAACCGGCGCGCTGGCAAACACGGGCTTTTCGCGCGTCCAGTGCTGCCGGTCCTTCGACGACCAGACCGCGATGCCCGGCCCGGTGCCAAACAGGTAGTACGTGCCGTTTTGCCGGCTGAGCACCGGGTCGTGCACGGGAATAAGCGGCGGAGTGGGCTGCGCCCATACGGGTCGGCCCATCAGTAGCAGTGTCAGGCAGAAAAGGATTCTCATTGCATAAATGTATTGCATAAACGATTGTGCAATTTGACCTGCATGACTGCGCTGATTCGCCACATTATGATTTGTAAGCAGGACAATGAATTGATTTGCTTTGCAAATAAAGGAAAAATAATTACACAATCGTTTGTGTATTACATTTATGTTCTGCTACATTTGCTCGCATAGCATTCGGCGCTGGTCGCTTGGCGATAATGCCCTCCCCGGTTTGGCCGCTGCCGACTAATCTTACCCATCACCCTCAAAAAATTCCCATGACCAAATCTGTACTTTTTAGCTCGCTCATTGCTTTGTGCCTGCTGGGCGCGTGCCAATCGGCCTCGGCGCAGGGCGCCATTACCAACGGTGGGACCTACAAAATGACCCATTACGGCGTGCCAGCCGATGCTTCGGCGGCGGCGTATGGAGTGCCCGCCGGCACTCCGCTGTGTCTCGACGTGAACCTGGGACTGACCACAGCCGGGGCCAGCATTGGCCAGTGGGGCGACAATGGCATCGATGGCCAGCGCTATATCTTCGAGCTGCAAACCGACGGCTCCTACAAGCTGCGGCATCGGGGCACGGTGATGTATGTGCAAACCGTGGGGCAGAGCAAGGCCGCCAATGCCCGCATCGAGCAGAACGTGCTGCTGACGAGCAACGACGACGCCCAACGCTGGTTCATCACCGACCCTAATAACAACGGTCGTTACAAATTTACCCTGAAAAACTCGGCCAACGCGGCTGGCATATCGCAGGTGCTGGAGGTCGGTTTTGGCAGCGCCGCCCCGGGCGCGCCGGTCAATCTGTTCGATGACAATGCTTTTGAGCAGGCCCAGCGCTGGCAGCTGCTGCGCACGGCTCTGGCTACCAAAAACGCCGTGGATTCGGGCCTGTGGCTGCAGGCTTACCCCAACCCATTGGCCGCCGGCCAAGCCCTGAACCTGCGCGTGGAAGCCCAGCGCTCCGGGCCCGCCGCCGTGGAAGTGCTCGATGTGATGGGCCGTGTGGTGTATCGCCAGACTACCAGCCTAGAGCCGGGCGGCAACCCCATGGCGCTGGCCAATGCCCCGCTTATGCCGGGGCTGTACCTGGTGCGGCTGCACCAGGGCGGCTTCGTGCAGCAGACGCAGTTTGTGCAGCAATAACCAATTATCCGCACGACTTGCCAAACGAGCGAGTGCCCGGTGGCATTCGCTCGTTTTATTTCCATGGTGTGAAATCCCTAAAGACGACGAAGCAAGGGGAGGAGTATCGCACCAATGGCCTTGTTTTTCTTTCATTTGTCGAAACATACTTTCTTCATTCAGCCCCATCCCACCCATGAAAAAAATATTTGTCTTGTGCTTATTGTTGGTCAGCAGCAGTGGCTTTGCGCAGCCTGTTGCTGTGCGCTCCAAGGCCCGGGCCGGGGCGGTGGCCGGGCAGGTGTGGCCGGTGGCGCGTGCCCAGGCCTGGTACCGGGCCCACGCCTGGATTAGCGGGACCAATTTTATCCCGAGCACGGCCATCAACCAGCTGGAAATGTGGCAGGCCGCCACCTTCGACCCCACCACCATCGACCGGGAATTGGGGTGGGCCGAGGGTATTGGCTTCAATACCATGCGGGTCTTTTTGCACAGCCTGGCCTGGAAGGAAGACCCCGCCGGCTTCAAGAAAAGAGTGGGCGACTACCTGGCCCTGGCCGACAAGCACCATATTCAGACCATCTTCGTGTTTTTTGATGACTGCTGGAACAAGGTGCCCCACGCCGGTCCCCAGCCCGCGCCCCGCACCGGGGTGCACAACTCGGGCTGGGTGCAGGACCCCGGCGAGCCCATCTCGCGCGACTCAACCGCCTTCAGCCAGCTGAAGCCTTACGTGCACGACGTGCTGACGACCTTCCGGGCCGACCCGCGCATTTTGCTTTGGGACCTGTATAATGAGCCCGGCAACTCCGATAAACGCACGGCGTCGCTGCCGCTGGTGCGCAACGTGTTTGCCTGGGCCCGGGAGGTAAATCCCGCCCAGCCCCTCACGTCGGGCATCTGGACCTGGGACTTTACGGCCCTCAATGCGCTGCAGGTGGGCAACTCTGACATCGTGACCTACCACGACTACGAGGACGAAGCCTGGCACCTCCGCGTCATTCAAATGCTGCACACCACGGGCCGGCCGCTGGTGTGCACCGAGTACATGGCCCGGCCCCGCAACAGCCGCTTCTCCACCATTATGCCGCTGCTAAAGCGTGAGAATGTGGGTGCCATTAGTTGGGGCTTGGTGGAAGGCAAAACCAACACCAAGTACGCCTGGGACACGCCCCTGGCCGATGGCAGCGAGCCGGCGGAGTGGTTTCACGAAGTGTTCCGACGCGATGGCACGCCGTACCGGCGCGACGAAGCGGAACTGATTAAAAAGCTGAACGGCAAATAGCCGCCGCTGGGGACGGCAACGCGCCCGGCCCGTTTGCCGTTGCAAGCACCCAACGTTGTGCTTACTGCTCACTTCCCCATGCTTCGCTTTTATTCACTTGTGCTGGTCTTGCTGCTGGCGCTGACCAGCCGCCCGGCGGCCGGCTACGCCGTACTCACGCATCAGGCCAATATCGACTCGACCTGGGAGCGCTGCCTGGTGCCGGCCATTCTAAAACGCTACCCAACATCCACGCCCGAGCAACTGATTGATGCCAAGGCGTATGCCTACGGCGGGGCCATCATTCAGGACATGGGTTACTATCCCTTCGGTTCGGTGCTGTTTACGAATCTGACGCACTACGTGCGCTCCGGTGACTTTATCCGCAACCTTATCGAAGAATCGCGCGACCTCAACGACTACGCCTTTGCCCTGGGCGCGCTGGCCCACTACTCGGCCGACCTCAACGGCCACGCCGAAGGCACCAACCGCGCCGTGCCCCTGGTGTACCCCGACCTAAAAGCGAAATACGGCGACGTGGTGACCTACGAGCAAGGCCGCAAGCAGCACGGACAGTTGGAGTTTTCGTTTGATGTAGTGCAGCTGGCCAGCGGCAAATACCACAGCCAGGACTATCACCAGAAAATCGGTTTCAAGGTGAGCAAAGCGCCACTGGAGCGGGCCTTCCTGAAAACCTACGGCCTGGAACTGGGCCAGGTAATCATAAACGTGGACCTGAGCATTGCCAGCTACCGTTTCGCCGTTAGCCAGCTCATTCCCACGGCGGCGCGTGCCGCCTGGCACTACAAGCGCAAGGACATCATGAAGCTAAGTCCCGGGGCCCGGCGGCGCGACTACATGGCGCGCAACAACCCTAGTGCCTTTCGCAAAGAGTATGGTAAGGAGTATAAACGGCCGGGATTTGGGGCACGCATTATTTCGTACTTCATCCGGGTACTGCCCAAGATTGGGCCACTGAAGCCTTTTGCCTTTAAGCTGCCCACGCCGGAAGCCGAACAGATTTTTCGGGCCAGCTTTCGTAAGGTGATGGCCAGCTATTGCGCCAACATCAGCCGCCAGCCCGCCGATACCGCCGCCGCGCCATTAGCTCTGTCCAACGCTGACTTCGACACTGGCAAGCCCACCCACGTCGGCGAATACGGCCTGGCCGACGAGACCTACGGCGAATGGCTGCGCAAGCTCGCCGGCAAGAAATTCGAAAACCTCACCCCCGTGGCCCGCCAAAACATCCTCGCCTTCTACGGCACCCAGCCCAAAGCCACGGTCTCGGCCGAAGAAAAAGAAGGCAGCAAGCAGCAGGAAACCCAAGCCGCGCTCGAGCAACTCCGCACGTTGCACTAGAATTCTTTCAGATAGCAATATGCAAAAAAGCCAGCCCTTGTAAGGCTGGCTTTTTTGCATACCTTTCTTTTTAAAGGCTGTTTTATCGGCTTTTAATGCTTCTGCTTACCTAACCCATCCATTCACTCACTAGTCCTTTTGCTATGTTGAAACGCTACTCGGGGGAAATGCTACTGCTACGCTGGGCGTGGCTATTGGCGCTATTGGTATTGCTGCCGCTGGCCGGGCGGGCGCAGGTTGTCATCAGCCAGGTATATGGCGGCGGAGGCAGTGCCTCTGCTACTTATACGACGGACTACATCGAGCTGCACAACAATTCCAGCGCGCCGGTTTCGCTCAGCGGGTATTCGGTGCAGTACGCTTCGGCAACCGGCACTGCCTGGGCTGTAACGCCCCTGACGGCGGTGAGCATTCCGGCTGGCGGCTACTACCTGGTGTACGAGTCAACCGGGGCGGGAATGGCCTCGCTGCCTGTGACCGCGAATGCGACCGGCAACATTGCCATGAGTGCTGCGGCGGGCAAAGTAGCGTTGGTAGGCAGTACCGTCGCTTTGTCGGGCGCTTGTCCTACGGGAGCTCTCGATTTGATTGGCTATGGCTCCACCGCGAACTGTTTTGAAGGGGCCGTTGCGCCCACGCCAAGCAACACCACCGCCGAAATTCGGGGGGCTGGCGGCTGCACCGACACCAACGCCAACAACACCGACTTCGCCACCGGCGCCCCGAACCCGCGCAACTTGAGCAGCCCGGCGTCTCTTTGCCCGACTCCGGTGCCCACCATCGGCACCATCTCGCCCAGCTCGGTGACGGCCGGCGCGGCCGCTCAGACCCTGACGGTGAACGGCACCAATTTCATCAGCACATCGGTGGTGAATTTCAACGGCACGGCCCGTACCACCACGTTCGTATCGGCCACGCAACTCACCATTCAGCTCACGGCGACCGACCAGGCCACAGCCGGCTCCTACAACGTGACCGTGACCAACCCCTCACCGGGCGGTGGCACCACCGCCCCGGCCACCTTCACCGTGAATGCAGCCACGGCTAACAACCCGGTGCCCACCATCACCAGCCTCTCACCCAGTTCGGCCACAGCGGGCGACCCGGGTACGACCCTGACGGTGAACGGCACCAACTTCATCAATGCTTCGACGGTGAGCTTCAACGGGACTGCCCGCACGACCACCTTTGTATCGGCCACCCAGCTCACCATTCAGCTCACGACGGCCGACCTAGCTACGGCCGGCGCTTACGATGTGACCGTGACCAACCCCGCGCCTGGCGGCGGCACCACCGCCCCGGCCACTTTCACCGTGAATGCACCCGCCAACAATCCGGTGCCGACCATTACCAGCTTGGCGCCCAGCTCGGTGACGGCCGGCGCGGCCGCTCAGACCCTGACGGTGAACGGCACCAATTTCATCAGCACATCGGTGGTGAATTTCAACGGCACGGCCCGTACCACCACGTTCGTATCGGCCACGCAACTCACCATTCAGCTCACGGCGACCGACCAGGCCACAGCCGGCTCCTACAACGTGACCGTGACCAACCTCTCACCGGGCGGTGGCACCACCGCCCCGGCCATCTTCACCGTGAACCCGCCCGCGCCCACGCTCACTGGCATTAACCCAACCAGCATTCCGGCCGGGCAAACCACCACGGTCACATTCACGGGTACCAATTTTGTGAGCGGCGCCACCGTGAATTTCGACGGTGGGAGCGTGGCTACCACCTTCGTGAGCAGCACCAGCCTGACGGCGGATATCGCAGCCCCGTTCTCGAGTGCCAATGCCACATTCCCCGTGTCGGTGACTGTGCCGGGCGGCACCAGCGGCACCCGTACCCTCACCGTGACCGGCACGGCCCTGCCCGTGGTGCCCACCAGCATCACGGCGGTGAATACGCCTTACGCCGAAAACTTCAACACCCTGGCCAGCAGCGGCGTCAGCAACGTGCTGCCCGGTGGCTGGGCTTTCGTGGAGACTGATACCAACGCCGACGCCCAGTATACGGCCAACACCGGCAGCTCCACCACCGGCGATACCTACAGCTACGGGACTAGCGGCAGTACCGAGCGCGCCTTCGGTACGCTGGCTACCGGCACCCTGCAGTCGACGCTGGGCGCGGCTTACACCAACAATACCGGCGCCACCATCACGTCGCTGCGCATCGCTTACACCGGCGAGCTGTGGCGACTCGGCGTGTCTGGCCGTACCGATAACCTGGCCTTTGGCTACAGCACGGGCGGCGGCACATTCACTACTGCCACTTACACAGCTTTCCCAGCGCTGGATTTTACCACACCCAACACCACCGGCACCGCTGGTCTGCGCGACGGCAACCAGACCACCAACCAAGCGGCCCTGGCCGCTACCATCTCGGGCTTGAGCATTGCGCCGGGAGCCACGTTTTATATTCATTGGGTCGATTCGGATATCAGCGGCAGCGACGACGGCTTGGCCGTAGACGACTTCTCGCTGATTGCCAACCCGGCGGTGCCCTGCAACGCGCCCACGGCCCTGGCCACCAGCGGCATCAGCAGCACGGGCGCTACGGTGAGCTTTACGGGCAGCGGCTCGGCCATGGGCTACACCGTGACCACCGTGCCGGTTTCCACTACTCAAACGCTGGCTGGTACGGCTACTTCCGTGAGCTTCACAGGACTGACGCCGGGCACGGCCTACACGGTGAGCATCGTGAGCAACTGCGCGGGCGGTGCTACGTCCAGCGCGGCCACGGTGGGCTTTACCACGTCGGCCGCCGCGCCGGCCCTGGTCGTGACACAGGGCGGCACGCCGGTGGCCAACAACGGCAGCCCGAGCTACGACTTCGGCAACCAGACCACCGGCACTACCCAGACGGCTACCTTCACGCTGACCAACTCCGGCCCCGACCCGCTCACCATCAGCGGTATTGGCGCTACCAATTCGTCAGTATTCAACTTCCAGCCCTTTACCACGCCGGTTACGCTGGCAGCCAATGGCGGTAATACTACCCTGACCGTGACGTACACGGTGGGCACGGGGCCGCAGTCGGGCACCATCGGCATTACCAGCGATGCCACGAATGGCAATGCCAGCTTCCAGCTCACCCTCACGGGTACCGGCGTGCCGCCCGTGGCTAATCCGCAGATTGCCGTTAGCCAGGGCGGCACGGGCATCGCCAATGGCGGTAGCTACAGCGGCTTTGCCAGCACCACGGTGGGCAGCACGTCGGCCCCGGTCACGTTCAGCATCGCCAACGCCAGCACCACCGATAACCTGACCCTCGGCACCTTCGTGCTGACCGGCCCCTTCGCCCTGAGCGGGGCCCAGCCCACGGGCGTGGCTGCAAATGGCACGGCTACTTTCAATCTCACCTTCGCGCCCACGGCCACGGGGCCCAACACTGGCACGCTCACTATTCCGAACAACAGCCAGACCAACAATCCCTACGTCATCACCCTGGGCGGCCCGGGCACGTCCCCAACCCCGACCGACCTGACGGTGAGCACAACGCAGCCCATCGCGGGCAGCTACCGCAACGTGACCGTGACCGGCACGGGCCGGGCGCTGGTGGTGGGCCCGCTGGTCGTCAGCGGCGCGCTGGTGATTCAGGCGGGTGGCGTGCTGTCGCAGAACTGCCAGACCATCAGCGGACCGGGCAGCTTTGAGGTGCAGGCCGGCGCATTGCTGGGCATCTGCGACCCTGCTGGCATTGCCACCACGGGCGCGGTGGGCGCGGTGCAGGTCACGGGCCTGCGCACGTTCAGCCCCGCGGCGGGCTACGCTTATAATAACCCGACCACGGCCCAGGTAACCGGTCCGGGCCTGCCCGCTCAAATCTTCGGGCTGGGCGTGGACAACCCCGCTGGGGTCACGCTGAGCCAGGGCGTGGCCGTGGCCCAGCAAGTAACCTTGCAGCGCGGTAACCTGAACACCGGCGGCCTGCCGTTTACGCTGCTATCGTCGGCAGCGGGCACGGCGGTGGTAGATAATACCGGTGGTGTGGTGAATGGCACGGCCACCGTGCAGCGCTACATCGACAACACGAACCCCATGGGCTACCGCCATTATTCGGCCCCCGTGAGCAACACCACGCTGAGCGACCTGGCCACGGCGGGCTTCACGCCCACCTTCAATCCGGCTTACAACACCAGCGCCACGCCGGGTGCCGTCCGGCCGTTCCCCACGGTATTTGGCTACGACCAGGACCGGATTGCCACGGTGACGTCGAATGCCAGCGCTTTCGATAAAGGCTGGTTTTCGCCCGCTGCTTCTGATGCCATGACGGTAAACCGCGGCTACACCGTGAACGCGCCCAATACAGCCCTCGTTGATTTTGTGGGCACGCTCAACAACGGCGTGCAAAGCTCCGGCATACTCAGCCGCGGCCCCGATGCGGATGCCGGCTGGCAGTTCCTCGGCAATCCGTACCCGGCTCCGCTGGACTGGAGCACCGTGACCGTTGCCCAGCGCCCCGGCATGGACGCCGCCATGTACGTGTTCCAGAGCAGCGGCCAGTACGGCGGCAGCTACCGCACCTACACCAATGGCATGGGTACTTCGCCGCTGATTGACGCGGCCTCTGGCTACTTCACCCGCGTAACCACGGCCGGCACAGCCGGCGCCGTAAACCTCACCAACGCCAACCGCGTGCTCACCTTCGGGGCGCAGCCGGCCTTCGGGCGCGGCCTTGCCGATACCCGTCCCCAACTGCAATTGCAGCTGCGCGGCACCACCGGCCTCGACGATGCCTACGTGTATTTCCAGGCCGGCGCCACGGCGGGCCTCGATGCCGAATTTGACGCTGTGAAGCTGGCCAACCCCACCGGCCTGAACCTGGCTTCGGTGGTGGGTGCGCGCACTATGGCCATCAACGGCCTGCCGCTGCTGGGCAATGCAGCCGTGGTGGTGCCGCTCACGGTGGGCGTGCCCCAGGCCGGCAGCTACAGCTTCCTCGCGGCCGAGGTGGCCAACTTTACCGGGACCGTGACTTTGCTTGATGCCAGCAACAACACCCGCATGGTACTGACGCCGGGCACTACCTACGCCTTCACTATGGCCAGCACTTCGGCCATCGGGCGCTTCGCCGTGGAGTTCCGCCCTGCTGGCGTGCTGGCTACCACCTCGGCCCAGGTGCTGGCGGCCCAACTGCAGCTATTCCCGAACCCGGCTTCGGCGTCGTTCCGGGTGCAGCTGCCGGTACTGGGCAGCAAGGCCGTGGTGGCGGCCACCCTCACCAACACCCTCGGTCAAACCGTGCTGAGCCGCTCACTGAGCGCCCCCGCCGGCCAGGCCATCGACGCCGAGTTTGACGTGCGCGCCCTGGCGGCCGGTGTCTACACCCTGCGCCTGACCGTGGACGGCACCCTGCTGGTGCGAAAAGTGATGGTGGAATAGCAGCTATTTTGCTGATAATGAAAAAAGGCCGACTCTGAATAGGGTCGGCCTTTTTTGTTGAAGGCAACGCCTTGGTATCACCGGTTAAATTATTCAAGCAGCAAATCCGACTCATCCTTTAGCCCCACGCCCGAAAGCTGCCGTCGGCGCGCCTCCGACAACAGATGCAGCAGCCGCGCCGCCGCGGCCGGATACGCCAGCCCCGCCGGCCGGATGTTGGACACGCAGTTGCGGGCCTCGTCCGTGAGGCCCGGCCGGGGCGCGTAGGTGAAATAGGCCCCTAGGCTATCGGGCGAGCTCAGTCCCGGCCGTTCGCCGATGAGCACCAGCACGAGGCGTGCCCGCAGCAACTGGCCAATTTCGTCGCCGAGGGCCACGCGCGCCTGCTCGGCCAGCACCAACGGCCCTAGGCGAAATCCCAGTTGCTGTAGCTCGGGCACCAGCAGGTGCAGCAAGGGCAGGGCGTGGGTGTTGCTGGCCGTGGCCGAAAGCCCATCGGCCAGCACAATGGCTAAGTCGCAGTCCCCGTTTGCCAGTTCGGCCAGCTGCTCCCTGGATTCTTTGTCCAATACGCGGCCCCGGTCGGGGCGCTGCAAGTATTCTTCGCGGCTGGCAGCCAGGCTGTGCACCGGGTATATGGGCAGCTTCAGCTCCGGCAGCTCGGTTAGCAGGGCCTCCGTATCCAGGGCCGAATACACGGCGTCGCGGGCGTGGGCGTGGGCCAGCCGGAAAGCCAGGGCTTCCTGCAGCGGCACGCTGGTGCCCGTGCGGCCGAGCGCAATGCGAGCGGCGGTGAAAGCGCGCAGCCCGGTCCAGGGGTCGGAGGATGGACTCATCGGCACAGCGGTGAGTGATTGTGCTAAGTGAATTGTTCGATAATCGTGGTCTGGTCCGGAAACTCGGCGGTTAGCCGGGTGCGGTCGGCAAGCTCAAAATCAGCAAAATCGAAGCCGGGGGCCACCGTGCAGCTCACCAGCGAAAAGCCGGTGCCCGACTTCACCCGGGCCCCAAACCAGGTATGGGCTGGCACGATGGCCTGCGGCAATTCGCCCCGCCCCACATCATGGCCCAGCGTGAGGATGGTGAGCTGTCCGTTTTCCAGCAGCAACACCTCAAGGGGCTGGCCCTGATGGAAAAACCACAATTCATCCGACTGAATCCGGTGGAAATGCGACCGGTCATTGTTTTCCAGCAGGTAATAGATGGCCGTGCTCACGTTGCGCTGCGCGCCGCTCGCGGCCGTGGTGTAGTGGCTGGCCCGGTAGGTTTCGCGGTAGTAGCCGCCTTCGGGGTGGGGCTGCAGGTGCAGCTGCTGAATAAGGTCCTGGGCTCTTGTCATAGCATCGAAAGTAAACAGCCATTAAGTAAAGCGCTAGCTACGCCGGGTTTTGCAGGGCGCCCAGGCCCAGCAACGGGTGTTGCGCTGCGGGTAGCAATTGCCCGCTTTCGCCAAAAATGCCTTGCTGCCGCAGCCAGGCCTCAAACTCGGGCGCGGGGCGCAGGCCCAGCACCTGGCGCAGGTACAGCGCATCGTGGAAGGAGGAAGACTGGTAGTTGAGCATGATGTCATCGGCCCCGGGAATGCCCATGATGAAGTTGCAGCCCGCCACGCCCAGCAGCGTGAGCAGGTTGTCCATGTCGTCCTGGTCGGCTTCGGCGTGGTTGGTATAGCACACGTCCACGCCCATGGGCAGGCCCAGCAGCTTGCCGCAGAAATGGTCTTCCAGCGCCGCCCGGATGATTTGCTTGCCATCGTAGAGATACTCCGGGCCAATGAAGCCGACCACAGTATTCACCAGCAGCGGCCGAAACTGCCGGGCCACAGCGTAGGCCCGGGCTTCGCAGGTTTGTTGGTCGAGGCCGTGGTGGGCGTTGGCCGAAAGGGCGCTGCCCTGGCCGGTTTCAAAGTACATCACGTTCAGGCCCAGCGTGCCCCGGTTCAGAGCCAGCGTGGCCTCGTGGGCTTCGCGCAGCAAGCTCAGGTCAACGCCAAAGCTGGCGTTGGCCGACTCGGTGCCAGCGATGGACTGGAACGTCAAATCCACCGGCGCTTTTTGCTCGATGAGCTGGAGCGCGGTGGTGACGTGGCACAGCACGCAGGTTTGCGTGGGAATGGCGTATTGCTCGCGCACCGCATCGAGCATGTGCAGCAGCTGGCTCACTGCCTTGGGACTGTCGGTGGCCGGGTTGATGCCGATAACCGCGTCGCCGCTGCCGTAGAGCAGGCCATCGACGAGGCTGGCGGCGATGCCGCGGGCGTCGTCCGTGGGGTGGTTGGGCTGAAGGCGGGTGGCCAGGTGCCCGCGCAATCCCAGCGTGTTGCGGAATTTGGTGACGACTTCGCAGCGCCGGGCCACGCCAATCAGCTCCTGGTTGCGCAGGAGCTTGCTCACGGCGGCCACCATTTCGGGCGTGAGGCCGGGGGCCAGGGCACGTAGCGTTGCAGTATCGGCTGCTTCCGCCAGCAGCCAGTCGCGCAGCTGGCCCACCGTGAAATGGGCGATGGGCGCGAAGGCTGCCGCGTCGTGCGTGTCGATAATCAGGCGAGTGACTTCGTCCTGCTCATACGGCACCAGCGCTTCATTGAGAAAATTGCGCAGCGGCACATCGGCCAGGGCAAACTGCGCCGCCACCCGTTCTTCGTAAGTAGCAGCGGCCACGCCGGCCAGCACGTCGCCGGAGCGCCGGGGAGTAGCCCGCGCCAGCAGCGTTTTCAGGTCATCGAAAACGTAGGCGCGCTGGCCGATGGTGTGGCGGTAGGGCATTGGCTTACGACGGATAAGGGCTCAATATAGGAGAGGGAATGTCGGATGTTGCCGCATCGGCAGAATATTCGTCCCGACGCTTAAACTTGGTTAGCACTGCCGCGTCTATGCAATAGAATCAGGCAAACGTTCCATTCCTTTTATCTTCTGAGCTATGAAAATTGTTTCTGCTAAATCATTGATAATAATGTTGCTGGTTGTGTTGTCGGCCGGCACTATTAGCTTGGCTCACCGAGCCCGCCGCCAACTAGAAGACCGGCCCATCGGCCGCGAAATCCGCGCCTATTTTCAGGCCAATATCCTGCCCGTGCTACTGCAGCAGCGCCAGAAGCTGGAGCCTCAGCTCAGCACTGAAGACCGCACCCAACTGGCTCTTTACCGGACCCAGCTCAAAGCCCTGAAGGAGCAGGGCCAGGCCCTGCGCCGTAGCGTGGTGCCCGAGGGCACGGCCGCTTCCGCCACGCGCCCCACCCTCACCGAAGCCCAGCAAAAGCAAGCCCACGACCTGCGCTTCCAGGCCCGCGGTATCATGCTGAACGTGGCCCAGATGGCCCAGAAATACGATGCGCCCATCGCCCAGCTCGCCCAGGAAGTAGCCCCGCAGAAAGAGAAATGGGCCACCGACATTAAGGCCATTGTGGCCAAAAATGCCACGCCCGAGCAACAGCAGAAACTGGCCGCTTTCCAGGGCTGGCAGCACGGGCACGGCGGTCTTCGTCGCTTCTTCAAGCCCGCCATGTTCCTGCTGCTGGACCCCAATGCCCCCGCGGCTAACCAAGCTGAGCCCGGCGTAGGCACCCCCAGCTTCTACCCCAACCCTGCCGCAGCCACCAGCCAGCTCGACTACGAGGTGAAAAAAGCCGGCCCCGTAACCATCGACCTACTCGATAAAGATGGCAACAAGCTGCGCACGCTGGTATCAGCAGCCAGCCAGGAAAAAGGCCCCCAGACCCAGCAACTCGATTTGCACGACGTGCCGGCCGGCACGTATTTCTACAAAATCACCACCAAAGGCGGCACCCAAACCAAGCGCTTTGTGAAGGAATAGGACGCCTGTCATTGCGAGGCGCAGCCGAAGCAATCCGTCTTGTGCAAAGTGATAAGCCTTGAGATGTGAAAAGCCCCAATACCGTGAAGTATTGGGGCTTTCTGGTAAAAAGGGTGTCTGGTTGTGATAGGACGGATTGCCGCGTTCCGCTCGCAGTGACAGTTACTGCGCCTGCACCAGCCCGCCGCTCAGCCGCCGCAGCGCAATTTCGGCCTGCTTGGCCGAGTAGCGGATATCCAGCAGGCGGGTTTCGGCGGCCAACTCGTTGCGCTGGGCCTCGCGCAGGGCCAGGGGCGTGAGCAGGCCCAGGCGGTAGCGCTCCAGGGCAATATCCACGTTCTGGCGGGCCAGCTGGATGTTGGTTTCTTCGAGGTCGAGCAGCTGGAGAAAGTTCTGGTACTGCGCGAAAGCGGTGGCCGCGTCGGCATCAAGTTGCAAATCAGTCTGGGCCAGGCTGAGCTTGCTTTGCTCTTCCGCCACGCGGGCGTTTTGCTCCTGCCGGCGAATATTGAAGCCGTTGAAAATCGGCACCGACGCGGTGATGCCGTAGTTCAGACCCACCGTGTTGTTGATGCTCGTGCTGAGCACCGGGCCGGTGGGCAGCGTGATGAACTGCGCGTTGTTGATGTTGCGGTTGATGCCGTAGCCCGTCACCAGCCCGATTTGCGGGAAACGCGAGGCGGTTACCAGCTTGCGGTCGTAGGCGGCCACGTCCACGCCCAGGCGGGCCTGGGCCAGGCGCGGGTTGTTGGCCTTGATGCCGGCCGTAATCACGTCTTCGCGCAGGTCGCGGGTCACGGTGAGGCTGTCGCTGGGCTCGAAATCCTGGCGCGGCGTGCGGCCCAGCAGGTTGTTGAGGGTGATTTTGGCCGCTGCCAGCGCCTGCTGCTGCTGCAGAAACAGGCTGCGGTCGGCGTTATAGTCCACGCGCGCGGTCAGGACTTCCACTTTGGCGCGCACGCCCACGTCCACCTGCGCCTGGGTGAGGTCGATGCGGGCCTGACCAATTTTCAGGGCTTCTTCCAGCGAAGTGATTTTGCCGGCCTGGCGCACCACGTCGTAGTAGGCATTGGTCACGTTTTCCACGGTTTCTTCCACCGTGGCGCGGGTGATTTGCTGCTGCTGCTGGCGCAGGGTTTTCAGCCGGTCGTAGGCAATGAACATCCCAAAGCCGTCGAAAATCGTCCAGCCCAGCGTCACGTTCGAGTTGAGCAAATTCGAGGTGCCGCCGTTGATAACGCGGGGCGCGTTATCGCCCACCGTCGAGGTGATGTTGTTGTTGTTGAAGGTCCGGGTCAGGTTGGCGTTGATGTTGGGCAACTGGCCGGCATTGCCCCGGGTCACGTTGTTCTCCGCAATCTGCACATCCTGCCGCGAGAGCAGGATGCCGTAGTTGTGTTGCAACGCCTCGGCAATGGCCTCCTGAAGCGACAGCGCCGGGGCCGTAGCCACCGAGGCCGGCCGTGCCAGCTGGTTAGGACGCGCCTTGGGCACCTGCTGGGCCAAAGCGGCGAAGGGGAGGAGGGAAAGGAAAAGAAACGAAGATAATTTCATGAAAGGATAACAAAGCTGGCGTGCATCTGCGACGCGCCAGCACCGTTTATTAAGCCACTACCGCTTCCGGTTCCGCCGCCGATACTTTCGGCTTATGTTTCTTAGCTGTAGCGAAATACGAGTACATCACCGGCACCACAAACAGCGTGAGGCCCGTGGCAAACAGCAGCCCACCCACCACGCCAATGCCCATGGCCCGGCGGCCCAGCGCGCCCGCGCCCTGCGCCATGGCAATGGGCAAAATGCCAAGCACGGCGCACAGGCTGGTCATCAGAATGGGCCGGAAACGGGCGGCCGAGCCTTCAATCAGACCAGTCATGTAATCAGCGCCTTTCTCCACGCTCTGGTTGGCAAATTCCACGATGAGAATACCGTTTTTCGTCACCAGACCTACCAGCATGATGATGCCGATTTGCGAGAACAAATTCATGGTCTGATTGAAGTACCAGAGGCTGAATAGCGCGCCCGACAAGGCCAGCGGCACCGTTACCATGATGATACCGGGGTCGCGGAAGCTCTCAAACTGCGCGGCCAGAATCAGGTAAATCAGCACCAGCGCCAGCCCGAAGGCGAACAGCACCGATGACGAGCTTTCGGCAAAGTCGCGCGACTGGCCCGAGAGCGAGGTGGAGAAGCTGTCGTCCAGGTTTTTATCGGCGATGGCCTGCATGGCGGCAATGCCCTCGCCCAGGGTTTTGCCCTTGGCCAGCGAGGCCGAGAACGTGGCCGCGTTGTAGCGGTTGAAGCGGTAGAGCTGGGGCGGCGTGCTCTTTTCTTCGAGGCGAATGACGTTGTCGAGCTGCACGAGCTTGCCGCTGCGGTTTTTCACGTTCAGGGTGCGCACGTCGAGCGGCTGGTTGCGGTCTTCGCGGGCCACCTGGCCGATAATCTGGTACTGCTTTCCGTTACGGATGAAGTAGCCGTAGCGCTGCCCGCTGAGGCCGGCCTGCAGGGTCTGGCTGATGTCCTGCACGCTCACGCCCAGGCTCTGGGCCTTTTCGCGGTCAATCACCACGCGCAGCTCGGGCTTGTTGAACTTCAGGTTCACGTCCACGAAGCTGAAGGTTTTGTCGGCTAGCGCGGCTTCCAGAAACTTGGGCACGGCGGCCGTCAGTTTCTCGAAATCCTGGGTTTGCACCACGAACTGCACCGGCAGGCCGCCGCCCTTGCCGCCCCCGCCGCCGGAGCTAATGCTCTGATCCTGAGAAACCGAAACGCGGGCCCCGGTGTATTTTTTCACTGTCGCGGTGAGGATATCGGCCAACTGCTGCTGCGAGTGCGGCCGGTCCGTGGGGTCTTTCAGCAGCACGCGGGCGATGGCTGAGTTGGCCGCGCCGCCGCTGCTGCCACCGCCGGGCGAAGTCACGGTCAGGATGTTGTCGGCGTCCTCCCGCGAGCTGTCCTGTAGCACTTTGGTCAGCTCGCCCATGTAGCCGTCCATGTATTCGAAGGATGCACCTTCCGGAGCCGTGGCGTTGATGCTGAGACGGTTGCGGTCTTCCACCGGAGCCAGCTCGGTGGGCAGGGTTTTCATGAAAAACCAGATGCCCACGCCTGTCAGGGCAACCAGGCCCCAGGCGAGCCAGCGCCGGTCGAGAAAAGTGATGAGGGCGTTGCGGTAGCCGTTGGTGAGGCTCTGGAAGAAGGGTTCAGTCTTGCGGTACAGCCAGTTGTGGCCGCCTTCGCGCTTCAGCAGCTTCGAGCACATCATCGGGGTGAGCGTAAGCGACACGAAGGCCGAAATCAAGACCGAACCGGCCAGTACGATGCCAAATTCGCGGAACAGCTTGCCCGTGATGCCCGACAAAAACACCACTGGCAGGAACACCGCCGCCAGCACGATGGTGGTGGAAATAACGGCCATCAGAATTTCCTCCGAGCCGTTCTTGGCCGCTTCGAGCGGGCTTTCTCCTTCCTCAATCCGACTGTAAATATTTTCCAGCACCACAATGGCGTCATCGACTACAAGGCTGATGGCCAGTACAATGGCCAGCAGCGTCAGCACGTTGATGGTGAAGCCCATTACGTCCATCACGAAGAAAATGCCAATCAGCGACACTGGAATGGCCACCACCGGAATGATGGTGGAGCGCCAGTCGCGCAGGAACAGGAAAATCACGACCACCACCAGCACAAAGGCCTCAATAATCGTGTCCTCCACCTCCGCAATTGAAGCCCGGATAAACACGGAGTTATCAAAACCAGTGCTCACCTTCAAGTCCTTGGGCAGGTCGTTCTGGTATTGCTTCATCCGCTTGTTGAACTCGTCGGTGATGGCAATCTGGTTCACGCCGGGTTGCGGAATGGCCATCACGGCCACCATCGGAATGCCGTTGCGGCGCAGGATGGTCTGGTCGTTTTCGGGGTACAGCTCAGCGTAGCCCACGTCCGTCAGGCGCACCAGCGAGGTGGGGTCGTTGCGGATAATCAGGTTGTTGAAGTCTTCTACCGAGGCCAGGCGGCCCATGGTGCGGAGCGAAAGCTGGGTGCTCTGGCCCTGCACGGCGCCGCTGGGCAGCTCCACGTTTTCGCGGGCCAGGGCCTGCTGCACGTCCACGGGCGAAATGCCAAGGGCGGCCATTTTCACGGGGTCGAGCCAGAGGCGCATGGAGTACTTGCGCTCGCCCCAGACGCGGATTTCGCTCACGCCGGGAATGGTCTGGAGGCGCTCTTTGAGCACGTTGTTGGCGTAGTCCGTTAGCTCCAGCAGGGTGCGCGAGGAGCTGCTCAGGTAGCTGAGGATGATGGGCGAGGAGTCGGCGTTGGCCTTGCTCACGGTGGGCGGGTCCACGTCGCGCGGGAGGCGGCCCTGCGCGCTCGATACTTTGTCGCGCACGTCGTTGGCGGCGGCCTCCAGGTCCACATCGAGGTCGAACTCGACGGTGATGGTGCTGGCCCCGTCGCGGCTGGTGCTCGACAGGTTCCGGATGCCCGCGATGCCGTTAATGCCTTCTTCCAGGGGCTCAGTTATCTGGCTTTGAATAACATCGGCCGAGGCGCCGGTGTAGCTGGTCTGCACCGTGATGATGGGCGGGTCGACGCTCGGGTACTCGCGGATGGCGAGCGAACGGAAGCCGATGGCGCCGAAAATCACGATGAGCAGGCTCATCACGATGGCAAGCACCGGCCGGTTGATGCTGACGGAAGAAAGACTCATAATGTGTATGGTTGAGCGGAGGTAGCGGCGCAAGAATGCGTCTCTACGCGTCTGCCGCAGAACTACTTCTGAATAGAAACCCGGTCCCCGGCTTTCACCGACAAAATGCCGGTGCGAATAATCGTATCGCCCACGGCCAGGCCCTTGGTAATCTGAATAACCTTGTCCGAACGCACCCCGATGTTCACGGGCTGTACGGCGGCCTTGCCGTTCTTCACCGTGAACACGGTGTAGCCGCTGGCCACCGGCACCACGGCTTCGGTGGGAATTTGCAGGGCCTCAGCGGTTTCGCCCAACTCCAGGTTCACTTTCACAAAGCCGCCGGGGCGCAGCTCCATGTTTTTGTTGGCGTAGATGGCCCGCACCGGCAGCGTGCGCGATACCGGGTCAATTTGCGGGTTGATGGCGTAGACTTTGGCTTCAATTTTTTGGGTCGTGGCCTCGTCGGTCACCAGCACCGGGTCGCCGACGCGCACCGATTGCGCGAAGCGGCTCGGCACGTTGAAGTCAACCTTCACCGGCTGCACCCGCGAGAGCGTGGTGATGGCCGTGCCCGGCGACACATACGCGCCCACCGAGGTATTGCGCAGCCCCAGAATCCCGTCGAACGGGGCCCGCACGTAGGCTTTCGACAGCGTCACGCGCAGGGCCGCCAGGTCGGCCTGGGCCGTGAGCAGGGCATTTTGGGACTGCTCATATTCCTGCCGGCTGATGTACTCCTTGGCCAGCAGGGTGCGCTGGCGCTTTTCTTGGTCTTGGTAAAGCTTGATGTTGTATTCCTGCTTTTGCAGCTGGGCCTGCACATCGGCCGCGTTGATGGTGAACAGCAGCTGGCCCTTGCGTACCGGCTTGCCTTCCTGAATGTTAAGGCTGGTAATCTTGCCCGAAATCTCGCTCTGGATGGTCACCGACTCATCGGCGATGATGGAGCCGGTGGCGGCCACCTGGTCGGAGAGGCGCGTGGCGGCTACCACGTACACCTGCACCGGGACTTTGGCCCCGGGGCCGCTGCCGGGGCCGCCGCCTTTGCCACCTTTGGCTCCGGCCGCGCCGCCTTTGCCGCCCTTTTCGCCCGCCGTGGGGCTGGGGAAATACTTCATTTTGGCCCAGGCCATGCCGCCGATGATGAGGGCGGCTATTAGCCAGCCCAGCCAGCCGCGCTTGCCCGAAGAGGTCGGGCGGGGCGCGGGTTCAGGGGCCGGAGGCGGCGTGGGTGTCGTGGTGGTAGTGTCCCAGGTTTTGGGCGGGGCAGCGGTGTTGGTTTCCAATGACATAGTAAGCAAGAACGTGCGGCGAGCGTCGGATGTTCGGGAAGGGCCGACGACTTCTCGGCAGCCGATTGCGCGGGGGCACAACGCCCCGGCTCCGGCCGTCCCGAAAGGACATAGTGCAAATTTCGGCCAAAAGGTTGCTTGCCCGGCCCGGAAATAGACGTAGGCCAGCATCACCCTGACCGAAACTATCTTCGTCCCGATGAAGCCAACCGCCCCCGCCGCGCCCGAGCCGCGCAATTTTTTCCAGGATGTGCACGAAGTGGTGCGCCTCATACCGACCGGCCGCGTGAGCACCTACGGCACCATCGCGCACTACCTCGGGGCGCGCCACGGCGCTCGCACCGTGGGCTACGCCATGATGGCCGCTCACACCGCCGACCAGTACGTGCCCGCCCACCGCGTGCTCAACCGCTTGGGCCATCTCACCGGCCGCCTGCACTACGCCACGCCTACCGCCATGCAGGAAGCCCTGGAAGCCGAAGGCGTGCGCGTGGTGGAAGACCGGGTGGTGGATTTCGATAAGCTGTTCTGGGACCCGGCCGTGGAGCTGGCGTAGCTAACGCCGCTGCTTTTCCAGTTCGTCAACTTCGGCCTCGCCCTGTTTGGCGGGCATCCACTGCCAAGGAGTGCGTGCTGCACCGGACACCAGCGTCACGTAGTTGGCCGTGACGCTGCTGGGTATGGCCAGTAGGGCCGGCCCGCTGGACAGGTCTACGCTGAGCCGCAATACCCGCCCGGTATGCGGCCAGCTAAGCTCCAGGAATTCGCCAGGGCGCAACTGCCCCACTTCATGGTCATTAAGCAAGATGCGCCGGGGCGTGGCTGGTCCGCCTGGAGGCCGGTACACATAAAGGAAAGCCGTGTCGGGCCGTTGTGGCTGACCCGGGAATGGATATTGCGAAACGCTGCCACTGCTGCAGTTCAAAGCATATGCCACCGGCATGCCGGTATTGCCTACCTGGCCGGCATACGCGCCGGCTACGGCGCCGCCCATGGCCGTGTGTTGCGCCCGCCGGCCTTCGGCGGCGGCATCAACAGGGGCCGCGCCCACAAAGGTGAAGTAGCCGTTTTGGCGCGTCAGCATCCGGAAATTATTGAGCTGGGAGATGTAGGCCTGCCGGCCATCTGAGAATCCCCAAACGTCGCGAGGCGGTACTCGGTCGCCGCTGGCATCATACACCTTGGCTCGCAGCAGGAAGGTGCCTTTCCATTCTGCTACGCTGTTGGGGGTGGTATTAGGGTCGAATAAACTGGAAACCGAGCTGGCCGCCAGCGTATCGACCCGCACCGCCGAACTGGTGTCGGGCTGATTTGCCATAAACTGCTGGAAGGAATGGTAGACGCCTTTGCGGGGCAGCGCGGCCCGCAGAATAGTAGGCGTGGCTTTGCCCGTCGGCTTGTCGGCTTTTAGCTGGCCCAGGGCGCGGGCCTGGCGCTTGGCGGCCAGCGCCCAGTCGGCGGCAGCCAACTCCAGCAAACCCGCTTGCATTACTTGCGCCAGGTTTCGGGAGTGGTCCGTGTTGATGGTAATGCCGTGGCTGCTGGTTTTGCCCGTCACGCTTTGCACGAAATGGTAGCCATCGGGCAAATGGATATAAACGTCCGCCGCCAGCGCGGCGCTGGAACTGGAGCTGCGCATCAGGCCCTTCACTTCCTCGTTCGCCAGCAACTGCCGTATGCACAGCACCAAGGGGTGGTCGGTGGGGCGTTTGGGTAATTCGCGCTGGAGCCAGGTGGTCAGCTCTTGTTCGAGCCCGGTGTGAAAAAGTGCGGGTACCTGCTTGTCATAAAGCCCGGTATATATCAGGCCCAGCGCCGGGACGCCGGCTCGCCCATCCACCACCTGCTCTACGCTAATGCTCCGCTCAGGCAGGGCCAGCGTTTGCTTGCTGATGTCGAGATAATAAACCTGAGCCAGCGCCGGCCGACTGCAAAGGGCAACTAGCAGCAGGCACAACCCTTGGCGCGACCGGACGGTCTGGCCAAAGAATGGAAATGGAAAGGACATGCGGGAAGAATAATACTGCGGAAGGTTGGGGCAGTAGCATACAAACCTAGGGCATGGGGCGACTAATCTGAATCGATGGGCTTGCCAGCGTGCTTGGCCCTTGTTAGGTTCGGCTAAGGAGGAGGCTTTTTTTTCTTCATCAAACCTTTACAGGCAGCACACTACTGCCGGCCCCGGCTAATCAGTATATTTGTTGTCCCGGAATGTGCCGGGGAGTATTTAAATAGGTATGAAGCACTTCGTTACTGCTTTTTTAGTCATTCTGTTTACCCTGCCCGCGTTGGCCCAAACCACGTTCTCCATTCGCGGGCGCGTGCTTGATAAGGTGAGCGGCGAAACCCTGCCCGGCGCTACCGTACAGGTAACCGGCAACGGCAAAACCACCGGTGCTGGGGCCGACGCCGACGGCAGCTACAAGGTGAGTAGCCTGCCTGCCGGTACGTACACGGTGCAGGCCAGCTTCATTGGCTACAAAATGGCCACCCAAACGGTCAAAATTACGACGCAAAGCGTGGTGGCCTCGTTCAGTCTGAATGCCGACAACGCCAGCCTCGACGAAGTGCAGGTGGTGGCCAGCCAAGCTCAGGAGCGCTCCACGCCCGTGGCTTTCTCGGCCGTGAACGAGGTGAAGCTACGCGAGACCCTCTCCAACCGCGACTTGCCGATGATTCTCAACGAAACGCCCGGCGTGTACGCCACCCAGGGCGGCGGCGGCACCGGCGACTCCCGCATCAACGTGCGCGGCTTCGACCAGCGCAATGTGGCCGTGATGATTAACGGCGTACCGGTGAACGATATGGAGAACGGCCAGGTATTCTGGTCGAACTGGGACTTGGGCGACGTGACCAAGTCCTTGCAAGTGCAGCGCGGCCTGTCGGCTTCCAAGATTGCCGTGCCCTCGGTGGGCGGCACTATCAACGTGCTGACCAAGGGCTTCGACGACAAAAAATCGGTGCTGGCCCGCGTCGAAACCGGCTCCAACAACTACCAGAAGTATTCGCTCATGCTGAGCTCGGGCCAATTGAAAGGCGATTGGGCTTTCACCGTGTACGGCTCGCGCCGTACCTCCGATGGCTGGGTTGATAAGGCGTTTGATGATGCCTGGACCTACTTTGGCTCCATCAGCAAGCGTGCCGGCAAACATAGCCTGTCGCTCACCGGCCTGGGCTCGCCCCAGAGCCACGGGCAACGGGCCTTCGCGGTCGCCGTGGGGCAGACTTCGTATGAGAAAGCCCGCGAAATCGGGGTGCCCGAAAGCCGCCTGCCTCGTCCCGGCGACCGCGGCTTTGCCTATAATCCCTACTGGGGCACCCTGGACCGCTACACGCTGAACGGCACCACCAAGGTGAGCAACGGCCAGGAGGTGCTCAATGAGCGCACCAACTTCTACCATAAGCCGCAAGTTAACCTCAACGATTTGTGGCAGGTAAACGACCGGCTGTTCATCTCGACGGTGGTCTATGCTTCCTACGGCCGGGGCGGGGGCTCCACGGGCCTCACCAGTGGCAACTCGTCCACTATTTCGCAAAACAGCCAGACTGGCCAGACCGATTTCCAGAAAATCTACGACGACAACATTGGCCTGCCTACTGCCGGCAACCCCAACCCAAACCCTACCCGCAAAGCCACGCAGTTCCTAGTAAATGCCGTGAATAGCCACCGCTGGTATGGTTTTGTGGTGGGGGGTGATTACCTGCTCAACGATAAGTTCACGCTGTCGGCCGGCGTAGATGGCCGCGACTACACTGGCATGCATTACCGTGAAATTCGTGACTTGTTAGGGGCTAACTTCGCTTCGCCTATCAACGACGCCAACGCCGTGGCCGGCACCAAGCTGGGGGTGGGCGACAAAATCAGCTACAATTACGACGGCCGCACCCGTTGGCTGGGCGGCTACACGCAGCTGGAATACAAAACCCCGCTGCTCTCGGCCGTTATCAGCGGCACGGTTTCGCAGGTGGCTTACAAACGCATCGATTATTTCCAAAAAGTACTTGCCGATGGCAGCCCCGTTAGCACCGACTGGACACGCTTCACCGGTTTCAGCGTGAAGGGTGGGGCAAATTACAACCTCACCGAGCACGACAACTTGTTTGTGAACGTGGGCTACAACAGCAAGGTGCCATTCTTTAACTTGTTGTATACTACCCAGGGTCGCAAGTACGATAACGTGAAGCCCGAAGGCATTACGAGTGCCGAAATTGGTTACGGCATTAACTACCCCAGCCTGAAAGTGACGCTGAATGCCTACTACACGCTGTGGGCCAATAAGACCACTACTTCCGTTTCTACGACTACCGGCGAAGCTATCTACAGCAACGTGCGCAACGTGAATGCCCGCCATGCGGGCATCGAAATGAGCGTGGCCCAGGAAATCAGCCGCCGGCTTCAGCTGAACGCGGCCATCTCACTGGGCGACTGGCGCTGGACGGGTAAAGGCCTGCTCAACCAAACCAAAGAAGATGGCACGCCTGCCAATGCCATCGTCGACCAGCCGGTGTACCTTGATGGCGTGCACGTAGGCGATGCCGCCCAGAACCAGTTCCAGATTGGCCTGCGCTACGAGCCGGTCCGCGGGGCCTACATCCGGCCATCCTTTCTGCTGTTTACCAAGTACTACGCCGATTTCAATCCTGAATCGATTCTCAACGCTGCTTCCAGCACCGACTCTTACCGCTTGCCTACCTCCCGCAACTTCGACCTGCACATGGGCTACGATTTCAAGCCCGTGCTCAAGGACCGGGTGCGCCTCGGCCTGAAAGGCTCCATTCTGAACGTGCTGAATGAGTTTTACTTCACCGACGTGTCAAATCGTTCCAACTCCAACGCCGCCGGCCTCGACATGCTGCAGGCATTCTTTAACCGCGGCCGCACCTTTACCGTGGGCCTCTCGGCCACGCTGTAATCCACCGCGAAGCATTTCAGCGACACGAAAAAGCGCGCTTCCTGCCTGGCAGGAAGCGCGCTTTTTCGTGCACGATAGATAAGTTAGGCTTACCTACCAGCCGCCGCTGCGGCCAGTACAGCACTGCGCATTTCCTCGGGCGAGGTGTTTTTGACCAGGTAGCTGTGCGCGCCCTCGGCCAGCACGGTGCTCACCAGTGAGGGGTCGTCGTGCATGGAGATGATGACCACGCGCACTGCGGGGAACTGGGTGCGCAGCAGGCGGGTGGTTTGCAGACCGTCGAGAATGGGCATTTGCATGTCCATGAGAATCACGTTGGGATTGCTGCCCTGGTCGAGGAGTTCAAGTAACTCCTGGCCATTGCCGGCCTCGCAGACCACTTCAATGCCCGCGTAGCCGCTAAGCAACGCCCGCAAGCCTTTGCGAAAGAGAATGTGGTCGTCGACAATGGCCAGGCGTACGGGAACGGTCCCGGCGGCGGAAGCGGAGATGGCGGTCATGAGTTAAGGGAAAAGGAGGGATTTGGCGTGCCCGCCGGCAATAGCGTGACGGGCAGTACGGCCTCGACGCGGGTACCCACGCCGGGCTCAGAATGATAATGCAACTGGCCGCCCAGCACCGCCACGCGGCTGCGCAGGTTGATGAGGCCCATGCCCACGGGCTGGCCGTGCGGGCCGGGGGGGGGCAGTTCTTCCAGGGCGGCGAGGTCGAAGCCCTGGCCATCGTCTGAATACGTGAGGGTGAGCAGACCCGGCACCGTGGCCACGTGCAGCACAATGTGCAGCGCCTCGGCGTGTACCAAGCCGTTGGTAAGGAGCTCCTGGGCAATGCGGTACACCATTAGCTCGTGCGGGGGGATGAGTCGGCCCAGTGGGCCTTGCTGCTCCAGGCGCACGTCAGGGCCATTGTCGGTGGGCACGGCCTGCACCAGCGCCCGCAGCGCCTGGGCCAGGCCCAGCTGCTGCAGCGTGGCCGGCTGCAGGTTGCGCGAAATGCGGCGTACCTCGGCCACGGCTTGGTCAATGAGTGCGCTGGCCTCGGGCGAGGGCTGGCTACCGGGCGCGTACAGGTGCAGCTTGGCCAGGGCCAGAATGGTGCCCACGCCATCGTGCAGCTCGGCGGCAATGCGTTGTCGTTCATCTTCCTGGGCTACCAGCGCGGCGGCCAGCGCCTGCTGCTGCGCGGCCTCCTGCACCTGGGCCAGCTCCTGTTGCTGCCGCAACTGCCCCCGTTGGTACCGTACCACAAACCACACCAGCCCAAGCACCAGCAGGAGCAATGTAGGAGTGAGGAGTAACAACGGTAAAAAATTTGTCACGTGAAGGCACCCGGCAGAGAGGATGCGCAAAGGAAAAGCGAAAGATATTCCTGGTCAGATATCCAAGACTGCGAGGAGTGTAGCGTAGGTCAGACAGTTCAGGTTACGGCAGTGGTCAGAAACAAAGAATTAGCAAGGGTGGCACGTCGTTTTTACGCTTTGTGCTGCGTGAATTCAGGGAACTGCCAGCCGGGTCTCAGCTATGGCCGCTGCTGTCGGGGCCGGAATATCGGGTGCGGCCCGCAGAAAGGCCAGCGTTAGAAAGTAGTTGAAGACCAAAGCGGCAACCGAACAGCATAAGGATGAAATTGCATTGAGCAGTGGCAAGTAGAAATTGAACACAATGTCAATGCTAAAAGCCGAAACAGTAGTGGCGGAATAGATGAGTTGCCCCAGGCCCAATAACCACATCGGGTCGTTTCGGAGTTTGCGGCTATCCACTTGGTGCAGCCGTTGCTCGATATAGGCCAGCGCAAAGGCGGCCAGCAGGGCACATTGCATTACCCGGCTCACGGTTACGGCTTGCGCGGCACCCATAGCAAAGCTTGCCAGTACCGTACTAATGGCGATTACCGTGCCCACGGCCAGGGCCTGGCGCATCCATCGTTCCGTCAACACCAGCCGGTATACTGCGGCAAAGAGCAGCATTTTAGATACGTTGAACCCGGTTATAAAATACAGGTTATTGTGCAGGTAAAATGCCGATAGCCTAGTGGTTACAACAAAAAAAACCGATATGTAGACGTACCAGCTCAACCGTTTCACCGGGGGCGAAAATTGAGCCTTCCGCCACCACACCACGCCCATCGGCACCAGAATGCTGAGCTGCATAACCGTCAGGAGCCAGTCCGATAAATCGTAAGCTTGCGCAATTGTCATAAAATTACCGGGGGCCGCTGGGAAAGGGAAAACAGTGCTAAGAAAGCAGAAAAGGGAGAACTATTCCCTGCCATTGAGAATGTTGGGCTGGCTGCAACGGTCCGGACAAGCCTGAGCTTCGTCGGCCACGATGTGGTTTTCGTCCAGCTGGTCGTTTTCGTTTTCATCGGCCCCCACCGCTATCAGTTGCGGCACGCCTCCATCGGAGCCGTAATAAAAGCGGATGCCCCGGCAGCCTTCCTGGTTGAGGATGTCCATCAGGACGTCGCGGCCAAAGAAGTGCGCGATAATTTTGTTGGGATTTTCCTTGCGAAAGCTGCCCGTCCACTCACCGGCTTTGTTGTGGTCTATGGCCTTGCCCTCGCTTCCAAAAAATGGCATAAAGTGATGGTGAAGAAAATTGAAAAAAAAGAAGTTTGCATTGGATGGTTGCGCCAAATATAGCAGTGTGCCCGAAGAATGGCACCAGTGCCTTGAAAAATTTACCAGCCTCGGCCGGGGCCGCCGGGTAGGTGGTCGTGGGCATCCTCGTCGTCCTCGGCTTCGTCCTCGTCTTCATCTTCCTCCAGGTCGTCGGGCTCTTCGGCCTCTTCCTCTTCGTCCAGCGTGTCAAATATGCGGTCGAGTGAGGCTTCGGCGTGGCGCAGCTTGTGGCGACACAGGCGGATAAGCTCCGCCGAGCGCTCCACGCGGGTGGTGAGGTCGTCCACGTCCACAGCGTCGGTTTCCAGGGCGCGGAGAATGGTTTCGAGCTCTTCAATGGCTTCGCGGTAAGTCATTATAATGGGGTAACTAAGGGGTTATTGTCTGGGGAACGGTGGTCTATTGAACTGATGCGGGGAACACCTGCTGGTAGGCCAGCCGACTATGCACGGTTGATAGGCAGGCGACCATTGACAATGGCCAGGCGCAGCTCGGCGCGGTGCAGCTGGCGCTCCACGGCCAACTGCAGCTGGTAGCGCTGGCGCAGCAGGGCCTCGCGCCGCCGCTGGTGGTGCCGGCCAAAGCGCCGGAGCAGCACCCGGCCGCGCTGGCGCAGGCCGCGCTGCTCGCGGGCCAGGGCGCGGTGGGCGGCGCGGGGCAGCCGGTGCCGGAAGCGCCTCAGGCCCGCAGCCAGCTGCCGCAGCTGCTCGCGTGGGGCCTGGATGGCCTGGTGGGCGCGGGCGCGCAAGGCATCACGGGCGGCATCGAGCTGGCGGTGCGCGGCGTAGCGGCTACGGCCGCTGAGCTGGTCGAGGCGGGCGTGGCCTTGGGCAAGCTGGCGGCGGGCCAGGGCCACCACCTGCTCGCCCAGGCCCAGCACGGCCGCTTCGAGGCGGGCCAGGCGTTCAACCAGAAAGGCGGCTACGGCGGTGGGTGTTTTTAGGGCGCGGTGGGCGGTGAGGTCCACCAGTGCTTCGTCGCGCTCGTGCCCGATGCCAGTAAGCACCGGCAGCGGAAACGCGCCCACGGCCGCTGCTAAGCCGTATTCATCAAAGGCCAGCAAATCGGTTCGGCTGCCCCCGCCCCGAATAATCACCACGGCATCAAACTGCCCGCGCCGCACCCGCACGCCGTCCAGCGCCGCCCGGATGCTGGCGGGCGAGTCGTCGCCCTGCATAACGGCCGGGAACAGCGTGAGCGCAAAGTCGTAGGGCGCTTCCTGCAACTGCTGCACAAAATCCTGAAAGCCCGCCGCCGTGGGCGAGGAAATAACGGCCAACCGCTGCGGGGCCAGCGGCAGCGCAAGCAGCTTTTGGCGTTCCAGCAGGCCTTTGTCTTCCAGCAGACGCAGGGTTTTCAGCTTTAATAAGGCCAGCTCGCCCACAGTGTAGCTCGGGTCGATGGCCATCACGTCGAGGCTCAAGCCGTATTGCTCATGGAAACGCACCTGCACGCGCAGCAGCAGCTTGAGGCCAATGCGCAACGGTTGGCCGGTGGCGCGCTCAAACGCGGGCGCCAGTTGCTGGTAGCGCTGGCTCCAAAGCGTGGCGCGGGCCTGGGCCTTGAGGGGCGTGCCGCGCCCATCGGTGGTTTGCTCAGTGAGGGTGAGGTAGCAGTGCGCGCCGACAAAGCGGGGCAGGGTGAGGTCGGCCACTTCGGCCACTACCCAGTAGGCGTCGGCTAACTGCTGCTGGAGCGCCAGGCGCACGTAGCTCAACAGCTCGGCCAGGCCCAGCGGGGTGGGAGCTGGCGTGGGCGCTAGTTCGGGGCGGCGGTTATAGAGCGGCATGGGCGCAAGTTACGGGCGGCAGATGCAGTCAGAAAGTTGCCCGTGGTCAGTTGGGAGCAAGGGCTGAACCAATGCAAGAAAATTGTGAACTTAATAATGAAATTATTGTACCTTTCCCCGCTCTAAATCCTTTGGCTCTTCTTTTTCCTCGCATGAATACACCTGTACTTGCCCGGCGGCTGGCATTAGCCGCTTTAGGTCTCATTGGCTGCGCCTGGGCAACCCCCACGCTGGCCCAAACCCCTGGCATCGGCTTTGACCTGAACAACCTGGACCGCACAGCAAGCCCCTGTGACAATTTCTTCCAATATGCCTCGGGCGGCTGGCTGAAAAACAACCCCATCCCGGCTACCTATGGCTCGTGGGGCAGCTTTCATGTGCTATCCGAGCATAACTACGTCATCATGCGGTCCATTCTGGAAGAATCGGCCCGCAACGCCTCTGGGGCGGCCAAAGGTACCAACGTGCAGAAAGTGGGCGACTTTTTCGGCTCGGCCATGGATTCGGCAGCCATCAACGCGGCGGGTCTGAAGTATCTCAAGCCGCACCTGGCGCGCATCGAGGCCGTGGCGAATTTGGCCGGAATGCAGCGCCTGCTGGCCGACCCTAACCTGGTATTGGGAGGCGCGTGGTTCGAAAACTCGGTGACGCAGGACGAAAAGAACAGCGCGAAATACGTGGTGTATTTCTACCAGAGCGGCCTAACCTTGCCCAACCGGGACTACTACCTCAACCAAGATGCCCAAACCAAGCGCATCCGGGCGGCCTACCAAACCTATCTGGTCAACGTGTTCAAACTGCTCGGCGAGCCCCAGGCCACGGCCACGGCGCACGCGGCGGCGGTGCAACGCATCGAAAAGCGCCTGGCCAACGCCAGCAAGCGCCCCGAAGACCTGCGCGACCCCATCGCCAACTACCACAAACTAACCGTGGCGCAGGCCACCGCGCAGTTTCCCAACCTCAACCTGCCGCTCCTGCTCAAAACCAAAGGCCTGGGTTCGGCGGCGGACGTGGTGGTGTACCAGCCGGATTTTCTGAAGGAAGTGAGCACCATGCTGAAAGCCGAGCCCCTGGCCGACCAGAAGGCCTACCTGCGCTGGCATCTGGTGAGCAGCCTGATGGATGCGCTGCCCGCTGCCTTTGGCCAGGAGCTGTTCGCCTTCCAACAAGTGATGCGGGGCACTAAAATCCGGCAGCCCCGCTGGAAACGCATGTTGCAGAGCACCGATGGCGCCTTGGGCGAAGCATTTGGCCAGTTGTACGTCGATAAAGCCTTTTCGCCCGAAACCAAAGCCCGCGCCAAGCAGATGATTGAAAACCTGCGCACGGCCTATGCCGAGCGCATTCAGGCTACCGATTGGATGAGCGCCGCTACCAAAGTGGAGGCGCTGAAAAAGCTTAATGCTTTCGCGGTGAAGATTGGCTACCCCGATAAATGGAAGGATTATTCGGCCCTGAATATCTCGCGCGAATCGTATTTGAACAACCTGCTGGCGGCCCGGGTGTGGGAATACAAGTACAACCTGAGCAAATTTGGCAAGCCCGTCAACCGAGGGGAATGGCTGATGACGCCGCCCACGGTGAATGCATTCTACAGTGCGAACATGAATGACATTACGTTCTCGGCCGGCATTCTGCAGCCCCCATTCTACGACCCCAAGGCCGACGACGCCATCAATTACGGCGGCATTGGTGCGGTCATCGGCCACGAAATGACCCACGGCTTCGACGACCAGGGCCGACAGTACGATGCCCAGGGCAACCTGCGCGACTGGTGGACCAAGGAAGACGGCGAACGGTTCAACGCCCGCGCCGCCGTGGTGGGCAAGCAGTACGATGCCTTTTCGCCGCTCGACTCGGTGCACGTGAATGGCAAGCTGACCATGGGCGAAAACCTGGCCGATTTTGGCGGTCTGGTCATTGCGTATGCCGCCTTCGAGAAAACCCCGCAGGCCAAGGCCGGCAAGAGCATCGACGGCTTCACGCCCGAGCAGCGCTTTTTCCTCGGCTGGGCCCAGGTGTGGCACAGCAACCTTCGGCCCGAAGCCCTGCGCCAGCTGGTGCAGACCGACCCGCACGCGCCCGACCAGTTTCGCACCATCGGCCCGCTGATGAACATGCCCGAGTTTTACCAGGCCTTTGGCTGCCAGGACGGCACCAAAATGATGCGGGCCCAGGCTGACCGGGCCAAAATCTGGTAAGGCGCCGGGATTAGGCTGAACTGTGGTCGGGCATTGAGGTTGCGCGGCCCGGCGGTTTCTGAGTGACCTACTCAAAAAGGTCCGTTGCCGGAAGGCGACGGACCTTTTTGCTTGCGCTCCCGGCCAGTGCTTACTCTTCCAGTCTCAACCTTTAATTTGCGGCCTGGGTGCAACTGCCCCTTTTGCCCCGCGTCTGTACCTTCACGGCTTCAACTCCCAACCCAACCATTTCCCACTTCATGTTTTCAACTTCTATTGTGCGGCGGCTGAGTCTGGCCGCCCTCGGCCTGGGCAGCGTTGCTGCGGTAGTAGCCGCCGGCCCGCCCACCAAAACCGGCCCCACGCCTCCCCAGAAGGGTGTCGGCATCAACATCGCCAACATCGACCCGTCGGTGAAGCCCTGCGAGGATTTCTTCCACTACGCCTCGGGCAACTGGCTCAAAAACAACCCGATTCCGGCTGCTGAGTCGCGTTGGGGCTCGTTTAACGAGCTAGCCAACAACAACAACGCTACGCTGCGCGCCATTCTGGAACAGGCAGCCAAGAACGCCCCGAAAGCCGCCAAAGGCTCGAACGCTCAGAAAGTGGGCGACTTCTACGCCTCGGCCATGGACTCGGCCGCCATTGAAGCCGCCGGCCTGAAGTACCTCAAGCCGCACCTCGACCGCATCATGGCCATCAACAGCCTGGCCGACGAGCAGAAATTCCTGGCCGACCCCAAAGCCCATGCCGGCAACGTGTGGCTGAGCTCGGGCGTGGGACAGGACGAAAAAATCAGCACCCAGTACGCGGTGTACCTCGCCCAGGGCGGCCTCTCGTTGCCCGACCGCGACTATTACCTGAAGGACGACGCCCGCTCGAAATCTATTCGCGCCGCCTATCAGAACTACCAGGTCAACATGTTCAAGATGCTGGGCGACGACCAGGCCACGGCCGAGAAAAATGCCGCCGCCGTTACCCGCATCGAAACCCGCCTGGCCAAGGCCAGCAAGAGCCGCGTGGACCTGCGCGACCCCTACGCCAACTACAACAAAATGACGGTGGCCGAAGCCAACACCGCCTTCCCCAACCTGGCTCTGCCCATGATGCTGAAGGAAGAAGGTCTAGGCTCAGCTAAGGAAGTGATTGTGGGCCAGCCCGATTTCCTCAAGGAAGTAAGCGCCGCCCTGCAGCAGGAGCCCCTGGCCGACCAGAAGCAGTACCTGCGCTGGCACCTGGTGAGCAGCGCAACGTCGGCTCTGCCCAAGGCCTTCGGCGACGAAGCCTTCAACTTCAGCAAAGTGCTGAGTGGGGCCAAAAAGCAGCAGCCCCGCTGGAAGCGCATGCTGGGCTCGACGGACCGCGCCCTGGGCGAGGCTTTCGGCCAGCTGTACGTGGACAAGGCGTTTTCGCCCGCTGCCAAGGCCCGCGCCAAGCAGATGATTGAGAACCTGCGCGTGGCCTACGCCGAGCGCATTAAGGCCACGGATTGGATGAGCGCCGCCACCAAAAAGGAGGCGCTGACCAAACTCAATGCCTTCACCGTCAAAATCGGCTACCCCGATAAGTGGAAGGACTACTCGAAGCTGAACATCAGCCGCGAAAGCTACCTCAACAACCTGTTTGCCGCTCAGGAATGGGCCAACCAGGAGGAAATCAGCAAGTTCGGCAAGCCGATTGACCGCACCGAGTGGGGCATGACCCCGCCCACCGTGAATGCCTACTACAACCCGCCGATGAACGAGATTGTGTTCCCGGCCGGCATTCTACAGCCGCCCTTCTTCGATGCCAAAGCTGACGACGCGGTGAACTACGGCGGCATTGGGGCCGTGATTGGCCACGAGATGACCCATGGCTTCGACGACCAGGGCCGGCAGTACGATGCCAAAGGCAACCTGAAAGATTGGTGGACCAAGGAAGACGCTGAGAAATTTAACGCCAAAGCGGACGTAGTAGGCAAGCAGTTCGACGCCTTCTCGCCGCTCGACTCGGTGCACGTGAACGGCAAGCTGACCATGGGCGAAAACCTCGCCGACCTCGGCGGCCTCACCATTGCCTACCAAGCCTTCGAGAAAACCCCGCAGGCCAAAGCGCAGCAGAAAATCGACGGCTTCACGCCCGAGCAGCGCTTCTTCCTCGCTTACGGCCAGATTTGGCGCACCAACACCCGCGACGAGTACATCCGCCAGCAGGTGCAGACCGACCCGCACTCGCCGGCCATGTACCGCACCAACGGCCCGCTGATGAACATGCCCGAGTTCTACAAAGCCTTTGGCTGCCAGGACGGCAACAAGATGATGCGCCCCGCCGCCGAACGCTCCAAAATCTGGTAGGCCGGCCGCAATAGCCTAACGCGAAAAGGAAGGATGGAAGAGCGACGCAGGATTGTCACTCTTTCATTCTTCCTTTTTGTTTGTTGAATTTTTGGCGGGTGGCAAGCCGTTGTAACTTGCAGTTCAATAATAATTTTCTCTTTTCCTTATTATATGTCTAAACCATTCTTTGCTGGCCGCCTGGCACTTTCGGCAGCGGTATTGGCCCTGGCTGCCGGTGGGGCGCAGGCCCAAACCAAAATCAAAACCAAGTCGAGCAGCGACGGCAAGCAGAAAACCTCCGTACCGGCCAATGCGGGCCAAACAGGCACGGGAATTTCGCTGGCTAACATGGACAAATCGGTGTCGCCCTGCGACAACTTCTTCCAGTTCGCTTCGGGTACCTGGCTGAAAAACAACCCCATCCCGGCCGCCGAAACCCGCTGGGGGGCCTTCAACGAGCTGGCCGACCGCAACCAGGCCATCGAGCGCCGCATTCTGGAGAAAGCCGCCAACGACCGCATGGCCAAGCCCGGCACCAACCTCCAGAAAGTGGGCGACTTCTACGCCGCCGCCATGGATTCGATGGCCATCGAAAAAGCCGGCCTGAAGTATTTGCAGCCGCGCCTCAATCAGATTGCCGCCATCAACGACCTGGCTACCATGCAGCACTACCTGGCCGACCCGCGCTCGTTCGGAACCGGCTGGTACGGCTTCGGCGTGAGCCAGGATAGCAAGAACAGCACGCAGTATGCCGTGCGCATGGGCCAGGGCGGCCTCACGCTGCCCGACCGCGACTACTACCTGAAAGACGATGCCCGCTCGAAAGCCATTCGCACGGCCTACCAGACTTATCAGGTGAACGTGTTCAAGATGCTGGGCGACGACCAGGCCACGGCCGAGAAAAACGCCGCCGCCGTCACCCGCATCGAAACCCGCCTGGCCCAGGCTTCCCGCAGCCGCGTGGCCCTGCGCGAGCGCGAGAAAAACTACAACAAGATGACGGTGGAGCAAGCCACCGCCGACTACCCGAACCTGAACATCCCGCTGCTGCTCAAGGACAGCGGCCTGAACGGGGTGAAGGAAATCATTGTGGGCCAGCCCGAATTCCTGAAAGAGGTGAGCACCATGTTCAAGGAAGAGCCCCTGGCTGACCAGAAGCAGTATCTGCGCTGGCACCTGGTGTCCGGCGTGACGTCGGCTCTACCCAAAGCCTACGGCGATGAAGCGTTCAAATTCAGTCAGGTACTCACGGGTGCCAAGCAGCAGCAGCCCCGTTGGAAGCGTGCCCTGCGCGCCACCGACGGCGCATTGGGCGAGGCTTTCGGCCAACTGTATGTTGATGAAGCATTCAGCCCCGCTGCCAAGGCCCGCGCCAAGGTGATGGTCGAGAACCTGCGTCAGGCCTACGCCGAGCGCATTCAGGCCACCGAGTGGATGAGTGCCCAAACCAAAGCCGAGGCGTTGAAGAAGCTCAACGCCTTTGCGGTGAAAATTGGCTACCCCGACAAGTGGAAGGACTATTCGGCCCTGAAAATCTCGCGGGAAAGCGCACTGAACAACCTGTTTGCCACGGCTGAATGGGCGTCGAAAGACAACCTGAGCAAGTTCGGCAAGCCGATTGACCGCGGCGAATGGGGCATGACCCCGCCCACGGTGAATGCTTACTATAACTCGAGCATGAACGAAATCGTGTTCCCGGCCGGCATTCTGCAGCCGCCGTTCTACGACCCCAAAGCGGATGATGCGGTAAACTACGGCGGCATCGGCGCCGTGATTGGCCACGAAATGACCCACGGCTTCGACGACCAGGGCCGCAAATCGGACGCCAGCGGCAACCTGCGCGACTGGTGGACCAAGGAAGACGGCGAGAAATTCATGGCCAAAGCGGCCGTGGTGGGCAAGCAGTTCGATGCTTTTTCCCCCCTTGACTCGGTGCACGTGAACGGCAACCTGACGATGGGCGAGAACCTGGCCGACCTCGGCGGCCTCACCATCGCGCACCAGGCCTTCCAGAAAACGGCGCAGGCCAAGGCCGGCAAGAGCATCGACGGCTTCACGCCGGAGCAGCGCTTCTTCCTGGGCTACGCCCAAATCTGGCGCTCGAACCAGCGCCCCGAGGCCCTGCGTCAGCAAATTCAGACCGACCCGCACTCGCCCGGCCAGTACCGCACCAACGGCCCGCTGCAGAACATGCCGGAATTCCACCAGGCCTTTGGCTGCAAGGAAGGTGACAAGATGGTGCGCTCGGCGGCCGACCGCGCCAAAATCTGGTAAGTTGTTTGCATAGCAGTGGTTGAATCACGCCCGGAAAACTGTTTCCGTGCCCGATACGAGAAGGTCCGTTCCCCCTGGGGGCGGGCCTTTTTACTTAAAAGGGCCAAAAACAGGTCGATTACGAGGCTTTTTGAATGCCGGGGTACGGACAGGGTACAATTTGTGACGCGGCTGGTAAAACCAGGCTCCCGGAAGCGTGGCAACCGGCACCGTAAAAATAGCATCGTAGGAGTGGAGTACCTTGTAAGGCAATGCTGGTGCTGACTTAAGGGCTGTTACCTTTCAGCTCAACATAAAAGCAACCAACATCAATGGAATCGGACTACACCCAGCTAAAGCAAGTTGCACGCGAGTATTTGCAAGCAAGACACGACTTTCTTACAAAGTCCGCTGCCTACCCCGAGTTAGCTGGTAACGACAACCTAATGGGGCGCATAGGGGAAATGGTGGCCGTTCAATTCTTACGCAGCCAAGGGCGATCTGTCGACAAACACGAACAGTCCAACCACCCGGTTACCGACCTACAGGTGGTGGGAGCGGACGGGGTGCCTGCAAACGTATCCGTCAAGCTTATATCGGCCGAAAATAAACGCGGTGCTACCACCGCCTTAAAAGCGGGCTGGGATGAGTTCGTTTTGGTGGAATTGCAGGCCAACTACACAGTAAAGCGCTTGGGCTGGCTGACCATGAAAGACCTGTGCAGTCAACAGCAAGAAGCGTTGGTGGCCAGTAGCCCCATCACCAAGCGTCGCATGTTGGATGCGGACGGCTTATTGGGGCGCTTTGGTCGGGTGTACGACAGCGCAAACGCGAGCGACGCCCCCATGTTGAAGGCGTTGCTGTAATTACGTTTCGCGGTTGTATTACTCCTTTACGCGGACATAAGTGCCGTCATACCCCATTAGCCCGTTTTCGTCCGCTCGTAAGGTGTCGTCACTGATGATTCTGAAGCGGACTTGGCCCTCGGCGGGGCCAGCGAACACGTACCCGTCCTCCACCTTATAGTCCGTCGCCATTTCCCCGGCTATCGTGGACATCATAAACTTAGTTGAGGTGAACTCCAACTTATCGGTGGCCCGCATAAAATTGGATTTACCGTCGCCAAGGTAACGGTAGGTGCCCTTAACGTTCGGCGTTGTCGTCGTTTGGCAACTGGTCACCAGTAGGACGCTCACCAGTAGGTATAATTTGCTCATGGAGTGTGATGATTGCTGTGTGTACTTTTTAGAGGTTAGGGTGCAGGGTCAGGACTCGCTGGCAACTGGAAGGTGATAGGTATTCTGAACGAAACGGCTACCGCTTGTCCATCCTGCCGACCGGGAACGAAGCGTGGTAAGTGGTACATGGCTCGCGCCGTTTCCTCATCCAAGCCGGAGCCCAAACCCTTTACCACTTTTACGTCCATCACTTCGCCTTGCGCGTCCACTGTGAAGCTCACGACAACGCGGCCTTCCACGCGCTTGTGCAGAGCTAAGGGCGTGTACTGAATCAACTCTTGAATGGCCGCAATGATGGCGTGGTTGCCCCCTCCGCTGACCAGTTGAGGCATTTGCTCCACGTAGGAGTACACTTTCATTTTGGTGACGCTGTCAGCAGCAAGGGGCGTATCTTCCAAGTTGACCTCACGCGGCTCAACTGTGGGGGCGGCAACTGGGGCGCGTCGATTAGCGGAAGGGCTCTTTACTAGGGTAGCCGGGCGGTAGGGCTTCGACGGTTGGGCTAGTAGGGGCGTCGTTGCCCAACTGGTTAGGGCAGCAGCAATAAGTAAGGTTTTCACACGAAATGGGGCTAGTAATCGGTCGCCTCAAGGTGCGCCCGAGCCAGCAGCTTTCCGGAAAAATGTTATCCCGAATGTTTAGCTGAATCGTTGCAGGAAGCTGGCCAGCAAAACTAGCCATTGTAAACGAAATTATGGCGTATATGCCATAATTGGTGCCAATTCCATTTCGGTCCTTCGTGGACTGTGAAAAACCCCCTTTTCGTGCAGGCTTTTGGTGAACACCTGCGGACCCTCCGGGTGCGCAAGGGCATGACCCAGCACGAACTGGCCGACGAAGCGGATGTGTCCTGGTCCACCATCATTCGGATTGAAAAGGGACGGTTGGCAGCAACCATTGACGTACTGGCATCCGTGGCCCGTGCGCTGCAAATACCGCTGTGGGAACTGCTGAAGCTGTCTGAGCCGAAGCAATTGCATGGTTAGCGTACCGTTAAGCGTACCGGTGCAATTGAACGCCCAAGTAACGATGACCTCTTAATTACTTGATGCGTCGAGGAGTTTTTAACGATTGGTTCTTCATCCGCCGGAAATCATCGCGCAACAATGCGTAGCGAATTAAGGCGGTGAGCAACTTCTTCACCTCGGGCTGCTGCCAAGTGATTGGTTCGTCATTAGCCAGTTGTCCTAAAATAATTCGGCCGTGCCGGTCCACCATACCCGGAGCATGTGCTGCGATATATTCCACAACTTCTTGCCGTTTGACCGCTCCCTTTTTTCCATTGGTCAGCGTACCGTTATGCCAAATGGTGTAAAGGCCGTCTTTGACTTCCACAAACCTGTCCAGGGCCAGTTCCAATGACAAGTGGCTTTTATCGTAGTTGTCCACGGCAACATTAAGCATGGTTTCGGAAGTGGATATCCCTACCTCTGGTTGAGTCAGGGATTTGCCCTTGGCCAAGATGTTAATGCTAAGGATGTGGTCTTCTTCTTGGTGGTTAACCAAAAAATAGCGGTAACGCCCCGTCCAGGTGCCTCCGGAAGCGTTGCCAAAGCTGGTGAAGCGAATCCCTTTGTCTTCAATGTATTTGAAACCCTTGCGGGTATACCGGGCAAGGCGCTGCTGGTCATCGTCCAACAAACCCACTAAGTTGACCAAAAATGAATGAAGGGAGGTAGGGGTTTCTTGCCCAATATATCCGTAATCGATTAAATTCTGCACTAGCTTTTTGCGCAGGGGTTTATGGCATAGGCGTGGATAAACGGGTAGGGGAGGAAGCAGGCGCAGTTTGTGCTGTTCCCGGTCCAGCATGTGCTTGTATGACGGAACAGCAGGCAAGGCTTGATAACTTCCGCTACGTTTTTCGTGAATAGCAACATTAGCGCCGTTGGTAAGAATGACAAGCCCCGCCTGCGCCACGGCGTCGTAGCTAATCACCTGAGTGAAGGTGCGGTCAATCAAGGGCTGATTCGGCTCCTTGCATTCCACAATAGCCACGGGTACCTTGTTCCCAGTGGTATTGTAGCCATATACGATGATATCGGCTCGGCCGCGACTGCCCGACGCAAAACGGCTCATGGGCACCTCCGCTTCGAGGCAGTCGGCCGGAACGCCGACTGCCAAAAGTAGGAATCGAATAAAAGCTTGTCTTACTTCCTCTTCCGAAGTGCTTAGGATTAGCTTTTTACGAGCTGAGCATTCGTAACAGGGCTTCCCTCCGCGACGGTACTGAGGTGCATGAAAATGGTCTTTCAGCACGAAAGCGTGCCCAGTATTACGTACAGGTTTCAATGAGCGAAGCAACGCAAGCATATTGTGCTGATAAAGAGGAGTCGAAAATAAAGGTATTGTCGTTTCACGTCATGTTAAGCGTACCGTCTTCGGTGCGGGCAGGTTAGCAACACATAATAGACTCGGCTTCACGGGTTGATAATAGCAGCTAACCACTAGCTTTAGGGCCAAACTACTCCTTCCCAGCATGAATGAAACATTACATACATTGTACACCAGCTGGCAGGCTGACTTCGAAAACGTCATTCGCCAATTCCGCGGGATAGACCTGGCCGGGCCCCTGCTCATGTCGCCTAACGCCCTGTATAACCAGCAAAAGAACCCATTACTTATCGTTGGACAGGAAACAAAGGGTTGGGCTTATTTGCACGGTGCCGATATGCGAGCGCAAATGAAGGCCTATGAAACCTTCAATGTAGCGGAGGGCTACTATCCTTCCCCTTTTTGGAACGTAACCCGTAAAGTTGAACAGGCGTTGGGAAATGCGGCTTATTCCTGTGCTTGGACTAACGTAAGTAAGTTCGATGTAGCGGGCGGCCGTGCTCAGGGCGAACAGGAGCGCGTTATTTCCTCTTTGGATGATTTGTTGTCCTCTGAAATCAACATCATCAAGCCAAAGGTCTGCCTTTTCTATACCGGCCCCGACTTTGACGAGCGAATCGAACAAGTGTTTCCGGGCCTCCGCTACCAAGCCGTCGACGGGTGGCCCGAGCGGGAGTTGGCTACGCTGGTGCACCCGGCATTGCCGCCGCTAACGTTTCGGACGTACCATCCGAATTACCTGCGTCGCAGCAGCCGGGAGGGGGGCTTTATTGAGTTTATGCAAGTGGTGGGTAACGAGCTAAATGCTTGATAAAAAGCTTGGTGCTCAGTTTGATAAAGCGACTGCGCAGGTGGCCACGGCACTAAGTGGGCAGGTAGGTAAACAGGCAGTGCCCTGGAAAGGGCAGCAGCAGCGACGGACGCCAGCTTACCCAACGTGTTGTGAGGAGTTGTGGCAAGTGATAAGTTAGCTAATATGCCTTGTAAACGGCAGGCACACCTTACTGAAAACTAAAAGGCGCTGCTACCCGCATTTATATTATCTGTTTGACGACAATTAGGTATTTGACTGAGTAGCGTGGATGCCAACGAATCGGCTCCCTACTTTAATAAGCTGCTTAGCAACAGTGACTAATGCTGTTCTGCAGGTGAGTAAAGGGGACAGTGGGTTGTAAACTAAGGTGTACCGTACTATTTCACTTACGCAATTTATGACTTGACTAAGTTGGAGTTGGCATTAAAGATACTTTTCAGGTACTGACTGAGGGTATCTACTTTTAAACAACTTTACTGCATCAGGGAATGCGCTTAAGCGATCCTCCATAGAGTATGGTATCCAGTTGTTGCCAAAAAGTTTAAGCCAAACATCATCAAGTGCCCATTTCATAGTCTTTGATTTCACATAAGAGCCTTCAGGGTAAATTCTTTCCTCTAATAAGTGATTGCTTAAATTCAGATTTATATCTGAATCTCTAATTTCGAAAGATATGTCATAGCTTAGAAATGGATCATTTTTAACTTCGAATTTGGTGAAGTTTAGTTTTGATTTGACTTTTTCTACAGCAAGCGCCCTATAGGTAGTTCCAGATTCGCTTTCCTTCGCATAGATAGTGCTTTCCCCTTGGTTAGGACCTTTGTTATCAAAGAGTAAACTTCTAGACTTCCACTCACCCGATAGAACTCTTGTCTTGTTCCTTTCAACGTCAAATGTAAAAATATCAGAACGGATACCTTCGGAGTACCTGTTAGCAAAGACTAATACATTCTTGCCTTTTATACCAACATCTGCGCGACCATTTATACCGGTCAAGACGACTGAAACCGACTTGTTATTCAGTAACGCATTGCACATCAATCCATATCCTGAATTAGAAGCAACGATTAAAGAACCACGGCCTTGATAGTTTAGCCATTTCTTGAAGCTGATCTCTTCGATAGATTTATCTGTTATTGAAGTAAGACCATTAAAGAAGAACCAAGCTAGCATTTCAGTTAAGATGTCCTTTCTTATTTCTTCCCCGAATGAGTAATCTTCGGCTCGGATGCCAGTCCTTGCTAAATTTAGTGGGAATAATCCGTCAGGGTCTAAAATCGAGATTAATGGATAGAGAACCAAGTTAGGGTTAACCTCTTGTAAGAGATTGTATTCAATATAATCATTGTCCTCAGGATAATCATTTTCCTCCGAAACCGCGCCGGTACCTTCACTATATTGGCGAAGCTTCATGGTTTTTTCTGCTGTCAATTTTGTGACAGGCATATCGTTTACAAATATTCCATTACAAGACAATGCTGGCGCATCATTATCTGTCCAGAATATCCTATATCCAAAGTCCATCGATTTAAGCTCTCGCCATTTTTTGTTATCAAAAAGATCAATCTTGTAAATTGACTCATGAACTATTTTTTCATTAGTGGAAGAATAGTGAAAACGTGATACGCTAGGGCTATCCATGCAGTACCAATCCCATTGCGAAGGCCTTAGATGCTTATATCTGTTATCTAATAACTTATTATGCTCTTCACTTTCAACATGAATTTTTATAGAGGTTCCAATAGCGAACTTGTCGCTACGCGTTATCTCAATAATTTCCGAATCAAGGGATGTAATAAAGTGATAGCCAAAATCATTGTTTATATGACGCGTTTCTACTTCAATCCGATGCCCAATCAGAAATGCTGCTAGTGCGCCGACACCAAACCTTCCTGACCGCAGTACCTTGGATTTCGCTGCATTGTTTTCAGATATATCATCGGTCTCAAATGAGGTTTTCCAAGCGCTGCTTTGACGGTAAGAAGCACCAGCCCGCAAAAAATACTCCCGAATTACATACTCGCTCATCCCAATCCCCCGGTCAGAGATAGTCATAATAGACCTTCCACAATCGTCTAAAGCGGAGAGCTCAATTACAACGTCTGCTTCTTGACTACGCCTCGCAATATTTGCGTATTGTGGGTTATTCTGGACGTAATGTTCATACTCTCGTACGGCGTCGACGGAATTTTGCATCAACTCACGTACACCATAGCTTGGGTCATCACCGTAAAGCGGACCAATAAGCAGCTTTAGTAATTCTGCTCTTGCTACATCAAAGCGAATACGTGCAGGTATGTAGTTAATGCCTTCCGATTTTGCGAACTCTGCGACGTCGTCGAGGTTAGATCGCACACGTCTGTAGCGCAAGCCCAGATGCCTTAAGTCTTCTTGTGAGCCATAAACTTCACCTAAGACGGCCCAGGAAGAATCTAACTCATTTTGTATCCAACTAAGCCATTCTTTAAGTCTAAGAAATACTGCTACTTTTTGTGGCATAGCTTCGACCCATAAAGCTTCTTTGTCATCTGAATTGAAAGATATATTTGTTACGGCCTGATGGCTGAGGAATTCGTTGCGCGACAGGGGGCTAACAACCTCTCTGCATTTTAAAACCATTCCAGATGCACGAGAAGCATGGATCTGCATTATATCAGCAACCCGGAGTAAAGCCATTAAATATACGGCATGTATATTTTGGTAATTGCGCCCCGTACGGTCATACTTATGAAGATAACTTACACAATCGCGTATGTTCAAATTATGGCTTCGCGCAATAAGCCCAGCAATATCTCTGTGCTCCTTTGGTAATTTATTGTTTATCTGAAAAGCTGTTCCTTTATATCCAGGTATACCAAATAATGCTACTTCATGTGCAAATCGAGCATGATTTCGTCGTATAAATTCTCCGACTAATCGGTAATCTGACTCTTTTAGATCATCCCAGTGCTCAAAAGGGTCTGTGACATGATGTTTCGGCCCACCCGTTTTAATGTTTTTGCCAAAAACATTTATGAGTTGCTGGTCATCCCAACGCCGAGCTAAAAATATAAATTCATCCCAAGTTTGTCGCCATGTTTTTGAATCAAATGGCTTAATCATGCGAATGTCGCCGCCCCTAATTAATTGTTCAAAACCTGCTTTTGACAGGTGCATGGCACAATCATGAAAAAGAACGGCTAGAACTAACGTTGCTGAGTCAGCCGGAGTGAAAAAAATCCGCGCATTCTCTGGCATCAACAAATCAACGGATTCGAGAACTTCTTCTAAATGTTTGCTACTGTGATCCGTATAGTCGGGAAAGAAAGGGGTTTTGCTTTCGCGAAACCATTCTGCAAAATCCCCCAGAGCTTCGAGAACGGCAAAGCTATGACTTGACTTGTGAAGTTGACTTTCGATAAATTGGGGCAGACTAATCTTTGACATCGAGATTGGGGAGAAATTATGTGCCTGATGGTAAGGCATAAATAAAAGAGCATGTCAAACACTATCCTTTATTTGTAATTTGTTGCGTTGTAAAACAAGTGCGCAGTAGTCCGATTATGAGAGTGCTATTTGTGTGAAAATACTACTGACATATGAAGATTGCTTTACTACCCAACGCCTTTTCATTCTGGCAATTTAGTGCAGAATTATCGATAGGTTGGCATAGTTCGTTACATAATTGTATGTAGTGGGGCTTTTGATTCAGTAGAAGTCATACACTACCTAATGTGCAACTGTAAGCCGAACTTATTGTGGAACCCCCTGGGCATTTTATTTCAACAAATAATGTCGAGTTATATATAATTAAAAATATAAAATATAGTATTTTTAATTAAAATGGGTTGATATTTAACGAATATCATTCATATGTAATGGTTAACGTACCTGCTTGTGGAGCCAGGGCCTCTGATTGCCATGCCGCACTTGATTAATGTGGGTCCGAACGATGTCAGAGCGTTCTCTTGAAGCCTTGACAGTATGTTGCTCCAGGCCCTCTTCAAAAGCGACAGGCAGGCGAAGAATACTCCGCCCCAGGCCTTCGGACGCTGTGAGACGTAACTACTGAAGCCGAAAAAGGGCACCGTTCCGTGCCCTGTCCTCGTCACCCGCTTTGCTTCTGTGTTCGGCTTTTTGCCGGTCTTGTTCTGATTGCTGGTTAGCTCGATTTCTGCGGCCTCGATTCCCGCGTTCCGACGTTCCGCTTCCCGTCTTGGCTCTGATTCCCGCTCTTTTGCCTCTGTTCTGACCAAGAATGCCTCTTTTGCTCTGAATCCGAGGCTTTTGTTCGTTCGAAGCTTTTGTTAGGCTCTAAAAGCTGCCAGAGTAGCCTCTGAGGCTATCTGGGAGTCGAGGAGGGGAGGAGTCCTCCTCTTACCTCTTTTACCCCCCTCCCCCCTCCCCCTGTCTCCTAATACCTCCGTACAAAATCGTATAACCTTACCGAAGCAACAAGGCAACATCGGAGCAAAGCTGCGGACTGGAATGCCTACAAATTTGGCTCAGCTTGGGCACAGCATGGCCCGGCTAACCGCAGGCCAGGGGCAAGGGCAGTGGACGCCACTGCGTCGCTATCGAACCCCAATTTCGCTTAATAAATGTAGGGTGGCCCTGGGCAACGTACCAAGCGGATAGCATGCACCTCATCAACAGGCATCGTCGCCGATTCCACCCATTGTAGAACAAGGGCTGCGAAGTGTACCGTCCCGAAAACGGTACGCTGTACAGCGTGTGCCAGCGGAAGTAGGCACGAACTTTTACCTTGCTAGAGAAACTCACACGCTGATGCCCAAAGCTTGTATGATTGCACTGCCTTTCGGTGAAAGGTCCTCAGCACCGGAAAAGGAGACATCCCGAAAAGGGAGCCTGCGCCAGTACCCAGCACTATTTGCAAGGCCGCGCTAATTGCTAAGTTCCTGCTATGCTTCTTCTCCAATAACCGCTGAATACCCGCCTAGCTGGTTGAAGCCTGCTCTCAGTATCTTTTTCTGCTTAACATTCACTAAGTGCTAGCAACGCCGGATTATCGGGATAGTCTTGCATCATTTCCTCCAGCAAGGTGGCGAAGGTGCCCCCGCGCCCGCCCGTACGCAGCCAGCGGGCAGCCTCCTGCCACTGTGCTCGGCCATTCTGACTTACGGCAATGTCGGCGACTCGCCCTCCGGCCCGCTCCCAGATACTGCCCGTTTGTATGCCACTTGGATAAAGCTCGCTGGCGACGGTGACAAGTTGTTTAGCTTCGGCTGGGGTCGGCAGCCGGTTGAACACCTCGCGCGAATACAACTGTCGGATGAGACCGATTGTAAATGCTGCAGCGTTGGCGCTGGCGTAAGGCTGCGAGCCGAGCGCCTCTGACTGGCCCTTGTTATTAACGAGGTCTGAAATGCCGCGCACCAGCAACGCGTGAACCTGCTGGTGCTGGCGACTGGCTTCTAAAAAGCCGAAGCCTTCCATTTCCACAGCTAGCGCGTGGTTGCAGTGCAGGTGTAAAAAATGGTGTAGTTCGGATTCCACATCACTGTCTACCTTTTCACCCGACGCGATAGTACCGGTCAGTACTTTGATTGGATTCGAAAAATGTGCTGTGGGCAACTGCGCAGCTAGAGCATTCCAGGCTGGGGAGTATGCGAAACTTGTAGCAGCCCGCTCCAAGGCGTAGGAGGAATTGCCGGCCCCCGGCCGGGCCTTAAAACCCTCGTCGGTGGCCTTACCCCGCTCGTAGCCGTACACGTCCTTCCCGATGACTAGGTCCCCGATGCCGACATCCTTCAGGCCGCCGGCCACGCCCACGAAGAAGGCATAGTGCGGCTTATAGTGGCTAAGCGCCCGGTCGGTTTCCAGTGAGGCACTCACGTTGGTTTGGTCGGTGCGGGCCAGCACCAACTTCACGTCGCCGGTTTCGGTGGCCAGGGTGCCCACGTAGTAGTCGGTGTGGGTGTCTGGATGACGCTCGATGGTTTCGCTGGCTGCCACTAGGTAAGGACGGAATAGTTGGCGCTCAGCCCCTTCTAGGGCAGACAAGATGACTACGGTACGGTTAGGCATGAGAGGAGTTCTGTTGCAGGTGTCGGAAAGTGCTGTTGTAGGGGTGGCGTTTGGTCAGTTCGTTCAGCAAGCGGGCCACGGTGGCATGCGTCTGGTGGGTCCGAAGCATGGTTAGTACATCCGCCCACTGCTCGCCGCCGTTGCGGTTGCTATGAATGGTATGGTTTTCGCCGCCGCTGTCTTCCCAGATGGCATCTTGGAACGGGCCAATGGGGTAAACCATCCGGAGTTCGGTGAGCAACATCTGCCACCAACTGTCGCTTAGCTGCTGGCGCGAGGCATACTTGGCAAAATTTAATGTGAAGTAAGCACGGAACTGGCTGAATGTGCTTAGTTGTCCGAAGCAGACGGCCAGTGCGGCTTTCCAAGGAGCGTGACTTTTGCTAAGTGTCAACAATTCCTCCGCTGCATCCGGCCACTGCCGTTGTTGCACCAGCATTCCAAGCGCGGCGGCTTCGGCTGGGGTAGGTAGCAGTGGAGAAGCCCGTAGATAGCGCAGCAAAACGGTCTCTGGGGCCTTGAACCTTGTTAAAAATGCGACGGCCCGGCCTGGTGCGATAATCGGTTTCGTTATTGCCTGCTGTAAGAAGGTAGGCTCGGAAAACCAAGCGAGCAACTCCGGCTCTAAGTCGGTAGCAGGGTCTTCAGGTTGCTCATGCGCAACCAAGGCCACTGCGGTGGCCCGTAAAAAACCAGCAGCGGCTGAGACCGGTAGTAATGGCCACAATTGCGTCCGGTCTGCAATGGCTCGCAAGTCAGCATACGTGCTGGTGCTGAGTAGCTGTAGCAAGGTTTCGTGCACGGGGCCGCCCCCCAGCAGGTACCGGAGCAGTGCCACCACCGAGGCAGCGGGCCTGTCGAGGCCAGTCCAAGGGGTGCCGGTGCGTCGGGCCACGGCGAGCCACAAGTCCTGCCAGCCTGGAACTCCGACTTCCAGCTTGCCCATCAACGCGGGCTGCTTAACGACCAACTCCGCCGCTAAGCCCAATACTCGGTCGTCGCCTAGCACTACAGCGGCCGCCACGAAATCTTTGGGCTTGGCCTGAGTAACAGCCAAGCGCAACGCCGTTAATTCGGAAGGGTCGTTGTCTAGCAGCAGGTGGCGGCGTAGCGCGTCCAGCAGCGTAGTTAATTGTAACAGACTGGCAAGGTGCAAGCGCAGCCACTGGCGCTCTTGAGCCAAGGCCAACGTGTTATTCCAGGCAGCATCAGGCCAAGTTGCTGGCAGCGCTGCCAACAACTTGGCCTCGGTGGTGGCGGTGGTCGGAATTAGCTGCACGTAGTCGGCTACAGTGGCGGCGGGTTGTTCCAGCAGACCCAGCGCCAAGCTGCTAGCCGGCGCTTCCCCGGCTGCGAATAATTCTAGCACGGCTTCCCGTAGACTGCGCCGCCACCAGCGGCGAGCAGGCTGCTCGGGCCAAGCTATCAGTGTGTCCAGCACCGCTGTGGAGTCGGCGGCTAAAACCAGCAGCCTTTGGCCCACAGCATTCCCAATGGTCTGCAGGGTTTCGTCAGGTAGCTGCTCCTGCTGCACTGAACCCAGACGTTTTATTTCTTCTGATTCGCTGAGGGCAATGAGCGATAGGAGGCGCTCAAGTGTGCGAGCGGCAAGCACAGGGCGGCTAGGCTGGTACCAGTGCAGAACGATAGCCAGAGCCAACACCTGCTGCAAAGTGGCTGCTGCTAGGTTGGCGGCGGTACCGGCCACGCGTTGCAGAGTATCCAACTGGTGCGGCAGTGGCGGTGTGCCCAGCGCCTGCACGAGGGAAGCGAGGTGGGGAGCACGAGCCACGTCGCCGGCCAGGTACGCCTCGGCCTCGCTCAAGGCCGTGTGCGCATCTGACGACTCGACTACAAAAAAGTCCGGCCGCCAGCGAGGCAGCAGCGTTTCGGGCACAGCTACTAATTGCCGGGGGTTGCCCGGCTCTCGCAGTTGATTGGGCATGAAGCCCAAGTTGAAGCTTAGCTGGTGGCGCTCGTCGGCCGGCAGCACCTGCCATAGCAGCGCCGCAGCATCTTCAAAGTCAGCCTGACCCGCCCAAACAATGGTGCCCTCACGCGTAGGCCGCACTAAATCCTTCAGCAGGTAGCCTAGGCGGGGCGTGAGCGGCAGGGGCGAGGGAGTCAATTCTGGCAATTCCAGCGGGGCCAGGGGCTGCTCTTTAGTGAGCTGCGTTGGAAACTGAATAAGTAGTTGCCGAAGGTCGCGCAACGCAGGCAGGTACTGCTGCTCGATGAGCAGCGCATGCGAGAAAACTCGCCCGCCCCTCACGTCGGGCGAGGTGTCCGGATAGGTTTTAAAGAGCAGGTAGTATGTTTCCCAGGGCCGACCCCGCAGGGCGGGCTGCCATCTCAGGTGGCTCGGTGCGTTCTCCCCTAGGTCGGTGGAGTTACCCATACGCCGTACCAGCCGGGTATCCGGGTGCGTCGTGCGCAGCAACTCGTAGCCTTGGCCGTGCTGCTGGTCCTGGCCGAAGAGGGCTTGGTGGATGAGAATGTGCAAGGTGACGGGGTTGCAAGATTAGTCAAACAGCCGCGACAGGTCATGCACGGGCGCTCCCCCGGCTGGTAGCACCACATAGGCGTGCTCGGCCGGGTTGGAATCCAGATACTTGTCCTGATTTGCCTCCGTGTCGAGTCGGAAGCCCTGAGCCGACAAGCCCCATACTTGCAGGGCCGTCGGGGCCCAGTTACTGCGGGCGTAGTGAAGCAGCATCGGGTAGCGGCGGGCTAGTACCATTTCCGGTTGGTCGGTTGTATGCAGCTCGTCCCACAGTGTCAGCACCAGCTTTAGGCGGGGTTGCTCGATAAGCTGCTGCTGCCCAATTGCACGTGCGGCTAGCAGCATTTGCAGCAACTCCACTAATTCCACGGCTTCATTGGTGGCTACCGGCTCAGCAGGGGCTGCCGGTGTAGCGGCCGGTTCTACCTCAGCGGCGGCTTTGGTGAGCACGTCGTGGGGTTCCTCGTGGTCGTGCAGCCGAATGAAGACAAGCCAAGAATTGCTTTTTCGGCACATTTCCACCCACTGCGGCCCTAGGTGGCGGTCGCGAATAATGGCTTTCACCTGTTCGCCACCGTAATCCGGAAATTCCAGTTCAAGCGGCTCGCCGTCCAGCGTCAAACTCAACTGGAGCACTTTATTCTGCTCTGCTGGGGTGCTTTTGATGGACTTGCCTTCGGCCAGCAGCCGGCGCGCCTCGTCGATGGCCAGCAGATTTTCGGGCGTTTGCCGCAGGTGCATCCGTCCGCGCTTGCGCAGCAGTACGCTGTAGAGCTGGGCTAGGAACGTGGTTTTGGAAGTGCCAGGCTTGCCGATAAGCAGCACACTGTTTTCTGCCTGTTTCATCGGCCGCGGTAGCGTAAAAAGTGGTCTTGCCTAACGGGATTAACCGCTAAGCCGGGCAGCGTGGGCCGGTAGGTTTCCACGGCCGAAAGGGCGGCATCCAGTAGGCGCAGGTTGGCCAACTGCTGAGGGTCGGGCTGGGCTTCTAGTTCCTTGCTGATGGCGAAGTGCGGCACTTCGCCGAACAACTGCGCCAATTGCTCTTCTAGGTTTTGCTTTACGCCGGGCCGTATTTGCTCCAGCAAGTCGGCTTTGGACCATGCTACTAGCACCGGCCGGCCGTTCAAGTTGGTGACTAGTCGGCTGGCCAAATCTATCAGGCTGGTGGACGCTCCCCCACGGCGCTTCACTAGAGCCTCGCAGTCGATGAAAAATAGGAATGCATCGGCATAGCGGTGTATCCAGCGCACGTTGGCAGCGTTGGAATCCGCTTCATTAGCGGCCCACTGGGTGAACACCTCGCCCGATGCATCCGGGAAGAGGATGTCGCGCAACTGCCCGTCAGCCCGGCGTAACGCCCAGTGCAGGAGGCTGTAGTAGGTGGGGTCGCTGGGGGTGGGTGACTGGTCGATGGCCTGCCCCCGGTGAAAGCGCAACGCGACCGCCAACGCCTCCCAACCCAGCAGTGTTAGCGAACCGGCGAACGTGTACTGCGCCAGCCCATGCCCCCGCAGCAACAGGCTGTGCAGCATCCCCAGGAAAGAGGATTTCCCAGCGTCCACTTCCCCAACCGTGGCAATCAGGAGCGGGTTAGCCCGCCGGCTCACCAACTCGATTTCCTCGCGTCGCAGGGCCATGCCCGACCACTCCACGTCTCGGCCATCAGCGGGCTGGCTTCGCTTGGCCTGGATTGCGCTCGGGCCGGCTGCTTTCGAGGCAGCCGCTCGCGCTTTCTTACCCACCGTCGGGTTGGAGTCAGCCGCACCGGGCACCCAGTTCTCGCAAGCGGCTGGGCTTGACTTATTCTGAAAGCACGCGCCCGTATCGGCTGCCGCGCACTGCTCATTGGTACACCGTCCGCGCTGCATAAAGTGTTTATTTGGCCGCTGCTAGCTTGAGAGCCTGTAATTCGCGGAACAGCCAGACGGTCAATTCCTGCCGTGAAATAGTGTCAGTCAGCCGCAGTCCTGTGGTGCTTTCAAAGTCCGCCACGGCCAGCTTGCCATTGACCACGCCGCGCACGAAAGCCAGCAGCGTCAAGCGGCCTGCCTCGGGGAGTGAAGCCAAGGGAAGCAGGGGCTGAAGCGTTGCGGAGGCTGCCTCCTGAGACAATAGCCATTCCTCGAAGTGGCGCGGCTCTTCCGTCCCCGAGGTAGCAGCCCCCAGCGTTTCACGCAGGAAATATTCTACGCTGATAGGGTATATCGGAGGCAACAGCGCCTGCGTGTCGCTGGCCAGCGCCAACTCTACCACACCGGCAGGTAGCTGCCGGTAGCTGGTATCTTGGCTGGTAGAGTATAGCGTTTCTTTCAACCACAGCAATTGTCCTCGCAGGTTGTTTGAAGCCGCTTGCTGGCTCATGGCCGCGCTGATTTCGCGCAAGTAGTTAGTTACTTGATTAGAAAATTCCTCCAGCTGCTTGGAGCCGGCCGTTTGAGCAAGGGCTTTGTTAGTGGATTCTACAAGCGTATCCGCAATAACTTTTACGGCACCCCCGGCAATTGTGCTAAAAGATGTAACCCACTCTTCATCCGGGTTGATATTTACTGTCCCATCATAGCTGAAGTTCCTCTGGAAAAAGGTCGTTTTGTTGCCTCCTTCAATACCTTTACCCATTGCTGCCGCCAATTTATTGACAGCATATTCTGGATTTATCGATACAACAGTCGGTCGGTCTGCTGCAGCAATCTTGGGTACTGGCAGAGTGACTTGTTTGGTAGGTGTAATGCCCCAAATGCGCCAGCTGGCTTGCTCAAATTGGTTTCCCACCTCGCCAAGCAAACGGCTTAGTAGTTCCGCCTCGCGCTCCACAGGCGTGGTGTAGGGGAAATAGTTACTTGCCGTCAGCCAGACGATGCCTGCGTAAGTGCTATCCCCATCCTTAGTTAGGGCTTGCAGGGCGGTCAGCAGCACTGCTCTCACGTAAGGAATCGGCCGGTCGCGACACTTGCTCGGAAAGGCTTTCCATTTGCTAGTTATCACCTCCTGCACCTCAGCCACCAGTGGGTCGGTTGCGCTGATTGACGGGTCAAAGGCTACCTGAACAGCAGTGGGCAGCCGCATCTTTTTAGTGCGCAGCCGCTTTTCCAACTCTTGGGCTGCCTTGGATAATAGGTCGAACTCTTCGTTCTGGTCTATTGTGATAAGGTGCTCAGTCAAGAAGTCCTGAAGAATGGATTGAGCCATAAACGTCGGCAGTGAGATGAAGCGTAAAGATAATATGAATCAGCCCAGCTTAATCAGTGGACTACCCTACACAAGCCACTGGTTGTGCGCTTGAAGGTGCTGGAAAGGGAAAGCCGTCGCGTGCGCGTTTTTCCACTGCGGCTTTACTGTACCGCGTACCGTTTGACGTACGGTACGCGGTACATATATATGCTAAGGGGTAGACTGTTTTGAACTTAACCAGTTTTGCACCGTCGTTTTAGGAACACTTAGGCGGCTGGCAATTAGCCGGATGCTCAATCCTTGTGCTTTTAATCGGTGTGCTTCTACCTCTTGCTCAGCCCGCAGATATTTGCGGGAAGGCACCTGCTGTCGGTCAGCATGCTGCAACATATGTTGATAAATGCGTAGGGCATGCTGCCGGAAGATGTCGGCAATGCTCAACGCAGATGCGAAGTCCTCATCGCTGCAGACGAGGTTGGATGAGAATTCCCCGTTCTCAAAGCTGCGGAGCAGCGTCAGCAGCATGCAGAGGCGGAAGCAGGCTCGACCATGACGCTTAACTGCACTGCCGGAGCCCTCGCCAAAGTCAGCAATGCCCATGCGTAGCCACTCCACCCACTTGGCATTAAAGCGGCTTTCCTGTTCGGAGGTGAGCTTCATCCGAATGCTAGTTGCGGCGGCTTGCATAATCAGGGTGGATACCTGCGCCGATAATGTATTCATGATGTCGTCCAGCGCCTCGCCCCCATCGGCAAACGGGTCGTCCCATTCGTGAGGCGCATGGAAACTGTAAAACCAAAAGCGGCTGAACAAGCCGTTTTCCGCCGACGGTATCAACCGGTTGACCTGCTCCGGCGTTCCGCTCAACACCACAGATAGGGATGGGCGGCTCAGTTCGTAAGTGCCAGCGGTTTTGCGGTCGTACAGGTGTGGCTCGTGTTCCGACGCTTTGCGCAACAAGGCTGAGTAATCGCCAAAATCTTGCTTCAATGTGCCGCTTAGCGTATCCGCTTCGGTTTCAAACAGGATGCCGTGTTCCTCATTTTCGGCCAAGGTTTTAATCAGGTTGGCGGCCCCGTTGTCGGCGGCGATGAATAACCGCCGGCGCGGCGGTTGTTCGGGCTTAGCGGGCAGCGGGTCGCCCCGTTTGGCAGCCCGTTTGGCTCGTTCGTATGTCTCCAATTCCTCTTCATATTCCTGCCAAGCTCGGTTGCTGGCTTCACGCAAGGTTAAATGGTGCGGCCACGCCAGCAAACGGGCCCAATCCAGCGCACCCTTACCGCTCGCAGCCGGGGCCACTATAAAAGCGTACACGTTGGCCCCGATGACCTTGCCCCGATACAGCCCCGTCAATGTGGGGAAGCACCCCGACAGCACTGTCAGCATTCCCACCAGCATTACATCACGCTCTCGGTCCGTGCGAAATGGGGTACAGCCTTTTTGCAACAGCATGGGAAGTTGAGGGAAAAGGCCATCGGGTAGGCATGGCGTGGGGCCATCTTCATGCGGTTCATCGTTGGAAGGAGTATCGTCGGGGCGAAGGCCAACCTCTTGGCAAATGTGCACGAACGTACCCACCGTGATAGCGCCACTGCCTTTTTGCATCGATAAGCTGAATTGGCGGTCGCATTCTGCCTCGTTGTACTTCGGGCTCATCCGGCTGACGCGGTGAAAGTATTGCCGCCCTTCTTCACCTAGGCTCGCTAACGCTAAGCCGATGCGGTACCAGCAGTCGTAATCGTCGGGGAAGTCAGTCGATGCTTCCACGGCACGTATCCACGTTTCCAAGCGTGTTGCCTCGTTATTAGTCGGAGGCAAGGAGGAAAATGGATTTCCGCAGGCTTCAAACAAGTCGCTTAGGTCCTGCGGGAATGGGATGTGCAACAGATAGTCCGGGTTCAAATAGGCGTCGGGGTCGTGGCAGAGCAAGCACCCCCGGCTAATGTCGCTGGCGCCTAGGTCCAGCTGTTTGAACCAGCGTGGACAGGTAGCCCGCAAATGCGCAACGATGGCGTCAAAGCTGCATTTATGGTCAAAACGAATGTCGACTGCGACAACCGCCTTTAACCCGTCACCGCTGGGACTAATAAAAAGCAGCATTACACTGGGCCCAAGGACGGGGTCACGCAACAGGTGACGACGTAACCCACGCAGGTTACGCACATGGTCGAAGTCGAGTACAAGCAAGCCCGAACGAGTGAGCAGGTTAGCGGCGGCACGCTTACTGAACTCACCTGCTACCGTAACATTATCTAGGGCCAGTTTGATTTGCTTCCGCTGGGGGGTATCCGCAACAAGCGCTCGAATGTCAGCGGTTGCTTTGGCGTATTGGTCGGATACGAGCCGCTTGTGCATTTGCCGCAATGTCAAAGACTTGTCTGGTATTACCTTGCGGACCCCGCAGGTAAATAGGCTGAACTTTGCTGGCGCTGCTGGCGCAGTCGATTCGGAGGAAGTGGCGGCACATTTCATGACCGTGCGTCCTTTCCTTTAGCTGCGCCACCCGTATTTGTGCCGTTCAGTTCCTTGCGCTTTTCCTCCAACTCTTGGTTGAGTTGGTCCATCGACGCACGGCGGGAAGCCTCTACAAATGCATCAAGGTCGGATTTTCGATAGAGAACAATCTTTCCCGGTTTGTAGCAAGGTAACCGGCGCTGTGCCGTGTACTGGCGAATTGACGAAGGCGGCGTGTTGCCTAAATAAATGCTCGCCTGCGTCGTGTTGTAGTAGTGGTCTGCTGGGTTTTGGGGAGGAGGTGTCTTGTCCTGCATTATTTTGCTGCCCCCAGGGATTGTTGATGAGTTGGTTTTGCTGGGAGCGATGCAAAGGTTCAGGGCTGGTATTGCGGCTCTTTTCGAAAATAAAATCCGCAAAAATTGGCAATTGCTAGGTGATAAAAGGCATTGTTTCTAAGTGGTTTAGCACAATCTTAGCGTGATAAATAGATTGATAACCATCCCCTCTTAAGGCATTACTGATAGTCTTTTCGGACACTTTTGCTTTGAATGATGACTTCAGCGCTTTGTAAATCGAAGAGGCTGGGCCGACTAAAAGTTGTTTCTTATGCAGCGCAAGGACAAGCCCACCCCATTCGCCCGCTTTTGCATAAGGGTTTGCTATCGTGCCTTCCGAATCGTGTTCCTCGACAAGCCTTAAATTCGAAAGCAATTCTAACAGTGAAGCCAGGGTGAGGGGGAGTCTTATTAAATCATCTAGTTTGCCTTGGAATTTGGGGCCTGCTTTGACTACACGTTCAAAAGCAAAGACATCTTTCAACCGTTCCTTCCTTCCTTTAGCGTCGGGCTCACCAAGCATGGGAGGCCACATTAGAATTGTGGTACGCTTGGCTTCCAACCAATGACGCGCCTGCCTCACTGTTTGTGGAATGGGCGAGGGGCCTTCCTCCTCAAGGTTGGAGATAATTTCCTTCAAATAATCCCAATCCGGTTTTTCAAGCTGGTGAGCATATTTGTTTTCCATGAAGTCCTTCACGTCAACGGGGTGCAACGGCTCCTCATCGTTTGAAGAACTGATTAACTTTTGATGAAGTGCTGCTGGAAAGCTAGGGTGATGAAGCAGGTCGATAATTCCTATCAATGGTTTGTCAGGAGTATGCGGGTCGTAATCCTCGTAGGATTCATGGAAGTGGCGCTTAGCCCACAATCTTCGCCAATTCGTATATCGTGCACGGTTAGCATCGTATGAAGCTTCGTTATACTCATAATTGGGCTCGTTATAAGCAGTGTCGTCATAATCGGGAAGCCCTACTATGTTTGCTGGCATATCGCTGACGGATTTAAGGATTTACGATTGAAGTTAGGTCTAATAAAAGAAAAGCACTGCCCATGAGGGCAGTGCTTTTGCTTATAGGCTGTGGATGCAAAAGCTTACCCCCAATACGCCGCCATTTTGTCAATAGCTTCTTCTTTCTGACGTGATATGACTCTGGCATATCGGAGAGTCATCCCCAGGCTTTTATGGCCCATCAGCTTGCTTGTAGTGTTGATGTCCACCCCGGCACTCTGCAACCCGGTGCCAAAGGTGTGGCGCGAGGAGTGATACGTAAAATGAAAGCCTGCTTGCTTGCGCCACAGTCGGATGTAGCGCTTGATTGCTGTACGCCGCTTCATGACAAATACTAAATCATCGGCTCTAGGACTGCGTTCACATTCGCTTTTGATGCTGTTTACAATGGCCAATGCTTGAGGGCTCAATGGCACCCGCACAATTTCGTCCGTTTTAAGTTGCTCCTTAACCAACACGAACTGGGCCAACCCTTCGGCGTTTTTGCCATTGGGCTTCAATTCTACCCAAGTCAGTGACTCAACGTCCGAAAGGCGTAGGCCGGTGTAGCAGGAAAATAAGAAAGGCCTGACCAGCCAATTTGGAATCCCATCACGCTGCACCTGCAACTGCTGCACTTGCTCTTTAGTGAGGTACCTGGGGTCCGATTCTTTGACGCGCACCTTGGTTACATTCTTGCCGGGGTTAAACGGCATCACTTTGTGTTTTACGGCATGGTTCAGGCACACGCTGATGATGCCCACATACTTGCGCACCGTTATGTTTTGCATTTGCTCTTGACCTTGTAAATAGTCTTGGAAGCCGCTAATCCATTCTTCCGTGACGTTGCCAAAGGTTAGTTGGCCCCGGGTGTAGGCGCGCAGGTGTTTCAGGACGTTTGCCCAGTTGTGATGGCGCGTCGCGGCCATCTTTTCGAAGTAGTCGAAAAAGGATGCGCGTTTGTCAAAAGCCTGGGGCAGGTCGTGGTCTTGATTAATGAGGCGCTTTTGTGCCTCCAGGCGCAGTAACTCGGCTTGTCGGTAAGACTCATCATAAGCGTTGCGCCGTAGGGGGTCGCGGCTTTTCTGGTCTTTGGGGTCAACGTAAATTTTAAGCGTCTGTTTGCGCCGTTGCCCGTTTACCGTGTAATCCAAAATCAGCGAGGCTTTGCCATCGCTCAATACTTTTTTACGAATGTGAACAAGTGCCATTTTTACTGGGGTTTGAAGGTGAGTGTCAAGGCTAAGTACATCTGCTTGTGATTGCCTCGCGCCTAATTATGCTAAGCAAATGCTTATATTACAAGAGGTTGTTATCTTGAATATTTGGCTCTTTAGCAGATGTGGTGCAGCAGTTCAATTGCTTTTGTCGAGCCGTCATTAATCAGTTGCCTTCACTTAACGGCCCTTCCCAACGCAAAGTCACGGGGTACGACTGGGGTACAAACCAGCCATTATCAACCGGTAACAACCAGCAGTTACCGAGCTGATATTTTTTCTTAGTGGACAATAAAAAACCGCAGCGGAATATCCTCCGATGCGGTTTTTGTGCTGAATAGTGTTGGTTATTGCTGGTTAATGTTACCAGTTATAAGTGTCCTTTTATGAGTAGTCCGCTTCCCCTGGGGGCGGGCCTTTTTAATTGGTTTAAGCCTGAAATTCTACGGTTGAGGTTGTAGGAGCTTGCCCGGAAATTTAGCTTTGGAGCCTACTTCACCGTTCAGGCTCCATGCACCACCTCGTTTACTCCAGCACTGCCAACATTAGCCTCACCGAAAGCGAATTGCAGCGGCAACTGGGCCACTGGCGCGCCACCAACGCCAGCCTCAACGTCACCGGCTTGCTGCTCTATAGCACCGAGGGCAATATTATTCAGGTGTTGGAGGGCGATGCCACCCAAGTGCATCAGATTTACGCCGTAATTGCCGCCGATATCCGGCACCGCAACGTGGTGAAGCTGGCCGATGGCCCCGTGCCCGGCCGAGCGTTTGCCGATTGGTCGATGCAGTTTCGCAGCGTGGAGCCGGCCGATTTCTCGCGCCTCGCGCCCCAGCCCGATGCCACGCCCGAGCACATCCGCAACCTCGTGCCGCTGCTCGAAGCATTCATGGCCGAGGAGCCGCTGGCGTAGGCACCCGGGAGCCCTGCTGCCGAGTTTGAAATTCAACCTGTGCAACGGGGACCCCCGCCGGGCTACTTCACCACTTCCACCTTCATGGTGATGTCCTTCACCGGCCACTTATCGGACTCCACGGGCTCGTTGGAAATCCTGTCGACCACGTCCTGGCCTTCGATGACTTCGCCAAACACCGTGTACTGCCCATCGAGCGAGGGCACGCCGCCCATAGTGGCGTAGGCCTTGATTTGCTCCGGGGTGAGCTTGCGGCCGGCCATGGCCTGCGATTGGTTGGGGGCCAGCTTTTCGCCCACCACAAAGTAAAAATCGGTGTTGGAAGACAGGCGGCCGGGATTCTGCTCGTCGTCGTAGCGGGCCATGCCCAGTGCGCCTTTGTGATGAAAATGTCCGGGCCGGATTTCGGGCGGCAGGCGGTAGCGCTTCAGCCGGATGGTGCGGGCGTTGTAGGTCTGGCCGCCCTGCACGGCAAAGTTTTTCACCACGCGGTTGAACATCGTTTCGTCGAACACGCCCTTGCGGGCCAGCAGCAGGAAATTGGCTTTGTGGATGGGCGTGTCGTCGTACAGCCGCACCCGAATGTTGCCCAGGCGCGTCTTCACCAATACCTCGGAGCCGGGGTATTGCTTGCCGTAGGCGAGCAGCGCGGCCGGCGCGGCGCTGTCGGTGAGGGTGGCCAGGTCGGGGCCGGGCACCACGGGCTTGGTGGCAGCCGGTGCGGTGGCCGGCGGGGCCTGGTTGCAGGCAGCCAGCAAGCCCAGGCCGAGCAGCAGCCGGACAGCAGAAGAAACGGATATAAGCATAGCAGTAGGCCGAAAAGTAGGCCAAGGTAAGACGGCAAGCCGGGCCCGCCGGTTGGGCGCAGGCCAAAAAAAGCCCGCGCTGTAGGGCGCGGGCTTTTTCAGCTTAGCTAGCACCCAAGTTGGGCTACCAGCCCGGGTTGCTGACTTTCTGCTTGGTTTTTTCGCTGCCTTCTTTGGTTTTGGTTTTCACTTTCACCTTTTCCACGGGCGCGGCGGGGGTGGCCGTTGCGGGTGTCGGGGCAGTGGGAGCGGGCGTAGCTTCGGCTTCGGCGGGCGGCTCGGCCATGTCTTTGGCCGATTTGATTTCGTCCACGGTTTCGACCTTTTTCGCCTTTTGCTGGGCCAGCAGGAGCTGGTCCTGGGCCAGGGTGTTCTTTTTCCAGGCCGTGAGCTCGGTACTGAGCTTCTCCTTTTCCTCTTTGGTGGGCTTGTTGGGCGTCATCATGCCGCCGAGGTCGGGCTTGCCCGCATCCTGCCAGGCCGAGAGCCAGAGCGACGACACCAGGTTGGGCGCGCCCTTCAGGCGGTAGTCGACCATGCCACCCACGGCCTTCTCGTACTCGGCCGCGAAGGCGTCGGAGTAGCGGCGCGAGGTCTTGCCGTACTTATGCGAGAAGGTGAAGCGCACGTCGGGCTTCATCACCTTCTCAATCTTGCTGGCCCGGTCAAAGGTTTCGCCCAGGAAGCCGTAGCTCTGCGCCAGCGTGGTCCAGATGGCGGCCAGCGGGTCTTTCACGTACTTGGCGGGCTCGCCGTCCAGCTTGTAGTCGTTGATGTATTTCTCGGGCAGCTGGCTTTCCCAGAGGCTGTGCAGGCCCTTCTGGTCGGTGAGCTGGCCGTCGTAGTTGATGGTGGTGTGCAGCGGCACGAAGGCATCGCCCACGTAGTGGCTCAGCTCGGCCGAATACTTCACGATGTTCATCGTGTCGCGCTGGCGGAAGGCCTCGGTCAGGTTGTCCTTCATCTCCATAATCACCCACGGCACGGTGCCGTACTTCTTGAGTGTATCGGCCGAGAACTTGGCCACGGCCGCATCGTACTGGCGCGGCATCTTTCCGAAGGGGTCGTTTTCGGAATAATGGTCCATGTCGATGTAGTGCTTGGGCGCCTCGGTGGGGTCGTCGTTGCGGCGCTCGTCGGGGGCGGTGCTCAGGCGCACTACCTCGGCCATGTGGCGGAAATAGAAGGCCTGCATGGTGGCCGGTAGCTCGTACACGGCCAGCTGGGTGATGGTGCGGTGGCCGAAGAACCCCCAGCCGCTCGCGGTGCCGTGGGCCAGAATGAGGGCCGCAAGCAGCAGCGGCAACAACGTTTTTTTCATGATTGCAGGAATGATTACGGGGCCAGGGATAGTTCCCCTGGCCAAAGTTCGGCACTGGCCGCCACATTCAGAAACCTCGGCCCTGGGGTGCGCCAGCGGGGTAGGAGCAGGCCGTACCTTCGTGGCTCAACTAGCCGATATGAAACGCACGCGTCGCTTATTAATTGGAGTACTGAGTTTGCTGGCGGGGCCAGTGGCCGCCCAGGTGTTCACCATTCCGCCCGGGGCCTACCGCACGGGCGCGGCCTACCACCGCAAGCAGCCCCAGCCCGCCGGCCTCGATGCCTTTTACCCCGACAAGCGTGGGCAGCTGGTGGTAGTGGTGCCGCGCGGCTCCAAAACTGCCAAGCTACGCGTGGCCCCCGACAGCGTGTGGGGCTATGTCTCGGGCAAGGGCCGCACATCGCGCTTGTTTCGGAACGAAGAATACCGGCTCGAATACGCCGACACGTTGTGCGTGTATACACAGAACTCCACCACCGTAAACGCCGCCCTGGGCGGTAACAACGGCGCAGGCACGCGCTATTTCTTCAGCCGGGGCCTCACCGGGCTCATTTTTCCCCTCACCACGCGCTACATCCGCGAAGCCTACGAAGCGAGTAACCCGGAGTTCATTGCCGCTGTCGGCAAGCTGGGCCTCGGCCAGAGCTTAGTGGATTTCGACCGCAAAACCGGCTTGTTCCGCGTCACCACGCTGTACCGCGAATCGGCGACGCACTAGCACTAGTGCTTGCTGGCCGGTATCGTTTTGGCGGCGGCTTTGCTGCTGGGTACAGCAGGCGCGGCCAAGGCGGCCACCTGCCGCCGGCCCAGCAAGTCGCCAATTTTTTCGTAGACGAAATTGGCGGCCAGGTCGCGCAGCTTATCGGCCGAGCCCTCCAGTCGCGTGCGGTATTCGTGGGCGTGGCCATCCACCAGAATGGTTACGAAAATGGTGCCCATGGGCTTGTCGGGTGTTTCCGAAGCACCGGGGCCGCACAGGCCGGTCACGGCCGCGCACACATCGGCGGGCAGGCGCTGGTACAGGCCCAGGGCCATTTCGTTGGTAGTTTGCTGGCTTTCGGCCGAGTAGGTGGTTAGGGTGGTTTTTTTCACCCCCAGCAGGCGCTGCTTGGCTTCAGGATGGTAGGTGACGACGGAGCCGAGCAGCACTTCGCTCACGCCAGTAGCCGAAGCCAGCTGCGCGGCTACCAGCCCGCAGGTGCAGCTTTCGGCCAGGGCCAGGGTGATTTTTTGCTGCAAAAACTGCTCGACCAACGCATTCAAATCAGGGGTTTTCATAGGGGAGGGGCACGGGATAAGTCTCCCGCATACGCCGCCGCCCGCTGGCCAGGTTGCGGTCGAGCTTACCTTACCCTCCCGTCGAAAGCTGCTTAAGCACCGCTGTACTAGGGCGTCAGGGCTCTATTCCTGGCGGTAGGCCACGCCGGCTTTCATCACGAACTTGGGCCGCATGAGGGCCGAAATGTCCTGCAACGGGTCGCCGTCCAGCGCCACAATGTCGGCCAGCTTGCCAGCTTCGATGGCTCCTAAGTCGGTGGTTTCGCCCAGCAACTCGGCGGCGTTGAGAGTGGCCGTGCGGATGGCGTCAAGTGGGCTCATGCCGGCCTCGGTCATGTAGCCGAACTCCCGGGCGTTCTGGCCGTGGCGGTATACGCCCGCATCGGTGCCAAACGCCACCCGCACGCCGCCCTTGATGGCGCGGGCGAAGGTGCCCTGCATCTTGGTGCCCACGTTCAGGGCCTTGGCGGCGATGACGGGCGGGAAGTAGCCCGGGTGGGTGCGCGTGGTATCGGCCACCGACTTGCCGGCGATGAGCGTGGGCACGTACCAGGTCCGGCTTTTGGCCATGAGCCGGATGGCCTCGTCGTCCATCAGCGAGCCGTGGTCGACGCTGGTGACGCCGGCCCGCACCGCCCGCTTAATGCCTTCGGCACCGTGGGCGTGGCAGGCCACACGCATGCCCAGGTCCTTCGCCGTTTCCACCACGGCGCGGATTTCTTCTTCGGTGTATTGCGCGCCGGTGCCGTCCTTGCTCAGGTCGAGCACGCCGCCGGTGCTGGCAATTTTGATGAGGTCGGCCCCGCGCTTAAACTGCTCGCGCACGGCCTGGCGGCACTGGTCGGGGCCGTTGGCGAGGTAGATGGGGTGGCCGGCTTTGGTGAGCTGGTCTTCGTTGAGGCCGTCGGTTTCGTCCATGTGGCCGCCGGTGGCCGAGATGGCCGTGCCCGCCGAAAAGATGCGCGGGCCGGGCACCAGCCCCTGGGCCACGGCATTGCGCAGGCTGGTGTTCACGCCCGAGCCGCCGCAGTCGCGCACGGTGGTGAAGCCGGCCCGCAGCGTGGTGAGGGCGTGGCCCTGGGCGCGGTAGGCTATATCGGCGGGGTTGAGGGTAAATTGCTCGCGGAAATTATTGCGGCTCGACTCGGATTCGAGGTGGACGTGGCAGTCGATGAGGCCGGGCAGTACGGTGCGGCTTTCGAGGTTGATGACCTTGTCCTGGGGGCCGCTGGCGGCGGTGTAGCCGCTTTGCACGGCCGTAATCCGGTCGCGTTCAACCACAATCGTTTGCTGGGCCAGGAGCTTGCCGCTGCGCACATCGAGCAGGTGGCCGCAGTGCAGGTAGGTTTTCTGGGCGAAGGCGGCCGGGGCGGCCAGCAAAAACACGGCTGTGGCCAGAGCAGGAATAGATTTGCGCGTCATACGTTTGTGTGAATAAGCCGCCAAGGTACAACGGCGTGTTCCGGTTAAACCCATAGAATTTCTCCCTTTTAGTATGACCACGCAAGAAGAATTCGACGCCGCCAGCCAGCGCGCGCAACAGCTGCCCAGCAAGCCCTCCAACATGATTCTGCTCCAGCTTTACGCCCTCTACAAGCAAGCCACCGAAGGCGACGTAACCGGCGACCGCCCCGGCGGCTTCGACTTCAAAGCCATTGCCAAGTTCGATGCCTGGAACAGCCTGAAAGGCACCAGCAAGGATGCCGCCCGCCAACAGTACGTAGAGCTGGTAAGCGAGCTGGCGGGGTAAGCCACTGAGTGACTGAGTAGCGGGGTGACCGGGTGAAAAAAACCTCAATCACGTCGTTACTCAGTCACTCAATCACTCAGTGTATTGTGGACATTTCCCGCAAAAAGCCGCCGTACCCCATTACGCAGGCCCTGCGTCAGTACCTGCGCGCCTACGACCGCGAAACCCAGCTGCCCGTGACCTACGCCGATTTGCGGCAGTTCACGGGCTCGTTTCCGCTGCTGGACCGGTCGGGGAAGGACACGCTCTGGCAAACCATATTCTTCGAGCCGCAGACTTTGCGCGAGCTGGGCCAGGGCCTTACGGAAGTATATGCGCTGCTGAAAACGGCCGGCGATTTGTCCTTCTCCGAGCACCTCGTGGCCGACCGCATCGACTACTGCGAGTTTGGCAACTCGCGCCCGTTTCGGGTGCGCATCGTGAACCAGCTCAACGACAACTACGACTACTTCTACGTGAAGCAGGCCGACGCCTCGCGCCTGTATGGCCTGGAGCTGGAGCACCTGCTTTCGCCCAACTCGATGAACTTCCTGGTGAGCGGCGACACGCTGATTGAGGAGCACATCGTGGGTATTCCGGGCGATGATTTTATCCGACAGCACCTGAGTTTGCCCCACCTCAACCAAGTGCGGCTGGCCAAGGAGTTTGTGAAGTTTAACGAGCGGTGCTTCGTGCGGCTGCTGGGCGATATGCGGGCGTATAACTATGTCATCGCCGTGACGCCCGACTTCGAGAACGAGCAGTACCGCGTGAAGGCCATCGACTTCGACCAACAGAGCTACGAGGGCCGCCGCAGCATGTACCTGCCCCAGTTTTTCAAGGACAACGCCGCCGTGGTGGCCATGTGCGCCCGCCACCTCAAGCCCGAGGCCATCCGGCAGTACCAGACCGAGGAGCGCGCCCTGATGGCCCGCCGCGCCCGCGCCGAGCGCCACCGCCTGCGCGACCTGCTGGAAGCCATGCGCCGCCACGAACTGGCCCCGCCCGAAAAAGTAGCCCAGCTCAAGGCCGAACTCAACCGCTACCACCACACCGAGGCCTTCGAACAGTGCGACTCGATGGGCGATGTGGTGCGCCAGAACCTGTGGCTGATGCTGGGAGCCAGCGTGCGGCCGGGCGCGGGGTAAGGGAGTTTATTTACAGTAAGTGAAATAAACAGCTACCGATGAATCTGCCTCCTTACCCCATTTTCCCCGTGCTAATTTCGGGCGCCGTTTTGCTGCGCCAGGTTATGCCAGCGGACAGCAGCAGCCTGCTCGAAATCTCTTTCTACGACGCCCGGCTGGCCCAAACTGCGCAGGAAGCGGCCGAAATGCAGGAAAAAATAAAGGCGGACTACCAGCGGGGTTCCTCCATTCATTGGGCCATTGTCAGCAACGCTACCAATGAAGTAGTGGGCACGCTGGGCTTTTATCGGGGCTTTACGGACGGTGTCGGGGAACTGGGCTGCGTGCTGAAGCCCGCCTTCCGGGGCCGGGGTCTGATGGCCGAAGCCATGAAGCTGGCCATTGAATTTGGCCGGCGCGAAATGAAGCTGGCGCACATCACCGCCATCACGACCCGGCAAAACGGCCCGGCCATCCGGCTGCTCGAAAAGCTAGGCTTCCACAGAACCAGCAGCCTCACTAGTGAGGATTTAAGCTACTGCCTGAAATACTAGTGTCAGCTATTCACGGACGGTGCAGTGCTGCCCCATGTGGTAGTGTATCTTTCCGTTCATATTAATCCCTTTCCATTACCGATGAAGAAAAATCTACTACACCCGCTGCTTTCGCTGCTCCTGTTACTGAACCTGTGCGGCCCGGCCCGCGCCGCCACCCCGCCGCCCGCCCCCGGCCGCTCCCTAGCCGAAGCCCTGAATCCCGATGGCACTTTGAAAGCGGGCCTGAATGGCTCGTTTGATGCCCACGCCTTTCGGATGGGCACCGCGCCGGATGGGCGGCCGGTGTTCCGGCCGGCGGGCGTGGCCGGGTCCGGCGATGAACGGTGGCAGGACGGGTTTGGACTGCCGAATGGGGCCTCTGACGTAGTGCGCGCCGTGGTGCAGTCAGGAACCGATATTTACATCGGGGGTGACTTTAAAGCCGTTGGCAATGTACCGGCCCGTGGCGTGGCCAAGTGGAACGGCACGGCTTGGAGCAGCCTGGGTACAGGCACGGCCAATGGGACAGGCGGCGCTTATACGCTGGCGGTAGCCCCCAACGGGGACGTGTACGTGGGCGGGACTTTCACCCAGGGCGGTGGGGTAGGGGCCCGGGGCGTGGCCCGTTGGAACGGCACGGCCTGGAGCACCCTGGACACCGGCATCAGCAACGGGGCATACGTCGGGGGCGTCTATGCGCTGGCGGTGGCCAGCAACGGGGATGTGTATGCGGGCGGAGCCTTTACGCAGGCTGGCGGGGCCGTGGCCAACAATGTGGCCAAGTGGAACGGCACGGCCTGGAGCAGCCTGGGCACGGGCACGGGCACGGCCAACGGCGTGAGCAGTGACGTTTATGCGCTGGCAGTGGCCGGCAACGGGGATGTGTATGCGGGCGGAGCCTTTACGCAGGCTGGCGGGGCTACCGCCAACCGCGTGGCCAAGTGGAACGGCACGGCCTGGAGCAGCCTGGGCACGGGCACGGGCACGGCCAACGGCGTGAGCAGTGACGTTTATGCGCTGGCAGTGGCCGGCAACGGGGATGTGTATGTGGGCGGACGCTTCACACAGGCCGGCGGGGCTACCGCCAACCGCGTGGCCAAGTGGAACGGCACGGCCTGGAGCAGCCTGGGCACGGGCCCGGCCAATGGGGTAGGCGATGATGTTAATGCGCTGGCGGTAGCCGGCAACGGCGATGTATACGTGGGCGGACGCTTCACACAGGCCGGCGGGGCTACCGCCAACCGTGTGGCCAAGTGGAACGGCACGGCCTGGAGCAGCCTGGGCACGGGCCCGGCCAATGGGGTAGGCGATGATGTTAATGCGTTGGCGGTAGCCACCAACGGCGATGTGCATACGGGTGGAGATTTTATACAGGCCGGCGGGGCTACCGCCAACCGGATAGCCCGCTGGAACGGCACGGCTTGGAACAGCCTGGACACGGGCACGGCCAATGGGGTAGGCGGTTTTGTTTTCGCCTTGGCGGTGGCCGGCAACGGGGACGTGTACGTGGGCGGAACCTTCCTGCAGGCCGGTGGGGTCGCCGCCAACCGCGTGGCCCGTTGGAACGGCGCGGCTTGGAGCAGCTTGGGTACGGGCACGGCCAACGGGGTAAATTCCGATGTTTTTACGCTGGCGATAGGCAGCAACGGCGACGTGTACGTGGGCGGAAGCTTCACGCAGGCCGGTGGGGCCACCGCCAACGGAATAGCCCACTGGAACGGCACGGCTTGGAACAGCCTGGGCACGGGCACGGCCAATGGGGTGGGCGGTGGCGTTTATGCGCTGGCGATAGGCAGCAACGGGGACGTGTACGTGGGCGGAGGCTTCACGCAGGCCGGCGGGGTCGCCGCCAACCGCGTGGCCCGTTGGAACGGCACAGCTTGGAGCAGCCTGGGCACGGGCACCGCCAATGGCATAAGTGGCGGCTTGGTTTTTGCGCTGGCGGTGGCCGGCAACGGGGACGTATACGTGGGTGGGACCTTCACGCAGGCCGGCGGGGCTACCGCCAACCGCGTGGCCCGGTGGAACGGCACGGCTTGGAGCAGCCTGGGCACGGGTGCGGCCAACGGCGTGAGCGGTGATGTTAATGCGCTGGTGGTGGCTGGCAACGGCAACGTATACATAGGCGGGGACTTCACGCGGGCCGGTGGGGTGGCGGCCAACTACGTAGCCCGGTGGAACGGCACGGCCTGGAGCACCTTGGGCACCGGCACCGCCAATGGGGTGAGTTACTCCGTCCTGGCGCTGACCGTGGCCAGCAATGGGGACTTGTACGTAGGTGGGTATTTCACGCAGGCCGGCGGAGCTGTAGCCAATGCTGTGGCCCGCTGGAACGGCACGGCCTGGAATGGTTTGGGCACGGGTACTGATTTTTATGTGATTGTATTAGCCGTTGGGCCTACCGACAAGCTCTACGCCGGTGGGACTTTCGCCACTACCGGCGACGGCGGCAAGGTCATGGCCCACTTCGGCATCTACGACTCCAATGCTGTGTTAGCCACCAAAGCATCCGCTGCCACACCCGCCGCGCAACTCTTCCCCAACCCGGCCCACGGCACGGCCACGCTGCGCCTGCCTGCCTGCATTCCCCGCCAGCCCCTGACCCTGACCGATGCGCTGGGCCGCACGGTACGCCGCTACCCCGCCCCGGCCGCTTCGGATGTTGAACTGGACCTGCGCGGCCTGCCTGCCGGTGTGTACTCGGTACGTTGCGGCCAGCTCTCCCAGCGCCTGGTGGTGGAGTAGGGGCAAGACATTCCTTTCGTACATCATTTGATTCCTTTCCAAATTTTATTCCTGATGAAGAAACATCTACTGCCCGCGCTGCTTTCACTGCTCCTGTTACTGAACCTGTGCGGCTCGGCCCGCGCCGCCACCCCGCCGCCCACCACCGGCCGCCCCCTGGCCGAGGCCCTCAACCCCGACGGCACCCTAAAAGCCGGTGCCAAGGGCTCGTTCAACGCGCATCGCTACAAGCTGCGCACGGCCCCGGATGGGCGACCGACGTTTCGGCCCCTGGGCACCACTGCGGCCGGCGACGAGCGCTGGCAGGATGGCTTCGGCCCCGCTAACGGAACGAACGGGAAAGTATTTGCTATGGCAGTTTCCGGAAACGACGTGTACATCGGCGGAGATTTCACTGCCGTGAATGGGGTGCCGGCCGGGGGAGTAGCCAAGTGGAACGGCACGGCCTGGAGCGCATTGGGCTCCAGGCCCGTCAATGGCGTGAACCGAGTCTATAAGGTAAGGGTGTTGGCCTTGGCCGTGGCCCCCAACGGCGACGTGTACGTGGGCGGCAACTTCACGCAGGCGGGTGGGCTTGCAGCCAGCCGCATTGCCAGGTGGAACGGCACCGCCTGGAGCGCCCTGGGCACGGGCCTGAATAGCACCGTGTCCTCATTGGCAGTTGCCGGGAATGGAGACGTTTATGCGGGCGGTAGTTTTACACAAGCGGGAGGAGTACCGGCCAATTGCGTAGCCAAATGGAACGGCACGACTTGGAGCGCCCTGGGCGCAGGCGCGGCCTACGGCATTCCCAATATCACAGCACTTGCCATAGCCCCTAACGGAGATGTATATACCGGCGCTAGTGGCTACAATGGCGGCGGCGCCGCACGGGTGGCTAAGTGGAACGGCACCACCTGGAGCCCGGTGGGCACAGGGATGGGTACAGGTAATGTGTTGGCCATGGCCGTGAGCCCCAACGGGGATGTGTACGTGGGCGGCCAATTTAGCCAGGCCGGGGGCGTGCCGGCGACCAACGTGGCCAAGTGGAACGGCACCGCTTGGAGCGCCCTGGGCACGGGCCTGAATAGCACCGTGTCCTCACTGGCAGTTGCCGGTGGCGGGGAGGTTTACGCTGTGGGCAACTTCACGCAGGCGGGAGGATTACCGGCCGATTGTGTAGCCAAATGGAACGGAACCACCTGGAGCCCACTAAGCAATGGTGTGCGCGGATTAACTACCGGCGTATATGCCTATGTTGAGTTGATGGCTTGTGCGGTAGCCGCTAATGGCGATGTATACGCGGGCGGTAATTTTCTTCAGGCGGGGAGCACGGGGGCAAACAATGTGGCCAAGTGGAATGGCACGGCTTGGAATAGCCTTGGTACAGCAGTCGGCAATGGCCTTAATGACGTTGTTAGCGCCGTAGCCGTTGCGGGCAATGGGGATGTGTACGTGGGCGGCAATTTTACGCAAGCGGGTAATGTGGTGGCCAACCACATAGCCCGCTGGAACGGCACCGCCTGGAGCAGCCTGGGGACGGGCGCGGCCAATGGCGTAACGCTGAACCCAGCTTTCTCCCCGTATTACAATGTTGTTAATGCAATCGCGGTTGCGGGCAATGGGGATGTGTACGTGGGCGGTACTTTCACGCAAGCGGGCGGCGCGACGGCTAGCTACGTTGCCAAATGGAACGGCATCGCCTGGAGCAGTTTGGGCACGGGCACGGCCAATGGCGTTGATAACAAGGTCAACGCCCTGGCCATCGCCAGCAACGGAGACCTGTACGTAGGCGGTGCTTTCACGCAGGCGGGTGGAGCAGCGGCCAATCGCATTGCCAAGTGGAACGGTACCGCCTGGAGCAGCGTAGGGTCTAGTTCAACCACCGGCGTACGAGGGATTGTTTGGGCGCTGGCTATCGCGGCCAACGGGGACCTATATGCGGCTGACGGTTCGTTGTACCGTTGGGACGGCGTGGCGTGGAGCTCTTTGCCCCCGGGCCCCAGTGTTGAGGTAATAGCAATAGCTGGCAGCGGCGATATATATACAGGCGGGGCTCGTACAACGTACCTAACATCGAAGTGGAACGGCACGGCCTGGAGCCTGATAGGTAACTTGGGAGGCAATCCTCCCGGCAATGGGGCGCAAGTGCTCGGAGTCTACACGCTGGCGCTGGGTCCTAACGGCATGGTATATGCGGGCGGCTTCTTCCCCGGTTTTGGTATCAGCCAGTGGGACGGAACAAGCTGGTCCGCAGTGCCTGGCAGTAACGCAGATGAGATAGTGCGCTGTTTGGCTATTGGTCAAAATGGAAAACTCTACGTTGGTGGCTCGTTCACCAATGTGGGTGATGGCAGCAAATCCATGTCCTACTTCGGCATCTACGACCCCAACGCACCCCCCCTAGCCACCAAAGCACCAGCCGCCACCCCCGCCGCGCAGCTCTATCCCAACCCGGCGCATGGCACGGCCACGCTGCGCCTGCCCGCCGGCGCGCCCCGCCAGCCCCTGCTGCTCACCGATGCGCTGGGCCGCACCGTGCGCCGCTATCCCGCCCCGGCCGCTGCCGAGGCCGAGCTGGACCTGCACGGGCTGCCTGCCGGCACCTACGTGGTGCGCTGCGGCCAGCTTTCTCAGCGCCTAGTGGTGGAGTAGGGGAGTAACTTGTTAAAGACGAAAAAGCCCGCTGACCAATTGGCCAGCGGGCTTTTTATTGAGCGAATCAGCTTACACGGCCGGCTTGGGCGCGGGCAAATCAAACGCCACGGCGGCGTGCTCGAAGTGGCCTTTGTGCGAGCCGTCGCAGAAAGGCTTCTGCTTGGACAGCCCGCAGCGGCAGATGCTGATGCGCTCGCGGCCGCCGAGGCCATAGGGCTGGCCTTGGGCATCCACGAGTTCGATGTCTTCGCCCTCTACGCGGAGGGAGCCGTTGGAAAGGACGGTGAGTTTGGTGGCCATTGGAAGAGGGTTAAGTTTTGAGGGTTGAATGTTGAGTTTAGAGAAGGGGTGAGTTTTGAGTTTGGAAGAATGAAAATAACTAAACATTCAACCCTCAAAACTCACCCCTTCAAAGCGCTTTTCGCATGATGTAATCGTTCATGAAATACGGCCCAATCGGTACGTCCACCTCGCGCTGGCGCACGAAGCCGCGCCGCTCGTAGAAGGCAATGGCGGGGTTGTAGCGGTTCACGTTCAGGTCCAGAAACTGGCCGCCGGTGGTGCGGGCCGCGTTTTCCACGGCCTCGATGAGGTGCACGCCCAAGCCCTGGCCCTGCCGCGTGGGCAACACGTAAATCTTGTGCAGCTTGTAGCCGGTGCCAGTGCCGTCCTCGGCCGGCAGTGGGCCGAAGGAGGCGAAGCCGGCCGGCTCGCCTTCCACCTGCGCAATGAGAAAGACGTGGTGCTGCTCCTGCATCTGGCGCTTCAGGGCAGCCGGCGAGTATATCACCCGGTACATGTATTCCAACTGCTCCTCCGAAATGATGAAGCGGTAGGTCGGCTCCCAGGTAGCCTCGGCCAGCTGAATGATGGTCGGAATGTCGTTGAGCGTGGCGGGCTCAATGCGCGGCGGCGCGGTAGGGGCGTCAGAAGTCATAAGCGGCAAAACACGAAATTGCGGCGAAAAAACCGAAACCGGCCCGCCTTCAGGCATACGGTTGGCCCGTTCCTTGCGTTCAAGCCCGCAAACACCCGTTTTTTCTTCGTCCTGACCATGAAATCTGCATTCGTTCTGCTCCTCGCCGGCCTGCCATTCGTCGGCCACGCCCAAGCCACCACCCAGGCCGAGCTGCTGCGGCGCGGCGAGCTCACCGGCTCCCGTCCCGCTACCTCCGCCCGTAGCCAGGCCCGGCAAACCGCCGCCCGCGCCGCCAACACCGCCTCCGACCCTGTGCAGCAGCACCTGTTGCAAACCGATGTGAACCTGGCCCAAACCAGCGCCGACCAGCTCCCGAACCTCTACGAGCGGTTCATCGCCACTACCCGCGACGAGCGCCGCGCCTGGACCTACGAGCAGTGGGATGCCGCCGGACAGGTCTTGGCCCGCCTCAACCAGCGCTACGAGCAGGTGCGTACCGACCTGCCCCTCGAAGAACGCCTGCGCATTCGCTCCTTCCAGGGCGAGTTTCACACCCTGCGCGGTGCGCGGCAGGTAAAGGAAAAGCTCGACTAAAAAAACGGTCATTCTGACGGAGAAGGATGCTGAGCAGGGCCGTTCAGGCAGTTTCGCTCAGCATCCTTCTCCGTCGGAATGACCGCCGTTTGCTTTCGCTATATCGTTTCCAGCCAATGCTGGGCGTCTTCCTCGTTGGTAAACAGCGAAATCTGAATTTGGCCCTGCACGGCCTCCACAAATTCCTTGCTCACAATCTGGGCATCCAGGTTGGGCGATAAAATGTAGGCAATGGCCCGCAGGCCGGCCGCTACGGCCTTGGGCAGCCATTCGTATTCGAGCCAGGGCAGGGCCTCGCTCCAGTTGCCGCCGGTGTCGCGCTTGTCGTTGAGCACCCGCTCAAAACGGTGTTCTTCCAGCAGGCGCGTGGCTTCCACCACCCCACGAATTACCTCGGCGGCGGTGAGCTGGCCGTGCCAGCGGATGTAAAGCAGCACGTGGTCCGGAAAAAAATAATATTCGGCCAGCGGTGCCCCGTAGCGGTCGGCTAGGGTGGTCAGGTGAACGGCTTCGGCGGTTAGCATGGCAGATAGAGAGTATTGTATATCAAACATACTACATAATCTCGGCCCTAATTCATTGAGTCAATGCGAGCCGCGCTGCTACCTTTGGGGTTCTGCTTATTACTCGTCTTTTTCGCTCGTAGCACATGCACATTGCCATCGTCGGCAACATTGGGGCCGGTAAAACCACGCTGGCCCATAAGTTGGCCCAGCATTTCCGCTGGGAAGTGTTTCTGGAAGACGTGGACGACAATCCCTACCTCAAGGATTTTTACCACGACATGCCCCGCTGGGCCTTTCACCTGCAGGTGTATTTCCTCAACGGCCGCTTCCGCCAGACGCAGCACATCAAGGAGCTGCAAAAAGCCGGGCGCGGCATCATTCAGGACCGCACCATTTACGAGGATGCCCACATCTTCGCGGCCAACCTGCACCAGTCCGGCCTGCTCGAAACCCGCGACTACAACAACTACTACGCCCTGTTCGAGTCGATGGTGGACCTTGTGGCCCCGCCCGACCTACTGCTCTACCTCCGCGCCGACCTGCCCAAGCTCATCGGCCAGATTGAGAAGCGTGGTCGCGACTATGAGAACACCATCAGCATCGAGTACCTCAAAAACCTCAACGAGCACTACGAGAAGTGGATTAGCACCTACGACGCCGGCCGCTCCCTCATCGTGGACGTGAACGAACTCGACTACGTGCGCCGCCCCGAGGACCTGGGCACCATCATCGAGAAGATTGACAACACGCTGTTCGGCCTGTTTTAATTACAGGGTTGAGTCCGCCTAAGCAAAACGCCCCGCATTCCATTAGGGAGAGCGGGGCGTTTTCGCATGCTGTCAGTCCAACATTCCTAGGCCGGCTCCGGAATAGCTGCGTTGAAAAAATCGACCAGCGGCCGGGCCGCCGCAATGCCGGCCACCACCTCCTCCACAAAGCCCGGGGCCAGCACCTCCGCGTCCGCATAAAAGCGGCCCACTCCAAACGTCTTGAGCCGCAGCCATGTCACGTCCGGGTCGGTAGCCGCGTAGCCGCGCGGTGGCCGCGTCAGCTGCGCCCCGGTGGTGTCGATACCGTCCGGGAAATAGCGCAACAGCTCCGGCGCCTGCCGCAGCCGGTGAAACTCATCGCCGTTGTAGTGGATTTCCTGCCGGATGGCCGCCAGCAGTTCAGGAGTAGGGTGGAAGGTGCCCGCCCCCAGCCAGCTGCGCCCATCTGGCTGAATGGCCAGGAAATAACCGGCCCGAGGCGCATGGCGGCCCCCGCGCTTCAGGCCGGCGCCCATGCGGCGCTTGTAGGGCTCGGGGTCGCGGTGCGCCCGGTCGTTTTTGTGCAGTCGAAACATCACGTCGCTCGTCGTGAGGTCGGCCAAATCAGGGTCGGTAGCCGCAACGCGGGCCAATACCTGGCGCACCAGCTCGGTGCAGGCGGCGCGGGCGCGCTGGTAGTCGGGCCGATGCTCGGCCATCCAGGCCGTGGTGTTGTTGGCCGCCAACCGGGCCAGGAAATTCAGCAGATACTCCAGTTCCATAAAAAAGCCGGGCATCAGGCCCGGCTTTCTCCCAACGCGCCGGTTGGGGCAGGAGTTGCAAAAAATACTATCGAAACCGCCCGTATTATTTCCGGCTGAGTACCGTCACGGCATCGCCCACACGCAGGTAGCCCCGGGCGGGACCGGTCACGTTCTGTCCGAACAGCGTGCTATTCTCCGCCTTTCGGTAAGTGGCCAGCGTGCGCAGCGGGTCGCCCACCGGGCTTTTGATGGCCGTAGCCTGGTCAATCGTCGTGAGCACGCACCGCCCACATCCCCGCACCGCCCGGAACGGCACCTCGCCAATTTGAAACTGTTCCCACGTATCGTCCTCATACGCCTCACCGCCCCCAAACACGAGGTTGGGCCGAAACCGATTCATCGGTACTGCCTCGGCCAGTCGGGTGTTCAGGTCGGCCAGCGCGGCCTCACCCGCCAGCAGGAAGGGGTAGCCGTCGGCGAAGCTCACCAGCTTGCCCTCGGGGTTAAGCTCCGGCTCCACATCGCGCCGCACCATGTCCGACATGTACACCAGCCGGCAGGGGCGGCCCAGCGCCTCCGCCAGCCACTCATCGGCCTCCGGCGTGCCACGCCAGGCCCACAAAATATCGTCCCACACGGTTACGAACAACGTCCGGTCGGGTGTGGCCTCAAACGGGATAAAAAGCGGCAGCAAATCGGGCCGCTGGCGGTGCGAAATCAGGAAGCCATTGTAGGCCGGGGCCACGGCCAGCAGGGCCAGTTCCGGCTGCTGCCGCTGCGTCATGAAGCGGTTGCGCTCGTCCACCAGCAGCCAGCGGCGGTCGTGGCGCAGGCCGCGGGCCGTCACCTCGGCTTCGGCCACAGCGTACCCGCCGAGGGATTTGACAGGGTACAGAAAAAGGCCGGTGAGGGAAAGGGAAGCTGACATAGCCACAAAAATAGGCGGGTAAGCGGGTTAGCGGAGCAAGAAAAAGAATCTGCCAACCCGCTACCCGCCACTCCGCTACTCTACCACCAGCAAGTCGGCGGCCCGTACGAATGCTACGCGCTGCTGCCACTGCACCCGGTACCAAATGTCCTGACGGCCCAGCACGGGCAGCCGGTCGCCCATAGCGGCCGTGCTCAGCCAAGCCGCACCGGCTCCCGGCCCATCCATCAGCGCCGCTCCTGAGCGGGCCACCAGTCCCGTCGGCGTTGGCCGCAGGAAATGCAGGTAGGCTCCCAGCAGCGCGACGTAAGCGGCATAGCCCACCCACGCGCCGCGCGGGCTGCGGCGCCACAGCAGGGCCATTGCCCCCACCACCGCGCCGGCCAACAATGCCTGCAAGCCCGGATAAAAATACCGTTGCGCCTGCACCCGTAGCTCTTGCTGCCAGGTAGCGGGGTAGCCCACCAGCCGGTGCTGGGTAGCCAGGGCCACCAGCTGCCGCCACGTGCGCACCCGGGGCTGCCGCGCCTGCGCCATGCTCAGGTAGAGCAGCGCCGCCGGATAGTGCCCAAGCTGCTGCTGCGCATAAGCCATTTTCAACAGCAACTCGGGCGAAACGCGCTTCTGCTGCCACACCTGCTGACGGAAGTCGGAAAAAGAAGCCTCGTATTGCCCCGCCGCGAAAAGCGAATCGGCTCGGTGCAGGTCTGCAGGCGCAGTAGAAAGGGCGCTTGCTAAATTTTTTTTTGCCAGTGAATTTGCACTCAAGGTACAGATAGGCAGGAAGATTAAGGGCAGGAAAAGGGTTCGCACAGCAAGTGGGATGACTTTTTTTTAAAGTCAGGGTTGTGTAGTTCCGGAGGCTATAGTACTTTTGTGCCACCAAAGAAGGAAACGCCCTTCCAAGGTGCAAGGTACCGATTCTGTAGCTCAGCTGGTAGAGCAGTACACTTTTAATGTACGGGTCCTGGGTTCGAATCCCAGCGGGATCACAGCAAAAAGCCCCATTCTGGAAACAGGATGGGGCTTTTTCATTGGTGTGGGTCAAGCTGCAACTGCTTTGAAATGAGCGTTTGCGCATGTGTGGGCTGGAGCACAAAAAGGCCCATAGCCATTAGCGTTGAGCTAATAACTATGGGCCTTTACTTGGACTAATAGCAGATTGCTGCACGGCGAGTAACCGTTTCCTAAGCAATAGCTTGCCGCTTATCAAAAGCCTACTACTTCAGCAGCTCGTGCAGCACGGTTTGCATGGAGATGGTGCGGTTGCTGGCTTCCTGAATGATGAGCGAGCCGGGCGCGTCGAGCACGGCGTCGGACACTTCCACGTTGCGGCGCACAGGTAGGCAGTGCAGGAATTTGGCGTCGTTGGTCAGGGCCATGTGCTCGGGAGTGAGCATCCAGGCTGGGTCATTGGCCAATACCTGGCCGTAGTCGCGGTAGCTGCTCCAGTTTTTGGCCTGCACGTAGTCGGCACCTTCGAGGGCTTTGCGCTGGTCGTATTCGATGCGGGCGCCTTTGGTGAATTTGGGGTCCAGCTCGTAGCCCTCGGGGTGGGTGATAACAAAGTCGACCCAGTCGATTTCCGAAAACCAGTCGCAGAAGGAGTTGGGTACGCACTGGGGCAGGGCACGCACGTGCGGGGCCCAGGTGAGCACCACTTTCACGCGCTCCTTTTGCTTTGTTTCGGCCACCGTAATGAGGTCAGCGAAGGACTGCAGGGGGTGCAAGGTGGCGCTTTCCAGGCTGATGACGGGCACGGTGGCGTACTGCAGAATCTTGTTGAACACGACCTCGCCGTAGTCTTCGGCCTTGTCCTTGAGGGTGGGGAAGGTGCGCACGCCCAGCACGTCGCAGTACTGGCTCATCACCGCAATGGCGTCCTTGATGTGCTCCTGGGTGCCGCCGTTCATCACCGCGCCGTCGGCCATTTCCAGGGTCCAGGAATCGGCGCCGGCGTTCAATACCCAGGCTTGCGCGCCCAGGTTATAAGCTGCCTTCACCGAGCTGAGCCGGGTGCGCAGGCTGGGGTTGAAGAAAATCAGCCCGACGGTTTTGTTGCGCCCGATGTGCTGGTAGCCGTAGGGGTTAGCCTTGATTTCCAAGGCTTGCTGCAAGAGGGCTTTGTAATCGCCTGCATCGGCGAAAGAGGTGAATTTTTTCATCAGAATAACACGGAACATGTCTGACGCAGCAATTAAGCTATTATTTTAGCAATGGCTGCAGGAGTTGAATAGGCTTATTTCTTCTTGCATCCGCATTCCCAGCGAAGGTTGTCGACCAGATTGACGGTTGCTTGCCCATTGCCCGAAGGCAGCACCTTGTAAATCGTTTGGCCCTGGTTGGCTTCAAAACGGCCACTCAGCCAGGTTATCAGCCCGGTGGCCGGGTTGTAGCTGTACCGGCCTTCGCCACCGTTGTCCAGCCAACGGTAGGTGCCATTAGGCCGCAGCAGAAAATAGCCACGGTAGTCGTTGCGAAAAGCAGGCGACGCATTTGGGCCGTTGTAGACCGTAACCGTGCAGGTATAATTGCCAAATAATAGCGTACCCCCGGCCTTCGTGGGAATAGGCGCAGCAGGAGGTGTTTCTTTAGGCTGACTCTTTTCCCAAGCCGCTTTTGCACTTGGCGCATCCTTCTGAAAACGAATGCTTAGTGAGGCATCGCCCGCAACGGCTTTGGCCAAATAAGTATTCGCTTCCGTGGATTTGTTCTGGGCGGCCAACGATACTGCCAGCAGATAATTCACGTACGGATTATTAGCTTCTCTTGTCAAGGCCAAGCGCAGTTCCGTTTCTGCCCCGCCAAACTTGTTTAGCTCGTAGTATTCAATGCCCGCGAGGGCGTCGTGCCCGGCGCTGTTCATCACGGTTTCTTGTCCCCCCACCGCGCGGGAATGCTTCAGCTGTTGAATGTATCCGTCTAGGCCGGTCGCCGCCGGTGCAACGGCAACCGGAGCCGGCTGGGCAGGAGCCGTCGTGACGGGATTCGGTGTGGGCGTGCTGCCAGGCACATCCTTTGCGTGCTGCTGCTGCAAGCCGGAGTTCAGCGCAAAGGCTTTTTGAAAGTATTCCTGAGCTTTCTGAGCTTTGCCCGGTTCGTTTTGCCGAATCAGGCAAATAGCCTCCTGGTAGAGCGCAAAGGCATTGGTTGGTGCCACCCGGATGGCGTCCTCAAAATAGTCGGCTGCTGCGGAATAGTTTTTGCTATCCAGATAATCCTGGCCGTACAGGAAATAGTTGCCCGATGACATAAAGGCCGTTTCACTGCCTCCTTCTGCCTTCGATTGCCGCAAGCGGGCGATGTACTGGTCCAAGTCCGACTGAGCAAAACTGCGTTGAGCGCACAAAAGCAGTAGCAGTAAAGTTAGCATAGAAGCAGCCTGACGCATGGATTTCTTTCTTTTAAGGGAGATGATACGGCAATATGTACAAAGTTTTAAGATTGACAGCCTTTCTGCTTATCTACCTCCCTCCTGTTTTCTGAAATGTTTATTTGCGTGAATTGAAAATTAATCCGTTGTTCTGCAAGAGGAATGAGTCCCTCGCAGTGATTAGGAGCTGATGTAATAATTTAGTGTTTCGTCGTGGTGACATGCAAACCCATTTTCAACCAAGAATTCTACGGGTATCATTTAGAAGTTTCGCACTTTTTGAGTGGCCGGAACCTGTGCGGCAATTGAATCATTGCATGTAATGCAAACTGCTTCACGAATGCCTTCATAAGGCACGTTGAAGGCTGTACGGCAATTGAAACAGATACTTTATGGCCTATGATTCTTGACTAACGTTGGCTTAATACGGATAACTCCAAGCCTTCGTACAGTGGAAACAAATGGTAACCGCAGTGTTCCGTAAACACTGCAACCTCTCGAAAATCAGGTGCTTCAATTACAAAAGCGTATCTGAATTCGACGTGCGAACCATCCTCAAACCGAATGCTAACAGTAGTTTCTGACGGAAACTCAGAAGCACTAAGCCTCTCAGGCCTAGTGCTTCCTTTAGCAATCAGATACTCTTGGAGCTTCAGTTTCCAGCGCTCTGGCAAATCGGTGTTTCGCATAACATTTCAACGATATGCGAAGCAGAAGCTTCACGCTACATCGCCTTATACTCGTTCCAGCTCTTAATCTTCAAATCCTTCATCTCCAGTGTGCAGAAGGCCTGAATAAACGCCTTCGCCAGGCGCGCATTCGTCAGCAGCGGCACCCCAAAATCAATGGCCGTGCGGCGGATTTTGTAGTCGTTATCCAACTCGCCTTTCGACAGGTTTTTCGGGATGTTGATGACCAGGTCGATTTTCTTTTCCTTCAAATACGTCAGCACGTTGGGCTCCACGAGGTCGTCGGGCCAGAAGAGGAGGCTGCTGGGCACGTTGTTTTCGGCGAAGAAGCGGTGCGTGCCCTGGGTGGCGTAAATCTGGTAGCCTTTTTTCACGAGCAACTCCACGGCCGAGAGCAGGGCCAGTTTCGACTTGATGGGGCCGCCGGAAATGAGCACCGATTTTTGCGGGATTTTGTAGCCCACGCTCAGCATCGACTTCAGCAGGGCCTCCTGGGCGGTGTCGCCCAGGCAACCCACTTCGCCGGTGCTCACCATATCCACGCGCATCACCGGGTCGGCACCGGGCAGGCGGGTGAAGGAGAACTGCGGGGCCTTCACGCCCACGAAGGGCAGGTCGTACACCCGCTCGCTCTCGTCGCGCGCCACGGGGCGACCCAGCAGGATTTGCGTGGCCTTCTGGATGAGGTTGTTGCCCGAGATTTTCGACACAAAGGGGTAGCTGCGTGAAGCACGCAGGTTGCACTCAATCACGCGGATGACACCGTTCTTTTCCAGGAACTGGATGTTGAACGGGCCGCTGATTTCGTAGCGCTTGGCAATCTTCTCAGCAATGATTTTGAGCTTGCGGATGGTACCCACGTACACCCGTTGGGGCGGGTAGTACATGGTGGCGTCGCCGGAGTGCACGCCGGCAAACTCCACGTGCTCCGAAATGGCGTAGCTCACGATGTTGCCGTGGTCGGCCACTGCGTCCAGCTCAATTTCCTTGGCTTCCTGAATAAATTCGGACACCACCACCGGGTATTCGGCGCTCACTTCTTTGGCCGCCTTCAGAAATTCTTCCAGCTCGAAGTTGTTGGAAACCACATTCATGGCCGCACCCGACAGCACGTAGCTCGGCCGGATGAGCACCGGAAAGCCTACTTCCTGCACAAATCCGTGCATGGCTTCGAGCGAGGTCAGCTCCTTCCAGCGCGGCTGGGCAATGCCCAACTCGTCCATGATGCTGCTGAATTTGTGGCGGTTCTCGGCCTCGTCGATGCGGGCGGCCGAGGTGCCCAAGATGGGTGCCTCGGCTTCTTCGAGGCGGGTGGCGAGGTTGTTGGGAATCTGGCCGCCGGTGCTCAGAATCACGCCGCCGGGCTGTTCAAAGTCCAGGATGTCCATCACCCGCTCAAAGCTCAACTCCTCGAAATACAGCCGGTCCGACACGTCGTAGTCGGTGCTCACGGTTTCGGGGTTGTAGTTGATGATGATGGTTTTGTAGCCCTCGGCCGCCGCCGTTTGCACGGCTTGCACGCCGCACCAGTCAAACTCCACCGACGAGCCGATGCGGTACACGCCCGAGCCCAGCACCACCACCGACTGCGCGGTTTCGCGCGTCAGGTCGTTTTCGGTGCCGTGGTAGGTGGTGTAGAGGTAGTTGGTTTTGGCCGGAAACTCGGCCGCCAGCGTGTCAATCTGCTTCACCACGGGCAGCACGCCCAGGGCCTTGCGGCGGGCGCGCACCCGCAGCTCGTCGGCCTTCACGTCGCCCTCGCCCAACAATTTCACCGCAATCTGCTGGTCGGAGAAACCGGCCTTCTTCGTATCGCGCAGCAGCTTGGTTTCCAGACCGTCCACGCCCGCGCCGCGGCCGGCGGCCAGTTGGTTGCTCAGCTCAAAAATGCCGTAGAGGCGCTGCAAAAACCAGTGGTCAATCTTGGTCAGCTCGTGCACCTGGGCCACCGAGTAGCCCGCCTCGAAAGCGTTATTGATGGCGAAGATGCGCTCCTCGTTCGGCTCACTCAGCAGCTGGTCGATGGCCACGTTCTCCAATTCTTCGTCGGGCTTGTTGGCCACGAAGCCGCGCTTGCCGGTGTCCAGCATCCGCAGGCCCTTCTGAATGGCTTCCTCGAAGGATTTGCCAATGGCCATTACCTCGCCTACACTCTTCATGGCGCTGCCAATCTGGCGGTTAACGCCCGAAAACTTGCCCAAGTCCCAGCGCGGCAGCTTCACCACCACGTAGTCGAGCGCTGGCTCGAAGAAGGCCGAAGTAGTTTGCGTCACGCTGTTTTTCAGCTCGGCCAGCGAGTAGCCCAGGCTCAGCTTGGCGGCCACGAAGGCCAGCGGGTAGCCCGTGGCCTTGGAGGCCAGCGCCGAGGAGCGCGACAGGCGCGCGTTCACCTCAATCACGCGGTAATCCTCGGAATGCGGGTCCAGCGCGTACTGAATGTTGCACTCGCCCACGATACCCAGGTGGCGAATTGTTTTAATGCCGATGCTGCGTAGCTTGTGGTATTCGCGGTTGCTCAGCGTCTGCGACGGGGCCACCACGATGCTCTCGCCGGTGTGAATGCCGATGGGGTCGAAGTTCTCCATGTTGCAGACCGTGATGCAGTTATCATAGGCATCGCGCACCACTTCGTACTCCACTTCCTTCCAGCCCTTCAGCGATTCTTCCACCAGAATCTGGTCGGAAGTGGTAAAGGATTTCTGGGCCAGCGCCCGCAGCTCGTCCATATTGTTGGCGAAGCCGCTGCCCAGGCCGCCCAGCGCAAACGCCGCCCGCACGATGATGGGAAAGCCGATTTTCTCGGCCGCCGCCAGCGCGTCGTCCATTGTGGTTACGGCCACGCTGCGGGCCGAGAGCACGCCAATCTGCTCCAGCTTCTCCTTGAAAATGTCCCGGTCCTCGGTGTCGATGATGCTCTGCACGGGCGTGCCCAGCACCTTCACGTTGTACTTCTCGAACACGCCGGCGCGGTACAGGGCCACGGCGCAGTTCAGCGCCGTTTGGCCGCCAAAGGCCACCAGAATACCATCGGGCTGTTCCTTTTTGATGACTTCCTCCACGAAGTAGGGCGTCACGGGTAGGAAGTACACGTCGTCGGCAATGTTGTCCGACGTCTGCACGGTGGCAATGTTGGGGTTGATGAGGATGGTGCGGATGCCTTCCTCCTTCAGCGCCTTGAGGGCCTGCGAGCCGGAATAATCGAACTCCCCGGCTTCGCCAATTTTCAGAGCGCCGGAACCAAGGATGAGAACTTTGTTGGGTTTGTTCATGTGCGTAACCTCACCCCCTGGCCCCCTCTCCTTCGGAAGAGGGGGAGCCAGACGAGTTATGAGTTTATGATTTTGAGCAGCGAGCTTGAAAAACGTAGAGAATTTTAAGCGGAAGATTATTCTTTTTTAATCACCCGCACTTTAACCGGATTGCGTTTCTGAAACTCGTAATAATGAGTAGCTTGAGCTCTTACAGCAGCTTCTGAAACGCTGGGCTTCCAAGATTTATCGAGTTTGTACCCATCTTCCGAAATATCGGGCTGATTAAATGTAATGGGTGCTTTTTCGTCATCTGGAATGAAATAGAAAGCTTGGTCTAATTGAATTAAAGAGTCCACATCGGTTAGACCAGATTGGCGCATTTCTTCTGCTGTTAGTTCTTCACCGCAGTTGTCGCAAGCCTTTTCATTTGCTTTGTAGGCCACATAGCCGCAAACCGGGCAAGTCGAATAATTGGTATTGTTATTCGATGCAACAGCAGAAGCAGTCGGTAGCAAAATCGTAGGTAATGCCGTTACAACTGCTACGATTACCAACACTAATACTCGAAAGGCAGCAGGCCGATTAATTGTGAAATAATAGCCTGCAAAACCGAGCAACCCACCCACACCGCCAGCCAATGCGCTGTAAAGCACTTTCATGCCTTTGTCGGCCGTATAAGCATTGCCAAACTGCATCATGCAAATCAAAGGCACTAGCAGAAAAACAGGCAGCCAGTATTTACTCTCGCTAACCGATGATTGAGTGGGTTCCACGGTGGCTTAGCCTTTCTTGTATTTTACAACAGCCTCCAAAAAGTCATCAAACAGAAACTCGGTATCCTGCGGGCCGCCGGCAGCTTCGGGGTGGAACTGGGTGGAGAAGAAGGGCTTGGTTTTGTGCTTGATACCTTCGCAGGTGCCGTCATTCAGGTTCTCGAATAGCATGTCCCACTCGGCGGGCAGCGTTTCGGTATCGACCGCGAAGCCGTGGTTTTGGCTGGTGATGTAGCAGTGCTGGGTGCCGGTGAGCTTCACGGGCTGGTTGTGGCTGCGGTGGCCGTATTTCAGCTTGAAGGTGTCACCGCCGCAGGCCAGGCCCATGAGCTGGCTGCCCAAGCAGATGCCGAAAATCGGCTTGTCCTGTTGCAGGGCTTTGTGGAGGTTTTGGATGGTGGGGGCGCACATTTTGGGGTCGCCGGGGCCGTTGCTCAGGAACAGGCCGTCGTAGTCAAGGGTTGTGAAATCGTAGTCCCAGGGCACCCGAATCAGCTCTACGTCACGCTCCAGGAAGCAGCGGATAATGTTGGTTTTGGTGCCGCAGTCCACGAGCACGATTTTGTGCTGGCCGTGGCCGTAGTGCTGCACGCCGGGGGGGCTCACCTGGGCCACCAGGTTGTCGAGGTTGGGGTCGTGCAGGGGCACGTCGGTTTCGGCCACGATTTTGCCCAGCATGGCGCCTTTTTCGCGCAGCTTCTTGGTGAGCATCCGGGTATCAACGCCGAAGATGCCGGGGATGTTGTACTCCTTGAGCCAGTCGCCAAGGCTTTTGGCGGCGTTCCAGTGGCTGTGCTCCTCGGAGTAATAATTCACCACCAGCCCGGCAATGTGAATCTTGTCGGACTCGAAAATCTTCGAAATCGACTCGTACAAATCCTCGCCGGGCACGCCGTAGTTGCCCACCATGGGGTAGGTGAGCACCAGAATCTGGCCCGCGAAGGACGGGTCGGTGAGGTTTTCGGGGTAGCCGGTCATGGCCGTGCTGAACACCACTTCGCCCGCCACCGAGGTGTAGGCGCCGAAGGATTGGCCCTGGATTTCGGTGCCGTCTTCGAGGATGAGTTTTACCGTTTTAGCGTTTTCCACTCTGTTATGCGAAAAAGGATTTACTCTGTTATTGAATTTTTGCGGTAATCAGGCCCGTCGCGTCTCTCCAGCTGTTGAGCCAGTAGGAGGTGGCGGGTATGCCCTCATCCCAATCAACGCTGATGGGACGCTTGCCAGTGGCGGGAAATGCGACGATACGGGAAGCCCCACTGCCGGGCGTGCGACGGGTGCGAGGTGTGGCCTCAGCCAGCTTTTGCAACCGCCCCGATACATTTTCGGCTGGAACAGGACCGTAAATCAGGGGTCTGTTCCAGCCGAAGCAGGTTGTAAGCCAAACGGGAGCGAAAGCATGTAAATCAATCGGCTCCGCGCACTGCCGATTCCAGATGTCAGGCATCGGGAAGTCAGGCGGGCTCAACTGCTGAGAGGAAAAAGGGGTGGCAGTTCTTTCGCGGAAAGAACCAGCCGGCGGCTGCGCAACTGTGGCCAATGGCAGCGTGCAGCTAATCAGAAGGGGAGCCTGGCTCGTAAACTTCATCGTGCTACTCATTGGGACTGCAAGTTACGCCTCAAGCCGGTTAATCCCTTACCTCGGCCGGAATAAGTGTGTACAGCGCCTGCAAAAACCGGTCGATTTCGGCCTTCGTGATATTGAGTGGCGGCAACAGGCGGAGCACCGTGGGGTCGGAGGCGTTGCCCACGAAAATGTGGTGTTCCGACAGCAGCCGGTCGCGCACGTCCTTGATGGGGAAGTCATACTTGATGCCCACCATCAGGCCGCGGCCGCGAATTTCTTCGGCGCCGGCGTGGGCCAGCAGCTCGGTGCGGAGGTAGTCGCCCATTTCGGCGGCGTGGGTTAGCAGGTTTTCATCTTCAATCACTTCGAGCACGGCCAGAGCAGCGGCGCAGGCCAGGTGGTTGCCGCCGAAGGTGGTGCCCAGCAGGCCGTAGGAGGATTTCAGCGTCGGCGCAATCAGGATGCCGCCGATGGGGAAGCCGTTGCCCATGCCCTTGGCCACCGAAATAATATCGGGCCGGATGCCGGCGTGCTGGTGCGCGAAAAACTTACCACTGCGGCCGTAGCCGCTCTGCACCTCGTCGGCAATCAGCAGCGCGCCGTATTGCTTACACAGCGCCGCCAAGCCTTGCAGAAATTCATCGGACGGCATGATGATGCCGCCCACGCCCTGAATCGGCTCGATGATGACGGCGCATACATCGCCGCCTTGCAGCGCGGTTTCCACCGCCGCCAAGTCGTATTCCAGGAAGCTGATGGCGTGGCCCGCGTTGAAGGGCGCCACGATTTTGGGGTTGTCCGTCGCGGCCACCGCGCCCGAGGTGCGGCCGTGAAACGCGCCTTTGAACGCCACCACGCGGGTTTTGCCGGTGTGGAATGACGCTAGCTTCAGCGCATTCTCGTTGGCCTCGGCGCCCGAGTTGCACAGAAACAGCGCGTAGTCCTCGTAGCCCGACACCTGGCCCAGCTTGTGTGCCAACTGCGCCTGAATCGGAATCTGCACCGAGTTGGAGTAGAAGCCGATGTTTTGCAGCTGCTCGGTGAGGCGCTGCACGTAGTGCGGGTGGCTGTGGCCGATGGAAATAACGGCGTGGCCGCCGTAGAAATCCAGGTATTCCTGGCCCTTATCGTCCCACAGCTTGGCGCCCAGCGCCTTCACGGGCGTGATGTTGACGAGGGGATAAACGTTGAAAAGCTCCATTGATTAGTTCTGTTAGAAGTAGGTGGTGCCCACTCCGCCGTGGACAAACAGATTTTTGCTTGGATGATGGCGATTCAAAACGGTGAAATGCCAGTTTTCAAAGGGGCCATCTGGCACAGTCAATTCTCGTCGGTTGCTAAGCTTTAGGAATAGCCGCCCTTGCCTGTCAGCTTTAGCTTCCTCTACCTTGATACCAGCGTTTAACCAGTCGTAGAAAAGCAATAGGGATTCCTTTTGTCGCGGCGATAGTTTGGTGGCGTGACCAGATGCCTCTACCAGAAATTCCCCGTGGATGTCGAGAAAAATACGTTCATCCGCATTTACAAAGACTAATCTAATCAGCCCGTTGTACTCAATCTGCTGAATAGAATATCCTGCTAGTGGTAATTCGTAGTAGCGGCCTATTTCTTTCAGCATCATGTCGCCTCTACAGTTTTACTTCTAAAAATACGAGGCCTTATTCATCAGCCCCGTCGTTTCCGGCAGACCAAACAGTATGTTCATATTCTGCACCGCTTGGCCCGACGCACCTTTCACCAGATTATCAATCACCGAGGTAATGAGCAGCTGCTTGCCCTGTTTCTGCACGTGCAGCAGGCATTTATTGGTGTTCACCACCTGCTTGAGGTGAATTTCCTTGTCCGATACCGTCGTAAACGGCGCTTCAGCATAAAATTGCTTATACAGCTCCCGCGCTTCGTCCTGCGTCAAATCTGATGGCGTATAGACGCTAGCGAAAATGCCCCGCGAGAAATTGCCACGGTAGGGGATAAAGTGAATCTCCGCTTCTGACTGTGGCTGTAACTGCGCCAAGCTTTCGCCAATTTCGCCGAGGTGCTGGTGCGTGAAGGGCTTATAGATGGATACGTTGTTGGTGCGCCACGAGAAGTGCACCGTCTCTGATAAGCTCTGGCCTGCCCCGGTCGAGCCGGTGATGGCCGAAACGTGGATGTCGTCGGTGAGCTTGCCGGCCTTCGCCAGCGGCAGTAGCGCCAATTGAATAGCCGTGGCAAAACAGCCCGGATTGGCAATGCTTTGCGCCTGCTGGATGGGGCGTTTATTCAGTTCCGGCAGGCCGTACACGAATTCGCGGCCTTCAAACTCAGCATCTGCATTCAGGCGGAAGTCATTGCTGAGGTCGATGATGTGCGTGGTTTCGGGCAGAGCGTTTTTCTGGAGCCACGCCTTGGAATTGCCGTGGCCCAGGCACAAGAATACCACGTCCTCGTCGCCGGCCAACTCGGAGGCAAACACCAAATCGGTTTCGCCCACCAGGTCGTCGTGCACCTGGTACACGGGGTTGCCCGCGTTCGAGGAGCTAACGATGCCGCCTAGCTCCACGAATTCGTGGTGCAGCAGAATGCGGATGAGCTCGCCGGCTGTGTAGCCGGCGCCGCCTACGATACCGGCCTTAATTTTCATCGTGCAGGCTGGCGCTAATCTTCAGCTGGTTGCCGAAAATCTTGATGAAACCGCGGGCGTCGCGCGAGTCCCAGGCGTTGTTTTCCTCGCCATAGGTAGCCACTTTCGACTGCATCATGTCGTACTTCGATTCCACGCCGAGCAGGTCGAACTGGTAGGGCTTGAGCTGCACGAATACCTTGCCCGACACGTGATTTTGCGACGACGTGAGAAAGGCTTCCATGTCGCGCATCACCGGGTCGAGGTACTGCGCCTCGTGCAGCAGCGTGCCGTACCAGTTGGCGATGTAGTCCTTGTGCAGCAGCTGCCAGCGGGTGCTGGTGTGCTTCTCCAGCAAGTGGTGGGCCTTGATGAGGATGAGCGGCGCGGGCGCCTCAAATCCCACCCGGCCCTTGATGCCCAGAATGGTGTCGCCCACGTGAATGTCGCGGCCCACGGCGAAGGCCGCGCCCAGCTCGTTAAGCTTCTGAATCAGAGCCACGGGCTCCAGCGTTTCGCCGTTCAAAGCCACCGGTTCGCCCTTCTCGAAGGTGATTTCCACGCGCTCCGAGTCGTGGCGCTGCAGCTGCGAGGGGTAGGCGCTTTCCGGCAGGGCCTCGTGCGAGGTTAGCGTTTCGACACCGCCCACGCTGGTGCCCCAGATGCCTTTGTTAATCGAGTATTTCGCCTTCTCCCAGCTCATTTCGAATCCCTGTTTCTGCAGGTATTCAATCTCGGCCTGGCGCGACAGTTTCAGGTCGCGGATGGGCGTGAGAATTTCCGTTTTGGGCGCAATCACTGCGAAAGCCACGTCGAAACGCACCTGGTCGTTGCCGGCGCCGGTGCTGCCGTGCACGATGTAGTCGGCCTCGTTGGTGCGGGCGTATTCGGCAATAGCCAACGACTGGAACATGCGCTCGGCACTCACGCTCAGCGGATAAGTGTCATTTTTCAGCACATTGCCGAACAGCAAATAGCGCAGGCAATCCTGGTAAAAGCGCGTAGTCACGTCAATTACCTCATGCTTTACCGAACCTAATTCGTAGGCGCGCTTCTCGATGGCGGCCAACTCCTCGGCCGTGAAGCCACCGGAATTGACGATGACGGTGTGGACTTCCAGGTCGAGCTCGCGCGACAAATACACGGCGCAAAACGAGGTGTCGAGGCCGCCGCTATAGGCGAGAATGGCTTTTTTCTTCATTACAGTGCAGAATCGGTTTCGGGGTCAGAAGCGGTGTCTTGGACGAGCGGCAGGGTGGGGGTAAGGGTAGCGAAGTCAGGCACTTGCACCTGCACCAATTGCTTTTCAGGTGTATCATACAGCATGCCGGTGCAGAGGCACATCTTGCGCTCATTCTCCATCAGAATGCTGTAATTTTTGCAGCTTTTGCAGCCTTTCCAGAAATCCTCGCTGGTGGTCAGCTCCGAAAAGGTGACGGGCTCGTAGCCGAGGTCAGTGTTGATTTTCATCACGGCCAGGCTGGTCGTAATACCGAAAATCTTGGCCTGCGGGTACTTGGTGCGCGAGAGTTCGAACACCGCCTGCTTGATGGCCCGGCCCACCCCGCCTTTGCGGATTTCAGCGTTTACAATCAGGCCCGAGTTGACGACAAACGTCTTGTCATCAAAGGTTTCGATGTAGCAAAAGCCGGCTAGCTCATCGTCCACAAAGGCGATGATGCCGTCGCCATTGGCCATCTTTTGGGCCACGTAGGCAGGCTCGCGCTTGGCGATACCCGTGCCCCGCGTTTTGGCCGACTCGACGTACCATTGGCATAATTGTTCAGCGTACTGTGCGTCCGCCTCCGTTGCAACCCGAATTGTCATTGTTGATTTAGAAGAACTTAGGGATAGATACGCGGCTTCTGCCCATCCGCTGTGTACGGATGTTTAGGGGAGAAAGCCCAAACCTGTCTGTAAGTTGAGCGGATACTGGCCCGGCTCAAAAGGGCTGGCCAAGGGGCCAACATGCGGCTGCTGAAGCCGCTAGGGTCGTCGCACCAGGGCGCAAGTCGTTTGGCACACGCCGGCCACCCCCGGCCGAACGGCGGCGGTGAGCATCGAAGACGTGGAAACGGGGAGGGGCATGGCGAAAACTAAGTCGATTCGGCGCTTTAACGAAGCTGCGAGCCAAGAGGTTCAATTCTGCCGCAAAGGTAAAAGCCCCTACTTTTGCCTGCAACATTTCCCGTGGTTTTTTTGAAATAGCGCTTGTCCAGCTTTGGAGTTTGCGCGTATGTGAAGCTGTGATGAAGCCCGAGTTGAAAATATTTAAAATAGGCGGCGGTATAATTGACAACGAGGCCGACTTGTTGGAATTCGTGCGCCTGTTTTCCAAAATAAGCGGACCGAAAATTCTCGTGCACGGCGGTGGAAAAGGCGCCAGTGAGATGATGAAAAATCTTGGCGTTGCGCCGCGCATGGTAAACGGGCGTCGAATTACGGATGCTGCGACGTTGGACATTGTAACCATGTTCTACGCGGGCAAGACCAACAAGCAGCTGGTGGCGGCTTTGCAAGGTCGTGGCGTCAACGCGCTGGGCCTCAGCGGGGCCGATGGTAACGTGATACTGGCGACGAGACGCCCGGTACGGGAAATTGACTACGGTTTTGTAGGAGATTTAAGCGAGGCCAGCGTTAATGCCGACTTGATTCAGCAGTTTTTGAGCCTCGGCCTGACGCCGGTTTTCTGTGCCATCAACCACGATGGCCACGGCCAACTGCTCAATACCAATGCCGATACAATTGCTGCTTCGCTGGCAAAGGCGCTGAGCAAAGAATACGCGGTGTCGCTGCATTTTTGCTTTGAGAAGCGCGGCGTATTAGAAAATATCAGCGATGATAAATCGGTGATTGAGAAAATTACGCTCGCTAATTATGGCGAATTAAGGGAGAGCGGAATTATTTCCGACGGAATGCTGCCAAAATTGGAAAATGCCTTTGAGGCGCTGCAATTCGGGGTGGATAAAGTTATTATTGAGCACGCCTTGTACATCAATGAGGAGTTGAAAACGACGCTATGTCTGAATTAATAGCGCAGCTGAGCAATGATGCCGTCGATTTATTAATCCGGCTAATTCAAACGCCCTCGTTTTCGCGGGAGGAAGCCGGAACGGCAACGTTGATTCAGGAGTTTCTGGCCGCACATGGTGTGGCAGCGCAACGCCGGCAGAATAATGTATGGGCCGTTTCGTCGCACTTCGATGCCGATAAGCCGACGATTCTGCTCAACTCGCACCACGACACGGTGAAGGCGGGTGCCGGGTGGAAGTATGACCCTTTTGGAGCGCTGTGGGAAGGCGATAAATTAACTGGCCTGGGTAGTAACGATGCCGGGGCGGCGGCCGTGAGTTTATTAGCAACATTTCTGTATTTTCAAAATAGGCCAAATGCATTTAATTTAATTTGCGCGATTACGGCAGAAGAGGAGATTTCGGGCGCAAATGGAATCCGAAGTGTGCTGCCAGAATTTGGTAAAATTGAGATGGGAATTGTGGGTGAACCTACGGGAATGAACCTGGCAATTGCTGAGAAAGGCCTGATTGTGCTGGATTGCACGGCGCACGGCAAAACGGGCCACGCTGCCCGCGAGGAAGGTGAAAATGCGCTTTACAAAGCATTGGACGATATTCAGTGGCTGCGGCAGTACCATTTTCCGCAGGTGTCGCCGTTGCTGGGGCCGGTGAAAACGACGGTGACACAAATAAGCGCCGGCACGCAGCACAACGTAGTACCCGACCGCTGCCAATTTGTGATTGACGTGCGGACAAACGAGCTGTATCAGAACCAGGAGATTGTTGATTTTCTGCGTGAGAAATTGCAGTCGGAAATTGTGCCGCGCTCTACCCATTTAAACTCTTCGCGTATTGGCGAAAACCATCCGCTAATTAGAAAAGGGGTGGCGATGGGCAAGACGATTTATGGCTCGCCCACGCTGTCGGACCAGTCGATGATGCCGTTTGAAACCTTAAAAATGGGGCCGGGCGAAAGTGCCCGCTCGCACACGCCGGACGAGTTTATTCTGGTGAGCGAAATACGCGCGGGTATTCGGGATTACATTGAGCTGCTGACTGATTTTAGGTTTTAAATTACCAGAGGACGCTATGAAAATTTGGGAAAAAGGATTTTCGGTAAACGATACCATCGAGAAATTCACCGTGGGGCAGGACCGGGTGCTGGATATGTACCTTGCGCCGTTCGATATGCGGGCCTCCAAAGCGCAGGCCAATATGCTGGCCAAGGTGGGGCTGATTTCGGCAGTAGAACGGCAGCAGCTGATTACGGGCCTGGACGAGTTGCTGGCGCAGGTGGCAGCGGGCACGTTTCAAATTGAGGATGACTTTGAGGATGTGCACTCCAAAATAGAGTCTTACCTGACGGAGAAATTTGGCGATGCGGGTAAGAAAATCCACACGGCCCGTTCGCGGAATGACCAGGTTCTGACGGCAATTCAGCTTTTTCTGAAGGATTATACTGAGCAGATTTCAGCCAAAATAGTGGCGCTGACGGAAGTGCTGCTGCAAAAGGCCGAGGCGCACAAAAACGACCTGCTGCCGGGCTACACGCACTTTCAGGCGGCCATGCCGAGCAGCTTCGGGCTGTGGTTTTCGGCCTATGCCGAGCATTTGCTGCTGGATTTGGCGCTGTTTGAGGCGGCACATAAGGTGGCCGACCAGAACCCGTTGGGCTCGGGCGCGGGCTTCGGGAGCAGCTTCCCGATTGACCGCGAAATGACGACGCGGGAAATGGGTTTTGGCAGTGTGGCGGTGAGTGCGGTGGGCGCGCAGATGCTGCGGGGCAAAACTGAGAAAACGCTGGCGTTTGCTATTGCGGGAGCGGCCGGTACGCTGGGCAAGCTGGCGTATGATTTGGTGCTGTACAACAGCCAGGATTTGGGTTTTGTGACGCTGCCGAAGGAATTTACGACGGGCTCCAGCATCATGCCGCACAAGAAAAACCCGGACGTGTTTGAGCTGGTGCGCGGCCACGCCAACCGCCTCCAGGCGCTGCCGAATGATATCATCCTGGCCACCAGCAACCTGCCCAGCGGCTATCACCGCGACTTCCAGCTGCTGAAGGAGCTGCTGTTTGGGCCGATGATGCAGTTCGCCGACTTGCTGGACATGCTGCTGTTTGCGCTGCCCGAAATCAAGATTAAGGAGGGCGTAATCGAGCAGGCGAAATACGACCCGATATTTTCGGTTGAGAATATCAACCAGCTCATCATTGCCGGTGTGCCGTTTCGCGATGCTTACCAGCAGGTAGGACGCGCCGTGGAAGACGGCAGCTACGTGCCGCACCGCGAGTTTCAGACCACGCACCTGGGCAGCATTCACAACCTGGGACTGGCCGAAATTGCGGCTAAAGTGCGGCAGTGGCGGGAAAGAAGCGAGCTGTTTAAATAAGTCAAGGCCCCTCGCTATTCATGCCATTTATTGAAGCAGCTGTGGTATGGAAGCCTGCACTTGTCGGTTTTGGATACAATACCACAGAGGATACAATACCACAGAATTTGCATAAAATTGGCCGCATAACCTCCTGTATTTTTGTGGATTATTCTGCAAAAAAAAAACGGCATGGTTTCTCGTTTTACAATTTGGCTTTTCAATAGCGGGTTTTGGTTGGTAATGCTGGTGGCAGCGGGGGTGCCAGTTGGCGGCCACGCCCAAGCCCTGCAGGTGCAGGTACGCGACTCGCTGGGGCACGAGCCCGTGGTTGGGGCCAGCGTAGTAGTACCCGGCAGCAACATCGGCGCGACCACCGATGCCACGGGCACCGCCGTGCTGGCCCCTGCGCCGGCGGCCGGCACGCGGCTGCGCATCACAGCGGTGGGCTACCGGCCGCGTCTGGTGCTGGCACCAGTGGCGGAGCAAAGACTCGCCCTGATGCTCGCACCGGGCGGCGTCGAAATTGAGGAAGAAGTGCTGGTGACGGCTACCCGCACCAATTCGCGCATCGAGGACTTGCCCACGCGGGTAGAGGTGCTGGGGGCCGAAGAAATGGAGGAGGAAAGCAGCATCAAGCCGGCCAGCATTGCCAGCCTGTTTGGCGACATTGCGGGCACTCAAATTCAGCCTACTTCGCCCACCACCGGCAATCTGGATTTGCGCTTACAGGGCCTGCCGGGGCAGTACACCCAGATTCTGCGCGATGGCGTGCCGCTCTACGGCGGCTTCGCGGGCTCGTTTGGGCTGCTCACGGTGCCGCCGCTCGATTTGCGGCAGGTCGAGTTAATTAAGGGTTCGAATTCGACGCTGTACGGCGGCGGGGCCATTGCCGGGCTGGTGAACCTGGTGAGCAAAACGCCCACGCTGGGCACGCCGCAGTACGCGGCCAGCCTCAACCAGACGACGCTGCGCGAAACGGATTTGAACGGTTTTGCGGCCCGGCGAGGGAAGCGTTGGGGGTATTCGGCCTTTGTGGGGCTGGTCAATCAGAAAGAAAAGGATGTGGACGGCGACGGTTTCGTGGACGTGCCCCGGGTGCGGAACCTCAACCTGCACCCGCGCCTGTTTTTCTACCCCAATGCCCACAGCCAGGTGGCGCTGGGCTACACCGGCACGCTGGAAAGCCGCCGGGCCGGCGACCTGGAGGTGCTAAAAAAAGGCTTCGACCCCGTGAGTGGGCACGTTTTCTACGTCGACAACACCAGCCTGCGTAATACCGCCGACCTGCTTTATACCAACGACGGGCTGGCCGGTGGCCGGCTTACACTGAAGGGTACCGTCACGGACTTTGTGCGCGACGTGAACACCAATTCCGACGCCTTCACCGCCTACCAAACCACCTATTACACCGAGGCCAGCTACCTGCACGCGGCCGGCCCGCGCCACACCCTGGTAGTGGGCCTTAATGCGAACGGCGAGCAGCTGGCATCCTTCAACCGCAGTGCTACGCCGTTGCGCAGCCCCTACACTTACCACACGCTGGGCGCGTTTGCCCAGGACGACTGGCGCCTGCTGCCGCGCCTGAGCCTGCAAGCCGGCCTGCGCCTCGACCACCACAACCAGTACGGCAATTTCCTGCTGCCGCGCCTCGCGCTGCTGTTTCGGGCCAGCGATGCTGTGACGGCGCGCCTCAACGGCGGGCTGGGCTACCGCGCCCCGGTGCCCTACATCAACAGCCTCGACGAGCGGGATTATCCCCTCGTGAAGGCCCTGCAAGGCGTGAGCGCCGAAACCTCCTCCGGCCTGAACGGCGATGTGAACTACCAGCATAGCTTTGATGGGTTCGATGAGCCGCTGGTGCTGAGCGTGAACCAGTCGTTCTTCTATACCCGCCTGGGCAACCCGTTGGTGTTGAATGGGCTGGGGTTTGCCGGGCCGTTTCAGGCCAACTACCTTACCTGGCAAAATGCGGCTGCTCCGCTCTCAACGCGGGGCCTCGAAACCTACGTGCGCCTGCGCGCCGACGAAACGGAGCTCTACCTCGGCTACGTCTTCACCGATGCCCGCCGGCAGTACGACGCGGCCAACCCGCACCTGCCGCTGGCTGCCCGCCACAAGTTTGCCGCCGTGGGTTTGGTTGAGTTCACGGACAGTTTTAGCGCGGGTCTCGAAGCCTCTTACATCGGCCAGCAATACCTTTCCGATGGCCGCCCCACGCCCGGCTACCCACTGTTCGCCACGCTGCTGCGCTACCACGCGGGCAATTTCACGCTGGCCCTGAACGGCGAAAACCTGCTCGACTACCGCCAGACGCGCCAGGAAAAAGTAGTGCTGGCCCCGCAGGACAACCCGGTTTTCCGCGAGCTGTGGGCACCCGTGGAAGGCCGCGTCTTCAACGTGTCACTGACGTGGCGCTGGGCCAAAGCCTAAAGGCCACCCGCGCTCAAAGGCCCGGGTGGCCACTTAACGAGCTAGTTGCTCATGCAATAAAAGCTATTGCGCGATGCGCTGGCTGAACGAACCGGCCGCCGATACCAGCCGCACGATGTAGATGCCCGATGGCAGGGCGTGCAGGTCGAGCCGCCAGCGGCCGGTTTGGCCGGTTTCGGGTATGCAGTCCATCGGCTGGCTGCGGCCCAAGGCATCAAACACGCGCACAGTGGCCGGGCCAGCGGCCAGCACTTGGGCGGGCAGGCTAGTACTCACCACCCACTGCCGGGCCTGGCTGGCCGGGTACACGGCCAGGCCCTCGGCGCTGGGGCTGCCCAGGTGCACCACCTGCACCGGCGAATAGGCCGTGGTGCCATCGGCATCGACCTGGCGCAGGCGGTAGTAGCTGGTACCGAAGAGCGGCTGTTCGTCGGTCAGGTCGTAGGTGGTGCGGGATTGGGTGTTGCCGGCGGCCGCCACCGTGCGCAGGGCATCGAAGGTTTTGCTGTCGGCCGAGCGTTCAATCACGAATTCCTTGCTGTTTTTCTCCGAAGCCGTGACCCAGTACAGGGCCACGCCCTGCCGGCTCGTGACCGTGGCCGTAAACAAAATCAGTTCGACCGGCAGCGGGCCGGTGCACACCGCCAAGCTCCGGCACTCCTGTTCCGAAGCGTTGGTGGCATCAGCAGGGCCGGGGCAGCCGGAAGTGGTGCCGCGCGCGCAGACGGTCACAAGGGAAGAAGCGCAGTTGTTGGCCAGCCTTTGCGTAGCCCCGTTGTTGCCGAACACGCAGCCGCCAATGCGCACGCTGCCCGTGCCGCAGAGGGTGTTGTTGGCCCCGCCCCGGGTCAGGTCGATGCTGCCGTTGATAATCACCCGGCTGTTATCGGTGATGTCGGAGTTCACCAAAACCAGGTTGCAGTCGGTGCTGAGCAGGGTGGGCGTCGCTGCCGTGCCCTGGGCCGTCACCATCACATTGGCTTTGTCCACGGTTAGCTGGGCCACGCGCAGGGTGCTGCCCGCGCCCACCATCAGGCGGGTTGCGGTGGGGCCGCCAGTGCCGTCGCCCAAGGTCAGGTCGGCTCCGCCAATCAGCGAGCCACCGCCCAACAAGGAAATAGAGCCGTTTTTCGCTACGGCGTAATTGCCGTTCAGCACGACATTGAAGCCATTAATGACAATAGCATCGTCGCTGTTGGAAGTGGGGGCCTTGCTGGTGCATCCTGAGCCGGATGCCAGCCAGGTATTAGGGTCGTAGAAGTTGCCGTTGTTCACGGCCGTGAACGTGCATTGGGCGTGGCTGCTGAAGCTTTTCCCAAGGAGTAGCATAATGGTCATAGCTAAGTAATTGATAAGGTTTTTCATGGCTTTAATGGTTAGTTGAGGATTGGATATTGACTTGTTATTAGTATACGTAAATAATTGTATATTGTAAGGTGATATTTAAAAGATGCAATCGCACCAGAATAATTTTAGCAAGTGCTGATTAGTTAGCGAGTGCTGATTAGGATGCTGCTGCTGCTTGAATGCAAAAAGCCCCCGGCATGATGAATGCAGGGGGCCGAAATGGTACTTTGGAGGTCAGGGAAGCGAGGGCGCTATAGGGTAATTTAACTAATCCGTGGCCGGATTTTACGCCCACACCAGCACCACGGTGCCGGCTAGAATCAGCCCCGCGCCCAGCGCCCCTTTCAGGCTGATGGTTTCGCCCAGAAAGGCTACTGCCAGCAGCAGCGACAGCGCCACGCTCAGCTTGTCCACCGGGGCCACCTTCGCCACCGGTCCCAGCTTCAGGGCGCGGAAGTAGCACAGCCACGATGCCCCCGTGGCCACCCCCGACAGCACCAGAAACAGCCACGTGCGCCCCGTGAGAGCCGGCAGTCCGGCCGTGGCCCCGCGCGCAATGGCAATGCCCCAGGCCAGCAGCAAAATCACTACCGTGCGGATGGCTGTGGCCAAATCCGAGTCGACACCCTTGATGCCAATTTTGGCAAAAATGGCGGTGAGGGCCGCGAATAGGGCCGAAAGCAAGGCGTAGGGAATCCAGGAAGCCATGAGATAAGGGGGGAGAAGGTGACGCGAACGGGGCGGAAAATAACCGCTGATTTCAGGGGTACGTAAGCCGACTTGCCAGCGCTGATGGCCGGGCAAAGTTGCCGGTCGGTGAAGCCATTTCGCGGGTTTTTCTGTTACCTTTTCGACCCATCCCGAATCCTGTGCCCGAATCTGCCTCATCCTTCCGCCGGCCCGACCTGCTGCGCCTCGACTACGACACCTACCGCGCCCTGCCGGCCATTGCCAATTCCGACCTCTCGCGCCTGCGCGATGCCCTCGACGGCCGCCCGCCCCGCCCCCAAACCAGCGCCAACGAAGGCGCCCTAAGCTTTGGCACGGCCTTCCACACCGCCCTGCTGGAGCCGGCCGACTACGTGGCCGGCCAGCCCGGCCTGAACGACACGCTGGTGTGGTGGTTGGTGGAGGGCGTGAAACTCAACACGCATCTGGCTGGCCTGCTGGAGCGCGGCACCCCGGAGGTGAGCGTACTCTTCACCGAGCCCGCCACCGACACGCTCTGCAAGCTGCGGGCCGACCTCGTGGTGGCCCACCCCGACGAGCCGTTCACCATCATCGACTTCAAAACCACCAACGCCCGCGATGCCGACCATTTCCTCTGGCAGTGCTCGGCCTACGACTACGACCGGCAGGCAGCCTTCTACACCGATGCCCTGCGCGCCGAGCGGTTCCTGTTGGTCGGGGTACAAAAAAATGAGCCTTTCGGCGTTTTCACCATCGAAGTGAGCGAGCAGATGCTGGCCGAGGGCCGTCAGAAATACCAGCGCCTGCTGCGCCTTCTGAAAGCCCCGGGCACCGCGCCCGCCTACCGCGCCGAAGCCGTGCAAGCCGCTGTGGACGCGCTAGGACAACATTCGGACGACGAATAAGGCGGCGCTAAGCCTGTTACAGCAAGAATCCCCGCCAACTCAGGCGGGGATTTTTTTGTTGAAAAACCGGCGGTTTTTGACTTACTTACTAATTAGTAAGTTTAAAATTGGTATATTTGTGCCACTTATGATAACCCCGACTCTGCCCACCACCCTGCCTCCCGATACCCGCACCCGCATCCTCGACCTGGCGGAAGCGTTGCTGCTGGAGCGTGGCTTTAATGCTTTCAGCTACCAGCATTTGGCCAAGGAGTTAGGGATGAAGCCGGCCGCCATTCACTACCATTATCCGAGCAAGGACGACCTGGGCACGGCCATTGTGGCCCGGCAGCTGCGCCGCCTGCGCAAGTGGCGCGACCTGCCTCGGGTGGCCGACCTGCCGCCCGTCGCTCAATTCGAAGCCCTGCTGGCAGTGTACGACACGCACCTCGGCCACGAGCGCCGCGTGTGCCTGTTCGGGGCGCTCGCGGCCGATTTCCGGACCCTGCCCGCGCCCATGCAGGCCGAGCTCCGCACCTTCAACCGCGAGCTGACCGAGTGGCTGGCCCAGGTGCTGGCCGTGGGCCGGGCCACGGGCACCCTGCGCTTTGTGGGCAGCCCGGCGGCCAAGGCGGCGCAGGTGCTCACCACGCTGACCGGGGCGCTGCAAGTGGCCCGCGTGCACGATGAAACGCCGTTTCAGGTGATAGTAGGCCAGCTGCGGCTGGAGCTGCTGGCGTAGTCGGGAGTCTCTTTCTGCGGTTTGCCCATTAGCGTTTTCCACCCACCCGCGGCCACTGCAAAAGCCGCTGTTTGCATCAAACCAACCGTCCTTATGATTAACACCTTTTCGCCCGCCTACCTTTTGTGTGCTGATGAAACGCCCGCCGCGCCTTCGGTAGTGGCCATGCGCTACCCCGAGCCGGCGGGCCTGCGATGGGTCCGCTGGCAGCTGGGGGCGCTGTGGGCGGTGGCTCCGGCCCTGGGCTTCCGGCTGGCCTGGCGGGTATTTACCACGCCGCGCCGCCTGCCCACTAAAGCCTGGGAAGCGTCCGCGCTGGCCGAAGCCCGCCGTCGCACCGTGGCCGCGGCAAGCGGCGCTATTGCCGTGTATGAATGGGGGCCGGTTGCTGCGCCCGCCGTGCTGCTTGTGCATGGCTGGGAGCACCGGGCCAGCTTCTGGCGCGCCTGGGTGGGGCCATTGCTGGCGGCCGGCTACCGCGTGGTGGCCTTGGATGGCCCGGCGCACGGGGCTTCGGCCGGCCGGCGCACCACGCTCCCCGACTTTGGTGGGGCCGTGCAGGCCGTGGTAAATACGCTGGGGGAAGTGCGCGCCATCGTGGCGCACTCGTTTGGGGCGGCGTCGGTGGCGGGGCTGCCGGTGCGGTTGCCGGCGGGGGCGGCATTACCGCGCCTGGTGCTCATCAGCGCGCCGGTAGGGCCGCGGCCAGTAGCCGAGCGGTTTGCCGATTTCCTGCATTTGCCCACTGATTTGGTGCAGCGCTTTGCCGAGCACATCGAGCGTAGCACCAAGCGGACGGCCGATTCGTTCGCCGTAGCCGCTGCAGGACCGGGCACCGGGGCCGAGCAAGTGCTGGTGCTGCACGACGAAGAAGACGAAATCATCCCTTTCGCCGAAGGGCAGCACATTGCCGCGGCCTGGCCCGGTGCCCGGCTGCACGCCACGCGCGGCCTGGGCCACAACCGCATTCTGCGCGATGCCGATGTGGTACGGCTGGCAGTAGATTTTATTGGCTGAGCACGGCTCAGATAGTTTCCAGTCCTTCGGCTGCCAGCTGCCGCAGCACTTCGCGCAGCCCATCGGTGTCGAGCAGCATCCGGCCGATGTGCGCCACGTACTCGGCCTCGGCCCGCAGGTCGCGCTTCAGCTGGCGCAGCTCCAGCTCCTGCTTTTTGCCCGAGGCCGTGACGAAGCCGTTGGGGCCATATTTCAGCTCGTTCATTTCCTGCTTTAGCTGGGTTTGCTGCTGGAGCAGGGCGCGGGTGTAGCGGGCCAGCACGTCATCGGCCGCCGCGTCGGCGGGACCGGATTCGGCCAGCAGCTGGAGCAGCGTGTAGAGGTCGTCGGCCTCGTAGGCTTCGGTGATGCGCTGCATCCGGGCGGTTTTGTCCGCTTGCTTTTCGGGGTCGCGCTCCAGGTCGGGATGATGGGTGCGGGCCAGCTGGCGGTAAATGGTTTTGGCGTTGGTTTCGAGCTGCTTCTGGTCGGCTTGCGCGGCGGCTTCGTGCTGGCGCTGGGCCTTGGTTTTGCGGCGGGCGCGGGCGGCCGCGGCGGCCTGCTCGTGCGGCGGCAGGGTAGGGTCGGGGATGAATTCTGAAGCCGAATCTTCGGCTTTTTTGTGCTTGGCGGTGCTTTTAGCCGTGGCGGAGCGATGTCCGGCCGGGGCATATTTACGAATAATAGCCGCCTCATCTTCTCCAAACCGGTCTTCCAGCGTATGGGCATTGCCCAGAATCACGCCCGTAATCTGGGCCTCTTCCAGGCGGCTGAAGTAGCTCAGCAGCAGGGCTTCTTCCAGTGGCGCATACAGGGCGTGGCGGGCTGCTACCACAGCCGTGGCCGCCGGGCCTACTTGCTGCCAGTAGCGTCGCCGGGCTTCGGCCTGCTCGGCGCGCAGGTCGCGCAGCCGCTCGCGCAGGTTTTCCACGTCGAGAATGGCCTGCCGGAAAGCCTGTTGGGCAGGGGTGCCGGTGGGTTGCTCATCGGTGCGAGCTGGGACGGTAATGCGGTCGGGATGCGCGGAATCAGCTTTTTTCATTAGATAGCAAAGGTACGGCCCGTCGTTACGGCCAAAGCTCAAACGCCACCCGGAACGTGTTGCAGTGCGCGTCCACGATATCGGCTAGCTTTTCGGAATAGCCGCCGCCCATGCTCACGGCCACGGGCAGGCTGCGGTCGCGGCATAGGCCCAGCACCAGCTCGTCGCGCTGCCGGCAGCCGGCGGGTGTGAGGGCCAGCTTGCCCAGCTTATCAGTCGCCAGCACATCCACGCCCGCCTGATAGAAAATGAAATCGGGCCGCACGCGCTCCACCAACGGCTCCAGCGTGGCCGTCAATTGCGCCAGATAATCGGCATCGCCGGTGCCCAGCGCCAGCGGAATATCCAGGTCTGACTGCTCCTTGCGCAGCGGGTAGTTGGCCCCGGCGTGCATCGAAAATGTGAAAACACGCGGCTCATCGCGGAAAATGGCTGCCGTGCCGTCTCCCTGATGTACGTCAAGGTCCACAATCAAAACCTGGTTCGCCAGCCCGTGCGCCAGCAAATACGCGGCGGCAATGGCCTGGTCGTTCAGCACGCAGAAGCCCTCGCCGCGGTCGGCAAAGGCGTGGTGGGTGCCGCCGGCCAAGTTCAGGCCGATGCCGTCGCGCAAGGCATTCAGGGCCGATTGCAGCGTGCCCGCACTGCTGCTCAGCGAGCGGCGCACCAGCTGTGGGCTTTGCGGCAGGCCCAGGTTGCGCACCTCGCGGGGCGTGAGCTGCAGGTCGCGCACGCGGTGCCAGTAAGCAGCGGTGTGCACGCGCAACACGTCTTCCTCAGCGCAGAGGCCGGGCTCGTAGAAATCGCCCGGCTCGGCAATGCCCTGCCACAGGAGCTGCTCCCGAATCAGCGCGTATTTGGCGATGGGGAAACGGTGACCGGCAGGGAGGTCGAGGGTGTAGTGGTCGGAAGTAGCGAGGCGGGGCATATACAAAAAGCACAGGCAGGGACTGGCTACAAATGCCAATACCAGCCGGGTGCTTACGCAATAACGCCCCCAATAGTGCCTGCATCAGCCGTGTTGATGAAGCCAAGAGCGCTGCATTGGCGAAATTAATTAGGCTTCAAAAAGCTGTTAATTTCTGTCGAATTAAACTTTGTAGAAATAATTAATAATTATTTTCAAAAATTATTTGCGCAATTAAAATTAATAGCTAACCTTTGTCGCACCAAAAAGCAAACAACCATGTACCGCCACCTGACATTCACCAGCAATTCGGATAAGATGCAGCCAGAACGGCTGTCTCCGCTCGGTACGTTTGCCTGATTTCAGCCACTGCTGAAACCCGCCACGCCCGAGCCCATCAGCTCGGGTTTTTTGTTGTTAATCGGTTTATCAGCCGCTTACCCATTCAATCCATGCTAATTATCCGCCCCAATTACCAGACAGAGCCGAAACAATTCCGGTCCGATTGCGGCCAGGATAAACGGTGTGGCTGTGCTTTTCTTCTTTGTTGGATGCGCCGATAACTTCGGCATAAACCACGCGAAATAGAAAAGCCCGGCCCGCAAAAGCCGGGCTTTTTCGTGTCAGTAATTCCCAAATAAAAACGTGTTTTTATTTGAACGGGAAAGGTGCGTCTAATTCAAATTGAATTATCGCTGAATCACTGTTTGGTTAATTATTGCACACTGATTTATTAATTAAATTTCTCCTTTTCACATTTCCTATTCCTTCTTTTCAACCATGCGCTACTTAGCTTCTCCTCCCGCATATCGGCCCCTTGCTGCGGGCCGGTCGCGCCAGTCGGCGGCCCATTGGTCGCGTAATGCGCGGCTGCAAAACCAACTGAAAACGGGCCGCCAGCTGCGTGCGCCCACTTCTCCTTATTTGAAAACCTAGCCAGGCACTGTCTGCGGGCAGGCCCCTGCTTTATGGCAAACCGTAACAAACCTATTTCAGCGGAAACCCGCCGCTGGCAACAAGCTGGTGTCGCGCTTTCGCGGCACATCGACTGGCGCAAATGGCCCCTGTCGCGGCAAATTGACTTTATTTTCTCGTTTGCGTCGCCCCACCAATTGTATGAGGCCGTGGGCGTTGATTCGGTGCTGTCGCAGCTGTACGCCATTTGCGTGGCGGTGCTGCCGGCCGAGATTCGCCCGGTTATTCGCACGGCGCTGCAAGCCTTGGCTACCAAGCGAATAGGTGTGCTGCATCGGCCCGAACTGGGCCTGGCCGTGGCTGCCCTCACCGAGCGTTACTCCGAGCGGGTGCGCGAAGTGGCCGACTGGAAGCCCAAAAGCAGCAACGTGTACCGGCAGCTTACCGGCTTGGTGCAGCACTTGTTCGACCGCTATGGCAACACGCCGGACTGGCTGATTGAGAGCTGGACGCGCCCGACGTTGGTGGAGGACGGTGTGAGCCTGCCCGATTTGACCATTCATCTGGGCAAAGGGCACTCTCTCCGCAGCTTCCCCGGCTTGCCCGTGGCCCTCAGCAAACGGCTGGAGCACGGCATGCGGCAGGCCCCCGCCGGCTGCACTTTTCGCGAAGCTTTGCGCTACGCCCAGCTGGCAGCGCGTGATGCGCTGGCGTGGTGGGGCGTGGTGATGGAATCGCGCCTGGGCCGAGCGCCGCTGGTGGATGACGACTTCTGGCTGAGCGTGGTGGACTTTTTCCTCGCCACGCCCATGGTCGACCCGTGCCACTTTGGGCCCGTCTGCGACTGGATTCACCAGAAGCGGAGCGTGGGCATCGGGATGGAACCAGCCCAGCCGGGCTTCACCCTTAAGGGGCGCAGCATGGCCTCTGTGCTGGCCCAAACGGAAGCCTGGCACCGGGGGCTGGCCCGGACGCGTCGCCAATCGGGCGGCGTGCTGCCCGATGCCAGTATCTGCTGGCCCGGCTTGCCGGTGCCCAACTATGAGACTGGCAGTGTGCGAATTGTACAACTGACTACCTACGGCCAGCTCATGGACGAAGGCCAGGCCCTGCACCACTGCGTGGCCACTTATCTGAGTTCCTGCCGCCGGGGCCGGTGCGGCATCTTTTCGCTCACCGTGGCTGGCCAGCGCAGCCTGACGCTGGAGGTGGAAGCCAACCGCGCCGTGGTGCAGGTGCGCGGCAAGCACAACCGCTGGATGACCGACGCCGAGGAAATCTGCATCAAACAATGGCTTGACCAGGCCCGCCTGGTGATGTCGAAATACGCTTAGATAAGCAGTTAGCTGACGCCAGATGGGCATGACGCAACGTGCTCTACAACCCCAAATCCTTTCAAAATTCCCCAATATGCGCTTCAACTTCTTCTCCCGAAACAGCGCGCCCACCGTCAACCACGAGGGGGCGCCCGCCTTCACCCTCACGCCGCAGCTGGAGCTGTACGTCGCCGTAGCCACGGCTGCGCTCAGCGACCAGTTCTACGAAAAAGCCGATACCTGCCTGCAGCGTCTGCGCGATTTGGTGGGCAAGAACGAGCCCCGGTTCGTGGCGCAATTGGCAGTGTATGCCCGTGAGAGCCTGAATTTGCGCTCGGTGCCGCTGGTGCTGTGCGTGGAACTGGCCCGCCTGCACCGCGGCGACAGCCTCGTGAGCCGCCTGGTGGCCCGCGTGGTGCAGCGCCCCGACGAAATCACGGAGTTGCTGGCGTTCTACGCCCAGGCCAATGCCCGGAGCGGGACCAAAATCCTCAACCGCCTTTCCAAGCAGCTGCAAAAAGGCCTGGCCCTCAGCTTTAACCGTTTCGACGGCTACCAGTTGGCCAAGTACGACCGTGATGGCGCGGTGCGCCTGCGCGATGCCCTCTTCCTCGTGCACCCCAATGCCAAGGATGAGGCCCAGCAAGCGCTGTTCAACCAGCTGGTGCGCGGCGAATTGCCCACGCCCTACACCTGGGAAACCGAGCTGTCGGCGGTAGGGCAGGGGACCTACGCCACTGATGCGGACCGACAAACGGCCGTCCGCCAGACGTGGGAAACGTTGATTGGCAGTGGCAAGCTGGGCTACATGGCCTTGCTCCGCAACCTGCGCAACATCCTCGAAGCCAAGGTTTCGGCGGCCACGATGGAGAAAGTGTGCGACACGCTGGCCGACCGGTTTGCGGTGGCGCGCAGCAAGCAGCTTCCGTTCCGCTTCCTGGCCGCTTACCGTGAGGTGAAAGCCTTGCCGAGCGGCTACGTGGCCGGCGTGCTGGCGGCTCTGGAAACGGCCATTGCGCACAGCGCCGTGAACCTGCGCGGTTTCGGGCACGATACTCGCGTGGTGCTGGCCTGCGACGTGTCGGGCTCGATGCAGCAACCCATTTCGGCCCGCAGCAAAGTGCTGCTCTACGACGTGGGCCTGGTACTGAGCATGTTGCTGCAGAGCCGCTGCCAGAACGTGATTACCGGCATGTTCGGCAACGTCTGGAAGCGCATCAGCCTGCCCCGCGGCCCGGTGCTGCGCAACGTGGACGAGCTCTACCAGCGCGAAGGCGAAGTGGGCTATTCCACCAACGGCCACCTGGTTGTGCAGGAGCTGTTGCTGCGCCGCGAGGTGGTGGACAAGGTGATGATTTTCACCGACTGTCAGCTCTGGAATAGCACCGGCGATGGGGGCGTATTCGGCCGAATCTGGGCGGATTACCGCCGCACCGTGGCCCCTAACGCCCGCCTCTACCTCTTCGACCTGGCCGGACACGGCACCGCCCCGCTGGAGGTGCGCCCGGAAACGGGCGTGGCCCTCATCGCCGGCTGGTCCGACAAAGTTTTCGACGTGCTCAGCGCGCTGGATAACGGCGGCTCGGCGCTGAGCGAAATCGAGAAAATTGACTTGTAAAACCTGATGCAAAAACGGCCGGGCAATAAAGCGGAACCCCCGGCCGCGCGGCGCAAGGTGGCGTAGGCGTGGCCTACTTCGGGGGTGCTGGGTGGCCGCTTCGGCGGCGAGGGTTCGAGTCCCTTCACTTACGTAGCCCGCCGCTCATTCCCCTTGCTTACTGCTTTCTCATAATAAAAACGACATGACTTACGTTTAAAAACTGCCGACATGAGGAAGACGGCTGCCCACCTGGGGCAGTCGCCGACCGGGATGCCGCCTTTCGCATGCGAGGGCGCATCCCACCTCGGCCAACTCCGTTATGGTTCGGGTGCCGTAGGCGGGCGATACTTCGCTGCTGAAAGGGGGCTTCTTCGGGAGTTCCGCTTAGGGTTCGACTCCCCTTCTGTGGCCTCGGCCACGGTTGACACGCCTGCTGCCTGTTGCCCCGAATTTTCGGAGAATGCCGGGTGAAATATGTTTCCGGATGGGTGCCGTAGCCGGGCCTTCCTTCGCTCCAAATGAGGTGCGGTCGCGGGTTCGACTCCCGAAGTGCTGCCGTGAGGCAGGGCGAATGCGCATTGGTAGGGCCGCGCCAGCTGGCCCGGTGCCTGTTGCCCCAGCCGGAAACAATTTTTTCAACCCCTGTCCGGGTGTCGTAGCCCGGCCATACTTCGCACTGTGATTGCCCAGGTCGCGGGTTCGAGCCCCGCCGAAAGTTGCCGTGAGGTGGTTTTCGTAGCTCAGTTGGTTAGAGCAGGACTAGGAGGCCGGGCGCCTGTTGCCCCGGACAGGATATTACAGGATATTGTAGCGTGGACTCTGCGAGTCCGCGCATTGAGTAGCCCCGGCGCGGACTCGCAGAGTCCACGCTACAGGCTGATTTTTATTGCCGGATGCCGTAGGCTTGCGTTCCTTCGACCCTATCACGTCGCCTTTTGGCCCAACGCAGGCTGCCTGTTGCTCCGGCATTTTTTCTGAATAAAACGGGTCGGTGCCGTAGCACCGCCTTACTTCGTTAGGGACGATGGGGTCGTCGGTTCGAGGCCGGCCTGCGAGTTTCGGCTCGCAGTAGCTCAGTTGGTTAGAGCACATTTGTAGGCGATGCGCCTTTTTGCCCGGCTCGTTTTATTTTTCTTTTCATCAACGATGGCGGCCTCAATAGGCGCCGCCACCACGTGCAAAAACCATTTTTATGGCCAACATATTACGCGGCAACGACCTTCGCGCCCTCGGGTTCCCTGAAGGTCGGGCCATCGGGCTCGCGCTGGCTCAATTGCAGCGCAAGCACCTCAAAAAACTCTCCCAAACCGACCAGCTGGCTTTGCTAGGTCAACTCATTGCCAATCCCACCGATTACCTCACGCACCTCGACTGGAGCCATACGGCTGCCGCTTTGCTGCCGCCGCCCAACCGCCATATCAGCCTGGTAGAGCGCAAGGACTACACCGTATTCGGAGCCGAGCACATCGAGCCGGGCGCGATTCACCAGATGGAAACGGCCATGAAATTACCCGTGACCGTGGCCGGTGCGCTCATGCCCGACGCCCACCACGGCTACGGCCTGCCCATCGGCGGCGTGCTGGCGACGGACAACGCGGTGATTCCCTACGCCGTGGGCGTGGATATTGGCTGCCGCATGGCGTTGTCGGTGTTCGACTTGCCGCCCAAATACCTGACCCAGCGCACCCAGGAGCTGCGCAGCCTGCTGCTCGAAAACACCCGTTTCGGCAGCGGCCGGGGCTTCGAGCGAGGCCAGCGGATGGACCATGCCGTGCTCGACCGGCCCGAGTTTCAGGAAATTCCCTTCCTGAAAAACAAGCTCGACAAAGCCGCCGAGCAGGTCGGCACTTCCGGCTCCGGCAACCACTTCGTGGAGTTCGGCATTGTGGAAATCACCGACGTTGAAAACGAACTGGGCGTGCCCGTGGGCCAGTACTTGGGCGTGCTTTCGCACTCCGGCTCGCGGGGCCTGGGCGCGGGCATCGCTGAGCGCTACACCAAGCTCGCCAAAGACGTGTGCCAGTTGCCCGGCGAAGCGCAGCACCTCGCCTGGCTTGGCCTCGACACCGAAGCCGGCCAGGAATACTGGGCCGCCATGACCTTGGCCGGCGACTACGCCTCGGCCTGCCACGAGCAGATTCACCGCCGCCTGGCCCGCGCCCTCGGCGAAAAACCCCTGGCGAAAGTGGAAAACCACCACAATTTCGCCTGGAAGGAGCGGCTGGCCGACGGCCGCGAGGTCATCACCCACCGCAAGGGGGCCACGCCGGCCGGCGCGGGCGTGCTCGGCATCATCCCCGGCTCCATGACGGCGCCCGGTTTCATTGTACGCGGGCGGGGCGTGGCTGAGTCGCTGGCTTCGGCCTCGCACGGGGCGGGCCGTCTCATGTCGCGCACCCGGGCCAAGGCCGAGCTGGGCGAAGCGCAGGTGCGCAAGTACCTCGCCGACCACGGCATCGAACTCATCGGCGGCGGGCTCGACGAAGCGCCGATGGCCTACAAGGACATCCGCACCGTGATGGCCAGCCAGCGCGAGCTGGTGGACGTGCTGGGCTCCTTCACGCCGAAGATTGTTCGGATGGACGGGGCTTAGAACCATGCAAAAAAGCCGGTCATGCTGAGTTTGCCAAAGCATCTCGCGTGGCTTAGTAATCCACTCATAACTGAAAATCGGCCCTTGCTACCATTAGCAAGGGCCGATTTTTTGCCCTGAACTGCCGTAGCCAAGTGCCTGCTGGCTGGTTAGCTGTGGCCATTCAGCTCCGTCATAATCTCCGCAAACAGTCGGGCGGATTTCAGTCGGTCTGCCGGCGCGTACATGGCGGAAGCGGTGATGAGCTCATCGGCGTGGGTTTCGGCCAGAAACGCTTGTAGCTGCTTCTTCACCGTTTGCTTGCTGCCGACAAAGGAATATTTCAGCATTTGCTGTACGGAAGGATGATGCCACATGCCTTCCAATTCCTCGGTCATTTCCGTGGGCGGCTGCAAGGGCACTCTCGCCCCACCGGTTAGTAGCGCGACGAACATGCGGATGAGGGTGGTGAACAGCTGCCGGGCTTCCTCGTCGGTATCGGCCACGTAGGCGTTGATGGCCACAATGGTGTAGGGCTGCTTGAGAACTTCCGAAGGCGTAAACTCTTCGTGGTAAATCTTCAGCGCCTGGTGTAAGTAGGTGGAGGCGAAGTGGCTGGCGAAGGCATAGGGCAGGCCCAGCTTGGCCGCCAGGTGGGCGCTGTCGGTGCTGGAGCCCAGGATGTAAAGCGGGACTTCGGTGCCCTCGGCAACTGGTGCCCTGACCGTTGCTTGTTTGTTTGCCGACGAAAAATACTCCTGGATTTTGCCAATTTCCTGGGGAAAGGAGCGAGCAGCCAACATGAAATCTGACCGGATGGCCTGCGCGGTTTGCGAATCGGTACCCGGTGCCCGGCCCAGCCCCAAATCGATGCGGCCCGGGTATAAATGCGCCAACGTGCCGAACTGTTCGGCCACTATCAGGGGCGAGTGATTGGGGAGCATGATGCCGCCCGAGCCCACGCGGATGGTCGTCGTGTTTTCGGCCACGTAGCCGATGAGCAGGGAGGTTGCGCTGCTGCCGATGTTGTCGGAGTTGTGGTGCTCGGCCAGCCAGTAGCGGGTGTAGCCATCGGATTCGGCGGCCTTGGCCAGGGCCAGCGAGTCGTGCAGGGTCTGCTGTATTGTGTTGCCTTGTGACACGATGGCAAGGTCTAAAATGGAATAGGCGACCGGTTGCTTAACCGCGTGGCTGGTACCATCGACAGGAATGGGCATTGCTTCTTTATTTGAATTTGAAAACCACAGGCGTTTCGCCTCACCGTCTCCTCGCTTCAATTGCAGGAAGGAGCCAGCGGGATACAAGCTGCATCCAGCCGCAAAAGTTGCGGTAGCCGCTTTTCAGGCTGAGCAATTCGGCCAGTGGCCCCGCGCTTAGTCTTGTTTGGAGTTATCGATTTCCATCGCGCGGTTAACGGACAGGATATCCTCGCGCGAGGGCGGGGTGGTGCGTTGCATGAGCTGGGCCATAATCTGGTCGCGTATCTGGGGGCTGTTCCGGGCGTTGCGGCGGCCTCAACGAACCTCCGGCGGCTTACAAGGACATTCGGCAGGTAATGGCCCACCAGCGCGAACTCGTGGATGCTCTCGGCTCCTTCACCCCTAAAATTGTGCGGATGGACGGCGCTTAATTACTGCCGCCCGGCAATCCAAACCCTTGGTACCGCGCGTACATAACTACGTGTCTCTTACAGGGGACAGTTGTTTTCATAGCTTGGAAAGCCTCTCGCCTTTGGCGGGAGGTTTTTTAATTCGGGGATGAAGGGTATCCCGTAACACAAAGCCCCGGCCAATGCGGCCGGGGCTCTGTGTTTTTTATCCCAGAAAAGACAGCAACCTTACTGCACTACCAGACGCTTGGCTACGAGGCCGGCCGCCGTGCGGGCCTGCACCGAATAGATGCCGGGAGCCAGCCCGGCCAGCGGTAGGTCCAGGGTTTCGGCGGTGCCTGCGGCCAGGGTGCGCGTGAGCACCGTCCGGCCCAGGTTATCAACTACCGATACGGCCGTAGCGGCCGTGCCACGCAGCGCAACGGGCAGCAGCAGCGTGGCCGAGCTGTGGGCTGGGTTGGGGTACACGCTGGCCAGGCGGGCCAGGGCGGCGGGCGCGGTGGCCAGCACGCGGGCCTGCGTGCTGAAGAGCACGGCGTAGCGGCCGGCGGCCGCAGCATTGGCCGCCAGTGTAAGGCTGATGGTGGGCGTAGTAGCCAGGTCGGTGTAAGCACCGGTGAGGGCATCGCGCAGGTAGGCGTGGTAGCCGACGGGCAGGTTGGCGAGGTTATCAACGGCCAGCGTGTACGTGCCGGCGGTGGCCACGCTCAGGTACAGCGGCAGCACTACATCGGCAGCGCCGGCGAGGGCGGGCAGGCCGTTGATGGAAGCCGTCTGACCATTGGCATCGGTGGCGAGAGTCAAGCCATTGGAGGAGGGCAGCGCCACGGCATCGAAAGCAGCATCAAACCCAGAGGTAGCGCCCTGGTCGAAGTAAATGGCCGTTTGGGTAGCGGCGGTGGCGTTGCGCAGGCTCAGCGTGAGTTGAGGGCGAGTGTCGGCGGTGCCGCGCTGAAAGGGCGTGTTGTTATAAGTGGTGAGGCGCTCGGCATTGGTGAAGGCGATGCTGCCCATCTGCCCGGCCGCAATGGTGCGCACGCAAAAGCCCTGCGACGACGGGATAATATTGGTGCCACCATTCGCTCCCACCCCGTTGATGTAGCTGGCGTACGTGCCGGTGTACAGGCCGTTGCTCTTGAACACGTACAGGGCATTTTCCATGTTCGTCAGGCGGCCGGCATTAACCATGGCCTGCCAGTCGAGTGGGGCGGGGTAGGGGTTGCCGCGGAAGTGCCAGCCGGCATCGGTGTACGGGCCGCGGGTGAGGTTGCTGGCCGTATAATTGCCGTTGTTGAGCGTGCCCACGAAGTCCACGTTGGCCGCCGCCGAAATGTTTACCGTGTAGCCCTGGGTGGGGTTGAGCGCATCCGAGAGCGAGTTAGGCGACAGGTAGCCCTTGTCGAAATCAATGGTGCCGGCGCTGCCGCTACTGTTCACGCGCGTCTCGTCGTAGCTAAACACCGTGGGGAAGGGCCGCACCGATTTGCCGATGGTGTTAAAGCTTGGGTTGATGACCGGCGTGTAGCCAGCCGTGGTCAGGTCGGCCACCGTCGAGTTGGCCACCGGCGACGAGTAGTGGCGGTAGCCGGGCCCGGCGTTGATGCTCGGGTCGATGTAGCGCTGTACGGTGGCCGTGCCAACCACTGCACCGCCTGTATTATCAACCAGTGCCGTGCCGGCTGCCGACGACAGCAGCGTCAGCGTGCGGCCGCCGGTGTTCAGGTTGCCGCTTTGCAGGCGCAACACGCCGGCCACGGCCACGGCCTGGGTCAACGTCACGTTTGCGGTGTTCAGCACGCCCAGGTTCAGCACCTGTGCGGGCAGGCCCGTGCCGGTTGCCTGGGCCACGGTGCCGTTGTAGAGGTAGCTAGCCTGCGGGCTAAAACTGCGCGAGCCCGTTACCTGCACCGCGCCCACGGCGCCGCTGGTCGCAATACCGGCTGCGTCGCAGATGGCAATGCCGCCACCGGCTTGCAGGTCGAAATTACCTCCACCGGTAATCGTCTGGCAGTTCTGAATGAGCGAGCCGCCCGCCTGCACGGCCAGCGTGCCGCTCACGGTTAGCATGCCGCTCAGCGTGGCAATGCCGTTGGGAGCCATAATGGTCACGTTGCGGTAGCTGCCCTGCACGGCCTGCGGCGTGCTCACCACCAAATCCTGCGAAGTGCCCTGGCCGCTGAAATTGATAACGTAGGGGTTATTCGCCTGACTGTTGTTAGCGATGCTCACCGAGCCGGTGTTGGTGCCGGTGGCCGTGGGCGAGAACGTGACGCTGAATGTGGCCGTGCCGCCCGGGGCCACGCTGGTCGGGGCCGCGCCGCTCAGGGCATACGGCCCGCTGAAGGTGAAAGCCCCCAGCGTAAGGGCATCCGTGGTGCTGCCGTTGCTGATGGTGAACGTAACCGGTGCCGACGTGCTGCCCTGCTGCGTGCTGGCAAACCCTGTAAAGGTGCCGCCGTTAGCAATGCCGGTCCCGCTCTGGCTCACGGCAATCTGCGGGCTGGGGGCGGCGGCCTGGCCGTTGCCGGTCAGGTTCACGGTGTACGTGGCACCGTTGGTGGCGCTTGAGTTGATAACCAGCGTGCCCGTGCGAGTGCCGGCCGCAGTAGGCGTGAAAGTCACATTCACGATGGCCGTACCGCCAGCGGGCACGCTGGTCGGGGCCGTACCGCTCACGGCGAAGTCGCCAGTGGTGGAAATGCCGCTGATGACCAGCGGGTCGGTGCCACCATTGGTGAGGGTGAAGGAGATGGCCGGGCTGGTCGTGTTCAACGTCTGATTGCCAAAGCTATAGGCCGTGCCGCCGCTGGGGTAGCTGGTGGCGCCCTGGCTCACGGCCAGGGTGGCGGCCGCCGGGCTGGTGGTAAAGGTGACGGTGGCCGGGCCGGTAGTGCCGCTCGGGCAGGTGGTGGTGATGCTGACCGTGTAACTGGTATTAGGCGTCAGGCCCGTGAGGGTTGCCGAAGTAGCCGTAGCAGGCAGGGTTTGCGTGGTGGTCGTCGGCGAGGTCGTCACGGTGTAGCTCGTGGCCGAGCTGTTGCCGGTGAACGACACCGTGGCCGAGCTGCTGGTGATGCTGCCCGCCGTCAGGTTGGTCGGCGCCGCGCAGGTGGGCGTCACCGTAAACGTGGCCGGGGCCGAGGGCGGCGTGTTCGGGAAAGGCGGGTTGGTAACGGTCACGTTGTAAGCACCCACCGTGGCCAGGTCGGCAGCCGTCAACACCGCCGTCAGCTGCGTGGCCGATACGTAGGTGGCCGTCCGGTCCGAACCGTTGAACTGCACCGTGGTCGAGTTCACGAAGCCCGTGCCGTTAATGGTCAGCGTCAGGCCGGGCGTGCCCACTTCGGCCGAGGGAGGCGACAGGCTGGTGATGGTGGGCGTGGGGGCCACGGCAATCGACAGCAGATTGAACGGCGTCAGGGAGTTGGCGGGCACCAAGGTGCGCTTGTTGCTGCCGTAGCCGACTGGGTTGGTGTTGGTGGGGTCGGGCGGGCTGGTTGCACTGGCCGGCAGCGACAAATCGTAGAGGTTGCTGCTCGAATAGCCCGAACCGTTAGGAGCCGTTAGTTCCAGCAAATAGCCCTTGTTGTAAGTTCCGGTCCAGAAAATGTCAATGTTGATGCGGGCCGCCGCGTCAATGCCATAAAACGGGCCGCTGTTCGAGCCCAGTCTGATATCGGCTTGCGTATTGAGCGTGCCATTATTGGGCGGCGACTGCGTCGACAAAATGCCGGACGGTGCCGACAGGTCATTTTTGTTCTCAGCATCGTAAAGAATGGTGCTGGTCGCGCCGGCAAACGAATTGGTGTAAGCCGCACCGCCCACCCTCGGGTTGAGCCCGGCGTTGGGGTCGCCGGCCGCGTAGGCCAGCGGCCCATCAACACCACCGGTGGTTACGACCAGGCCCGTTACCGGGCTAATCCGGTAGTTGGCATCGTTGGAGCTTATCACCCGCACCAGGTCGGCTACTGGATTGAAATTGAAGCCGATGCGCTCCGTAGCGCCGCCCAGAGTCAGGGAAATCGGCGAGGCGCTCATGGCCGTGGCCACCCCGGTTCTGGGGTTAAGGGTATAAAGTTGGGCGTTGTCGGTTGTCAGGGCCGGGTCGTAGCCCAGGGCGTAGAGCTGACCAGTAAGAGGACGAAAGTCAATGCCCACCAGTTTCTGGTTGCCCACCACGCCCGTGATTAAGAATAAGTTGTTGTTGGGGCCTCCGGTTGCCGGGTCGAATGCAGCAAGGCCCTGCGAGCCCGCCGTGGCGCCGGCCGGATAAAGGGGCGAGTAGGCAAAGGTCTGGGTGACCGTGCCGAGTCCATAAATGGTGGTTTGCGCCCGGGCCGCCAGGCCAGTCAGCAGCAGCACCGCACTCAGGGCAAGGCGCAGAAAGCGACTTAGTCGCTGGCCCGAAGCAGACCGCGAAAGTAGGAGTTTGGACATAGGGTAAAAGAAAATGGAGGGGTTAAAACCAACAGGAGCAGGCTGGCCGCGCTGCCGTTGGCGCCACATACGATTTCGGCCCGGTGCCCGGATGAAAACAAGTTGGCAAAGTATGCCTGAGCCGTTCGCCCGATGCCTGCAACGCGCTTAAAAATAAGAAAATATTCATAAAAATCAACTCACCACCCGCACCACGTCGCCCACCCGGATAATGCCGCCCTGCGCGATGTGCGCCGTGAGGCCGCCGTGCCCGCGCATGGCGTTGTAGCCGCCGGGGCCCAGCTCTTCTTCCATGCGCGAGCAGGGGTGGCACTCACCAGTGATGTCAAGAATCACGTCCTCGCCGATGCGAATCTGGCGGTTTTTGAGGGCCAGCAGGTTCAGGCCGCGCACTACCAGGTTGCGGCGCAGGCGGGCCGGGTCCAGCGGCGCATCGAGGCCCAGGTAGCCGGCCACCGCCGCCAGGTGCTCCTGCTGAATAAGCGTGACCTGGCGCTTGCCGCCGGCTTTGGGCCGGGCGTGGTCGCCGAGCATGTGGGAGTCGGTTTTCAGCTCTGCCTCGGGCACCGCCACGAGCGGCTCGCGGCGCACCGGACGCTGGCCAATCCAGTCCAGCGTGCCGGTTTGGGGCAGGGTGGCCAGCAGGCGCGCCACAGTCGATTTATCGTCGCCAAAGAAGGGAAAGGGCATGCGAAAGGGTAGGAGCTTGGGTTAGGAAAAATTACAACTCATCAATTACAACTCATCGGCAGTGCCAAAACCCTCGCGGATTTCGGTGTGCCGAATCTGGCCGCCGAGGTTGCCGGCCCGGGCCAACAGGCCGAAGCTGACCGCGGTGGCCGCCAGTGCCAGCAGAGCCACTAAGCGGGCTTTGGGCGAAGCGCTTTTCAGCAACAGCAACCCAAACAGCGCCAGCGCCGCCGCTGCTTCCAACACCCAAAAACCCAGCTCCGCTGCGGCCTCGTGGTTGTGGATGAGGGCGCGGCTTACGCGGGGTAGGTTTTGGGCAACGGCGGCCGCGCCCTCGCCCGTGAGCTGGGCCGGCAGGCACAGCAGGCCGGCGGCCAGCACGGCCACCAGGCCGGCTTTGGTCAGGTCGAGATTATGCTTCAGGACGCCTACTCCCAGCAGCACGGCGGCAAAAAGGCTCCCCACGATGGGCACATGGTTGACAATAAGGTGCAGATGGGCTTGGTTCATCAATGCGAAATGGGAAACTAGTCGGGCTACGACGGCCGGGGCGCAAAGCTACTCCAGGCCATTGCGCAGCCGGAATCACGCAACCCTTTTTGCCCGGTCCCGACTCTCAGTTAATGAACTGCCAACAGGACAAAATCGTTATTTCAACAGCCAGCCCCCCATGCTCACGGGCGGGCTGTGGGCAATGACAACGCAATAAAAGGAAGCGCTGCCGTTGCTTGATTATTAGCTTGATTAAGATTGCGCTGTAGCCCCGGCCTTACCGTTGCTTCGGCCCCTGGAGGCCGGCTATAAAAGCGGATTATCCGCCTTGAAAGCTGGCATTGCACTTGCCTTTAGGTTTGAATTAACAGTCATTTCCCTTCTCCTTCCCGATATGGCTTTCCTCCCCCGTTTTATCAGCCGCCTGACGGCTCCACTGCTGCTCGTGCTGCCGCTGGCCCTGGCTGCGCCCGCGCAGGCCCAAACTGCTCCCGCGCCCACCGACGTTATCCGCGAAATCACCGACGCCGTGGGCCTCAAAGCCCGCTTCCAGCTGCGGGCCACGCGGGAGGTCGACAACGCCGCCGCCGTGGTCTACGACGGCCAGCGCTACCTGCTCTACAACCCCGATTTTCTGAACGCCGTGAACCGCGCCGGCCACACCGACTGGGCCGGCATCAGCATTCTGGCCCACGAAATGGGCCACCACCTCAACGGCCACACCCTGCGCGCCGGCGGCTCGCAGCCTGCCGACGAGCTGGAGGCCGACGAATTTTCCGGCTTCGTGCTGCGCAAGCTGGGGGCCAGCCTGGCCCAGGCCCAGGCCGCCATGGCCACCGTGGCCGATGATGAGGGCTCCGCCACGCACCCCGGCCGCACGCCGCGCCTCACGGCCATCAGCCAGGGCTGGCAGCGTGCTAACGGTCAGATTGTGGCCAGTGCCCGCACTGCCGCGCCTTCGGCGGCCCCGGCCGCGATTGCCGCCGCGCCCATGGCCCCGCCGACCCGCAAAGCCCCTGCCCGCCAGGTGCGCCAATATCCCTCCGTGCCGACCGATGATGCCGGCGAAATGGTAGCGGTGGGCCAGAACAGCAGCGATGCCGTGCGTCTCGTGGGCCAGCTCACCTTCCGCAACGACCCCAGCCAACGCTACTACCTTACCAATGCCCTGAAAGTGGTGCGCGTGGATGACGACGACAACGCCGAAGTGGTGGGCCGCGTCACCCGCACTACCAGCGAAACCTTCCCTTACGTGCTCACCGACGGCCAGCAGCGCCGCCTGTTCATCACCGCCCGCGGCGATGTGTACGACAAGGCCGGCCAGCGTGTAGCCAAGCTGCACGATACCGATACCATGTAAAGCGGCATGTACAGCAATCAAAAGCCGGCTCGCACGTCCGCGGGCCGGCTTTTTTGTGGGCTGGCAGGGCTGGTTCTGATGGGCTGTCGTTCCTTCGTGGCCGGTTTCCTATCCCACCAGTTCATTGCTTATGTCTTCGCTGCCTTTTCTGCTGATTGATGCTTTCACCACCGAGCCCCTGCGCGGTAACCCCTGCGCCGTGGTGCTCGATGCCGATAACCTCGGCACTGGCCTGCGCCAGCGCCTGGCCCGTGAGTTCAACCAGTCGGAAACGGCTTTCGTGAACCGTGCCGCACCCGGCAGCACCGAATTCACGGTGCGCTTCTTTACGCCGGCCGAAGAAATTCCGCTGGCCGGGCACCCCACCATTGCCACGGTTACGGCGCTGCTGCACGCTGGCCGCGTGGCGCTTCCCGCCTCCGGCGAAGTCCTGACGCTCACGCTGCACCTGTTGCACGGCCCCATTCGGGTGGATGTGCTGTCGGGCGCGACTGGCGCGCCGGCCATGATTTGGATGACGCAGCGCCGGCCCGTTTTTGGGGCCACCCACGCGCCGGAAACCGTACTGCCACTCTTCGGCCTCACCCCCGACGACCTGCTGCCCGGCGCGCCCATCCAGACGGTGAGCACCGGCACGCCGCAACTCATGATATTGCTGCGCGACCACGCTGCCCTGCGCCGGGCCCACGTAGCGGATGCTGCCGCCCTGGGCCGCTACCGGGCCGAAAGCGACTTTTTCAGTCCGCACCTATTTTGCCTGGGCGGCGCGACTGCGGAAGGCCACACGTTCGCCCGCCACTTCGGCACTCCGCCCGATGTGTCGGAAGACCCCGTCACGGGCTCGGCCACGGGCGGCATGGCGGCCTACCTCTGGCACCACGGCTACCTCAATTCGCCCGAGTTCATTGCTGAGCAGGGCCACGACATGGGCCGCGCCGGCACGGTGCAGGTTCGCATCGGCGGTTCGCGCGAGGCGATTGAATCGGTGCAGATTGGCGGCACCGGCGTGGTGGTGCTGGAAGGCGGACTGCGTGGGGATTTGTAGGCGGGGGAGTGCAACTAGGTTGCAGTTTGGACTGTTAAACCGTCATGCAGAACGCAGCGAAGCATCTTGCCCGCAGTTAGTAATCCAATCAGAAGAAAAGGAATTACTGGTAGCAGGCATGATGCTTCGCTGCGCTCTGCATGACGGTCTTTTCAACAGTAAAAACATTTCCCCAACACAGTGCCCGAACTTCCCGAAGTCGAAACCTACCGCCGCTTTATCGACGAATTGGCCGTGGGCCAGACCATTGCCGCCGTGCAGGTGAACGATGCTCACGTGCTGGCCACACCCGAAGACCAACTCCGCGCCGGCCTGGTAGGCCGCACCATCAGCGGCACCTCGCGGCTGGGCAAAAACTGCTTTCTGGAACTCGATAACGGCAAAGTTCTCGTCCTGCATTTCGGCATGACCGGCGACGTGGGGGCCTACCGCGACGAGCCCGATGCCCCGCGCTTTACTCGCGTGGCCCTGCATCTGGACGATTCCGGTCTGCGCCTTGCTTTCATCGACCCGCGCAAATTCGGCCGCATTCGCCTCGCCGATAGCGCCACCGCCCACCAGGCCGCCAAGAAAATCGGCCCCGATGCCCTCGCCATCACCGCCGCCGAATTGCAGCAGAAACTCAGCCGCCGCAAAACGCTGCTGAAACCACTGCTGCTCGACCAGGGCATCACCGCCGGTCTCGGCAACTGGATTGTGGACGAGGTGTTGTTTCAAGCCAAAATCAACCCCGAGCGGCTGGGGTCCTCTTTATCGGAGAAGGAGTTCAAATCCCTGCACGCCGCCATTCAGCTGGTGCTCAATACTGCCATCGACCACGAGGCCAACTACAAATATTTCCCCAAGTCCTTCCTCATCCACGCCCGCGAGTGGGATGATTCGGCCACGCCCGGCTCCGATGCACATACTTTCTGCCCGCGCCACTCTAAGGTAAAAATCGACAAATACTACGTCGGCGGCCGGGCCACCTATACCTGCCCCAAGTGTCAGCCCGCGCCAGCCTCAGTGCATGCCGCCGTTGATATTCGTGATAATAAGGATGCCTGAGCCCAGGGCTAGCTCGACGGGGAAATGCATGGCGCAAGATGCGCCGTAAAAGCGAGTACCCCGAATTTTCAATTCGGCTTACTGGAACGACAGCGTTCAACGGGCCAAATTAAAATTCGGGGTACTCGCGCTATTACAACTCGTTGTTCTTCGCAGCCGCTTTGCGGGTGAGGGCCGTGAGGGGCGAGCGGGTGATGTCCGACTCGCTCTCGAAGCCGGTGCGGCGTACGTTGGCAGCGGCGCTTTCGCCGGTGGCGGGCAGCGCGCGGTTCATCCAGCTCAGGATGTCGGTAGTGGTGCCGGGCAGCAGGCCGTGGAAGGCGGCCAGAAATTTGGCGGGGAGGGAGAGTATCACCTCGCCATCGCCGCGGCGGCAGGCGTTCCAGATTTGGCGGCCGGCCTGCTCGGCGCTGAGCGTGAAGCCGGGCAGCGAATCGGCAATGCTGAACCAGGCAAACTCCTTCTGCTGCTGGCCCTTGAACTCGGCGTGGTCGGGGCTGCCGGTGCGTAGCAGGCCCGGGCATACGGTGGTTACCGAAATGCCGTGCTGACGCAATTCCGCCCGAAAGCCTTCGGACAGGCCCACCAACGCAAATTTGCTGGCGCTGTACGGGGCCATATGGGGCAGCGCCACCTTGCCGCCCAGCGAGGAAATATTCACGATGCGTCCTGCCCCGCGCCGCCGCATGCTGGGCAGCACGGCCTGCATGGCGTGCAGCGGAGCCCAGAAATGCACGGCCATCGAGTCCTCGAAATCGCGCGAGTCCAGGTTATCCAGTGGGCCGGCGGTGATGATGCCGGCGTTGTTGATGAGCACGTCGACCGGCCCGAGGCGGCTTTCGACTTCGGCCACCATGGTGCGCACCTCCATCTCGTTGGTGATGTCGCGGGCCAGGGTGAGCACGTCGGCCTCGGCCGCGCCGGCCATGAGCAGGTCCTGGCGGGCGCGGGCCAGCTCGGCTTCGTCGCGGGCGCAGATGGCCACACGGGCGCCCTCGGCCACGGCTTGGCGGGCCAGCACGAGGCCCAGCCCGCGCGAGCCGCCGGTGATGAGCACCACGCGGCGGCTCAGGTTGTAGGAGCCGCGCCGGTTGCCCCATAGGGTAAGGGCCAGGGTGGCTGCGCCGAGGCTGGCGGCCAGCAGCCAGTTGGATTTGGAGCGTTTGGCGTGTTTCATGCTCAGTAGTATGGCAAATGGCCGCGAAAGGTTGCACCAGTGGTCAGGCAGGCCCGAATTTTCGGGGTGCGCTGGCACGAAAGATGCCTGGCAAGGCGTTCGGCATGCAATGAGCCGGGCTTTTGGCCGATATTTACTCCGTCATAGCGCTATGTTGCAGAGCGCTGTTTTTTGCTTTTTCGCTTTTCTATGAAATTCTTGTTGCTCTCGCCGCTGCTGGCCCTGGCCGTGTTGTCGGCAGCTCCGGCCGCCCACGCGCAGGCCACCGTCAAAACCAAACTGAAGCCCGCCGGCCAGCCCAGCGTGAAAACCAAAACCACCGTGCCAGTTGAGGCCCCCGTGGTATCACCACCCGATGCCGTTGTCGACGCTAAAGCCAACGCCCTCACCACCAATATGCAGCAGAACCTGGGCCTCACTCCCCAGCAAACCGAAAAGGTGCGCGTCATCAATCGCCGGGCCGTGGAACAAGTCGAAACCGGACGTTTGCGCTACAAATCCGACCCCCGCAAGCTGGCCGGGGTGGTAGAAAGCGCCGGCCGCTCGCGCCTCGAGGCCCTCAAGGACGTGCTCAACCCCGCCCAATTCGGTAAATACCAGCGCAAGCGCGAGGAGAAAATGGGAGTGCCCAACGTGCAGGGCGTGCAAGGCAACGCCGCCCCCGGCCTGGGCAGCGGAGTGCCCAGCGAGTAGTAATTAGCAGCACATCAGTAACGCGAACTACCAGGTTCGCCCTACTACTTCTAAAGCGTCAGGCTCTCAGTAGTCTGACGCTTTTTCGTTGCCTCATCCGCATCACAACAGCCGCCCCCGGCGTATCCCTGCCCATGACTCCAGCCCCGCCACCTGCCCCGAACCGTCTTGTTGCCCTCCTCGCCCGCGCCGGGTTCGACTGGTTTCTGCTGGCGCTACTGGGCGTGGTGGCGCTGGCTTACTTCGCGCCCAGCCTGGGCAGCAAGGCCAGCCCCGTGCCCTGGCACGGCATTACCACCGTGGGCGTGGCGCTGGTTTTCTTCTTTTATGGCCTGAAGCTGAGCTTTGAAAAGCTGCGCGAGGGCATGCGTAACTGGCGGCTGCATATGCTGGTGCAGCTCAGCACGTTCGTGCTGTTTCCGGCGCTGGCGCTGCTGGTGCGGCCGTTTTTCGGGGCCGAGGGCGGCGAGATGCTCTGGCAGAGCATCTTCTTTCTGTGCGCGCTGCCCAGCACGGTTTCCACGTCGGTGGTGATGGTGAGCATTGCGGGCGGCAACCTGCCAGCGGCCATTTTCAACGCCAGTATTTCCAGCCTGTTGGGCATCGTGCTCACGCCGCTGCTATGCAGCCTGTTTTTGCACACCGGCACGGGCGGCGGGCAGCTCTGGAGCCTCGGGGTGCAGCTGCTGTGGCAGGTGGTGCTGCCGGTAGGAGCGGGGGTGCTGCTCAATTCGCGCTTCCACGCCTTCGCCGACCGCCACAAGGCCGGCCTGCGCATCTTCGACCAGGTCACCATTCTGCTCATCGTCTTCACCGCCTTCTGCGATTCCTTCGCCGACGGTATTTTCAGCCGCTACCGCCCGGCCGATATCTTCAAGCTGGGAGCGGGCATGGTGGCGCTTTATCTGGTAGCGTTTGCCGTCATCTGGGGGCTGAGCCGCGCCATGAGTTTCCCCCGCGCCGACCAGGTGGTGGCCGTGTTCTGCGGCTCGAAAAAGTCTTTGGTGCACGGCAGTGTCATGGCCAGCCTGTTGTTTCCGGCCAGCGCCGCCACGGGGCTGATTTTGCTGCCGCTGATGCTTTATCATGCCTTGCAGATTATCCTGGCCAGCAGCATGGCGCAGTATCTGGGCCGGCAGGTGCTGACGGAGCCTTCGCGGGTAGCAGCGTAATTATTCTCCAACCTCACGCGGGCCCTCCCCGGCCCCTCTCCAAAAGACAGGGGCCGGGGAGGTCCCGCCCGCTGGCGGGGTTACCTTACGCTCCGAGCTTCTCCGCAAAAAATGCCAGCGTCAGTGCCCAGGCTTCCTTGGCAGCCTCCGGGTGGTAGCTCGGCCGCTCGTCGCAGTTGAAGCCGTGGTCGGCATAGGAAATAACGGTGTTGATGTAAGGCTTTTGGGCTGCGTCGAGCGCCTCAGTCACTTCCTCGATATACTCTTTCTTGATGTGCGTATCGAGCCCGCCCCAGAAGAAAAGGTGTGTGGCGTGCAATGCCGAGGCGCGGTCCTTCAGGATTTGGGTGCCGCCACCGTAATAAGATACGCCCGCCGCCAGCGGCAGCACGGCATTGGCCAGAAACGACACCCGGCCGCCCAGGCAGAACCCGATGCTGCCAATTTTATCGGCCTGCACCAGCGCCTGCGCTGTGAGCCAGGCGTGAGCCGCCTGCAAGTCGGCCGTCAGTCCTTCCACGGTGATGCCCTGGAAGTGCGGCGCGGCGCTGGCAAAGTCGGTATAGGCGACTTCCAGGCCCGGCGCGGCCGTGCGGTGGAACAGTTCGGGGGCTACCACGGCGTAGCCGGCCGCCGCCAGCCGGTCGGCCACGCTGCGGATGTGGTGGTTCACGCCGAAAGCTTCCTGCAATAGAATGATGCCGGGCACGGGGCCGGTATTGCTGGGGAAAGCCGTGTAGGCGCGCATTTCGGTGCCATCGGCTACGGGGAGAGTAACGAAGTTCTGGTCGCTCATATCAATGGAATGGGGGAGTGGTTCGGCCTTTAACAACTGAGCGGGCAATTGTTCATCGCGCCAGCCCGGCCCGCGGGCCGTTCCAAACCGTATGAGACGGGTAGCGGTTAAGCACCTTGTTCCAATCCCCAGCTATGAACGCCACCCCCAGAATTCGCCTCAACGTCCTCGACCAGTCGCCCATTCGGCCCGGCAGCACCCCCCGCGAGGCCCTGCTCGAAACCGTGCAGCTGGCCCAGCTCGCCGACCGCCTCGGTTACACCCGCTTCTGGGTGAGCGAGCACCATAACACCAACACGCTGGCCGGCTCCACGCCCGAAGTCCTCATTGCCCACCTCGGCAGCCAGACGCAGCACCTGCGCCTGGGCTCGGGCGGCGTGATGCTGCCCCACTACTCGGCCCTGAAAGTGGCCGAAAACTTCCGCCTGCTCGAAAACCTGTTTCCCGGCCGCATCGACCTGGGCATGGGCCGCGCCCCCGGCGGCGACCGCCTCACCGCCCACGCCCTCAACCCCAACAATACCTTCAGCGAGCAGGATTTTGTGGAGCAGCTCATGGACCTGCAAGCCTACCTGCGCGACGAAAAAGTGCCCGACACCATCCACGAGCGGGTGATGGCCATTCCCACCACCCCCACCGTGCCGGAGCTGTGGCTGCTGAGCTCCAGCGGCCAGAGCGGCCTGTTTGCCGCGCACCTGGGCATGGCCTTTTCCTTCGCGCAGTTCATCAACGGGGCGGGCGGCCCGGCGGCCGTGCGCCAGTACCGCGAGCGGTTCCGGCCCAGCCGCGAGCTGGCCGCGCCGCTGGCCAACGTGGCCGTGTTCACCTTCTGCGCCGATACCGAAGAGAAGGCCGAAGAGCTGCGCAAAGCCATGGATATTCAACTGATTCGCTTCAACCGGGGCGAATTCCGCACCTTTCCTTCGACGGAGGAAGTGCGCAACCATCAGTTCACCGCCGAAGACCAGGCCCACCTCGCCTTCAACCGCAACCGCGTGGTGAGCGGTACTCCCGCGCAGGTGCACGCCCAGTTCACCCAAATGGCGGCCGACTACGCCGTGGATGAAATCACGGCGGTAACCATCACCGCCGATTTCCAGGACCGCCTGCGCTCCTACGAACTGCTGGCCGAAGTCTTTGAATTACCCGCGCCGGTGACATCAGAGCGGGCGGCCGCCCTGGCATAGCCAGCCTTGATATCGACTTACCGTTGTGAAACACCCGGCTCATTAGCCGGGTGTTTTTTGTTGATACACTTTTGGTTGACAAGATTTTACTGAACACATGCAATGCTGAAAGCAGAGTTCAGGAGTCAGTTATTTAGAATGACTCTAGATATTATTTGGAATGATTCTAAATAGACCGCACCTTTGCATCATATTTTGAATCTGTCTAAATAACCTCATGAGGTACTTCGCCCCGCTTCTGTCGCTTTCTATTGCTCTGCTGCCTGCTACTGGGTTTGCTCAAAATATGCCGATGCGGCATTATAAGCAGCACGGCAGCGATAACAGTGGCACGGTAACGGGCCGCGTGCTGCTGGCCGACGGCCAGCCGGCCGAGCAGGTATCGGTCCGCCTCAAAGGCGGCGAGCGCGGCACTGTAACCGCCGCCGATGGCCGCTTCACGCTACGGGTGCCGGCCGGTTGGCAGGCAATTATGGTGAGCTGCCTGGGCTGCCAGGCCCAGGAAGTGGCCGTGGAGGTGCAGCCCGGCCAAACGGCCACGCTGCCAGTCTTCACGCTGGCCCGGGGCGAGCAGGAGCTGCAGGAAGTGACCGTGACCGGCGCGAAAAGCCTGAACCAGCGCATGCCTACCATCGGCAAGATGCCCATCGCGCCCCTCGACAACCCACAGGCTACGCTCACCATCGAACGGCCGGTGCTGGAGCAGCAGCAGGCCCTGCGCCTAAGCGACGTGCTGGCCAACGTGGCCGGCGTGTACGTGATGGGCACCACCGGCGGCACGCAGGAAGAAATTGCCAGCCGCGGCTTTGCCTACACCAGCGCCAATACCTTCAAAAACGGCGTCCGTTTCAACAACGGCATCATCCCCGAAGTAAGCTCCCTAGAGCGCATGGAGGTGCTGAAGGGCAGCGCGGCCATCCTCTACGGCAACGTGGCGGCCGGCGGCGTGCTCAACCTGGTAACCAAGAAGCCGCAGTTTGAGCGCGGCGGCTCGGTGGGGCTGCGGGTTGGCAGCTTTGGCTTTGTGAAGCCGCAGTTTGACGTGTACGGGGCCGTGGGCCAGAGCAACAAGGTGGCTTTCCGCCTGAACGGCACCTACGAGCGCGGCGACAGCTACCGCGACGGCGTGAGCAGCAACCGCGTGTATGTGAACCCCTCGCTGCTGTTCCGCCTCACGCCCAAAACCGACCTCATCATCGAAGGCGACTACCTGCGCGACAACCGCACGCCGGACTACGGCATTGGGGCCATTGACTATCAGATTCAGGACTCGCGCAGCCGCTTCCTGAACGTGCCTGGGGCCAGCAATGCCACCAACCAGACCAGCGCCACCGCCACGCTCACCTCGCGCCTCAACAGTGCCTGGCAGGTGCGGGCCGTGGGCTCGTTCCAGCGCTACGACAACGCCCTGAAAAGTGCCGCCCGCCCCAGCGGCATCATTGCCACCCCGGGCGCTACCTACGGCAACTGGACGCGTGGCCTGCAGCGCACCGAAACCGCCGAAAACTACTTCCTGGCCCAACTGGACCTGACCGGCAATTTTCGCACCGGCCGCATTGGCCACACGCTGCTGGTGGGCGCCGATGCCGACCAGTATAATAGCAATACGCTGGCCTACACCAACCCGGCTTCGGCCACGCGGCCCACTACCGCCGTTACAGCCTATGATGTTATTAACATCCTGGACCCCAGCAAGGTAATTGCGCAGCCGGCTGAGCGCCTCACCGATTTCAACAGTCTGGTGCGCAACTCGCTGACCTTGGGCAACACGCGCCGCGCCGGTTTCTATGCCCAGGATTTGCTCAGCCTTTCTGATAAGGTGAAGGTGCTGGCCGGCCTGCGCTGGAGCTACCAGGAAACGCCCAGCGACGTGTATACCTACAATACCATCGCCAGTGTGGCGGCCAAAACGGCCAACACCTACGTCGAAAACCGCCGCTACGACAACGCCTTTTCCCCGCGCCTGGGCCTGGTGTACCAACCCATCAAGACGACCTCGCTTTTTGCCTCCTACGCCAACTCCTTTGCGCCCAATACGGGCATTGACTTGCAGGGCAAATCACTGGCTCCCTCACTCATCGACCAATACGAAGTCGGCATCAAAAACGAGCTGTTTAAAGGCGCCCTATCGGCCAACGTGACGGCCTACCGCATCGTGAACAGCAACCAGGCCCAGGCCGTGCTGCCCACCGACCCGCGCTACACCACGGCCGCCACCGCCAGCCCCATGGAACTGGCCGGCCAGGTCACCAGCAAAGGCGTGGAAGTGGATGTACAGAGCCGCCCCATCAACGGCATCTCCCTCATTGCTGGCTACAGCTACAACCAGACGGCCTACACCAAAAGCAACATCTACGAAGACGGCAGCCGCCTGCGCTACAACCCCGCCCACACGGCCAACGCCAGCCTATACTACAGCTTCGGCAACGTATTCGCCAACAGCGCGCTGCGCGGTCTGAACGCCGGTGTGACGGCCTACTACGTAGGCGACCGCCTGGCTGGCCGCAACAACCGCCTGGTCGACCCTACCACCGGCCGCCCTTGGGCCACGGGCGCCGATGCCTTCAAGCTCATCGCCCTGCCCAACTACATGCTCTTCGATGCCTCGCTGGGCTATTCTTACGAGCGGTTCTCGGTGCGCGTGAAACTGGCCAACCTGCTCAACGAGCTGAGCTATAACGTGCACGATGACAACAGCATCAGCCCAATCGCGCCCCGCAACTTCGCTGCCACGCTCACCTACAAGCTGTAGTTATTTCCGTCGGTGCTCCGGCGCCATTGCTTTATAAAACGAATTTTCTGCACACGTTTATGACCCCGGTTAAATCTGCTTTCCGCACTGTTCACCTCTGGCTGGGCCTGGCCACCGGGCTCATTATCGTCTTTGTGTGCCTCACGGGCAGCGTGCTCGCTTTCGAGCAGGAAATTGAGCAGACCTGGCACCGGGAGCGCTACTTTGTGGCCCCTGCCACCACGCCGCGCCTGCCGCTGGCGCAGCTGGCCGAAGCCGTGAAAACCCACAAGCCCAACGCCCAAATCGGCAGCTTTAAGCTCTACGCTGACCCCGCCCGCACCGTGGAAGTAAGCCTGTCCGGCGGCCCCGGTGCCAAAGGTGACGAACACGGCAGGGCTTCGGAAAAAGGCGCTGGCCGGATGTCCGGCGACCAACGCGGCGAAGCGCCCGGCAAAGCAGGCAAAGGGGAAGGTGGCAAGGGCGGCAAAGGCGATGGCGGCGGCCCCCGCATCTTCGTGAATCCTTACACGGCCGCCATCACGGGCGAGCTGAACCCACGCGACAATTTCTTCAAAACCGTGGAGAAGCTGCACCGAGGCCTGGTAGCTGGCAAAACCGGCAAGCTGGTGATGGGCCTGAATGCCACGGTGTTTCTGTTCATCCTCGGCACGGGGCTGGTGCTGTGGTGGCCCACCGCCCGCAAAGCCCTCACGCCGCGCCTAAAGGTGAAGTGGGGCAGTGGCTGGAAGCGCCTAAACCACGATTTTCATATTTCGCTGGGTTTTTACGCTTCCGTGTTCCTGTTCATCATGGCCCTCACGGGCGTGGGCATGTCGTTCGATTGGGTGGGCGAAAGCATCAACAAGCTCACCCACTCGCCCCTGAAACGGCCCGAGCCGCCCACCTCGGCCGCACCGGCGGCGGTGGGCACGGCCCCCTTCGCGGCCGATGCCGTGTTGGCCCTGGCCCGCCAGCAAGCCCCGGATGCCGAATCCTATACCGTGCAAATGCCCAAAGAGCCTACTGGCAGCGTTCGCGTAGCCATTCTGCGCCCCGGAGCTATCACCGAAAACGCGACCGATGAAGTGTATCTCGACCAGTATTCCGGCCGGGTTATCAGCAGCCAAACTTATGCGCAGCGGCCTGCGGGCCAGCGCATTCGCGGCCTGTTTAAGCCGGTCCATACGGGGACCATCTTTGGCTTGCCTACCAAAATTCTGGCTTTCGTTATTGGCCTGCTGGGGGCCACTTTCCCCATTACCGGCACCATCATGTGGCTAAACCGGCGGCGCAAGCAGCGCAAAAAGCAGCCTCAACTGCAAGCCCAAGCCGTTTAGGCCGGGACGCTATAGCACGAGTACCCTGAATTTCTAATTCGGTGGTCCGGTGGACCGTCATCGTTCAGGCGGGCCGAATTAGGAATTCGGGGTACTTGTTTTTCAGGCCAGTGTTTCCCAGCCCAGCTTCAGAATGAACACGCTGACTACCACCAGAAACAGCACCCGCACGAAGCCCGTGCCGCGCTGCATGGCCATCCGCGCTCCCAGCACAGAGCCCAGCACGTTGCACAGGGCCATGGGCAGCGCCACTTGGTACAGCACCTGCCCGGTCGAGACGAAGTAGGCCAGCCCGGCAATGTTGGTGGCCACGTTCACTACTTTGGCCGAAGCCGAGGCCGCCAGAAAATCGTAGCCAAACAGCCCGACGAAGGCAAACAGCAGCAAGCTGCCCGTGCCCGGTCCGAAAAAGCCGTCATAAAACCCGATGCTGGCTCCCAGGACTACGCCCGTCCATAGCTCGCGGCTACCGCGTAGACGCGGCGCGTGCAGGCTGCCAAAGTCCTTGCGCCAGAAAGTGTAGGCGGCCATCAACACCAGCAGGGCCAGCACCAGCGGCTTCACCAGGTCTTTGTTGAGGCCGCTCACGGCGCGGGCCCCCAGCAGCGCGAAGCAGCCTGCCACCACGGCCGCCACCGCCACCGTGCGCCAGCGAATGGGCACACCCGTGAGGCCTTTTAGATAGCGAAACGCCGAGGCCGATGTACCCGCCAAGCTGGCCACTTTGCCAGTGCCCAGTACTGTGGGAATGGGCACGTTGGGCAGCAACAGCAGCAGCGCCGGCAACTGAATCAGCCCGCCACCACCTACCATGGCATCAATGAAACCGGCCAGAAAGGCGAAAAAGCACAGTAGGAGTAGCGCAACCGTCATAGCGTGAAGGTAGCGCCTGTCATTGCTACTGGAGCGTTGTGTTCCATTGGCAATGACAAGCGCTTTCTGTCAGACAAGTCCTTAGAATGGCGGGTCCTCGCCGAAGCTGTTGCTCTTCGGGAACGGCACCGGCGACTCGTTAATCTTGGAGCCTAGGCGGATGGTCGTTGGCGCGAAGGGGCTGGGCTCGTTGTCGAAGTTGCTGGCAGGCAGGCCCATGGGCTGGTAGCCGCTGGGGTCGAAGCCGCCGCCCATGCCGTCGAGGTCGGCAAACTTGGTAAACTTGCCGATAAACTTGAGCTGCACGGTTTCGAGCGAGCCGTTCCGGTGCTTGGCAATGATGACTTCGCCCACGCCCTGCGTCGAGTTGCCTTCGGCATCCTGGTCGAGGCCGTAGTACTCGGGGCGGTAGAGGAAGATTACCATGTCGGCATCCTGCTCGATGGAGCCCGATTCACGCAGGTCACTCAGTTGCGGCTTTTTGTCGCCGCCTCGCGTTTCTACCGAGCGCGAAAGCTGCGACAGGGCCAGCACGGGCACGTTCAACTCCTTAGCAATGCCCTTGAGGGCCCGCGAGATGCTGGCAATTTCCTGCTCGCGGTTGCCGCCGCGGCCGTCGGTGTTGCCGCTCATCAGCTGCAGGTAGTCGACGATAATCATCTGCACGTCCTTCTGCGAGCGCAGGCGGCGGCACTTGGTGCGCAGCTCGCGGATGCTCAGGCCGGGCGTATCATCGATGTAAATCGGCGCGGCCGAGAGGGCCGTGATTTTGTGGTTGAGCTGCTGCCACTCGTGGTCGGCGAGGCTGCCTTTTTTGATTTTCTCGGAATCCAGCTCCGCCTCAGCCGAAATCAGACGGTTGACGAGCTGCAGCGAGGACATTTCCAGCGAGAAAATGGCTACCGCTTTCTTGAAATCGACCGCCGCGTTGCGCATGGCCGATACTACGAAAGCGGTTTTGCCCATGCCGGGGCGTGCTGCAATAATCACCAGGTCAGAGGGTTGCCAGCCGCTCGTGACGCGGTCCAGGGCCGAGAAGCCGGTGGGCACACCCGTCAGGCCGTCCGATTGGTTTTTCTTTTCCTCCAGCTCCTTGATGGCCTTGCCCATCAGGCTCCGCATGTCGTCGAAGTTCTTGCGGATGTTCGATTCCGACACCTCGAACAGGGCCGATTCGGTATCATCCAGCAGCTTAAATACGTCGGTGGTATCCTCGAAGGCATCGCGCTGGATTTCGCTCGAAATCCGAATCAACTCGCGCTTGATGGCGGTTTCGGTGATGATGCGGGCGTGGTATTCGACGTTGGCCGCCGAGTTTACTTTCAGCGTGAGGTTGGCCACGTAGAAGGGGCCGCCGGCGGCTTCGAGCTCGCCCATCTCGCGCAGCTCGTGCACCACGGTGAGCTGGTCAATGGGCTCCGATTTATCAAACAGCCGGATAACGGCCTTGTAGATGCGCTGGTGCGCGTCCTTATAAAAACTCTCGGGCTTGAGCAGGTCAATCACCGAGGTGAGGGCATCTTTTTCCAGCATCAGGGCGCCGAGCACGGCCATTTCGAGCTCGGGGGCCTGGGGCGGCAGCTTGCCGGCCGCACTGGCATTCTGGGGGACCACCATACCGCCCCGATTCGTCCAGGCTGCCTTGGCACGAGCAGCGGATTGTTTCAGGCGGTCGTCCATCTGGTCGGGCATAGGGGAAAGTGGCTAGCTAAGGTAACGAAATAGCGGGGACAACGAGGCCGGCCCGGGAAATAAAACCGAGCCGGCCACGATATACACAAAGTTAACCCCGACGGTTCGGAAAAGATTAGGCCGCGCCCCCGATTCTTTCGGGCCGGGAATGGCGGCGGCGGCCGGACCTTTGTACTTTCGCGCCCTTGCTTTCTGATAGTCAGGGGCTCGTTGGCAGTGGTGGTTTTGTGCGTCGGCACTGGTCGCCCGCGAATATTATTCGCCGCCAGACCCTGACTAACAACAGACAACGAGCAGCTGACAACTAACGACAACCCTGATTTGGAATCCTCCCCCAATCCTATCCAACCGGAAGCCATTCACCTCATCGCGGTGGGCGGCAGCATCATGCACAACCTGGCGCTGGCCCTGCACCGCCGCGGCGCCCGCGTCACGGGCTCCGACGACGAAATCTTTGAGCCCGCCAAAGGCCGTCTTGCTGCCGCCGGCCTGCTGCCCGCCCAGGAGGGTTGGGACGCGGCCCGCATCACGCCCGATTTGTCGGCCGTTATCGTGGGCATGCACGCCCGGCCCGACAACCCCGAGCTGCTCCGCGCCCAGGAGCTGGGCCTGAAAATCTACTCCTTTCCCGAGTACATCTACGAGGCCAGCCGCGACAAGCAGCGCATCGTCATCGGCGGCTCGCACGGCAAAACCAGCATTACGGCCTGCATTCTGCACGTGCTGCGGTTCCATAATCGCAAGTTCGATTACGCCGTGGGCGCGCAGCTGGCGGGCTTCGATTTGATGGTGCAACTGACCGATGATGCGCCCATTATCATCATCGAGGGCGACGAATACCTGTCATCGCCGGTGGACCGGCGGCCCAAGTTTCACCTCTACCAGCACCACATCGGCGTGATTTCGGGCATCAGCTGGGACCATATCAACGTGTTTCCGACCGAGGAAATATACCGCGAGCAGTTCCGCATCTTCGCCGACATGACGCCCAAGGCCGGCGTGCTCATCTACGACCGCGACGATGAGCAGGTGCAGCTCGTGAGCGTGCCCACCAACCCCGATGTGACCTACATCGGCTACGGCCCGCACGAGCACGTCATCCGCGACGGCCGCACGTTCCTCATCACCAAAAAGGATGAGGAGGTGCCCGTGCAGGTGTTTGGTGAGCACAACCTGCGCAACATCTCGGCGGCCAAAGAGGTGTGCAAGCAGCTGGGCATTAAAGGGAAGGATTTCTTCCGGGCGGTGGCTACGTTCCCCGGCGCGGCGCGGCGGCTGGAGCTGGTGCGCGAAGGCGCTACCTCGGTGGTCTACAAGGATTTTGCGCACGCGCCCAGCAAGCTCAAAGCCACGGCCACGGCCCTAAAAAAGCAGTTTCCGCAGCGCCGCTTGGTAGCTTGCCTGGAGCTGCATACGTTTAGCAGCCTTAATCCGGCCTTCTTGCCGCAGTACGCGCACTGCTTCGATGCGCCGGATGTGGCGGTGGTCTACTTCAACCCGCACGTATTGGAGCACAAGCGCCTGCCGCCGCTGGCCGCCGCCACCGTAGCCGAGGCTTTCCAGCGGCCTGACATCAAAGTCATTACCGATAGCGCCGAACTGGCCGCGTTTTTAAGAAGCCAGCCCTGGACCAATGCCAACCTGCTGCTCATGTCTTCCGGCACGTTTGACGGGCTGGATTTGAATGGCTTGGCGGCTGAAATCACGGAATAAGCCGGAGTTGCCATTCCGACGCGGGAGGAATCTGGGCCAAGTCGGTTAAACAACTGGATTACTCAGATTCGTCCTGCGTCGGAATGACAAGATTGCATAAAAAAGCCCGCTATTCAGCGGGCTTTTTTGGTGTTGGGGGCGTAGCAGGCCGTTTTTTATCGGTGGTGATGAGCAGTGCCAGCGCCGTGAGCGCGGCACGAAGCAGCCATTTGTTGCGCGTGTTCATTTTGCAGGAGCCGAGGAGGCAGGAACCGAGGAGACAGGAGCCGAGGAGAAGAGGGTGTTGTTGGTGTCCACTTTCAGGTCGCAGGTGCTGCCGCCTACTTTCTCGCCGCAGGTGGAGCCCACGATGCGGCCGTTTTCAAAATTGAAGAAGCACATGGGGCACCCCTGGCCGGTGATGGTGTAGCGCTCGGCGGTGGGGCGCAGGTAGTAGGTGTTGTCGCCGCCAGCAGTGAGGGGTAGGGCCATGGCCCGGAACATGCCGTTGCGCAGGCCCATGCCAATGAGGTAATACGTTACGGGCTCATCGGGGCCGGCGGGGGCTTTGCGCACCTGAATTTTGTCGATAACGGTGCCGTCGGCGAACTGTTTGATGAAAGCCTTGGCCAGCTCGCTGCGCGGGGTGGTGTATTCCGTGGAGCTGTCGGTGAAATGCACAATTTGCCGGCTTTCCGGCTTGGCAATTACTTCGCCCTTGATGCGGTTGGGGCTACCAAACTCGGCCGGCTTCGTGCTTTCGCACGACATGGCCAGCAGCATCACCAGAATGCTCAACAGGCCCAGCCCAAGCAAACGCGGAATAAGATTCATAAAAATGAGGAATGAAGAATGCGGAATGAAGAATTATTCGAATGGTAATTCTTCATTCCGCATTGCTAATTAAGTGCAGCGTTCTAGCGGGGTTTGTAGTACTTACGGGCTTCGGGCAGTTCGCGCTGAATATCCGCGATGCGGGTGCCGTTGGAGGGGTGGGTGGAGAGGAATTCGGGCGGCGAGGCGGCCCCCGAGCGGGCTTCCATGCGCTGCCAGAACGCTACGGCTCCGTCCGGATTGTAGCCGGCCATGGCCATAAAAATCAGGCCCAGGTGGTCGGCTTCCGATTCCTGGTTGCGGCCGTATTTCAGCAGGCCCACTTGCGAGCCTACCCCAAAGGCCTGTAAGGCAATTTGCTGCGTGGCCGGCGCATTGTTGGCCAGCGCCACCGACAGCGCCTGGCCGCCCAGCTGCTGGAGCAGGCCCTGGCTCATGCGCTCGGAGCCGTGCTTGGCCACGGCGTGGGCTATTTCGTGGCCCAACACCACGGCCAGGCCATTATCGTCCTGCGTGATGGGCAGGATGCCGGTGTACACGGCCACTTTGCCGCCGGGCATGCACCAGGCATTCTCCTGCTTGTCGTTAATCACGTTGAATTCCCACTGGTAGCCGGCCAGCTGGTCGGACGCGTTTTGCTGGCGGAAGTAGGTTTCCACGGCCTGCTGAATGCGCTGGCCCACGCGCCGCGTCTGGGCAATCTGCTCGGGGTTGGTGGAGAGCGGGCCTTTGGCGATAACGTCGCGGTACTGCGTCGCGGCCAGGGAGTTCACTTCGCTGTCGCTGACGAGGTTGAGCTGGCTGCGGCCCGTGATGGGCACCGTGGCACAGGAGGCCAGCAGGGCCAGGCCGGCTACGAGAGAGAGTTTTCTAAGCATGGGAGCGAGAAAGAAAGATGGGTGGCAGCCCGGAATGAGGCCCGGTGTTTTGGGCCACATCGCGGGCTGCCGTTGCGGACTATACGGCAGCAGGGCGGGGTAAAGTTTTGGCCGCGCCGGGTTGGCGAGCCGTAAAAACGTGCCGGCTGATTGCCGTAAGCCAACGGGGAGCCGTAGTTTTGACATATCTACGACCCGCCTTTCCCGTCGCCATGAAAATCATCTGCATCGGCCGCAACTACGCCGACCACATTGCCGAGCTGCACAACGAGGTGCCCTCCGCACCCGTCATCTTCATGAAGCCCGAAACGGCGCTGCTGCAGCGCGGCCAGCCGTTTTTCATCCCCGAATTCTCGCAGGACATTCACCACGAATTGGAGCTGGTGCTGCGCGTGAGCAAGAACGGCCGCCACATCGACGAGTCGTTTGCCCACACGTATTTCGACGCCATTGGCCTGGGCATCGACTTCACGGCCCGCGACCTGCAAGCCGAGCTCAAAAAGAAGGGCCTGCCCTGGGAGCTGGCCAAGGCCTTCGACGGCTCGGCCCCGATTTCGCCCACCTTCAAGCCCGTGGCGGAGTTTGCCAACCTGGCCAACATCAACTTCCACCTCGAAGTGAACGGCGAAACCCGCCAGACCGGCAATTCCGGCCTGATGCTGCACCCCTTCGCCAAAATCATCGCCTTCGTCTCGAAATACATCTCCCTGAAAATGGGCGACCTGATTTTCACCGGCACGCCCGCCGGCGTGGGCCCGGTGAAAATGGGCGACCAGCTGGAAGGGTTTCTGGAAGGGGAGAAGCTGTTGGAGCTGGGGATTCGTTAAAAATAAGGAACGATGTAGGGACCCATTCCTGCGTCCCGGCGTTGAACGCTAATCGTGCAGACGGCGCAACCGCCGAGACGCAAGGATGCGTCTTTACATCCATTTATGAAAAACAAGCTGAATTAGCTGAATTAAAAGAAGCGTTATTGTGCAAAAGGGAAAGCTAACTGTGCGGTTGATAGTAAGTGTGTTTTTGGTGCTGCTGGCGTGGCGGGTAGGGGGGCAGGAGGCCGATTCTTCCGACCACGACCACAGCCTGACCGAGCTGCTGAATGCCGGGCGGCCCACCGTGGCCCCGGGGTATTTTATGTTCCCGATTGCGCCGGGCAAGCCCGGTTTCCTGGCCGGGAGCATGGGTGAGCTGCGGCCCAACCACTTCCACGGCGGCCTCGACATTAAGACCGGCGGCGGGGTGAACCAGCCCGTGTACGCCGCCGCCGATGGCTACGTGTCGCGCCTGAAGCAGTCGTCGTTTGGCTACGGCAACGTGCTCTACATCACGCACCCGAACGGCCTGACCACGGTGTATGGCCATTTGAATGAGTTCAAGGGCGCGTTTGCCACGGAACTGCTGCGCCGGCAGTACGACAAGCAGAGCTACGAGCTGGAATGCTTCTTCGAGAAGGACCGGTTTCCGGTGAAGAAGGGCGAGCTGGTGGCGCTGAGCGGCAACACCGGCGGCTCGGCCGGGCCGCACCTGCACTGGGAAGTGCGCGATGCCCAGGACCGGCAGTACAACCCGCTGCAATGGGGCGGCTTCCCCGAGATTCAGGACCACGTGGCGCCCACTTTGCAGGCCTTCGCGCTGGAGCCGCTGGGCATTGAGGCGCGGGTGAAGAACGTGTTTGCCAAGGCCGTGTTTGTGCCCAAGGTGCAGCCGGGGCCGGGCGTATCCACCACCTGGGCCGATACCATCAGCTGCTTCGGCACGGTGGGCTTGCTGGTGCAGGGCTTCGATAGGTTTGACAATGCCTGGAACAAGAACGGCATCCAGCGCGTGGTGGTGAAGGTGAACGGGCAGCCGTTTTATCAGCACAACATCGACGCGATTCCCTTCCCCACGGGTACCCGGCAGGTGGGGAATTTCGTCGATTTCCTGTACCAGAACACCCAGGGCCGCACCCTGCAAAAGCTGTGGGTGGACGAGGGCAACGACCTGCTGATGTACTCCACCACCAGCCCCGGCAAGGGCCGCCTGACCGTGGAGGCCGGCAAAACCTACAACGTCGACATCACCCTGGCCGACTCCTACAACAACCAGACGCCCTTGCACCTGGTGCTGCGCGGCCAGCAGCCCGAATACTTCAAGACCCGCTCGGGCACGGTGAAGAAGCCGGCCCTGCGCTTCGAGGTGACGCGCAACCTGCTCAAAGCCGTATCGGCCGACCCCAGCGCCGACTCCGTGGGGGCCAATCTGGTGCTGCTGCGCGGCAACCGCCGCCTCGAAATCCGCCCGAGCTACACGCAGAACAGCGAAAACGTGTACCTCTACGACCTGCGCGCCGGCCTGCCCGATTCCATTCGCTTCGGCAGCATCACCAAGAAATTCGACCGCCAGGTAATGATTCCGGCGGGCAAGGAAACCACCTACGCCACGGCCAAGCTCAACGTCATGTTCGGTAAGGAAACGCTGTTCGGCAACATCTACCTGGCCACCGCCTACAAGCCCGAGCCTACCGGCAGCGGCTTCTGGACGGTGGGCTCGCCGCTGCTGCCGCTCTACCACACGGCCGTGCTCACCCTCAAGCCCGCCGCCCCGCCGGCTGACCCGCGCCGCACCGCCATCTACGCGGCCACGGCCAGCGGCGGCAAGGCCTACCTGGGCGGTGTGTGGGACGACCAGGGCCAGATTACCGCCAACATCCGCCAGTTTGCCTCCTACCGCATTCTGCGCGATACCACCGCGCCGCGTGGCAACTTGGTTGGACGAGCCGGCGGGCAGCTGGTTTTCAGTGTGGGCGACGATATGTCGGGCTTGGCCAGCTACCGCCTGCTTATCGGCGGCAAATTCCGGCTGCTGCGCTTCGAGCACAAAAAGGCGACCCTCTTCACCGTGTCCACCGACACGCTGGGCCCGCGCCTGCACGGCCCCGCCGAGCTGCGCCTGACCGACCAGGCGGGGAATGAACGGGTAATTCCGCTGAGCTTGTAGTTATTGCTAGATGGTAAAGACGATGATAAATCGGGTTTTTATCTTCATGTCCTATGGAATTGTCAGGGGTGCAGGCATGCGGGCAAGAACGCAGTTGTTTTTCTCGTTTTTCGTCTATCTCTGCTCCGTAATAATTCTTTTTTTGCTATTTAAGCTCCTTGCCGTTTCTCGAGAAACCGGAGCTGCTTCCCTGCTGCTGTCCTTGGTATTGTATTTTTTTATTTGCCGAATTGTCAACTCCTACACCGATAGTAATTGGCAAATGCTCAACCATGGAAGGCCGGTAGAGGTGCGGTATTTATGGGCTCGCAGGGGTGGTGTCTGGGTCTTGATGTTAGCTGTGCTAATCGGCATGGCTTTTTCAGGTTACCAATGGGCTAAATACTTGCCGTAATTCTTCACAAACACTCTTCTTATGTCCCTCGAACCCGGCCAACCCGCCCCCGATTTCACCGCCCAGGACCAGGACGGCAACACCGTCAGCCTGCATGAGCTGCGCGGCCAGAAAGTCGCCCTCTACTTTTATCCCAAGGACGACACCCCCGGCTGCACCGCCCAGGCCTGCAACCTGCGCGACCACCAGGAGGAGCTCCACGCCCACAACATCAAGGTCATCGGCGTGAGCATCGACGGAGAGGCGGCTCACAAGAAATTCGCCCTCAAGTACGACCTGCCCTTCCCGCTGCTCGTCGATACCGATAAGACCATTGTGCAGGCCTACGGCGTGTGGCAGGAAAAGAAAAACTACGGCAAGACCTACATGGGCACCGTCCGCACCACTTTCCTGATTGACGAAAACGGCCTGATTGAAAAAATCATCAAGAAAGTCGATACCAAGGAGCACGCCGCCCAATTGCTAAAATAAAGGGCTGAAAATGCCTTTTCCAGCGAATAGGACATAGTCAATCGATTGTGTTGATTGGCTATTTTGCTTCGCTTACCTTTACCCACCGAACCCAACTATTCCCGACCCATGACCGACACCACCGCCAAGACCGTCGAAAAACCCGAAAAGACGAACGAAGAGCTCAAGGAAATTGCCACCCAGGTGCGCCGCGACATCGTGCGCATGGTGCACGCCGTGAACTCGGGCCACCCCGGCGGCTCGCTCGGCTGCACCGATTTGTTTGTGGCTCTCTTCTTCAAGGTGATGAAGCACCACCCCGAGCCCTTCGACATGGACGGCAAGGACCAGGACATTTTCTTCCTGTCCAACGGCCACATTTCGGCCACCTGGTACTCGGTGCTGGCCCGCTCGGGCTACTTCCCCGTTAGCGAGCTCAGCACGTTCCGCAAGCTCAACTCGCGCCTGCAGGGCCACCCCACCACCCACGAAGGCCTGCCGGGCATCCGCGTGGCTTCGGGCTCCTTGGGCCAGGGCCTGAGCGTGGCCTGCGGCGCGGCCCAGGCCAAAAAGATGAACGGCGACAAGCAGCGCGTGTTCGTGCTCATGGGCGACGGCGAGCTCGAAGAAGGCCAGAACTGGGAGGCCGCCCTCTACGCCAGCCACCACAAAATCGACAACCTCGTGGCCATCGTGGACCGCAACGGCCAGCAGATTGACGGCTCGACCGACGAAATCGGTGGCCTCGGCGACGTGGCTGCGAAGTTCAAAGCCTTCGGCTGGCACGTCATCGAAGGCGACGGCAACCATTTCGAATCCCTCATCCCCAGCCTTGAAAACTGCGTGGCTGCCACCGGCAAAGCCAAGCCCGTGATGTTCGTGATGGACACGAAAATGGGCTTCGGCGTCGATTTCATGATGGACGGCCACAAGTGGCACGGCGTGGCACCAAACGATGCCCAGCTGGCTACCGCCCTCGACGAGCTGAAAACCGGGACCGAAGGCGACTATTAGGTCGCGGCTGTTGCTCATGCTGCCGCGCTTGCTCCGGGCCTTGTGTTTCCTGTTGCTGGTGGCCCCACTGGGGCTGTCAGTACAGGAAGCGCGCGCCCAAAACGCCCCGCCCGAAAAACCCAAAGTCACCCGCATCCTATTCCTGCTCGATGCGTCGGGCTCGATGATGGCGCCCTGGGAAGGCCAGGCCCGCTGGGAAGTGGCCAAGCGCATGCTCAGCAAAATGGTCGATTCGCTCAACGCCTACCCCAACCTGGAGCTGGGCCTGCGCGTGTACGGCCACCAGTACCCGAACTCGGAGAAAAACTGCCAGGACTCGAAGCTGGAAGTGGCCTTTGCGCCCCGCAATGCCGCTGCTATCAAGAAGAAGCTGACTACGCTTAAGGCCCAGGGCAACACGCCCATCACTTATTCGCTGGAGCAGTCGGCCAATGATTTTCCCACCGACAAATCCTCCCGCAACGTTCTGCTGTTGATAACCGACGGCCTCGAATCGTGCAACCGCGACCCCTGCGCGGCCTCCCTGGCCTTGCAGCGCAAGCACGTTTTCCTCAAGCCCTTCGTCATCGGCATCGGGGCCGAGCGCGATTTTGGCCGGCAACTCGAATGCCTGGGGCAGTACTACAACGCCGCCGAGGTGAAAACCTTTCGCACGGTGATGAACGACGTCATCGCCAAAACCCTGAGCAAAACCACTGTCTCGGTGAACCTCACCGACGCCAACGGCCGCCCCGTGGAAACGAACGTCAACATGACCTTCGTCAACAACGTGACCGGGCAGCCGGAGTACAACTACGTGCACTACCGCGACGCTCAGGGCAAGGCCGATGTGCTCGACATTGACGCCCTCCAGAGCTACGACCTCGTGATAAACACCGTGCCGCCCGTGCGCCAGGCCAACATTCCCATCATCCCTGGCAAAGCCAACGTCCTCACCTACAAAACCCCGCAAGGCACTCTCTGGCTGCAAAACCCGCCGCTCTCGCCCAACCCGTATGGCACCATCCGGGCCGTAGTGCGCAACCCGGCGGGGGCCACCGTCACGGCCGGCACCTTCGGCACCCGCCAGAAACTACTAGCCGGCAACTACGAAGTGGAGGCCCTAACGCTACCGCGCACCGTGCGCCGCCTCACCATCAAACAGGGCCAGGAATACACCTTCACCTACGACGCGCCCGGCACCCTCAATATCACGTCGGATTTGAAAGGCTACGGCAGCATCTATCAATTAAATGATGATGAATCGCAGACCTGGATTTACGACTTGCCGCAGGGCGGGAGCAGCAAAATAAACCTGCCCATGCAGCCCGGTGCTTACCGGCTGGTGTTCCGCACCGCCACCAGCAACGGCAGCAAGTACACGGACGTGCGCAATTTCAGTATTCGGAGCGGGCAGACGACTTCGGTAGCCATTTTCGGAAAATGATGTAAAAACGACAAACTCCCCTCCTTACCAAGGAGGGGACGTTTTTGCGAAGCAAAAACTGGGGTGGTTGTGGCGTATGAGAGTCGTTGAACGGAATCTAAAAACACAACCCATGACTACCCTCAACAACCTCCCTCACAAAAAAGACGAACGCCGCACCCTCCGCAATAACCTAACCCCGGCCGAAGCCAAGCTTTGGAGCGCCCTAAAAAGCAGCCAGCTTGCCAACCGTAAATTTCGTCGCCAGCACAGCATTGGCGAATTTATCCTCGATTTTTATTGCCCGCAGGAAAAGCTTGCGGTTGAATTAGACGGCGCAGGTCATTTCACGGCTTCCGGCAATTTGCACGATGCGGCGCGTACTGATTATTTGAATGCAGCAGGCATTCGGGTAATCAGGTTTGAGAATAAGCTGATTTGGTCAGCGCTGGAAAGCGTGTTGCAGAGCATTGAAAGTAGTTTTAGTACGCGCTGACAATTGCCGTTCAACGCCACAACCACCCCCGTTTCAGCTTCGCTGAAACATCCCCTCCTTGGTAAGGAGGGGAGTTTGTCCTAACGAAACCTCCTTAATATTCCCATGAAAGACTTCCCCTACACCGAATCCAAAGACACCCGCAGCGGCTTCGGCGCTGGCCTGGCCGAGCTGGGTGCCAGCAACCCCAACGTCGTGGCCCTCTGCGCCGACCTCACCGGCTCGCTCAAGATGGACGCCTTCAAAAAGGCCTTCCCCGACCGGTTTTTCCAGGTCGGCATTGCCGAGGCCAACATGATGGGCGTGGCTGCCGGCATGACCATTGGCGGCAAAATCCCTTTCACGGGCACGTTTGCCAACTTCAGCACCGGCCGCGTGTATGACCAGATTCGCCAGAGCATTGCCTACTCCGGCAAAAACGTGAAAATCTGCGCCTCGCACGCCGGCCTCACGCTGGGCGAAGACGGTGCCACTCACCAGATTCTGGAAGACCTCGGCATGATGAAAATGCTGCCCGGCATGACCGTCATCAACCCCTGCGACTACAACCAGACCAAAGCCGCCACCATCGCCATCGCCGACCACGAAGGCCCCGTGTACCTGCGCTTCGGCCGCCCCGTGGTACCCAACTTCACGGCCCCCGACCAGAAATTTGAAATCGGCAAAGCCTGGCTGATGAACGAAGGCACCGACGTGAGCATCTTCGCCACCGGCCACCTCGTGTGGAAGGCCGTGCTGGCCGGCAAACTCCTGGCCGAAAAAGGCATCAACGCTGAAATCATCAATATCCACACCATCAAGCCGCTTGATGCCGAGGCCATCCTAGCCTCGGCCCGCAAAACCGGCTGCGTGGTAACCGCCGAAGAGCACCAGATGAACGGCGGCCTCGGCGATAGCATCGCCCAGCTGCTGGCCCGCGAAGAGCCCCTGCCCCTGGAAATGGTGGCCGTGCACGACAGCTTCGGCGAAAGCGGTACCCCCGACCAACTGATGGAGAAATACGGCCTCACCGATAAAGCCATTGTGGCAGCCGTGGAAGCAGTGATGAAGCGGAAGAAGTAAGTCGTTCCTACGGCACAGAAAAGCCTCGTAGCGAATATGCTGCGAGGCTTTTCTGTGCCCTGTCGGCAGTTAAATAATTGTGCAACGGTTGCGTTTTATTTTGCTTCAATTATTTTTGGTCTGACCCCGGATATTTTAAAACAGCTGCTTCTTGAGATGAAAAAAAGAACCCTAATCGTAGGATTTAGCTGCGCGGTATTATCAGCGCTTGCACTCGACGCAGCGGCGCAGGCGGCGCCAAAAACCACGCTCAAATACGGGAAATACGGCTGCACTTCCACGAAATACACAGGGGGCTTTTATGAGTTCATTCCCCACGGCTCGTTCACGATAAACCCGGATGGTACTTATTTCTATTCCGGTTTTAAAAACCCCAGCAAAGGGAAGTTCAGCGTTGATAAAGACGGTAATCTGCTGTTCACCGGCGGCTATCTCGACAAAGGCAAAGCGGAAAAAATAGACCGACCTAATAAGTTCTTTCTGGTGTTTCCCACCATTCCCGACAATCGGTGGACGTGTACATGCGTCGAAAAATAGGCGTTTGAATAAGCTATTGAAAAGCCTGACCTGAAGACGAGTTGAAATCACCGTCACCTCTGATTTTCGGTACTTGCTGCGCTCTTTTCGCGGGCAGGCATTAAACGTGTTGCCGTCTTTGCCATCCAACCCTTGCCTTCGCCGCTCCGGCAAGATTCCTTTCGCGTTTGGAAGACCACGACATCCTCCTCAAGTTCCAGGAACCCGCCAGCCGCAATCTGGCGTTCAACCAGCTTGTGCGCAAGTATCAGAGCAAGGTGTACTGGCACGTGCGCAAGATGGTGGTGGACCACGACGACGCCGACGACCTCACCCAGGACGTATTCGTGAAGGTGTGGAAGCACCTCTCAACCTTCCGCCAGGATTCCCAGCTCTTCACTTGGATTTACCGCATTGCCACCAACGAGTGCCTGAATTTTCTGAGCAGCAAGCGGCGCAAGTTCCTGCTGCCGCTCAATGACGTGGGGGCCGAGCTAGCCGCCAAAATCGAAGCCGACCCCGCCATTGCCGGCGATGCCATCGAGCTGAAGCTCCAGCAGGCCATCCTGCGCCTGCCCGACAAGCAGCGCCTCGTCTTCAACCTGCGTTACTACGACGAAATGCCCTACGAGCAGATGGCCGAGGTAACCGGCACCAGCGTAGGGGCCTTGAAGGCCAGCTACCACCACGCCGTGAAAAAAGTGGAAGAATACGTGACCCGCACCACCGAAGACTAACCCCGCCCCACACAATTTTTGCTGGCGGAATTAAACGCTGCCCTTGGTTTTTCATCCAACCATCATGAAAACTGCTTTTAAGCTAGACGCGCACCCCCGGCGGCCCCGTCCGCTGCTGAGCGAGCCGCCCGCTGGCTACTTCGATAAACTGCCGACCCAGATAATGGCCCGGCTGCCCCAGGCCGATGCCCGCGAAATCGCGTTGGGCCGGCGCTGGCTCAGCTTTTTGTCTCCCGCTTTGCGCACCGGGCTGGCCTCGGTGGCCGTGCTGGGCGGGTTTGCCGCCTCGTTCTATATGAGCGGCAGCGCGCCGCTGGTGCCCGCCACGGCCTCCACCGCCTCCCTCGATGCCGTGCCGCGCACCGAACTGGTGGGCTACCTGCTCACGAGCGGGGCCCGCGTCGAAAACTCCGACCTGGCCGTGCTCACTGCTGCCCATCCGGCCATCACCAAAGGCTTCCTGCACGCCTCGGAAGAGGAGGTGAACGACGCGCTGGACGCGCAACCTTCTGACGATTCTACGTACCTCTAATTTCTGTATTCCTACCTCGTTATCATGTCCGTTTTATCATCCATGTTTCGTTTGTTGAGCCTCGTGGCGGTGCTGCTGGCGCTGGCTCCGGCCGCCCATGCCCAGGACGGGCTGGGCGGCCAAGGCCGCAAAGGCCAGCGCCTCGGCCAGCTCGAAAACGCTAAAATTGCCTTCATCACCAACCGCGTTTCGCTCACTCAGGACCAGGCTCAGAAGTTCTGGCCGCTCTACAATGAATTCTCGGACCGCCGCCGCGAAATCAACCGCAACGGCCGTCTGCTGCGCCGCGACATCACCGAAGGCATGACCGACCAGCAGCTGCGCGACAACTTCACGCAGTCGTTCAACTCCCGCCAGCAGGAACTGAACCTGGAAAAGGAATACTTCGATAAGTTTCAAAAAGTCATTTCCCTGCGCCAGGTGGCCCAACTGTTCCAGGCCGAGCGCGACTTCACCAAGGAAGTTATCAAGCGCGTGGCCGGAGCGGGCGCCCAGCCCGCCATTAATACCAATTGAGGCGTTTTTTCTGAGCTATGCCGAGAGGCCGCTGCCCCGCAGCGGCCTCTTTATTTTTGCGAAATAATCGAATGGGTTGCCTAATGTGTTTGCAATACCACAAAGCGGCCGCATCCTCGTCCCCAAAATCCGACTAATCCGAAAAATCCGTGGTCCTTACACCCCGCCAATTATTCCTGCGCCACCAGGCCCAAACCTCTGATTTTCCGCTGCTGCTGGAAATTGAGCGCGCCGAAGGCGTGTACATGTACGGCCCCGACGGTCGCCGCTACCTCGACCTGATTTCGGGCATTGGCGTGAGCAACGTAGGCCACCGCCACCCGCGCGTGCTGGCCGGCATTCAGGCCCAGCTCGACAAATACCTGCACCTGATGGTGTACGGCGAGTTGGTGCAGGCCGTACCTGCTCAACTGGCCGAGGCCATCCACCAAACCCTGCCCGCGCACCTGGATTCGGTGTATTTCACCAACTCCGGCACCGAAGCCATCGAAGGTGCCCTGAAGCTGGCCAAGCGCCATACAGGCCGCACCGAGCTCATTTCCTGCCTCAACGCCTATCACGGCTCCACGCACGGCGCGCTGTCCATTACGGGCTCCGAGGGCTTCAAAAACAGCTTTCGCCCGCTGCTGCCCGACGTGCGCCACATCCGCCACAACGAGTTGGCCGACCTCGCCTTCATCACCGAGCGCACAGCCGCCGTGGTCATCGAAACCGTGCAGGGCGAGGCCGGCGTGCGCGTGCCCAGCCCCGGCTACCTGCCGGCCCTGCGTGCCCGCTGCTCCGAAGTCGGCGCGCTGCTCATTCTCGACGAAATCCAGTGCGGCTACGGGCGCACCGGCACCATGTGGGCTTTCGAGCAGTTCGGCATCGAGCCCGATATTCTGGTGTGCGCCAAGGGCATGGGCGGCGGCATGCCCATCGGAGCTTTCATTTCGAGTACCGAAATCATGTCGGGCTTCAAAACCAACCCCATTCTGGGGCATTGCACCACCTTCGGCGGGCATCCGGTGAGCTGCGCGGCGGCCCTGGCCACGCTGCAAGTGATGCAGGATGAGAAGCTGGCCGAAGGCGTGGCTGCCAAAGCGGCACGGTTCCGGGGGCAGCTGCGGCACCCGGCCATTCGGGCGGTGCGCGGTCGGGGCTTGCTCATGGCCGTGGAATTCGATTCCTTCGCCGTGCTCAAGCCCATCATCGACTACGCCCTGGAGCACGAAGGCATCCTCACCGACTGGTTCCTGTTCTGCGACAACTCCTTGCGCCTGGCCCCGCCGCTCACCATCAGCGAAGCCGAGATTGACGAAGCCTGCGCCGCGCTGCTGCGCGCCATCGAGCATATTGCCGGTAGGGGTGGGGGCGTACCCGGTAGGGCTGGCCAGGTCGACTAACGAACCTGCCGTCGGCTCGGTGCATCAACAGAACCGGCCCTTTGGCAGCCCGAAATGGGTTGCCAAAGGGCCGGTTCTGTTTCGAGCTGGCCGATGGAAAATCTATTATACTACCACGTTGGGGCGGGGCAACTCGTTGTAGTTCAGAAACGAGGTACTTTCTTCCTTGATGCGCTCCTTGGGCAGGCCATCCTTCACGCCCTGCGAAATCTTGCGCACCAGCACGCCCACAATGGCTTTGCGGAAGCCCAGCTTCTCAGCCATCATGATGCAGAAATCCATCTCGGTTTCGTCCACAATACCGTCGGCCAGCATCATATCGACGAGGTCAAAAATCTGGTCGAAGCGCTCCGAATCGGTGGTGGGCAGGTCGTTGTTGCTGCCTTTCGAGCCCGACACCAGCGCCTGCACTTCGGAGGAGCTAATGCCGTTCTTTTTGCCCACGGCGAGGATGAAATTCATTTCCCGGGCGTCGATATGGCCGTCGGCTTTAGCCAGCGCCGCGAGATTCAACAGGTGGCTTTTGATTTTTTTAGCCTGCTCATTTTCGAAAAAACCGAACATAAACGTGGGAATTAATTAGTGAGAGATGAATTTTGAATCGAAATCCCGATTTCTGGGGTAAGATACACGAAAAACCGACTGTTTGTTGCCATATTATTGCCTCGGCACTAAAAAGAGCAAACGTTTTCCTATCAGCAATTCTAACTTCTGGGTTGAGGGTTTGCATTCATTTCGCCAACTTTGCGCGGTTTGGGTGCCATTTGCGCGCCCTGTTGCATTTATGACAGGTCAGATGAAGAGAATTGCGGTTTTTACGAGTGGGGGCGATTCGCCGGGCATGAATGCCGCTATCCGGGCGGTGGTACGCACGGCTACCTACCACGGCATTGAGGTTTATGGCATTATGCGGGGCTACAGCGGCATGATTAAAGGCGAGTTTGTGCGCCTTGACTCGGCTTCGGTGTCCAACACGGTGCAGAAGGGTGGCACCATTCTGAAATCGGCTCGCAGCCAGAAGTTTATGACCAAGGAAGGCCGGCAACAAGCCTTCGACCAGTTGGTTAACAACGGCATTGAAGGCCTCGTGGCCATTGGTGGCAACGGCACGTTCACCGGGGCCATGATTTTTGAGGAAGAATTCGGCATCCCGACGGTGGGCGCGCCGGGCACGATTGACAACGACTTATACGGCACGGACTACACCATCGGCTACGATACGGCCGTGAACACGGCGCTGGAGTGCATCGACAAAATCCGGGACACGGCCGACTCGCACGACCGCTGCTTCTTTGTAGAGGTGATGGGCCGCGACTCCGGCTACATCGCCATTCCGTGCGCCATCGGGGGCGGGGCCGAAATCGTGATGATTCCGGAAACGCAAATGAGTGCCGATGTGGTAATCGACACGCTGCAGGCGGGCTGGCAGCGCTCCAAAACCTCGTTCATCGTCATTGTGGCCGAGGGCGAGGAAGAGGGCAACGCCACCAACACGGCCGCCCGCGTGAAGGAGGCCATCCCGCAGCTCGATACCCGCGTCACGGTTATCGGCCACATTCAGCGCGGCGGCTCGCCCACGGCGGCCGACCGCCTGCTGGGTTCCCAAATCGGCATTGCCGCCGTGGAAGGCCTCATGAACGGCATGCGCAACGTAATGGCCGGCATTGTAGATAAGAAACTGGTATACACGCCATTCACGGATACCATCAACAAGAAGAAGCTTATCAACCAGAGCTTTATGCGGATGGTGGAGATTCTGAGCGTGTAGGTTTATCCTGTCATTGCGAGCGCAGCGGAGCAATGACAGCTGGTTACAACTGCACCCACTGATATGCCGCGTCCCGCCGCAGCCAGGTCATTTGGCGCTTGGCGTAGCGGCGGGTGTTGCGCTGGAGCAGGCGCACGGCTTCGGCCCAGTCGTATTCGCCGTCCAGAAAGCCGAAAATTTCCTGGTAGCCCACGGTTTGCAGGGCGTGGTGGTGGCGGTAGGGCAGGAGGCCGCGCACTTCTTCCAGCAGCCCAGCTTCGAGCATGTGCTCCACGCGTAGGTTGATGCGCTGGTAAAGCTCTTCCCGCTCGCGGGTGAGGGCCACTTTCACGTTGCGAAAAAGCGGATTTTCGGCCGGCGGGCCGGCGGTGTGGAAGCTGGAAAACGGCCGGCCCGTGGCGCGGGTGATTTCGAGGGCGCGCACCACACGCTGCGGGTTTTGCTGGTCGATGCGGGCGTGGGCCACGGGGTCGGTTTCGGCCAGCTCGGCCACGAGGTGGGGAAGGCCGTGAGCGGCCAGCTCGGCGTGAAGCTGGGCCCGGACTTCGGGCGGCACGCTGGGCAGCTCGTCCAGCCCGTCGGTTACGGCTTGCACGTAGAGGCCCGAGCCGCCGGTGAGGATAACCAGCGGGTGCTTCTGGAATAAATCGGTGAGAACGGCCAGGCAATCGGTGGCGAAGCGGCCGGCGCTGTAATCTTCGGTGATGCTGTGGCTGTCAATGAAATGGTGCGGCACGCCTTGCATTTCGGCGGGCGTGGGTTTGGCCGTGCCGATGCTGAGCTCGCGGAAAAACTGGCGCGAGTCTGCCGAGACAATTTCGGTGTGAAACTGCTGCGCCAGCTGCACACACAAGGCCGTTTTGCCCACGGCCGTGGGGCCAGCAATGGTGAGCAGCACGGGGCGCGGGTCGGCGGCGGTGGGGGCCAGCTGGGCGAGGATTTCGGGGGGAAGTGCGGACACGGCGGAAATAATGCGCTGCTAAAAGCGGCAACGCGGGCCGCAAAGTTCGCGCCGCCCGCGCTATTGCAGCCCCACGATGCGAAACTCGACGCGGCGGTTGAGGCGGCGGGTGGCTTCCTGGGCGTTGCTGGCAATGGGCTCGGCTCCACCTAAGCCGAGGCCGGTGATGCGGCTACCGGCCACGCCGTGGTCGGCGAGGTAGGCTTTCACGGCGGCCACGCGCTGCTGGCTGAGCACCACGTTTTTTTCGGGCGGGCCCACGTTGTCGGTGTGGCCGCGCAGCTCGATGATGAGGCTGGGATTGTCAATCATGAGGCGCACCAGCTTGTTGAGAGCAGCGGCCGACGAGGGCAACATAACGGCTTTGCCCTGCTCAAACTGCACATTGGCGAGCTGTTCGGTAGCTCCCACGGCCAGCGGGCGGAGCAGAATATCACGCACCAGCGGGCCGGGCGCGGCAGTCCAGGCGCTATCGGTGGAGAAATACCCGGGGTGCTGGGCGTGGTACTGATAGGTGCTGCCCGGCTTAGCGGTATAGGTGAAGGTGCCCCGCACCGACAGCAGCACGGCGGTGCCTACTTCGTCGTGGTCGAGGCGTAGCTGCGCCTGCGGCAGGGGCAGCGAGGTGGCAGCGTCGAGCACGCGGCCTGCCCAGGTGGCGGTGGTGGGCGTGGGTGGCGGGGCGGGCGGCGCCGGTGGTACCACCCCAAACAAGTTGCAGCCGGCCAAATCGGTGTAGGTGCCGCCGCGCACGCGGGTGGCTTGGTGGCGCGCCAAATCGACCTGATAGAGCGCGTGCGGCCCGGCCAGGTACAGGCGGCGGCGGCCGGAGGCGTCGTTCTGCATCAGCAGGTCGCTGTAGCCGCCGCGCACGGGCAGGCCGTCGAGGACAATGCGCTCGGGAGCGGGCTGCTTGGTGTTGAGGTTTACCTTGAGCAGCGAGCCGTCGGTGCTGTACACCATATACATCGTGCTGGCATCGTCGAGGCAAAAATTGCCGTGCGTGCCCGCGCTGGCAAACCCGATGAGCGGATAATACGGCGCTTTGCGGATGGGGTCGGTGGCCCACACCACGCTCACGCGGCCCTCGTGGGGGCTCACGCGCACCAGCTGGTTGGCATCGGAAGTCATGAAATACAGGTCGCCGTGGTCGTCGGTAGCGGCGGATATCCAGACGTTTTCGGGGCCCTGGGCGGGGAGTTGCCATTCGGTGTAAGCGCCGCGCCGGGTGGCGGGGTCGTAGCGGTACACGCGCTCGGGGGCGTTGGTGGGAGCTTTCGTGACGGAATACAGGCAGTTATCGAACCCCTTGGCCAGGGCGTAGGACTGGAAGGGCAGCACCCGGCGGTGGGCGCGGGGCTTGGCCGTGGGGTCGGAAGTTGAAAACTCGTGGATGGTACGGCAGTCGTCTTCCCACTGCCCGTCGTGGTAGCGCAGGGCGGCGATGCCGTACATTTTGCCGTCGCAAATCTGGTCGGCGTAGCGGCGGCTGGGCCAGGGCGCGGTGGTGAAGGCGAACGACTCAACCAGTTGCCGGCCTTCGGCCAGATAACGCCCGTCCTGGTCGGTGCCGGCCCGGTATTCTACCCGAAACTCATAGCCGCCGCGCCAGAGCTGCCGGCCCAGTACGTGGGTGCGTGGGGCCGGGGCCGGCGGGGCGTAAGTGTATTCGTAATCAATCTCATCGGTAGGGCCGGCGCTGTGCTGGTCGAGGCGCAGCACTTGCACGCGGGGCAGCCGCTGGATGCGCTGGTACACCGAATCGGGCCGGCCCGTACCGAGCAAGCGCAGGTCGCGTCGGTCGTCAGGCAGGGGCTGCTGGCTCACTTTCACCGTCGCATCAATGGCGGGGGCGCCGGCCGTGAACGCGGCTACCGGCCCGCCCGATGCCCGGGGCGGCACCCAGCCCGGCGCATACGCCAGCTGGTAGCGGGCTTGCGCATTGGTGTACGGAATGGCGGCGGGCGGCGCGGGTTGCGCACTCAGTCCCAGCCGGCAAACCAACAGTACCAGCGTCAGAAAAATCTTCATAGGCCGGAGCAACGGAAAACCAAGGTAAGCAGCTACAAAACAATATTTTCGGCGCGTAGTGCCACCCGTCGGGCCGGCAAGATAACGACCACGGCCGCCTTCCGGGTAGAAAGCGGCCGTGGGGGCGTCGCAAACAAGGCAGTGGTTTACGGCATTGGGGGGTGTTTTTCGTCGAAGTCGGTGGCGTCCTGGTAAGCCTTGGCGAGGGCGAGCAGGGTGCCTTCTTCGTAGAGCTGGCCCATGAAGGTGATGGTAGTGGGCAGGCCGGCAGCCGTGAAGCCATTGGGCAGGGCCACGGCCGGGTGGCCGGTGAGGTTGGTGAGCACGAGGTTGGCGCTGAACGAGGGCGCGATGTAGGCATCGAAGCCCTTCAGCTTTTCGTCCATTTGCTCAATCAGCAGGCTGCGTACGCGCTGGGCCTGCAGGTACTCCACGGCCGGAATGAAGCGGGCCGAGCGGAAGCTGTTGGGCCAGGCCGAACGGTTTTGGAGCACCATCTGGCCGTCGCGGCCCGAGCGGGTGAGGTCGTCGAACGCCGCCGCGCCCTCGGCCGTGAGCACGAAGCGCAACGCGCCGGGCGAGATGGTCGGCAGCTCCAACGGCACCAGTTCTACGCCCAGCTTGCGCAGCACATCCAGCGTAGCCTGGTCGTTGGTCTTGGTGGGATAATTCTGGTCGAAAGCCGCCTTGAGGTAGCCCACGCGCAGCTTTTTGATGTTGGTGCTGAAGGCAAACTTGAACGTGTTTGGGGCCAGCAGGGTGGCGGGGTCGCGGGCATCGGGGCCCGCGGCGCACAGGGCGGCCAGCACCAGGGCGCAGTCCTCGGCCGAGCGGGCCAGGGGGCCGGCTTTGTCCATGGTCCAGCTCAGGGCCATGGCCCCGGCGCGGCTCACGCGGCCGTAGGTAGGGCGCAGGCCGGTCACGCCGCAGGCCGTGCTGGGGCTCACGATGGAGCCCAGCGTTTCGGTGCCAATGGCAAACGGCAGCAGTCCCGCCGCCACTGCCGAGGCCGACCCCGCCGAAGAGCCGCTGGAGCCCTTGGTTACGTCCCACGGCGTGCGGGTTTTCTCGCCAAACCAGACGTCGCCCTGGGCCAGCTCGCCCAATGTGAGCTTGGCACACAGCACGGCTCCGGCGGCGCGCAAGCGCTCCACCACGGCGGCATCTTCGTCCAGTATTTGGTCTTTATAAGGCACCGAGCCCCAGGTGGTTTTGTAGCCCTTGGCACTGAATAAGTCCTTCACCCCGAATGGGATGCCGTGCAATGCGCCCCGGTAGTGGCCGGCCTGAATTTCCTTGTCAGCCTGCCGGGCTTGTTGCAGGGCTAAGTCCTCGGTGAGGGTGATGACGCAGTGCAGGCGCGGGTCGTATTGCTTGAGGCGGACCAGAAAAAAGCGCGTCAGGTCTTCGGAGGTAATGGTTTTGGTGCGCAGCAGCTCGCCCAACTGCCGCACGGTGTAAAAGGCCAGGTCGTCGCGCCGCGTGGGCAGCTTCACGCCGTTGAGGTTATAGAGCCAGTTGGCATTGGTTACCGGCGGCGTGGGCTGCGCCTGCCGCATGCGCAGCGGGCGCGGGTCGAATACCACGGACGGGGCCACGCTGTTGGGCAGCGCAATCTTGTGCAGCGCCTCGTAGCTGTCGCGGTAGCCGCTCAGGTTGCGGCGCGTCGAATCGAGCTGGGCATCGGTGAAATTCAGCCCGAAAACCTGCTGGGCGGCGCGCAGGATGGGCACCGTAATTTCATCGGGCGCGGTGGGCCGGGCCACAAACGCGCCGGCCACAAAGCAGGCTCCGCCCAGAAGTAATGAGGGAAGTAGTTTTTTCATGAGAAGTCAGAATTAAGGCAATAATCCCGCAAACAGCTTCAGCAGCACTCGCTCTTCGTGCTGCCAACTGAGCTGGGGCGCGGCGCGGCGGCAGTTTTCGGCCAAATGCTGGTAGCGGGCGGGGGCGTCGCGCAACAGGCGGTTGAGGGCGGCGGCTAGGGTGGCAGGCTGCAAGTCGGTCACCAGCTCGGCCACATCGAACTGGTCGTTGAGGGCGCGGTACTCGGGGAAGTCGATGAGCACCTGCGGGATGCCGGCGTGCACGTAATCGAAGAATTTATTGGCCAGCGAATAGTAGTAGCTCAGGCCGATGTTTTCCAGCAGCATAATGCCCACAGCCGCGTGCCGCGTCACTTCGCGCAGCGCCTCGGGCAGCACAAATCCCCGGAATTCAACCTTGCCCGAAGCCAGCAGCCCCAGCCGCTCCGCCCGCTCGCGCAGTGCCGCCGAGAGGTCGCCCTCGCCACAAATCACCAGCCGGCCCGCCACCTGCGGCATGGCATCAATCAAGCTTTCCAGGCCGCGTCCCACATTCAGCGCGCCCTGGTAGAGGATGTAGCCGGTGGGCGGAGCAGCGGCGGGCGCGGGCGGCAGCACCTCGTCGGTGCGCAGGCGGCTCACATTGCGCACCACGGCGAAGGGCCGGCCGTAGCGCTGCCCGAACACCTGCGCCAGGGCCGGGCCTACGGTGTAGGCCAGCCGGGCGCGCGGCACGATGAAGCCCTCCACCCACCGCCAGATGCGCTGCACCGTCGGCCGGGCCACTACCTCGGGCACTTCCGTAAATAATTCGTGGGCGTCGTACACAAAGGGCTGACCGCCGAGCTTAGCACGCAGCCACACGGGCAGGGCGGTGTCGAGGTCGCAGGCGCACCAGGCGGCAGCGCGCTGGCCCAGCAAGTAGATGAACAGCCGCAGGTTGTATTCAAGGTAAAAAAGCTTGCCCTTCTGAAACCAGCCGCGCAGCCGGTGCTGTTGGTAGGGCTGCGCCGTGAGGCGGGGCGAGGTGGGTCGCTGCCAGCCCACCAGCTGCACCCGGTAGCCGGCGGCGGCCAGGCTGCCGCAGATGCGCTGCATCCGCTGGTCGAAGCACAAATCGGTGGTGACGGTGAAAAGCAGCGGCGGGGACGGAAGCGGCAATGGCGGGTGGGGCGAGGACTGGCCGGGCGAGGACGGCCGGAGGTAATTATATTTTGTCCAAATTTACACCGCCGCCTCGCAGCGCGGTGGCTATCTTAGCCGGAAATATCAACCGGTAGTTCGTGTCGTTTATGACTTCTTTTTCGGCTACTTCCACTGCCCGCCCCGTGGCGCCGCCCTTGGCAGCGCTGCTCGACCAACTTGGCCAGGTGTATATGCTGGCCGATTTGAAGGGCGTCATCGTTGAAGTCAACGAGGCCCTGCTGGCCCTCACGGGCTATACCCGCGATAAAGTGCTGGGCCAGCACTGCTACCAGTTGTTTGCGCCGCCCGCCGAGCGCGAGTCGAGACGACGGGAGTTTGCAGATGCTATTGAACATCAGGATTTACCAGCTAGTTATGAACGGTCGATAATTACGCGTACGGGCCAATTGCGCTACGTGACCTGGCAGGCTGGCTTCACGCGTGATGCCGCCGGGGGCATGACCGGCCTGTGGCTGGCCGGCCAGGAAGTAGCCAGCCACAGCGTGGTAAGCCCGGCCCTGGCCGGCGACAGCACCCACTTGCAGGACTTTCTCGACAACGCCCAGGACCTGGTGCAGCACCTCGGGGCCGACAACGGCTTCCTGTTTGTGAACAAGGCCTGGAAGGAAAAGCTGGGCTACACCGACGCCGAGCTGGCCACCCGCACCCTCGCCGACGTGGTGCACCCCTACTACAAGGCCAAGCTGCTCTACCAGCTCCGCAACCTGTACGACGGCGAGCCAGTGAATAAGGTTGAAACCGTGTTTCTGACCAGCCAGGGCAAGCCCGTGCACCTCATCGGGAGCATGAACGTGGTGCGCGAGGAAGGCCAGCCGGTGAGCAGCCGCGCCATTCTGCACGACATCACGGACCGGATTAAGGCCGAGCGTCTCCAGAAAGTCTACTACAGCATCGCCAACCTGGCCATTTCAGCCAAAGACTTGCCCAGCCTCTACGGGGCCATTCACCGCGAGCTGAGCAAGATTATTGAAACCAGTAACCTGTTCATCGCCCTCTGCGACGATGCCCGCACGCAACTGCAGTTCGTGTACCACGTCGACCAGCACCCGCAGGCCCGCCCGCAGGGCACGCGGCCGTTTTCGGCGGGCGTGTCGGAGTACATCATTGCCGGCGGGCAGCCGCGCTACCTCACCCACACCGACTACCAGCAGCTGGTGCGCAGCGGAGCCGTCACGGCTTTCGGGCAGGCCCCGGAGGTGATGCTGGCCTCGCCGCTGAGCATTGGCGACCGCATTATCGGGGTGCTGGCCGTGCAGGACTACAGCCGTGCCGACGCGTACACGCCCGGCGACCTCGACGTGCTTCACTTCATCTCGAACCAGGTGGCCCTGGCCATTGAGCGCAAGCGCAACGAGGAACAGATTGGCAAGCAAACGGCCCGCCTGAATGCCATCTTCGAGAGTGGCTCGCACGTGATGTGGACGGTGGATACCCGCGCCAACCTCATGAACTTCAACCGCAACTACGCGGCCCAGTTCCTGCGGCGCAACGGCACCTACCCGGTACGGGGCCTCAACCTCTGGAAAGCCGACCTGGAAAATATGCCCGCCAGCGAGCGCGACATCTTCGTGGAGCACTACAACGCGGCGGCCAAAGGCCAGGCTCAGCGCTTCGAGATGCGCCTGGGCGACGCCCGCGGCCACGACGTGTGGACCGACATTTACCTGAACCCGATTTACTTGGGCGATGGCTCGTTTGAAGAGATTTCGGCCATTGCCCACGACATTACCGAGCAAAAGCGTGCCCAGCTGGCCCTGGAAGGGCAGGAGGAGAAGTTTCGCTCCATCTTCGAGTCGTTTCAGGACATCTACTACCGAACCGACGAGGAGGGCGTGCTCACCATCGTCAGCCCTTCGGTGCGCGATGTGCTGGGCTACGAGCCCGAAGAAGTGCTGGGCAAGCCCGTAATAGATTTTTACGTGGAGCCCACCGACCGGCCCCGCGCCAACGAGGAAGTGGAGCGCAGCGGCGGCCTGCGCAACTTCGAAACCCAGCTCTGGCACAAAGACGGCTACCCCGTAAGCGTGCTCGTGAATGCGCGCATTGTGGGCGGCGGCGATGTTGGCACGCAAGGTATTGCCCGCGACGTGACCGAAATCAAGCAGATGCAGGACGACCTGCGCCTGGCCAAGGACGAGGCCGAAGCCGCTCTGGAGGCCAAAACCCAGTTTCTGGCCAACATGAGCCACGAGCTGCGCACGCCCATGAACGGCATCATTGGCATGATTGACCTGCTCGACCAGACCGTGGAAACCGACGAGCAGCTCGACTACGTGGACACGTTGCGCAAAAGCTCCGATGCCCTGCTCACCATCCTCAACGACATCCTGGATTTGTCGAAAATCCAGGCCGGCAAGCTCCAGATTCACGAAGCGCCCATCGAGCTGCAGGCCGTGATGGAGCGCATCCGCGCCCTGTTCATCTACCGGGCCGAACAGAAGCACATCCGCTTCACCTACCACATCACGCCGCACACCCCGCGCTACGTGGTGACTGACGAGGTGCGCCTGCTCCAAATCCTGAGCAATCTGGTGGCCAATGCCATCAAGTTCACCAACGAAGGCACGGTGGGCATTGTGGTGAGCAGCGTGAGCACCGACGGCGAGCTGCACACCCTGCGCTTCGCGGTGCAGGACTCGGGCATCGGCATTTCGAGCGACAACGCCAGCCTGCTCTTTACCAATTTCACCCAGCTCGACACCACGCCCAGCAAGGCCTACGGCGGCACGGGCCTGGGCCTGAGCATCAGCCGGCAGCTGGCCGAGCTGCTGGGCGGCGAAATCGGCGTGCTGTCGGACGAGGGCGAGGGCTCGGTGTTCTGGTTCACTATCAGCGCCCGCGAAGCCCAGCACATCGACCCACCCACGGCGGCCCCGGTGCGGGAGGCCGCGTTTCAGCCCTTCGAGGCGGCCCCGAGGGTGCTGCTCGTCGATGACAACGCCATCAACCAGAAGGTGGGCCAGCGCCTGCTCACCAAGCTGGGCTGCGATGTGACCATTGCCGGCGGCGGCCCCGAGGCCATTGCCCTGGTCACCGCGCCGGGGGCCGTCTACAACATTATTTTCATGGACATTCAGATGCCGGACATGGACGGGGTGGCTGCCACCGCCGAAATCCGGCGCTTGCTGGGGAATGCCTGCCCGCCCGTGGTGGCCATGACGGCCTACTCCATGCAGGAAGACGCCGGCCGCTTCATGAGCCAGGGCCTCGACGACTATGTGGGCAAGCCCGTAAAAAGCCGCCATCTCTACGAAGTGTTGCACCGCTGGCTGCGGCCGCGTTCTAACTCCGCCATGCCCGCAGCAGCGACCAGCGGTGCCAGTGGCGCGGCCCCGGCCCCGCTAGTGCCTGTTTCGTCCAAGCCCCAGGAACCCACGCTCGATGTGAATATCATGCACCAGCTGATAGAGCTGGGCGGAGCCGAATTCACGTCCGACCTCTACCAGGAGTTCGAGCAGGAAGCCGGCGATTTGCTGCGCGATGCCGCCCCCGCGGTGGCTGAAGGCAACTTCCGCGAACTGTTGCCCATGCTGCACCAGCTCAAGGGCACGGCCTCCACGCTCGGCGGAGTGGCCCTGGCCGCGCAGGCCCGTCACCTTGAGCGTCAGTTCAAAGAAGGCCGGCTGGACGAAGGGGCCGTGGGTTTTCAACTTCTGGAACATTACTTTGCGCAGTTCGTTGCCGAATACCCCGGCGCAGTTGAGCGAGCCGCTGACCCGTCGGCCGCCTGAACGCGGCCAATTTCCTACTGCTCTACCCTATGAACCCAACTCAAACCACTTCGCCAATGTCCGCCGACCCTTCAACCAAAACCATCCTGATTGCCGAGGACAGCTCGGTAATTCTCAATCTCACTCGCAAAATCCTGGAATTGCAGAAGTATAAAATCGTGCTGGCTAAAAACGGCGGCGAAGTGCTGAAACAATTGGAAAGCAACCCGGTGGATTGCGTGCTGATGGACATCAACATTCCCGTGAAAGACGGCATGCAGTGCACCCGTGAAATCCGCGCCCACGCCGACCCCAAAATCAACAAGCTGCCCATCATCGCCATCACCGGCAACGCCAACAACTACTCGATGGACCAGTTCCGCGAGGCCGGCGTGACCGACTATCTGCCCAAGCCGCTCGATTTCGACGCCCTGGTGCGCGTAGTGAAGCAGTACGTGGGGTAAGGGAGTTAAGAGTTATGAGTTAAAAGTTAGGAGTTGGCACAGCGAAGCTTTGCGGTTCGTGCCCGCTTAGAGCAATCAGCTAAACTCATAACTCTTCATTCATAACTCTTAACTGAATGACCGTAACGTTCTTAGGTACGGGCACGTCCTCTGGCGTGCCGATGATTGGCTGCACCTGCGTGGTGTGCCGCTCGCTCGACCACCGCGACCACCGCCTGCGCGTGTCCGTGCACCTGGAAGTGGACGGCCGCAGCTTCGTGGTCGATTCCGGCCCCGATTTCCGCCAGCAGATGCTGCGCGCCCGCGTCACCCACCTCGACGCCCTGCTCTTCACCCACGAGCACAAAGACCACACCGCCGGCCTCGACGACATCCGGGCCTTCAACTTCCGGCAGCAAATCGACATGCCGGTTTTTGCCGAGCCCCGTGTGCTGCAGCAACTGCGGCAGGAGTTCGCCTACATTTTTGCTGAGCACAAATACCCCGGCGTGCCCCGCGTGGTGCTGCACCCCATCGAGCGCGACGACGCACCGTTCGACGTGCTGGGCGTGCCCGTGCTGCCCCTCCGGGCCATGCACCACCGCCTGCCGGTGCTGGGCTTCCGCATCGGTGGCTTCTGCTACCTCACCGATGCCAACCACCTCGGCCCCGAAACCCGCGCCCAGCTCCGCGATGCCGACGTTATCGTGCTCAATGCCCTGCGCCGCGAGGAACACATCTCGCACTTCACCCTGGCCCAGGCCGTGGCCGTGCTCGAAGAAGCTGCCCCCAAACGCGCCTACCTCACCCACATCAGCCACCAGCTGGGCCTGCACCGCGAAGTAGAAGCCGAGCTGCCGCCCTGGATTCGGCTGGCGTATGACGGGCTGAAGGTGGAGGTGTAGCGCGGATTCTGAGAGTCCGCGAGTGTAATTCTAGCTTAGCTGTTCAATTCGCGGACTCTCAGAATCCGCGCCACTTTCATGCACACCAACTACTACTTCCTGCGCCAGCTGGCTCCCGCGCTCACCGAGCGGCTGCGGGGCTACCGCGTGGCCGTGTGCTTCACGCAGGAAAAGGACGAGTTGGTCGTCGGCCTCACCAACGGTACGGCAGAATTCTGGCTGAAAGCGCAGCTGGGGGCCAATTTCCCGGCGCTGGCCCTGCCCGAAACCTTCCAGCGCGCCCGCGCCAATTCCGTCGATTTGTTCCCGAATATGCTGGGCCAGCAGGTCGAAACCGTGGTCGCCTGGCCCCAGGACCGGGTGCTGCAAGTCAATTTCCGCAGCGGTGCCCGGCTCGTGTTCAAGCTCTATGGCCCGCGCCCAAACGCCATTTTCCGCGCCGCACCCGATGGCAAGGCCCAGCTTTTCCACCAAAAGCTGTTGGCCGATGCTGACCTACGGCCGCAGTCAACTACTACTACACCTCCAACCGCTGGGAAACTCCCGCCGCCGCTGGCTGACCTGCCCTTGCGCTACCTGCGCGAAAACGGCTACGATGAAGCCCCGTCCGAAACCAGAACCCGCCTGGTGAACCAAGTGCTGGGCAAGCTCGAAAAGCCGGCGCACTACTACATCGTCCAACTCGACGGCCGCACGCGGCTCAGCCTGCTGCCGATAGGGGAGGTCCTGGAAACCTTCGCTGGCGACGACCCCGTGGGCGCCCTGCGCCGTTTCGTGCCCATGGCCCTGGGCCGCCGCGCCTTGGAGATGGAAACCAAGCAGCTGCGCCAGCTGCTGGAGCGCCGTGCCGACGAAGCCGGCACCGCCGCCGCCCACGCCCGCCAGCGCCTCCACGCCCTGGCCCACGAAGCTGGCTACCGCCACACCGCCGACCTCATCATGGCGCACCTGCACGAAATTCCGGCCGGGGCCACCCAAATCGAGGTGCTGGATTTCTACACCAACCAGCCCAAAACCATCAAGCTGAAGCGCACCGAAAAGCCCCAGCTCACCGCCGAAAACCTCTACCGCAAGGGCAAAAACCAGCAAATCGAAGAACGCCAGCTCGCTGAGCGCATCGCCCGCCGCGAAGCCGAAGCCCTCACCGCGCTGGAGCGCCTCGAAGAGATGGACACCCAGCCCGCCTTGGCCGAGCTGCGCGGCCTGCGCACCTGGCGCAAGCAGCACGGCCTCGACCCCACGCCTACGGCTGCGAAAGCAGCCACTGAGCTTCCCTTCAAGGTATTTGAGGACCGGGGCTTCACCATTCTGGTGGGCCGCAACGCGGTGAATAATGACCTGCTTACCCAGAAGTACGCCCACAAGGATGACCTCTGGCTGCACGCCAAGGACGTGACGGGCTCACACGTCGTCATTCGGCACAAGTCGGGGCAGCCCGTGCCTGAGCCCGTGGTGGAGCATGCCGCCATGCTGGCCGGCTGGTACTCGCGCCGCCAGCACGATACGCTGTGCCCGGTCACGGTCACGCCCAAGAAATTTGTGCGCAAGCCCAAGGGCGCGCTGCCCGGCCAAGTGGTAGTGGAGCGCGAGCGGGTGGTGCTGGTAAAGCCCGGTAACCCGTTTGACACGCAGTAGGGGGATAGTAAATGAACGTCATGCAGAGCGCAGCGAAGCATGACGTTCTTTCTTGTTTGGTAGGAACGAAAAAGCCCGCTGCAAGCAATTGCAGCGGGCTTTCGATTTGCGTGCGCGCGGGGAGATTCGAACTCCCACACCCGAAGGCACCACCCCCTCAAGATGGCGTGTCTACCAGTTTCACCACGTGCGCAAATAGAGCAACTAAACCGGGTATTCGGCCGAAGCCGGCGTCGCTGAGGTGGCGAAGCGGGTGCAAAGATAGCCGAAGGATTTGGGCCGTACAATCTTTTGGTACCCTTTTTCATCAGGCATCCACCATTGAACTGGTTATCTTGTGGTTTCGTAATAGCACAAGGTTGCTTTTCGTCCTTTTTTTAGAAAAAACGCCATGAATACCTCACCACTGCCCACTAAAAACTCCTTTTTCGGCCGCATGGCCGAGAGTATTACCAAGTTTTCGGGCTCTACGGCGGCCTTTGTGAGTGCGGCGGGCATTGTGATTGTGTGGGGCATCACGGGGCCGATGTTTCATTATTCTGAAACCTGGCAACTGGTCATCAACACGGGCACCACCATCATTACGTTTCTGATGGTGTTTCTCATTCAGCGGGCGCAGAATAAGGATTCGCTGGTGCTGCACCTCAAGCTGAACGAGCTGATTGCGGCTCATCAGGGGGCCAGCAACCGCCTCATCAACGCACAGGATTTTTCGGAAGAAGAAATCAAGACCCTGCACGATTTCTATTGCCTGCTGGCTGAGTTGGCCAAAAAGGACAACGACCTGGGTAAAACCCATTCAATAGAAGAAGCCGAAGACAACCACAACGAAAAGCTGGCCGCGCGCGTCGATTAACGCTTGGAATCAAAAGCAAAAAAGGCTGCCGCAAATGATGCGGCAGCCTTTTTTGTTGGTTCAACCTAAACGGACTACTCCGCCCGGGTGAGGGGCGACTCGACTACGTGCTCCGAGACGAACCACACCTGCATTTCGTTGGTGCGGATGAGCTGGCTCACAATGAGGTCGTTAGTGCCATCGTCGCCGCTTTCGTCGGCTTTGTCGGCATATTCGTGGCAACTTTTAAGTAGGCGCTGGTGGCCATCGAGCAGGCGCGACACCTGCACGGGGGCTTCTTCGCGGTCGCGGGGCACGCGGGGAATGCTGCTGAGCTCGGCCACGTCGTGGGCCATGGCCACGGCTACGCCACCCAGAATCTGGATGCGCTCGGCAATGGCATCAACCAGCACCGCCTGCTCTTCATAGTGCTTGTCGAACAGCAGGTGCAATTGGTAGAAAGTGGGGCCTACTACCTGCCAATGGTGTTTTTTGTACATGTCGCGCAGCGTAATGGTGTCGGCCAAGAGCTGGTTGAGCATGGTCACGCTGCTCTGGCGGGTCTGCTCATCGAGGCCGATGGGCAGGCGCTGGCTCACGGTGCCGTAGCGCTGGGTGGGCGAGGGGGCGTGGTTTTGCTGGTTGAGAATGGGTTGAATGTCGACGGCGGCATTGGTGCCGGCCCCTTTGCCGGTGCTGGCGGCAGCGGCTTTGGCGGGGCCTTTTTGGGCGGCCGGGGCGGCAGCTTTTTTGGGTGCGGCGGTTTTAGGTGCGGCAGTTTTGGCGGGAGCAGCCATAAGGATAAAAACGAGTGAGGTGAGGGAGGCGGCCGAAACATTTCGGCAGCGAAAATTCTGTTTTTGCGTACGTAAAGCACCCTGCCGGGTTCAGGCTGCATTCTTAATTTTTGCTTTATGACCGAGCCGACGACGACCACCCAACTGCCCCACGATGTGCATCCCGAGCACCACCTCACCAGCTCGGCCATGTTGCAGGATGTGGTGATTGGCCTCTCCGATGGCCTGACCGTGCCCTTTGCGCTGGCGGCTGGGCTGAGCGGGGCAGTGTCCTCGTCTGGCCTGGTCATCACGGCGGGGCTGGCCGAAATTGTGGCCGGTAGCATTGCCATGGGCCTGGGCGGCTACCTGGCCGGCCGCACCGAGGTGGAGCACTACGCCTCGGAGCTGGGCCGCGAGCACCGCGAGGTGCAGGAAGTGCCGGAAAAGGAGCGCGCCGAGGTAGACGAGCTGCTGGCCGACATGGGCCTTTCGGAAGCCACCCGCCGTCAGGCCGTTGCCGAGCTCACCGCCGACCCCGAACAGTGGGTGAAGTTTATGATGAAGTATGAACTGGGCCTGGAGGAACCCGACCCCAAACAGGCCCCTAAAAGTGCGTTCACTATCAGCATGGCCTATGCCGTGGGCGGGCTGATTCCGCTCAGCGCCTATGTCGTGACCCATACCCCCAGCCAGGGGCTGGTGTGGTCGGCGGCCATTACGCTGGTGTGTTTGCTGGTGTTTGGCTATTTCAAAAGCCGCATGACCGGGCAGCCGCCCGTGGCCGGGGCCGTGAAAATGGCCGTGGTGGGGGCGCTGGCCGCCGCCGCGGCCTTCGGCATTGCCCGGCTGGTGGGCGGGGCGTAAAAATCATTATCCAATATTTCCCATGAAATTCAAGCTCCCGGAAACCCCTGCCGTTGTCGTCAATAGCCAGTCTTTTCGCCTGGCCGACGTGGACCCGGCCGATATTACGCCCTTCAAGCACCAGCCCGACGACAAGCAGGAGGCCAGCCCGCGCCTGCTCCAGCTGCGCCAGCGCCTAAGCCAGCTGCAGGAACTGCTCTACGCCGAGCATTCGCGCAGCCTGCTCATCGTGCTGCAAGCCATGGATACGGGCGGCAAGGACGGGGCCATCCAGAACCTGCTCACGGGCGTAAACCCGGCCGGCGTGCAGGTAGCCACCTTCAAAGCGCCCACGTCGGAGGAGCTGAAGCACGATTTTCTTTGGCGTATTCACGCCCAGACCCCCAAAAAAGGCCACATTGGCGTGTTCAACCGCTCGCACTACGAGGATGTGCTCATCACCCGCGTGCACGGCCTGATTGACAAAAAAACCTGCGAGCAGCACTACCAGGACATTAACAATTTCGAGCAGCTGCTGCTGAACAATGGCACGCGCATCCTCAAATTCTTCCTGCACATCTCCAAGGAAGAGCAGGCCCAGCGCCTGCAAGCCCGCCTCGACGACCCCACCAAAAACTGGAAATTCGACCCCAACGACCTCAAAGAGCGCGCCTATTGGGACGACTACCAGGCCGCTTACCAGGAGGCCCTGCGCCGGTGCTCGACGGCCGATGCGCCGTGGTTCGTCATCCCCGCCAACCACAAGTGGGGCCGCGACCTGGCCATTACCGAAATTGTGGTGGCCGCTCTGGAGGACATGAACCCCCAGCCGCCCACTGTCGATTTCGACCCGAAAGCGCAGGTGATTAAGTAAGGTGTGCTTGTCATTGCGAGGCCTGCGGCCGTGGCAATCTGTCCTCTCTCAGCGACCAGCCCTGAGATGTGACAAACCTTTTTAACAACAGAAAGCCCCGCTACTGCGAAGTATCGGGGCTTTCTGGTATAAGCGCATGTCTGGTTTTGACAGGACGGATTGCTTCGTCGTGCCTCCTCGCAATGATGGACCGGGGCTAAACGGCTACGGCGCTGGTTGCGTCTTCCTCCTTGCGCTCGCCAATCTGCTGGCGCCACATGGCGTAATAGAGGCCTTTCTGGGCCAAAAGCTCGGCGTGGCCGCCCTGCTCGGCGATGTGGCCGCGCTCCAATACGAAGATGCGGTCGGCGTGCAGGATGGTGCTTAGGCGGTGGGCAATGAGGATGGTCATGTGCTGGCGCGAGCCCGACAGTTCCCGCACCGTCTTGCCGATTTCTTCTTCGGTGAGCGAATCGAGGGCCGAGGTGGCTTCATCGAACACCATGAGCGTGGGCTTGCGCAGCAGGGCGCGGGCAATGCTGAGGCGCTGCTTTTCGCCGCCGCTCACCTTCACGCCGCCCTCGCCGATGACGGTGTCGAGGCCGAGCGGGGCGCGGGCCAGCAGCGTATCGGCGGCGGCTTGGCGCAGGGCCAGCAGGCATTCCTCGTCGGTGGCGTTGGGGGCCACAAAGCGCAGGTTTTCGCGGATGGTGCCGGCGAACAGCTGGGTGTCCTGCGTCACGAAGCCGATTTGCTCACGTAACTCGTCGAGGTCGATTTCATTGCCGGGGATGCCGTTGTAGCGAATCTCGCCCGCCAGGGGCGGGTAGAGGCCCACCAGCAGCTTCACCAGCGTGGTTTTGCCCGAGCCCGACGGGCCCACAAAAGCAATGGTTTCGCCGAGCTTCACCCCGAAGGAAATATTGGTGAGTGCCTTACCCTTGGCCGTGAGGTGCTGGAAGCTGACGTGGTCGAAGGCCAGGTTGTCGATGTGCGCCACCGACTTGGGGTGGGCCGGCTTCACGTCCTTGGGCGTGTCGAGAATCGTCTGGAAATTGCCCAGCGAAATCTCGGTTTCGCGGTAGATGCCGATGATGGCGCCCAGTTCCTGCAGCGGCCCGAAGATGGAGAAGGAGTAGATGAAGAAGGAAAAGAACTCACCCAAAGTGATGAGATGCTGTACACGCAGATACAGCAGTAGTAGGATAATGACGTTGCGCAGCAAATTCACGAAGGTGCCCTGCACGAAGCTTAGTGAGCGCAGGTAGCGCACCTTGCGCAGCTCCAGCTTCAGAATTTTGCCGGTAATGCCGTTCAGGCGTTCAGTTTCCTGCTGGGCCAAGCCCAGGCTTTTAATCAACTCGATGTTGCGCAGGCTCTCGGTGGTGGAACCGGCCAGGGCCGTGGTTTCCTGTACAATTGTTTTCTGAATAACCTTGATTCGCTTGCTTAGATAGAAGCTCAGGATGCCCAGCAACGGAATGGTGAGAAAGTAGCCCAGCGCAATGGGCCAGTACACCGTGATGGCATACCACATGACGAATACAATGCCTACCAGCGCCGTGAACAGTACATTCACGAAGGCCTGAATCAACTTCTCCACGTCGATGCGCACTTTCTGGAGCTTGCCCAAAGTTTCGCCCGAGCGCTGGTCCTCGAACACCTGATAGGGCAGCTCCAGCGAGTGGCGCAGGCCGTCGGAATACATCTTCGCCCCCAGCCGCTGGGTGATGACGTTGACGTAGTAGTCCTGGAAGTTTTTGGCGATGCGCGATATCATCGCAACGCCCAGCATAATGCCCACCAGTGGTATTGCTTCCCAGAAGAACGGCCAGAAAGAAACCCGCCGCACCCCGGCAATGTCCGGGTATTTGGCGGTAAAATGGTCGACTAACTGGCGGAAGAAATACGGGTCGAGCAGCGAGAACACCTGGTTGACGGCGGCCAGCCCGAGTGCCAGCACCAGCAGCGGCCAGTAGTTGCGCAGGTAGCTATAAAGGATTTTCATGGGGAGGGAACACACAAGTAGCCCGGCCGGGCCGGCCAGAAGGCAAGCAACCCGGCCGGGCGGCAATGGTTTAGGTTTGGGGTAAGGCCAGCTTGTCATTCCGACTCAGCAGGAATCTGAGGAAGCTGCTTTAACAGTTCTACTCAGATTCGTCCTGCGTCGGAATGACAGGCCCGCATCAGGCTTTAGACCGTCCGGGCAGTGGTGCTACTGCGCAGCATCAGCACCACCGCCAGCAGCACCAGCAATACAATAGCTGGCACGCCCTTGGCCAGCCCGCCGGGGATTTTGGTGGCGTGCATGAACACGGCTCCAATCATGATGATAATGAGGCCCATGGCTGCTAGGCGCACCGTGCGCGGTACCAGCAGCCCAATGCCGCCGAGTACCTCGGCCCCACCGATGAGGCCGGCAAACCAGCCCGGCATGCCCAGGCCTTCGAACATTTTCATGGTGCCGGGCAGGTCCAGCAGCTTGTGGGCGCCCGAGAAGATGAACATGGCGGCCAGCAAGGCCTGCAAAATCCAGGCAATGATGTTGCGTACGGAAGGGCTCATAGTGAAACGGGAAAAAGTGAAAAAGGTGATTGAGATGGTTTTGGGCAGCCAATGCTTCGCGCTAGCGCCGGCCCCGCCGCCAAGGTCGGCAGAATGGAGACGGTTAGCGGGAAAAGATATTTTGGCTAGCCTGGGATTGAACGGAATTTTCGCACTGGTTGATTGTATAGAAAATTAAAGATATTATATATTATTTTTGATGTACTATTCGCTCTTGCGCTGAAGGGCGAGGCAATGAGCGAGGCAAAGGGTAAATAATGGAATTTATCCCAACGATAGTATAAGTATTTATACATAGTAAAACCCGTATTTTAAGCCTGTTGTTGTTTTCTGTCATCGGCGAAATTTGTATCAACATTATGCGATGAGCTGCCGCTTGATAGTGGAATATATCGTTTTTGTCTGTTTTACTACTACCTAAGTGCTATTTGCGATGCACGTTATATACCATGAACTGCTGCCGGAGAGCTATCTGCTCATCCTGGCACCTGGCCGGCACAGCAAGTCGGAAGCGGTGCTGGCGCGCTGGCTGCGCCGGGCGCAGCGTAGCGGCAAACACTCCGTATGGGTCGATTGCGGCATGTTGGAATCGTTGTCGGCCGAAGCCGCCCGGCTGTTGTGGAACTCGCACTTCCAGCTTCAGGAACAACGCGCGCAGCTGGTGCTGGTGCACGTGCCCGAGCGGGTGAAGCGCGAACTGCTGGAGCAGGAGCTTGGCCCCGCGCCCTGCATCGTGCCCACGCTGCTGGACGCCGCCCGCCAGGCCAACTGGCACGACTGGAGCCTGGAGGCCTAAGCCTGCCCACCCCTCGCCAACCCACTCACCTACGTGCCCTTAGTCTTCGGGCGTGGCAGCGGTGCTGGAGCCAGTGCCATTGAGCAGAAATTCGCGCAGGCGGTTGATGTGCTTTTTGATTTCGTCCAGCTTCTCTTCCTGTTGAATGGAGTAGGTGCCCGCGCCGCGCACGGCCATGCCGGTGAGCAGGTTTTTGCGTTCCTCCATCATGCGCAGGGCCACCCAGAGGGTTTCTTCCAATTGCTGTTGCGAATTATGCAGCAGACTTTCGGCGTTGAAGGCGTGGCCGGTGTGGCAGCGGTAGCGCAGCACTTTGCCTTGGTCCACTTCCCAGAGGTTGCCGCCGCAGTCGGGGCAGGTGAGGGGCACGGGGTGGCCCAGGCTGGCAACAGCCATGCTGTCTCCCACCACTCTTTCCGCAATAGCGGCCTCCTGTTTCAGGTCCTCGGGAATATCGGGCTGGCGCTGAGGCGGGGGGGTATGGGTAATTTCGTCGAGCAGGAAGGCCATCTGGCTCAGGGGGACTACGTAGTCCACATCCACGTTTTGCAAGGCCGACTCCGGCATGCTCGGAAACTCCGCTTCTTGCGGGTCCTGCACGATGGCAATGCCGCCGCAGCGCTTGATAAACTCCAGACCGGCCGTGCCATCGTGCAGCATGCCGGTGAGCACCACGCCCACCACGCGCGTCCCGTAGGCCACGGCCGCCGAGCGGAACAGGGCGTCGGCAGCGGGGCGGTAGTGGTTTTCGCGCGGGCCTTTGGTTACCAGCAGGTGGGGCACGCTGCCGTCCTTGGCCAGCAGGTGGCGGTCGGGCGGGGCCAGGTAGAGGGTGCCGGCCATCAGGTGTTCGCCGTCGGTGGGCAGGCGGCAGGGCAGGGCGGTGTGGCGGGCCAGCCGTTCCACGAGCTGCTGGCCGTTGGAGTCGGGCGCGAAATGCTGCACTACCAGAACGGCGGCGGGTAGCGTGGCGGGCAGGTGGGCCACAAATTCGGCCAGGGCGGGCATGCCCCCGGCCGAAGTGCCAACTACAATGAGATAAGCCGGAGCGGACATAAGCAGTGCGGTAATGTAGAATTTACTACGGCAAATCCGGCGGAACGGCGAAGGCCCCGGGCTTTTTCCGGTAAATTTGCTTCGGACCCGCCCGGTTGGGGTAGGAGGCCGTTTTATTCCGTTGCCCTATGACCTCCTCTGATTCGGCCCCGGCCGCGCCCGATGCACCCGGCATCCCCGTCACGCCGCCCGCCGAAACGCCCCGCGACGGCGATGAGCCCATCACCGGAACCCTGGCCCCCGAGGCCCGGCAGCCGGACTATTCAAACGACAAGTTTCCGATGGTGGCGCTGGGGGGCTCAGCAGGGTCGTTGGCAGCGTTCGAGGGTTTTTTTCGGGCCATGCCGGCCGATAGCGGGATGGCCTTTATGGTGGTGACGCACCTCATGCCCGACCAGCCGTCGGAGCTGGCGCAGGTGCTCCAGCACTTCACCAAAATGCCGGTGTGCGAGGCTACCGATGGTCTTCGGGTGCGCCCCAACCGCGTGTATGTGATTCCGCCCAACCGCGACATGAGCATCCTGCACGGGATGCTGCTGCTGTTTGCGCCCACCCAGCCGGCGGGGCATCGGCTGCCCATCGACTTCTTTTTCCAGAGCCTGGCTAAGGATGCGCGCGACCGAGCGGTGTGCATTATCTGTTCCGGGCTGGGCTCGGATGGCACGCTGGGCCTGAAAATGGTGATGGAAAACTTTGGGATGGTGATGGTGCAGGACCCCGAAACGGCCGAGTTCGACTCGATGCCGCGCTCGGCGCTAGCCACCGAGTTTGTGGATTTTGTGCTGCCTGCCGAACAGCTGCCGGCCAAGCTGCTGGACTACGTGCGCCACCCCGACACCCGCCCCCGCCGCGAGGAAGCCGACAACAGCGCCCGCCCGGCCCACGCCCTGCAAAAGATTTTCCACCTCATCCGGGCCAAAACCGGGCACGACTTTAGCTTCTACAAGCGCAACACGGTGTTCCGGCGCATCGACCGGCGCATGAACTCGCACCAGATTCGGGAGTTTACGCAGTACGTGCGCTACCTGCAGGAAAACCCGGCCGAAGTGGAGGCCCTGTTCAAGGAGCTGCTCATTGGCGTGACCAAGTTTTTCCGCGACCGCGACGCGTTTGAGCAGCTCAAGGTGCGCCTGCTGCCGCTGCTGCGCCAGAAGCCCGCCGACAGCACCGTGCGGGCGTGGGCCCCGGGCTGCTCCACGGGCGAGGAGGCCTACAGCCTGGCCATGACCCTGCTCGAATGCCTGGACGGGGTGGAACCGACCAACTACCTCAAGCTCCAGGTTTTTGCCACCGACATCAACCCCGACGCCATCGACTTTGCCCGCGTGGGGCTGTACCCGGAAAACGTAGCGGCCGATGTGAGCCCCGAGCGGCTGCGGCGCTTTTTCACCAAGGACGAGAATGGCTACCGCATCCGCAAGGAGGTGCGCGACGTGGTGGTGTTTGCCGTGCACGACCTGAACAAGGACGCGCCCTTTACCAAGCTCGACCTGCTGGTGTGCCGCAACCTGCTTATTTACCTGAGCGCCGAGCTCCAGAAAAACCTCATCCCCATCTTCCACTATGCCCTGAATCCGGGCGGGCTGCTGTTTCTGGGGCCCAGCGAAAACCTCGCCGGCTTCCAGGACCTGTTTCTGCCGCTGGACGTGAAATGGAAGATTTCGCGCCGCACCGATGTGCCGTCGTCGCTCACGCGGCTGGCCAACTTCCCCTTTGCGCTGGCCCGGCGGCACGCCCAGTCCGCACCTGTTTCTACCACTGGTCCCATGATGTCCCTCGCTTCCCGCAAAGAAGGCCCGTTTGCCGCGCTGGTCCAGCGCGTGCTGCTGCGCCAGTACACGCCGCCCGCCGTGGTTATCAACCCCAAGGGCGAAATCCTGTACGTGAACGGCCGCACCGGCCGCTACCTGGAGCCCGCCCCCGGCCTGGGGGCCATGAACGTGTTTGAAATGGCCCGCGAAGAGCTCAACTACGAGCTGAGCGAGGCCGTGCACAAGGCCGTGGCCAGCCGCCAGGACGTGGTGACCGACGGCGTGAAGCTGCGCCTCGACACCGGCGTGCAGCTGCTGCGCGTGACGGTGAAGGTGCTGGAAGAAGGCGAGCCACTGGCCGGCCTGCTACTGGTGGTGTTTGAGGAGCAGCCCACGCCCCGCAAGGTGCGCCTGGGCAAGGCCACCCTGGCCCCCGACCACGACGCCCAGGTGCACGTCCTGGAAAAGGAGCTGCAGTACACCAAGCACCGTCTCCAAACCACCATCGAGGAGATGGAAAGCAGCGTGGAAGAGCTCAAAAGCACCAACGAGGAGCTGCAAAGTGCCAACGAGGAGCTGCAAAGCACCAACGAGGAGGCCATGACCAACAAGGAGGAAATGCAGAGCCTGAACGAGGAGCTCATGACCCTCAACATGCAGTACCTCTCCAAAACCGAGGAGCTGAGCCAGGCCGCCAACGACATGAAGAACCTGCTCGACGCCACGGAAATTGCTACCATCTTCCTGGATAACGACATGGTGATAAAGCGGTTTACGCCGCCCGTGCACCGCATCGTGAACCTGCTGCCCAGCGACGTGGGCCGTCCCATTCTGCACTTTGCCACCACCCTGCGCCACGAAACCCTGGCCCGGGACGTGCGCCAGGTGCTCGACAAGCTGGTGACCGTGGAGGCCAACATCCAGACCACCGAGGGCCAGTGGTACGTGATGCGCATCTTGCCCTACCGTACCCTCGACAACTACATCAGCGGGGCCGTCATCACCTTCACCGACATCACCGACCTCAAGGCCCTCGAAGCCCAGCTCCAGGAAAGCGCCCGCTTTGCCGAAAGCATTGTGGAAACCTTGCGCGAGCCCCTGCTCGTGCTCGATGCCGAGCAGCGCGTGCTGGCCGTCAGCCAGGCCTTTGCCCAGTTGTTTGGGCTCGATGGCGACCGCAGCAAGGGCCTGCTGCTGCGCGAGCTCGATGGCGGCGCCTGGCAGCAGGCCGCCCTGCGCGAGCGCCTCGAAACCACCCTGCGCCACCCGGAGCAGCCCTTTGCCGACTTTCCCTACGCGGCCGACTTTCCCGGGGCCGGCCCGCGCACGCTGCGCCTGTTTGGGCGGGCCATCACTAGCGGCGGGGCGCGCACGGGCCGCCTGCTGCTGGGCGTGGAGGTGGTGCCGGCGTAGGAAAGGCCGGACGCGCTGAGGAGAAATATACTTGCTTAGCTATATTGGGCCATGGAAGTTCTGCCTGTCATCTCCACGCCCACCTATTCGCTGGCCTACCACCAGCGGCTGAACACCATCGTTTTGTGCTGGCTGGGCCCTTACACCCCGGCCGAGGCCCGCCGCGCGTACCGGGCGGCCCTGGTGCTGGCCCGCCGCCACGGCTGCGCCCGCTGGCTGCTCGATGCCCGCCGTACCGGTCCGCTCAGCGTGGAGGTGACGGAGTGGCTCAGCCACGAGTTCTTTCCGGTGGCGGCGGCTCGGCTGGCCCCGCAACCGCTCCGGCTGGCCGTCGTCAGCTCGCCCGACCGCATCAACCAGATGTATACCGACCCCGTGCTAGCTCCCGTCGTGGGGGCCGCCCTGGCGGCCGAGCACCCCTACCAGGCCGGCATCTTCTACGACGAGGGGGCGGCGGTGGCCTGGCTCATGGGCGTGCCCGCGTAGGCGGCCAGCTGGTCAAGCTGTTGGCGCAGGGACGTAAAGACCGCCGTGCCGGCGGTGTCCTGCTTCAGCGCGGCCACGTCCACGAAGGCAGGGCTGGTAATGAAGTAATCGGTGGTTTTTTGCGTAGGGATAGCCTAGGTCCTGGCATGCCGGAGAAGGGGTGCTTATCTTCACCGTTCATCCTGCCTTTTCGCCATGCCGCCCGACCCTTCCCCGCCGCCCCCCGACCTGCACGCCTCGCTGCTGGAGCTGCGCACCCGCGCCGAACAGCGCCGGCAACTGGTGACGCAGGCCACCGAGCAGCACACGCCCCAGGAAATACAGCGCTTGGTGCAGGAGCTGCAAGTGCAGCAGATAGAGCTGGAAATGCAGTGCGAAGAGCTGCTGCTGACCCAAACCGAGGCCCAGGCCGCCCGCAGCCAGTACGTCGACCTCTACGACTACGCCCCGGTAGGCTACTTCACCCTCACCGAGGCCGGCCTCATCGCGCAGCTCAATTTCTGTGGGGCCAAGCTGCTGGGCACCGTGCGCCAGCGGCTGGCGCAGCGGCGCTTCGCCCTGTTTGTGGTGCCGGCTCAACGGCTGGTGTTCGGGCAGTTTCTGGCCCGGGTGTTCGGCACCGATAGCACCCAGAGTCTGGAGCTGCAGCTGCAGCAGGAAGACGGCACCCCGTTTTTTGGCCAGCTCGAAGGCCTGCGGGTCGACACGCCCGCCGGCCCCCAGTGCCGCCTGGCCGTGCTCGACACCACTGCCCGCCAGCAGGCCACAGCCGCGCTGGCCGCCAGCGAGGCCCGCTTCCGCAAGCTTTTTAGCGACAGCTACACGGCCATGGCGCTGCTGCAAGGCTACCACTTCGTGGATTGCAACACCGCCGCCCTGCGCCTGCTAGGCCTTACCAACCAACAGGAGTTGGTGGGCCACCCCGCCTGGGTCCACACCCCCGAATACCAGCCCGACGGCCGCCGCACCATCGACCTGTTTCACCAAACCATGGCCGATGCGCTGCGTACCGGCTCGAAGTGCTGCGAGGCCGTGCTGCTGCGCGCCCCGGGCGAGGAAATCTGGGTCGAGGCCGTGCTCACACCCATTGAGCTGGGCGGGCCCACGCCGGTGGTGCACATTGTGTGGCGCGACATCACAGCTGCCAAGCAGGCCCAGCAGCAGGTCCAGCGCAGCAAGGAATTCACCGAAAGCCTCCTCGACAATACCGTCGACGGCATTGTCGCCGTCGACGACAACCTGCGCATCACGGCCTGGAATGCCCAGGCCACCATCTATTTTGGGCACGAAGCCGCCGAAGTGCTGGGCCGCCCCCTCGCCGAAGTGCTGCCTTCCCTGAACGATGATGTCCACCACCTCGTGGGCCGGGCACTGACCGGCGAGCGCATCGACCTGTTCAGCCGCGAATTTCAGCAGCGCCCCGGCCGCTACGATGCCCACGTGGTGCCCCTCTACCACAACGGCGAAGGCCGGCCCAGCGGCGTGCTCGCGGTGGTGCGCGACGTGACCGAGCGCGAACGCCTGGCCGAGGAAGCCACCCAGCAGCGCCTGCGCCAGCAGCAGGAAGTGCTGGCCGCCATCCTGGCCACGCAGGAAACCGAGCGCAAGCGCATTGCCGAAGCCCTGCACAACGGACTGGGCCAGCTGCTCTACGCCACCAAGCTCAGCCTGGCGGGCCGGGCCGGGGTGCCGGAGGCACTGCCCCGCGAGTCGCTGAAGCTGCTGGAGGAAGCCATCCGGGCCACGCGCACCATCTCCTTCGAGCTCACGCCCGGCGTGCTGGAAGACTTTGGCCTGCAAACGGCCCTGCAGGAGTTGGTAAAGCGCATTGCGCCGGCGGGCCTGCCTATTCGCCTGCACCTGTCCGGCCTGGACCACCGCTTCAGCCCGCAGGTCGAAATTGGGGTGTACCGCACGGTGCAGGAGCTGCTCAACAACGTGATGAAGCACGCCCACGCCACCGAGGCCGTGGTGCACGTGGCCCACGAAAACGGCCGCCTCGAAGTGAGCGTGGAAGACAACGGCCGCGGCTTCGAACCGGCTGCGCTGGCGGGGCAGCCGCTGGCGGGCATTGGCTTAGCCGGGGTGCGCAACCGCGTGGCCCTGCTGGGCGGCCGGCTGGCCATCAACTCGCGCCTGGGCCGGGGCACCATCGTGAGCTTTGAGCTGGACGTGTGAGGCGGCCTTCGGCCTGATTATTGCGTGGCTGGCCGCCAGCTGCCGCATTTTCGGGCGACCCGGAACCTATGCGCGGCTTCCGCGCTTCTGCAAACAACCCTTGTATATGATGAACACCTTACCCCGCAAGAAGATGAAATCCTCCACGCTTACCCACTTGCTGCTGGCCCCGCTGCTGGCGGCCACCGTGCTGGGCAGCTGCGGCAAAAAAACGGTGGAGCCTGCCGAGCCCACCAGCAGCTTCGCCATTCAGCTGGAGCCCGTGGTGGGCCCCGCCGACCTGGAGCTCAACACCAAAACCTACACCAAGGCCGACGGCCAGGCCTTCACCGTGTCGAAGTTTATGGTGATGCTCTCGAACGTGAAGCTGACCAAAGCCGACGGCTCCACCTACGCCGTGCCCGACGGCTACTACCTCTTCGACGCCACCGACCCCAAGTCGTACCAGATTCTGATTGACAAAGTGCCCTTGGGCGACTACACCGGCATCAGCTTCGCGGTGGGCGTCGACGATGCCCACAACAACGCCACCGCCAAGGGCGGGGCCCTGGTGCACACCAACGAGATGTACTGGGATTGGGGCGGCGAATACGTATTCCTGAAAATGGCCGGCACTTCGCCCCAGGCCCCGGCCAGCAGCAGCCATTTCATTACCTATGACATCAACGGGAGCAAATCATTGCGTGTGGTGACGCCCGCGTTTGGTAAGGGCGTGGTGCTGCCCGTAGTGGCCGGCCACGTGCCCGCCATCCACCTGAGCATGGACGTGCAGAGCTTGTTTGAAAACACTACCCCGGCCAAAAACATCGACTTTTCCACCACCTACATCGTGGACACGAGCAGCCCCTGGAACCCGGTGATGGCCGACAACTACGCGGCCGGCATGTTCACGGTCGAGCACATTCACGCCAACTAAGCGCCGGTATGCGGAGGATTCCGAAAACGACATTGGCCTGGCTGGGGGCCGGCCTGCTGGCCCTGGCCGGCTGCAAGCACGACAGCGACACCGTGAGCACCGTGGACCCGGAAGGCCCGGTAGTAGCGCCCACGGCTTACAACCTGGTAGTGCCCGCCAACTTTCCGCCCCTGCCCGCCCAGCCCGCCGACAACCCCCTGACGGTGGAAGGCGTGGCGCTGGGCCGGCAGCTGTTCTACGAAAAAGCCCTGTCGGTGAACAGCACGATATCCTGCGCCAGCTGCCACCGCCAGGAGCTGGCCTTCACCGACGGGCTGGCCCACGCCCAGGGCGTGAACGGCAGCACCACGCCGCGCAGCGCCATGTCGTTGGCCAACCTTGCTTGGGAGCCCAAGCTTACCTGGGACGGGGCCGCCAGCAGCCTCGAAGCCCAGGCCCGTATTCCCATCGAAAACCCGGTGGAGATGCACCAGACGCTGGCCGCCGGCGTGGCCCGCCTGCAAGCCACCAGCACGTACCCGCCGCTGTTTCGCAAGGCTTTCGGCAGCAGCACCATCACCGAGAACAATACTCTTAAGGCCCTGGCCCAGTTCGAGCGCACCCTGGTTTCCAGCAACTCGCGCTACGATAAATTCCTGGCTGGCAACCGGGCCGCCCTCAGCAGCTACGAGCAGCAGGGCCTGGTGCTGTTCGTGACGCACCCCGACGGGCCGGCCGGCATCCGGGGCGGCAACTGCAAGGACTGCCACGACGGCAGCCTGCAAACCGATAACGCCTTCCGAAACAACGGCCTTGATGCTACGCTCACCGACCTGGGCCTGGGCTTGCAAACCGGCAAGCCCACCGATAACGGCAAGTTTCGAGTGCCCTCGCTGCGCAACATCGCCCTCACGGCTCCCTACATGCACGACGGCCGCTTCCCCAACCTCGACAGCGTGCTGAACCATTATAATGAGCACATTGCCACAGCCAGCCCCAACCTCGACCCGCTGATACTGAACGGCAGCAACAACAAGCTCGGGGCCGGCCATCCGCTGGGCCTGACCAAAGACGAGAAGGCCAAAATCGTAGCCTTCCTGCAAACCCTGACCGATACCACTTTTACCCACGACCGGCGCTTCGCCAAGCCGTAGCACGGGCCTGATTGCAAAAACGCTGAGCCGGCGCGCCTGCGAAAATTCGTAGCCGCGCCGGCCTTCTGTTGCTGCCAAAAGCCGGCAGGGCACAGAATTACCACAGGTTCGTGCTGCAATTTTGTGTCGAAAGCAAGCAGCCAGGGCAGGGAAGTGGTGTCGTTTGTGCTCGTGAATTGATGATTTTCCAGGGATATGAAATTTCTACTCACCGCCTTCGTGCGGTTTTTTAGTGTCCGCACCATCGGATTGGGGCAGAAGCAACTATTGGGCGGGGTAATGTTGATGACCGGACTGGCCGGCCCGCTGGCGGCGCAGGCGCAGACCAGCGGCAACGTGAGCGGAAAGCTGCTCGACGCGGCCAACAATGAGCCGTTGCCCTTTGCGGGCGTGGTGCTGTTGCGGGCCACGGACTCAAGCTTCGTGGCCGGCGCGCAGACACTGGAAACCGGCGCATTTACTATCGAGAAAGTGCCGTTTGGCAACTACGTGCTGCGGGCCTCGGTGGTGGGCTACCGCACTGGGCAGCGCGCCGTGGCCCTCACGGCCGCCGCGCCCACGCTCCAGATGGGCGCGCTGCGGCTGCGCGTGGCCGCCACCAAGCTGGCCGAAGTGGTGGTGAAAGGCCAGCGCGCCATCGTGACCGACAACCTCGACAAGAAAGTCATTGACGTGACCAAGGACCTGACCGCCACCGGCGGCACGGCCGTGGACGTGCTCCAGAACGTGCCCTCCGTGACGGTGGACCAAAGCGGCGCGGTGAGCCTGCGCGGCTCGACCAACGTGAAAATTTTCGTGGACGGCAAGCCCACCGGCGTCACGCTGGACCAGTTGCCGGCCAGCTCCATCCAGAACATTGAGGTGGTGACCAACCCGTCGTCGCGCTATGACGCCGAGGGTTCGGCGGGCATCATCAACATCGTGCTGAAAAAAGAGCGTCAGGACGGCTGGAACGGCCAGGCCAATGCCACCGCCGGCACCGGCGAGAAGTACAACACCTCACTGAACCTGAACTACCACAAGGGCAAGTTCAACGTGTTCGGCTCCTATGATTTCCGCGACGACCGGCGCACGGGCTACGGCTCGGTACGCCAGCGCACCACCCGCCTCGATACCACCGTGGTGCTGAACCAGGACCGCACCGGCGTATTCCAGGGCACCTCGCACGCCCTGCGCCTGGGCCTGGACTACGCCCTCACGCCCGACCAGACCCTGACGCTGACCGTGCAGCCGCGCTACAACAGCCAGAGCAACTGGGAGAACATCATCTCGACCCAGACCAACCAGATAACCGGCGCCACGCCGCCGCTGGGCAACAGCACCCGCTACGTCACCAACGCCGGCAGCTCCAAGCAGGCCGATTTTAGCCTGGATTACCGCCACCTCTGGCCCGCCCAAAAGGGCCGCGAGCTGACCGCCAACGTCATTTACACGCCCGTGCAGTACAACGTCGGGGTGAACTCGAACGTGAATTACCGCGACAACACCGCCGGCAACCAGCACCAGCAGTTCGACACGCAGAATGACCTGGCTTCGGCCCAAATCGACTACGTGATGCCGGTGGGGGAGAAGGGCCGCTACGAGCTGGGCGCCAAAAGCATTTCGCGCCGCTCCGACAACGACTACAAATACACCAGCCAACCTGCGCTGGCCTTCGACCCCTCCAACCGCTTCATTTACCACGAGTTCATTCAGGCGGCCTACGGCACGTATGCCAACGCGGCCGGCGCGTTCAGCTACCAGTTTGGCCTGCGCCTGGAGCAAACCAACACCCGCGGCGACCAATCGACGGACGTGCCCAATGCCCATTTCACGCGCAGCTACCTGAGTCTGTTCCCCAGCGCCGTGCTGGCCTACGACGTGAGCAAAGAAAACCGGGTGCAGCTCAGCTACTCGCGCCGCGTGCAGCGCCCCAGCGCCGACGAGCTAAACCCCTTCACCGACCGCTCGGACCCGCTGAACCTGCGCACCGGCAATCCGCTGCTGTTCCCTGAGTTCGTGCACTCGCTGGAGCTGGGCGACCAGCGGTATTTTGGGGCCAGCAGCTCGGTGAGCGCCACGGCGTTTTACCGGCTTGAGGAAAATACGATTACCAACATCCGCGACCCGTTTTTCCGCGACCCCGTCACCAACGCCCTCGTCACGAACACCACCCGCCTCAACGTGGGCCAGGAAACCAACTACGGCCTGGAACTGGTGGCCTCGGCCCCGGTCACCAGCATCTGGAAGCTGAGTGCCAATGCCTCGGCCTTCCGGCGCATCATCAAGGGCTCGGTGCCGACGAACCTGGATTTCAACAACAGCAATATCGTGTACACGGGCCGGCTCAACACCACGGTGTCGCCCACCAAAAAGCTTGATTTACAGCTGTCGGCCAACTACCGCTCGCCGGTGGTATCGGCTCAGGGCCAGCGCCTCACGCAGTTCAGCGCCGACTTTGCCGCCAAGCAAAGCGTGCTCAAGGACAAGGGCAATATCACGCTGCGGGTGTCCGATATTTTCAACACCCTGCAATTCAATTTTAACGCCTACGGTCCCGGTTTTGAGTCGCTTGCCCGCAACAAGCGCGAGTCGCGCATCGTGTACCTGGGCTTCACCTACCGCTTCGGCAACGCGGGCGACTCGTCCCGTAGCAAGCGCAAAGACGAGCAGCCCGACGATACCCGCGGTGGCGGCTTCGATTAAGCCGCCACCGGCGCAAGCGCGCCATCTGGAACCTTCGGCGTTAAATTTGCCGTTCGGCTGCCGCCACCGGCGCAGCGGGTGCTCCATTGCTTCTTCTTTTCGTTTGCTCATGTTCTCAAAAATTTCCGCCTTCCTGCTGACTACCCTGTGCACCGCCACGCTGTTGCTAAGCAGCTGCGAAGGCCAGAAGCCCGCTGCCACCACCGCGCCCGCCGCCACGCCCGTGGCCGAAGCCCGCTACGAATGCCCGATGGGCTGTGCCGGCAGCCAAAGCAGCAAGCCCGGCAAGTGCCCCACCTGCGAGATGGATTTGGTGAAGAAATCGTAGATAAAGCCCTTTCAAGCCGGAATTCTGCAGCTTTGCGCACGAATTCTGTGCCGGCCGGTAGTGGGCGCGGTAGTAATTTTACTTAGTCGCCGCCACATCAGGCATTGGGCGCATTCCAACTACTTCACTGGTCAATTCCATGTCAACGCTTCGTTTCAAAACCACCATCAACTGCGGCGGCTGCATCAAGGCCGTTACGCCCGCGCTCAACCAAGAAGTTGGGGCCAATAACTGGCAGGTCGACACCGCCAACGCCGACAAAATCCTGACCGTGAGCTTGCCCACCGCCACCGCTGCCCAGGTAGTGAAAGCGGTACAGGAAGCCGGCTTTGAGATTCAGCCGCTGGCGGCTTAATTCATTCAACCAAAAGCCAGTAAAAAAGGCGGCTCCACACCGGAGCCGCCTTTTTTACTGGCTTTTAAGTGTGGCTACCGCTATTGCACGATGACTTTTCGGCTGGTGAGCTGGTCGCCGATTTGGAGCTTGAGCAGATAAGCGCCGGCGGGCAGGCTGCCCAGGGCCAGCTGCTGGGTGCCGGCCTGCTCGGCGCTGGCCCACGCGCGCACGCGCTGGCCCAGGGCGTTGTAGACGGCCAGCGCGACGGGCTGCCGGCCGGCCGGCACGGTGTAGGCCACCGTGGCCGAGGCCGAGGCCGGGTTGGGGTACACCTGGAAGTCGAGCCCGCTGGCCACGGCGCTGCGGCTGGCCAGCACGCCCGTGCCCAACTGAAACGTCAGGAACTGGTTGCCCGGGATGGCCGAGAGGTCGGGGTCGCTGCCCAGCGTAGTGGTGCGCCCAGCAATCTGGGGCAGCAAGTCGCTGAAAAATACGCCGTCGCCGTCGGTGTAGGCCGCCACCATTTCCAGGTTGGTTCCCGTCGTAATCGGGACCGTCGCCGTGCTCAGTGCTGCTAATGGAATCTCAAATTCGAACCCGGAATTGGTGGTATTGGCGGTGAGGGTGGCCGTATTGTTGTAGGCAAATTTACTGCCGGCCAAATCCAGCGTAGTAGGGGCTACTACCTGCCCGCCGGTCTTGGTGCCAGCTGCAATAAACGTGTCGGTTCCGGGCGTCACGGCCGTGCCGGCTACGTAGGATACCCGGCTGAAATAAACATCGTTGGCCGTGGCGGAGGCCGGGCCTACCGATACCCGAAAGCCATAGTCCGTCGGGTTGTCCATGGTGGGGTGGTGCTTGAGTGGCGACTGCGTGTCGCTGCCGCCGGGTAGGGGCGAGCCCGCGGCTGCGCCTGGCCGGGCCGGCGTATTCAGGTACACGATGAGGGAACGATACCCGCCCGATGGCGTGGTAGCCGCCGACTCAGCCGAGCCCACCAGCATGATATTCAGCGTGGTGGCCGTGTATCCCACGTAGAGCGCTTGGAGACCCCGGGCGGCTTCGAGATGGTTGCCACTGTAGGTAGCGGCCAGCTGGTACTTGCCCATGCCGGTACCAATTTCGGCGGCTGTGGCCCTGCCATCAACTACAAACTGAGCCCTGGCAGTGAGCGAGGCGATGGTGAGGATACCAATCGCAGCGAGCATAGAGAAATGTTTCATGAGGTGGGAGATTAAAGGATTTAATTGTACATTAAATATAGATTAAATTTGATTGTTGATAATGAATTTTTAATTAAGATATGCAGAAATATCATTGCATATTACAAAAAAGCCATATTGCCGCGAAAAAAAAGGCGGCTCCACATCGGAGCCGCCCTTTTGAGCAGGGGCTAAGAACAGGCTATTGCACGATGACTTTCCGGCTGGTGAGCTGGTCGCCGATTTGGAGCTTGAGCAGGTAAGCGCCGGCGGGCAGGCTGCCCAGGGCCAGCTGCTGGGTGCCGGCCTGCTCGGCGCTGGCCCACGCGCGCACGCGCTGGCCCAGGGCGTTGTAGACGGCCAGCGCGACGGGCTGCCGGCCCCCTGGCACGGTGTAGGCCACCGTGGCCGAGGCCGTGGCCGTGGCCGGGTTGGGGTACACCTGGAAGTCGAGCCCGCTGGCCACGGCGCTGCGGCTGGCCAGCACCCCCGTCCCAAGCGAGAAGGCCACCGACTGCGTGCCGGGAATGGTGGTGAAGTTGGGGTCGGTCCCCAGGGCGGTGGTACGGCCGGTAATTTGCGGAATCACATCGGAGTAGAAAATGCCGTCGCCGTCGGTAAAGGCGGCAAACAGGTCGAGGCGGCTGCCAGCTGTGAGCAGCGGCGTGCCCAAGGCCGCGAGCGGAATCTCAATCTCCAAGCCCGCATTGCCGGTGTTGGCCGTGAGGTTGGCCGTGTTCAGATAAGCAAAGCGGGTACCGGGGAGTGTGGTAGCCGTGAGCGGAGAAGTCACCACGGTACCGCTCTTGTTGCCCTGCCCAACGTAGGTGTCGGTGCCGGCAGTGGGGGCACCGGTGCCGGTCACGTACGAGACGTTGCTGAAATACACGTCTGTAGCCGTGGGGCCCACCGACACGCGGAAGCCGTAGTCCGTTTGCATGTCCAGCGTGGGGCGGTGTTTCAGGGGCGACTGGTTGTCACCCCCGCCCAACTGCACCCCGGCCGGCGCACCGGTGCGCACCGGCGTGTTCAGGTACAGCACCAGGGCGCGGTAGTTGCCCGAGGTAGCTGCCTCGGCCGAGCCCGCCACCAGAATGTTCAGGGTAGTGGCCGTGTAGCCCACGTACAGGGCTTTCAGGCCCCGGTCGGTGTCGAGGTGGTTGCCGCTGTAAGTGCCGGCCAACTGGTATTTGCCAATGCCAGTGCCAATTTCTGCGGCCGTAGCCTGGCCGTCGAGGGTGAACTGCGCGTGGGCAGTGAGCGAGGCGACCGTCAGGGCGCCCATCGCTGCAAGCGTAAAGATTTTCATGGTGATGGGAATTTGGAAAAAGGTTTAGAAAAATGATGGGAATGATGGGAACAATTGGAGTTCGTTACAGCTGCACGTATTGATGCATCGCTACCTGGTCGCCGTGACTGATTTTCAGAAGGTAAGTGCCGGGCGCGATGCCGGTTTGCTCGGTCAAAATCTGGTGCGCGCCCCGCGTCAGGCGCTGGGCCGGCGTCAGGGTGCGCACCAGCTGTCCCGTGAGGGTGTACAGAGTGAGCTGTACAGTTTCGTCGCGGTCAAGCACCAGGGCCACAGTGCGGGCCCCCGTGGCGGGGTTCGGGAATAGCTGGGCCGTAAAGTCTGGTACGGCAGCGCCAGACACAGAAGAAGTTGCAGATGAAGATACGAATTCTACGTCATCAATGCTAGCGGTTTCGCCGGCGTGGGCGTTGGAGCGCAGCCCGATTTCGCACTGCCCGTTGCTCACCACAATGCCGCTCACCTGCACCCGTGTCCAGGTGCTGGTGGTGGGCAGGGTGGTGGCCAGCTCGGTGCCGCCAAAACCGTTGGCATACAGCTGGCACTGGGTCTGGCCGCCGCTGCTTTGGGCCCAGGCGCGCAGGGTGTAGGTGCCGTTGGGCACGTTGGCAAGCAGCTGGTAGGTGCGCACCTGGTAGGCGGTGGCCTTTTGGTGGGCCAGCTGGTAAGAACTGGCGTAGCCGTAATACTGCGTCAGGTCGGCATCCGCATCGGCGGTGGAAGCGGTGCTCCAGCCCAGCGGCGTTTGGGTGGCGGCAGTATACTCGAAGCCGGGGTTGTAGACCAGGCCGGGATTGGGTGGGTTGTTCAGGAAGGCGTTGATGGCCACCGTGGGCCGGCCGTTGCTGTCCCAGATGCCCAGGCCGTAGCCCATCCAGTTGTAGGCCTGCGGCTCCCAGTAGAGCACGCCGAGGCCCTTGTTGTTGGGCACGGCGCGGGTTTTGGCCATCAGGTCGAGCAGCATTTGCTGAGCGGGGATGGGCGCGTTGGCCGCAATGCCGGTTTCCACCACCATTACTTCCTTGCCGGGGTAGCGGCTCACCATGTCGTTCATGTTGGCCTGGCACTGGGTCGTGAGGGTGGGCCAGTTAGCTGTCGTGGGGTAGAGCGACATACCAATGACATCGTACCGGGCGCCGTTGGTCCGCAGTCCATCAAACAGGTAGCGAAACAGGCTGTTGTTGAAGCCATTGGAGACGTGCACAATGACTTTGCTGGTCGGGTTCACCGCCTTCACCGCCGCGTAGCCGCGGTCCACGAGACTGGCAAAATTGGCCATGTTGGTTGAGGCGCGGCCTTCGGGCCAGAGCATGCCGTCGTTGGTTTCGTTGCCCACCTGCACCCATTCGGGCACGATGTTGTTGTCTTTCAGCGAGTCGAGGACGTCGTAGGTATGGTTGTACACGTCGGTTTGCAACTGGGCCAGGGTGTGGCCCGCCCAGGCAGCGGGCTTGGTCTGCTGGCCGGGGTCGGCCCAGGAGTCGCTGTAGTGGAAGTCAATCATGAGCCGAAAGCCCAGGTTGTGCGCCCGAATGGCCTTGGCAATGACGTCGTTTTTGCCATTCCAGCCGCCCGCCGGGTTCACCCACACCCGCAGCCGGATGGTGTTCATGTCGTGGTCGTGCAACAGCTGAAACAGGTCCTGCTGCGCGCCAGCCTCGTTATAGAAGCGGTAGTTGGAGGCCTCCATCTGGGTCACCCAGCTCACATCGGCCCCTTTGGCAAAGGGCGCAGTGCTTTGGGCTGCGGCGCGATGCGGCAGCCCCAGGAAGGCACCCGTTATCAGCAGCAATAGTAAACTTCTCAGCATATCGGGAAGGGAGGGCAGCAGTCGCATTGGCTAATTAGGAGATTTTACGGAGTTTTTTGAAAAAGTATTCGGTCAAAGCCTTTAATTTCAGGGCAGACGCAAAGTGTGGCTGGCCAAATGGCTGGCGCAAAATCGGGCCCGGGTTGGAGTAAGCGCGACTTTATCATGGTTGGAATGGCTGAAAATCGACAACGAAGAACCGGTCATGCGGCCAGCAACTCAGGGCAAATCCAGCGGGCTGTACCGGCCGGCTATTGCAGCGAAATCGACTCGATATCCACGCTCAGTAGGCTACTCGGAGCGTTGGCAGCTTCCCAGGTGAGGTGCAGCACTTCGGCCTCCGAAATTTTCAGACTGCCCGCATTGGGCGCCTGATACTGCAGAGGCAGAAACCCAGGGTAAGGCCGGGGCATCAGTAGCAGCGCCGCTGGCCGAAAGGCGCTGAGCGGCAGGCGAATTTCCCGTACCTCTGCGCTTAACGCCAGCGGCGCGGAGTAAGCTACGGCGTCCTTCGTGGTTAGGGTGAGGCTCACTTTGGCATCGGGCTGGCCGCTGCGCGCCCGCACAACCACGGTGGTAAATCCGGACAAATCAGTGGCGCGGCCGGCCACCTTATCGCTGAAAAATGCCCGCAGGCTGGCAGCCGGGCCGGTGGCGACGGGCTGGCCCGGCCGGGACGGGCCCTGCACGAGGCGCAGGGCGAGCGCGCCATCGGGCAGGGTCACGTAGTCGGTCCAAGTGTTGGGGGCCAGGCCGTGGGCTTCGGTGAGGTCCTGGTCGCGGCTGGCTTGGAAGAGGGGCAGCGGCGCGCTGGCTGCCACGATGGGCACTTCGTAGTGCTCGGCGTGGGCAAAGTCCCAGTCGCGCGGCTGGCCGCTGAAGCCGCCGGGGAACGTGAGGGTTTGCGCGCCTTTTTTCAGCACTAGCCAGTAGCGGAGCTGGCCGGGATAGAGCAGTTCGGCGGGCACGGTGGCTTCCAGCGTGGCGTAGCTGCGGGTGGCCATGGGCAGGGTGCGCGTCTGGCCGTAGTAGTGCTGCGCCACCAGAAACACGCTGTCCGTAGGTGCGAGGCCGCTAATAGTGGCGCTGATGCGTAGCGGCTGGCCGGCAGTGGCCTGTGCCGGCGCGGTGTGCCGCACCTGCGGGCCCAGGTCGGTTGGCTTAGGGGCTACAAATTCGCCCAGCTTGATGTGACTAAAGGCTGTTTGGGCCGTGAAAGCGGCCGTGGATTTGCCGGCTGCGGCCAGCAGATACACGCCGGGGCGCACGGTGGCGCGGCCGTTGGCGGCCTGGGCTTGGGCGGTGTTGCCTTCGTTCAGGCCTTTGATGGAAAAGCTGCGGCCCAGGTCGCTCAACGACACTAACAGCGGCTGGTCGTTCCACAAAATCTGGGTCACGGGCTTGCTCAGCGACGCTTTTTCGAACGGGTCGCGGATGGCCACGGCGTCGGGCATTACCTCCAGCCGCCACACGCCGGGTGCCAGCTTATCGAGAAAATATGCACCGGTGCCGCCGTAGCTCACGGCCGGCGAGGAACCCACGCCCGCCAGGTGCTGCAGCTTGGCCGGCTGCCGGGGTGCAGTGCGGGTGTTGGCGGTGTAGTAAAATTCTTCGGGCGAGTTCATCTCGCTCAGCCCTAGCCGGTAGCTGACGTGGAAATTGCCAAAAACCGAGTCCTGCGGGTAGCGTCCGAACGACTGCCCGCGCCCTACCGTCCGAAACGCCTTGCCCGCGATGAGCAGGCTTATTGCCTTAGCCGGCGTGTAGGCCAGGTTTAGGTAATGGGTCTGATATTCTGTATTAGCGTAGGCAATAGCTAAGGGGTCGTAGGCAAATTGGGTGGCCCACTGAAAACCGGCTTCGCGGAAGCTGCGGGCCATGAACGGGTACATCACCGGCTGAATAATGTCGGCCGATTCGAACTCGTACACCATCTTCGCCTTGCTCAGAAAGCGAGCATCCGTGCGGTACGGAATGGGGTACTGGTCCACGTAGGGCAGGAAATTGCCGCGCAGCATGTGGTTGCTCACCAGCCCCTGCGGGTACCACTGGTAGGTCAGACCATCAACTTTGGCGTTGAGAATGGCCTGGTACACGTCGGGGTTTTCCGACACGTTGTAGAACACCGGCTTGCGGCAGCCCGTGGCTCGGATGGCGGCGGCCATGCGGTCGGCAAAGCTAGTGACCTGAGCCTCGGGCTGGTGGTATTTCGGCTCGTTACATACTTCAAAAGCCAAAATGTCCGGGTCTTCGCGGTTGAGGCTTTTGGTGTAGGGGTTGCGGTGGTTGAGGAACTGCGTGAGGTAGCGCTCCTGCGCCGCGATGGCGCGCGGGTTGGTATAGGCCTCGCCTTTGGAATAGATGCTGGAAAAGCCGGTACCGCTGTCCTTCTCGGGGTAGCCATTATTCCAATAGGCAATGGGTGTGAGGATGAGCTTGATGCCGCGCTGCTTCAGCTCATTCACCAGGAAATCGAACAAGCGCAGGTGCTCATTTTCGAGCAGATTGCCAGTAGTGTCGGTAATCTCTACGTCCCAGACGTGCACCCGAAACGCATCGACGCCCAACCGCGCCAGGTGGTACACGTCCTGCCGGATGGCCTGCTCCAGGTTCACGCCCAGCTTCTGGTGTGCCCGGTAGGAGTAGGCGAAAGGCGCGGTGTAGTTTACCCCGAACAGGGCCACTTCCTGCTGGGTCTTCTGCCAGCGCAACACGCCTTTTTTATCTACAAACACGTCACCGATGGGTTCTTTAATGGTTTTTTGAGCATAGGCATCGGAAGCACTACAAACCTGAAAACAGAAGCTCAGCAACAGCAGAAACGAATAGCGTAAGGGCATACTTATGGAAGAGGAAAAGCGAAATGGATACGGGTGTAACGGCCGACGGTCGAAGTCAGACCATCGTTTATCTAAACTTCGGTTGTGAACTGCTGCGTACCGCCACGGTTTGTTGTCACAACCAGCGTAATTAGCGAAATCTGAATGTTATATTTAAGACAAACGATTGCGCAAATGTAACTCGTTCGCCGTACTTTTCGGGCCGCAAATGCGATGGATTGGCCATCTGGCCTGAAGTTGCGTAGTGTTGTTGCGCCGTTTGCGGCTGCTTTTCGCCCGGTTATTTCCCTTCTGATTTTCTATGCCCACTCCGCTAATCCAAGCCGTTCAGGCTGATTTTCAACAACGCTTTGGCTATGCGCCGCTGCTGGTGCGCGCGCCGGGCCGCGTCAACCTCATCGGCGAGCACACCGACTACAACGCCGGCTTCGTGTTGCCGGCCGCCGTGGATAAGGAAATGAGCTTTGCCGTGGGCCTGAACGGGGGCGAGAAAATTCGCCTCGTAGCCTTTGATTTAGGCGAGGAGTTTGAGCTGGCCAACGCCGCTGAAATCAGCCCCAGCGCCACACACTGGGCCAATTATCTGCTGGGCGTGGCGGCCCAGTTCCAGCTGCGCGGCCACGCCGTGCCGGGCTTCGACTGCGTGTTTGCCGGCACCGTGCCCATGGGCGCGGGCATGTCGTCGTCGGCCGCCGTGGAGTGCGGCCTGGCCTTCGCGCTCAATCATTTCCTGGGCACCAACCTCGATAAGATGGAGCTGACTCGCATCGCGCAGCTGGCCGAGCATACGTATGCCGGCGTGCAGTGCGGCATTATGGACCAGTTTGCCAGCACGTTTGGGCGGCCCGGCCACGTCGTGCGCCTCGACTGCCGCTCGCTTGATTACGAATACTTTCCCTTCGATACCACGGCCTGCCGCATCGTGCTTTGCAACTCGGGCGTGAAGCACAGCCTGGCCAGCTCAGCCTACAACACCCGCCGCCAGGAGTGCGAGCGCGGCGTGGCGGTGCTCCAGCAGCATTACCCCCACATCGCGGCCCTGCGCGATGCCACACTGGCCCAGCTCGAAGCCCACCGCGACCAGCTCGGCCCCACGGTGTTCCGCCGCTGCGCCTACGTGGTGCAGGAAAACACGCGCGTAGTGGACGCCTGCCGCCACCTCGAAGCCGGCGACCTGGCTGCCTTTGGCAAAGAAATGTACGCCAGCCACGCCGGCCTGCGCGACGACTACGAAGTAAGCTGCGTCGAGCTAGATGTACTGGTAGAAGCGGCCCAGAAAGTGCCCGGCGTATTCGGCTCGCGCATGATGGGCGGCGGCTTCGGCGGCTGCACCATCAACTTAGTCGCGCCCGATAAGGTAGAGGACTTCATCGCCAGCGTGAGCGCGGCGTATCAGGAGAAGTTCGGGATGAAGCTGGAGACCTACCAGACCACGATTGTGGGCGGGGTAGGAGCGGTAGCTGTTTAACTATCCGACAATAACGAAACGGCTGTCATGCTTCGCTGCGCGCTGCATGACGGACAATTAATAGCCTTCAAATAACCTCCAATGCCCTCCACTTTCGATTCCACCGAACACCCGCACCGCCGTTTCAATGCCCTTTCGGGCGAGTGGGTGCTGGTGTCGCCGCACCGCTCCAAGCGCCCCTGGCAGGGCCAGCAGGAGGAAACCGAGCAGGACCAGCGCCCCGCCTACGACCCCACCTGCTACCTCTGCCCCGGCAACGTGCGCGTGGGCGGCGAGGTGAACCCCAAGTACACCGATACCTTCGTTTTCAACAACGATTTCGGCGCGTTGACCGCCGACGTGCCCACCGGCGGCATCAACGAAGGGGGCCTGCTGCGGGCCGAGGCTGAGTCGGGCGTGTGCCGCGTCATCTGCTTCTCGCCGCGCCACGATTTGACTTTGCCGCAGATGACCACGCCCGCCATCCGCAAGGTGGTGGACCTGTGGGTAGAAGAATTCACAACCCTCGGGGCACGGCCGGACATCAACTACGTGCAGATTTTCGAAAACAAAGGCCCGATGATGGGCTGCTCGAACCCGCACCCGCACGGCCAGATTTGGGCGCAGCGCACCGTGCCCGGCGAGCCCGCCAAGGAAACGGTGCAGCAACTAGCCTACTTCCAGGAGCACGGCCGCACGCTGCTGAGCGACTACCTGAAAATCGAGCTGGAGAAAAAGGAGCGGGTGGTCATCGAAAACGAGCATTTTGTGGTGCTGGTGCCGTTCTGGGCGGTGTGGCCGTTCGAGACCATCGTCATTGCCCGCCGCCCGGTGCAGGACGTGACCCAGCTCACCAGCGAGGAGCGCGACGCGCTGGCCGACATTCTGCGCCGCCTCACCATTCGCTACGACAACCTGTTCAGCACCTCGTTCCCGTACTCGGCCGGCCTGCACCAGCGGCCCACCGATGGCCAGGCGCACCCGGAATGGCATCTGCACATGCACTTTTACCCGCCGCTGCTGCGCTCGGCCACGGTGCGCAAATTCATGGTGGGCTACGAGATGCTGGGCGACCCGCAGCGCGACATCACGCCCGAATTCAGCGCCGGGCGGCTGCGCGAGCAGTCGGAGGTGCATTACAAATCGGCCCAGTAGCTGGGCCAGGGCCGGAAATAATAATTGCGGCCAACGTTCCGCACTTCACTGGTGTTATAGGCGCACGGGGTTACATTTAGCTCCGCACTCACTAATTTATTTCCGCTTTGGCTCAAAAACGCGCCTCTATTTCGGACATTGCCAAGGAGCTTAACCTGGCCGTTTCTACTGTTTCGCGGGCGCTGAGCGGCCATTCGCGCATCAGCGAAGCCACCCGCAAGCGCGTGTGGAAACTGGCCGAACAGCTCAATTACCAACCCAATGCTCTGGCCGCCGCCCTGCGCAAGGGGCGCAGCAACACGCTGGGCGTCATTGTGCCGCACATCGACGGGCACTTCTTTTCGCAGGTGATGAAGGGCGCGGAGGCCGTGGCCAACCGCGCCGGCTTCAACGTGCTGCTGTGCCAGTCGAACGAGGACTACGGCCAGGAGCAGAAGAACGTGGACACGATGATTAACGCGCAGGTCGACGGCATCATGGTGTCGGTGGCCCGCACCACGCACGACTACAAGCACTTCGACAAGATTAAGAAGCGCGACATTCCGCTGGTGTTCTTCGACCGCATTCTGGACAGCCCGGAAGTGAATGCCGTGGAGCTCGACGACTTCCAGGGCGGCTACCAGTCCACCAAGCACTTGCTGGAGCAGGGCTGCCGCCGCATTGCCCACTTCGGCGGGCCGCAGCATTTGAACATCTACATCAACCGCTTCGGCGGCTACCGGCAGGCCTTGCAGGAATACGGCATTCCGATTGAAGATGAATTAGTGTTGTTCAGCGACATGTGGGAGGCCGACGGTCGCGTCGGCATGGAGCAACTGCTGGCCCTGCCCAACCCGCCCGAGGCCGTGTTTTCGGCCAGCGACTTTTCCATTGTGGGGGCCATGCGTGTGCTCAAGGAGCGCAAGCTGCGCATCCCGGAGGACATCGCGCTGTCGGGTTTCAGCAACGAAAGCTTCTGTTCGCTCACCGAGCCCAACCTGAGCTCGGTGGACCAGTGCTGCGAGGAAATGGGCTTGGCTGCCATGCGCCTGCTGCTGGAAATGGTGCAGGAACACGAGCAGGCCCCCCGCAAAATTGTGATTCAGCCCCGGCTGATGAAGCGCGAGTCGTCGCTCTGGCACCAGCAGCCCTAACGCTGCGCCCATCCCCGTGAACGAGTACCTGCTGTTCGTCGATACCGAAACGTCGGGTATCCCGCGCGACTGGACGCAGCCGTACGCCAGCCGCGACAATTGGCCGCACATCGTGCAGCTGGCCTGGGTGGTGTGCACGCCCGATGGCCAGGAAGTGAAGGCCGAAAACCACTACATCCGCCCCAACGACTACGACCTGAGCCCGGAGTCGGGCAAAATCCACGGCCTTACGGCGGAGTTTTTGCAGGCCAACGGCCGCTCGCGCCACGCCGTGATGCAGCGCCTGCACCGCGACCTGCTGCATTACAAGCCCCGGGTGGTGGCCCATTTCATGCAGCTCGATTTTCACATGCTGGGTGTGGGCTTCCACCGGGCCGGGCTGAAAAACCCGCTGCCCGGGCTGCCGCAGTTTTGCACCATGCGGGCCACGGGGCCGCTGCTGCGCCACAGCACGCAGGGCTTTTTGCGGCTGGGCGAGCTGCACCAGCGCCTGTTTCAGGAGCCGCTGCTGCGCGAGCATGATGCTTTGGTAGACGCCCGCGCCACGGCGCGCTGCTACTTCCGAATGCGGGAGCAGGGCGTGATTACCGACGAAACCATCGCTCAGCAGGTACCCATCGGGCTGCCCACGCCGCAGGCCCGGCTGGCACGCCGTCGGCGGCGTAAGCTGCGCATTGGGGTGGCGCCGTGGCTGCTGCTGGCCGCCGTGGCACTGGTGCTGCTGGCGGTGTTTTTACTAAGGTGAAAGATTTTAAAGACTGTCATGCAGAGCGCAGCGAAGCATCTTTACCGCACAATGCAATCAATTACTATTGAGGTAAAGATGCTTCGCTGCGCTCTGCATGACGGACTACTTTTGCCCGTTGCCGCCCAATACCAGATAACCCTTCGACACCCCGCCCCATGAGCGAAAAACTCGATTTTCTCCGCACCGTGAAGCCCTTCGACCGCCTGCCCGAAGACGTGCTGGCCGAAGTGGCCGAGGGCCTGGAAGAAGTGCGCCACCCCCGCGAGGGCGTCATCTACTACCAGGACGAGACGAAGCTGCGGGGCCTCGACATCATTGTGGAGGGCGAGTACGAAACGTTTTTCTACGACAGCCAGCAGAACCGGCGCGTGGTGGAACTCACCCGGCGCGGCGAATGCTACGGCGGTATCTCGCTGCTGCTCAATAAGAAAAAGTCACTACGCACGGTGGTGGCCAAGCGTAATACCCGCGTGTACTTCCTGCACCGGCGCGAGTTTCTGGCGCTGTGCCAGGGCTACGAGAGCTTCTTCCACTTTTTCACCACGCGCTACGGGCAGCGCATGTTGAACGAGGAATACGCCCACTTTGTGCGGCCCGCCACCAGCGCCGGCTCCAGCTACCTGGCCTCCGACCAGCTGTTTTCGCGCCGCATCGAAACGCTGGAATTGCGCCCACTCGACGTGTGCGCCGCCTACACGCCCATCCACGAAGTAGCCCGGCGCATGGCCGCCGCCCGCACCAGCTGCTACTTTATCACCAACGCCGACGTGGACGGCCACATCATCGGCTACGTGACCGACATCACCCTGCGCGACAAGGTGGTGGCTGCCTGCGCCGACGCTAACCTGCCCGTCGAAACCATCGTGGACGCGCCGGTGGTGAGCATCAGCTCGCGGGCGTTTGTGTACGAGGCTATTTTGCTGATGTTCAGGACGAAGACCCGGTATTTGCTGGTGGAAACCGATGGCGAGTACGTAGGCTTCCTGAGCCGCAACAAGCTGCTGACCGACGACCAGGCGCAGTCGCCGTTCATCTTCATTCAATCGGTGAAGCAGGCCCAGGCGGTGCCCGAGCTCAAGCGCCGCTGGGAGCAAGTGCCCGAAATGGTGTACCAGCTCCTGAACCGTGGCGTGAAGCCCGAAATCGTGAACCAGGTCATCACCACCGTATCGGATGCCATTGCGCTGAAGCTGATTGAGGGTGCCATTGCCGAGCTGGGGCCGCCGCCGGCCAAGTTCGTGTACATGGTGCTGGGCAGCGAGGGCCGCAAGGAGCAAACCCTGCTCACGGACCAGGACAACGCCATTATCTACGAAGACAAGGCCAACGAGCAGCGCGAGCTGGTGCGTGACTACTTCCTGAAATTTGCCGAGATGGTGAGCGACCAGCTCAACGAAATCGGGTTCAGCTACTGCGAGGGCGGCTTCATGGCCAAAAACCCGAAGTGGACGCACTCGCTCTCGCACTGGAAGCGCAACTACGTGGAATGGATGACCGACTCAAACCCCGAAACGGGCATGCAGTTCGCCGCCTCGTTCGACTGCCGCTACATCTACGGCGACCCCGCCATCATGGGCGAGCTGCACGATTTCCTGGCCGTGGAGCTACAAAAGCCGGTGGAGCGTTTCTTCCACCACATGGCTGTGAACGCGCTGCAATACGAGCCGCCGCTCACGTTTTTCAACAACATCCGCACCTTCGCCCACGGCGCGCACAAGGTGTTCAACCTCAAGAAAACCATGTCGCCCATCGTCGATTTGGTGCGGATGTACGCCCTCAAACACCGCATTTTTGCCACCAACACCGGCGAGCGGCTGGAGGCCCTCAAAGCCTTGGGCGTGTTCACCGAGCGCGAGGCCCACGAGCTGCTGCAATCCTACTACTACCTGATGGGCGTGCGTCTGAAAAAGCAGGCCGCCCAGATTATCAACGACAACGTGACGCCGGATAACTACCTCGACCCGAAGACGCTGACCAAGGTGGAGCAGGTGACGCTGAAGGAGATTTTCAAGGTCATTGCCGATTTCCAGCTGAAGATTAAGGTCGGGTTTACGAAGTCGTTGGGGTAGTGCCAAATTGCTTCCCGAATCTTGCCGAAAACAGGCCGACATCGCCATAAAAAAAGCCCTGACCAAAAGGGTCAGGGCCTTTTCAATAATTAAAACCGACGAGCTTATTCTTTAATAACGCGGCGGGTATCGAGGCTGCCGGCGGTTTTTACGCGCAGCAGATACACGCCTGAGGTCAGCTGGGTTAGGTTCACGGCCTGTGTGGCAGTGCCAGCCGAGGCGGGAACCGTGGCGGCAAAAACCACTTGTCCTAGAGTATTAATTACCGTCAGCTCGGCGGCGGCGTGGTAGCCGGTTAGCTCCACACGGAAGTTGCCGTCCGGGGTAGGGTTGGGGTACACGCTTAGCGAGGTGCCGGTCAGTGCTTTCAGGCTGGACGTAACCACCAGCGGAGCCGAAGGCAGCGAGATGCAGCCGTTGGCATTGGTGGTTTGCACGGTGTAGGTGCCGAACTGGGATGGCGTGCCGTTCACCACGTAGGTCTGGCCGGTAGCGCCGGGAATCAGCCCATTATTGAGGTAGAACTGGTTGCCGGTAGCCGCGCTCGATGTCAATGTAGTGGTCGAACCGTTGTACTGGACCGAGATGGTCGGGGTGGCGGGCCGGGCGTTGATGGTAACCGTCGTGGTGGCCGAGGTAGCCGTGCAGCCGCTGGCAGCGGCTACAGTGTTGGTGACGGTGTAAGTGCCGGGCGTGCTGGTGGCCACGGCAATGGCTCCCGTTGTGGCGTCAATGCTCAGGCCGGTAGTAGACGAGAACGTACCCGTCGTGCTGGTGGCCGGTACCACGGCCGGCGCATTGCTGCCCGAAGTACAGTAAGCGGCGTTGGCGTAGGTGAACGTAGCCACCGGCGCGGCCGTGATGGTCACCGAAGCCGTAGCCGACGACGGGCAGCTGCCCCCCACGCTGTAAGTGACGGTGTAGGTGCCGGGCGTGCTGGCAGCAGGATTCACGGTGCCCGTGGTAGCATTCAGGCTAAGGCCGGTGGGGGCGGAGAAGGTGCCGCCGGCCGTGCCCGTTACCGTAGGCGCGGGGGCGGTGGCGCTCTGGCAGTACGTCGAACCCGCGTAGGCGAACGTGGCCGAGGTGGCCGGATTCACCGTCACGGCAACCGGGGTGGCCGCGCCCGAGCAGCCGGCCGCGTTGGTGGCCGTCACGCCATACGAGCCGCTGGCCGAAACCGTGATGCTGGCCGTGGTGGCGCCGGTGCTCCAGCGGTAGCTGCTGCCGCCGCTGGCCGTGAGCGTGACGGTTCCGCCCGCGCAAAACGTGGTGGCCCCGCTGGCCGTGATGCTTGCTACAGGCGCGGCATTGATAACCACTTGGGCCGTGGCCGTGGCGGCCGCACATCCACCCGCAGCGGCAATGGTGTTGGTAACCGTATAGGTGCCGGGCTGGCTGCCGGTCAGCGTCACAACGCCGGTGCTGGCGTTGATATTAAGGCCGGCTGGGGAGGCAGTGAAAGTGCCCGCCGCTGCGTTGGTGCCCAGGGTAGGGGCGGCCGTGGTACCGGCATTGGCGCAGTAGGCCGTGGTGCCGTAGCTGAACGTGGCCACCGGCGGCCGGGCGATGGTGAGCTGGGCCGAAACCGTCGTCGGGCAGTTCACGATGTCGGCGTTGTAGCTCACGGTGTAGGTGCCGGGCGTGGATGTGGCCACGTTCACGCTGCCCGTGGCAGCGTCGATGCTCAGGCCGGTGCCCGCGCTGAAGCTGCCGCCGGTGGGACCGGTGATGCTGGGCGTGGGGTTGGTGCCGGACTGGCAGTAGCTGGCCGCGCCGTACGCCACTGCCACAGCCGTGGGGCAGTTGAAGGCGTAGGTGAGGGCCTGCCGGCCTGGCAATTGGTTAAAGTCAACGCCCGTCGACACGCCCAGGTTGGTGGCCCCGTTGCCGGGAATGGCCGGAATCATGTCCGACGACAGGTAGTTGCCGTTGCCGTTGTTCTGCACCAGAAAGGCCTGGATGGTGGTATTGGCTAAGGTAGCCGGTACGCCCAGGGCGGCGCGGTCGATTTCCATTTCCCAGCCATAGTTGCCGGGGTTGCCCGACAGCAAGCCCGTGGGCGAGTTGCGGTAGGCCACCAGCGCGCCATCGAACTGCGTGACGGCGGTGGAATTCAGCGTGCTGGGCGCGCCGGCGGTCGAGAGGCTCGGGAGCGAATACTGGTCGACGACGCCGCCCGCGTAGCGCGCTACCTGCACCGTGTAGCCGGGCGTGCTGCCCTGCAGGGCCAAGCCGAGGTCGGTTTCCAGGTCCAGTTTGGCCTTCATCTGCTCGAAGCTGGTGCCTGAGTTGGGATTGCCGCCCGGTAGGGCCGTGCCCCGGGGCACGCCCGTGAGGCCGGGTACGTTGAAATAGAGCTGGAACGTGTTGCCGTTATTTTCCAGCGTGCCCACCACAAACAGGTAGAGCTTGGTGGCGGTGTTGGCCATGTAGAACTTGGTGAGGCCGTAGTCGCCGAAGCCCGCCGGGTGTGGGGTGGTGTACTCACCCACCAGCTGGTAGAGGCCCTGGGTGCCGGTCCCGATTTCGTTGGCATCGAGGCGGCCGTCGATGGTGAGGGCATTGACGCGGATGGACTGCGTGCCGGCGATGGTGCCGAAGTTGGGGTCGGCCCCCAGCGGCGTGTTCAGCCCGGCTACCTGCGGAAATAAATCGGTCGTGAAGTCGCCGTAGCTGGTGGTGAAGGCGCCAAAAAGGTCGAGCGGGGTGCCGCCTTGCGCCCCAATGGCAGTCAGCGGAATTTCGATTTCCCAACCGGTGGCGGTGTTAGCCGCAATGCTGGCGGTGTTGAAGTAAGCAAACCTGGCCCCGTTCAGGCCGCCGCTGGCCACGGCCAGCGGGCCTCCCTGGTTAGTGGCCGCGCCGAGGAAATTGTCCACGTTGCGGCCGCCCACGGTGGCCGGTGTGGTGTAGTCGACGTAGCTGTAATACACGCTGTCGCGGTTGACGCCGGTGGCGGAAGTGGTCAGGCGCAGCGCGTAGTCGGTTTCCTGGTCGAGGGTGGGCCGATGGTAGAGGGGCGACTCGATGCGCGAGCTGCCCGCCAGGCGCGTGCCGGCCGGCACCCCCGCGCGGCCCGCCGCGTTCAGGTAGAGCACCAGCGAGCTGTAGTCGGTGGCCAGCGTGGGCGAGGCCACCATCATGATGTTGAGCGTGGTGGCGGTGCGGGCCACGTACAGGCTTTTCAGGCCCCGGTCGGCCACCGAGTGGGGGCCGGTGTAGGAGGCCACCAGCTGGTATTTGCCCGGCCCGATTTCGCTGGCCGAAGCGCGGCCGTCGACTACAAATTGCGCCTGCACCGGCCCGGCCAGCAGCAACGTGAGTAAAAACGCCAGCATAAGCCGGAGGCGGCCCGTGGTGATGGTTCTGAAATACAGTGGTAGAAGCTGCATCATAAAAAAACGACTTGGAAAAATGTGGGTGAAAAGGCGAAAAAACTTGGTTAATTATTGAGGGAAATGCAGAAAAATCCCGGCAAAGGTCAGCCTTTAGACCTGGGCTTTCCAATAGCTCAGAAAGTTCTTTTTTGAGCCGGCGCGGCTCTCGGCGCAGGGCCGCTGGGGAGGCGGTGGCCCGCCCCAGTTTCCGGCGTGTTGAGGGCGGAAGCATTGGCCCGCCAGTAGTGCCTATTCATCTGCCTGCGTTCAACGCTACCAGCCCGTACCAAAGACTCCGTAATTTGCGCCTCCCCGCCACTTTCGCCGCTCCTTCCCCTAATGAACCCTACCGCCCTCGCCGCTGGCTTCCTGCTCACCCTGGGCCTGCTCCCGGCCTGCCAGACCACCAAGCCGGCCGCTCCTGCCACCGCAACCGCCCCCGCCGTGCAAACTCCCATCTGGCAATCCGACGCTTATAGCCTGTACCGCGACCACGTGACGCAGGGCCCGCACGAGGCCCGCGCCCTCTCCGCCACGGAATTGGTGTCGAACTACGTGAGCCCCGCCAACGACCGGCAAAACCCGCGCATCGAGTTCAAATTCAGCATCAACGGCAAGGATAATGAGATGGCGCCCGGCCTGAACCACCTGCTGGTGGCCTTGCCCCGGTCCGGTGGCGGGGCCATCGAAACGCCGCCCATCGTGTTCGGGCAGCGCTACGTGGATGCCACACCGGCTGCTTCCGATACTTATCTGGCTCCGAATACGCCGGTACGCATCCGGCTGGATTTGCGGCCGGTGCTGGCGGCGTTCAAAAAGCAGGGTTTCTACACCACGTTCAAGGGTGAGAAGCTGTGCCAGCAGGATTTCAAGCGCGTGTACGTGGCCGGAGGCACCGCGCCGCTAAGCTGGGATTTCGACAACCTGACCAACAAGCCGGAGCTGGAAATGAAGGACCCGGACGGCGACGGCATCTACGAAGCCACGCTGACCCTGAACCAGCCCACCGCCGCCAAAACCACTGCCGCGAGCTGGAAAAAGACCATCAACACCGACGATTTTCCGCAGTATTCTTCCAATTACCCGCTGGCCGATGCCCTCTACAACCTGGCCCTGGAGGAAGCCCGCCGCGCCGTGGAGCCGGACAGCACCTTCCGCACCGGCAAGGAGTGGGCCGGCGTCTGGACGCGCGATGTGAGCTACAGCATCATCCTCGCGCAGGCTTCTTTGCAGCCAAAAGTGGCCATGAACAGCCTCCTGCGCAAGGTGAGCCCCAGCGGCCGCATCATTCAGGACACCGGCACGGGCGGGGCCTACCCGTGCTCGACGGACCGCATTATTTGGGCCACGGCGGCCTGGGAAGTGTACCAGGCCACCGGCGACGAAGCCTGGCTGCGCAAGGTGTACCCCATCATCAAGCAAAGCATTGCCGACGACGTGCAGAACGCCTACGACCCCGCCACCGGCCTGGTGCGCGGCGAGTCGTCGTTCCTGGACTGGCGCGAGCAGACTTATCCGCGCTGGATGCAGCCGGTCGACATCTACCAGTCCGAAAACCTGGGTACCAACGCCGTACATTACCAGGCCAACATGGTGCTGGCCCGGATGGCTGCCCGCCTCGGCGACCCCGGCATGGCGGCCCAGCACCAGCGCCAGGCCGCCGGCATCAAAGCTGCCATCAACGAGCACCTGTGGCAGGCCGATAAGGGCTACTACGGTCAGTTCCTGTATGGCCGCACTGCCCTTACACTTTCGCCCAGGGCCGAGGCGCTGGGGGAGGCGCTGTGCGTGCTCTTCGGCGTGGCCGATGGCGAGCGGGCGCAGCAGGTGGTAGCCAGCACGCCCACCGTGCCCTTCGGTATCCCGTGCATTTACCCGCAGATTCCGGGCATCCCGCCGTACCATAATGATGCCGTGTGGCCCTTCGTGCAGAGTTTCTGGGCGCTGGCGGCCGCGCAAGTCGGCAACGAGGCGTCGCTCACCGAGAGCATGGCCGCCATCTACCGGCCGGCGGCGCTGTTTCTTACCAACAAGGAAAACTTCGTGGCCCACAACGGCGACTACGCCGGCACCCAAATCAACTCCAGCAACATGCTCTGGAGCCTTTCCGGCAGCCTGAGCCTGGTGTATAAGGTACTGTTTGGGCTGCGGTATGAGGATGAGCGGCTGGTGTTCCGGCCCTTCGTGCCACAGTCGTTTCAGGGGCAGCGCCGGCTCACTGGCTTCAAATACCGGAAAGCCGTGCTCGATGTGGAAATGACGGGCTTCGGCAACGCCATCAAAAGCATTACGCTCGATGGCCAGCCACTGGCCGATGCCGCTATTCCGGCTGGCCTGAGCGGGCGGCACGCGGTCAGCATCGTGCTCAGCAGCAAAGCCCCGGCCGCCCAGCCGGTGAACCGCGTGGCCGATGCCGTGGCTCCGGAAACGCCTGCCGTTGCATTTGAATTTGGATGGAGTGACAGTTTAACGTGGGCACCAGTGGCTGGTGCTGAAAAGTATCTGGTGCTGAAAAATGGCGTGCCCAGTACAACAACCAGTGCCAATGGGTATCGCATGCAAATGGATGCATTTAGTAGTGAAAGCCGTTTTGCTGTATGGCAAATTATGGCCGTGAATGCCATAGGAAGTCAATCCTTTGCCAGTGAGCCTTTAGAAACCGGCCCTAAATCTTATGTTAAGGCAGTACAGCTCGAAACCATAGCCCCCAAATCCCCCCAGCCCTACAAAGGCTACTCCGGCAAGGGCTTCGTCGAAATCTCGACTACCAAAAACCCGGTCCTCACCATCCCCGTCACCGTGCCCGAAAGCGGCGTGTACGCCCTCGATTTCCGCTACGCCAACGGCAACGGGCCCATCAACACCAACAATCAGTGCGCCATCCGCACACTGCGGCGCGGGGGCGAGTTGCTGGGCACGGTGGTGCTGCCGCAGCGCGGCGTGGCCGAATGGAGCAACTGGGGCTTCTCAAACCCCATTCTGGTGCGCCTCGAAAAAGGCCCCCACGCCCTCACCCTAGCCTACGAGCCCGCCAACCAGAACATGAACGGCGCCGTGAACCAGGCCATGCTGGACTACCTGCGCCTGCGCCGGGTAGAGTAGAGGCGGGAACTGCGGCTAGCGCTGCCGGGGCAACACTCTTTCGATAGCTGCTCAGTGTCTTTTGCCGTATGCTGACTAACCGAGCCGGAGCGCCGGCCGGCTATTTCTGTTATCCTGTTTTATGAAAAAACCACTCCTCATTGGCCTGGTCCTGTTATTAATCGTGGGAGCCATCGTGGGCCGCCGCTGGTGGTGGAAATCCACCGACGAAGTGGCGGCTCTGGCCGCTGGCCCCGCGCCCGCTGCCGTCATCCCCGATTCGTCGGTCATCGTGCTCACGGGGCGCGTGGAGGCCGGCGGCACCGAGCCGGTGCTGGCCAAAAAGCGCGGCCGCATTCGCAGCGTGTACTTCAGTCCCGGCGAGTACATCCGCCGCGGGGCCGTCATTGCCAAGCTGGCCGATTATAACTTCGTGGTAGCCCCGCACGACGGCTTCCTGGGCGAGCGACAGGTAACCGTAGGCCAGTACGTGACGCCCACCACCGTGGTCAGCACCATTTCGAAGCAGGGCTACTTGCTGGTGCCAGTAGGCGTGGTAGCCAAAAAGCAGGCCCACGTCCAGCCCGGCGATTCGGTGCGGGTGTGGGCCGCCAGCCGTCCCACCCGCGTGGTGACCGGCGTGGCCGCGCCCGCCACCGACACTACCGGCGGCATAACCCTCGAAGTCCGGCTGCCCTCGCGCGCCCCGCTGCGCCTGGGCGAAGTGGCCAGCGTGCAGTTGAAGCGCTAGCGATGCGCCATCAGGACTTGCCAAATAACAGGTAAGCCACCGAAGCCTGAAACGCGCTGTTGTGGTAAACAGACGCGGAAATAGTGACGGTGGCAGCGTTGCCACTCAGGACTTGCTCTTTGCCCAGGTTGCGCAGCCCTAGGCTATAGCCGATGTGAAGCAGCGCCCGACCGTACCCATAGCCCAGCCCGCCCTGCACGCCGGCATCGAAGCGCTGGGTGTAGAAAACGTCCCGGCTGACGGTGTTGGGCCACGGGGCGTCGTATGCCGCAACGGTTCCGCTGGTTTGCGAAGAGCTGCCGCCGCCGGAATGGGGCGTTCGGTAAGCGTAGCCCAGCGCGGAGGTGTAATGCCCGCCCAGCAACAAGCTCACATAAGGCCCAGCAAATACCTGGAAGCCCTGGCCATCGGCCCGTTGGGTGTAGGCTAGGTTGAGCGGCAAGGTTAAGTAGTTGAAGCAGTAATCGTTTTTGGTGCTATTCCAGCTGTAATTGCCGTTGCTCTCCTGGGTGTACTCATCGTCGATTCTGAAGCCCTTTTGCGAGAAGAGCAACGCGGGCTGCAAGGCCCAGTGCCCCGTGCTGATGGAAGCCAGTGCGCCCACCTCAACGCCGGTGCGAGCCGTGGTGTGATAGCCGTCGGGGCGGTAGTAAGTAGCGTAGGGCGTAGCCGAAATATTGCCCCCCAGCTGGGGGCCAACGCTAACGCGAACCTGGGCCTGGACCGTGCCGGCCAGCAGCGCGCCGGCTGCAACGACGGCAGCCACAGAAGGTAGAAAATGCTTCATGGCGTGGCAGAAATGAAGTCCCAGGTTATACCGGCATGTGTTGTGGGTACACTCCGGCATTCCAAGGTAAGCCACCGACGCAGTAGCCGGCAAACTTCCCCGGCCTTAGCGGGCCGCCAGCTTGAAAGTAGCCGTCTGCACGTCGCGCGAGTTGCCGCCCACCATCACCTGGAAGTCGCCGGGCTCGGCCACGAATTTCAGGTCGTTGTTGTAGAATTTCAGCGCATCGGGGGCGAGGCGGAAGGTCAGGGTTTTGCTCTCGCCTTTCTTGAGCATGACTTTTTGGAACCCTTTCAGCTCCGCAACCGGGCGCGAGATGGAACCCACCAGGTCGCGGATGTACAGCTGGGCCACTTCTTCGCCGTCCATTTGGCCGGTGTTCTGCACGGTCACACTCACGGTCAGGGTTTCGGCAGGGCCAATGGTAGCTTTGCTCACCGTGGGCTTGCCGTAGGTGAAGCTGGTGTAGCTCAGGCCGAAGCCGAAGGGGTAGAGCGGCTCATTGGGCGCGTCCAAGTAACGCGATTTGTACTTGTCGAGCTTCACGCCGCCGTAGGGCCGGCCGGTGTTTTTGTGGTTGTAATAGATGGGTTCCTGGCCCACAGTCACGGGGAAAGTGGCAGTGATTTTGCCGCTCGGGTTGTAGTCGCCAAACAGCACGTCGGCGATGGCACTGCCTGCCTGCGTGCCCGCAAACCACGTTTCGAGGATGGCGTCGGCGTTCTGGTTTTCCCAGGGCAGGGCCAGCGGGCGGCCGTTCATCAGCACCAGCACCAGCGGCTTGCCGGTTGCTTTCAGCGCCTTCAGCAAGGCCAGCTGCTGGCCGGGCAGGCCGATGTCGGCGCGGGCGGCGGCCTCGCCGGTCATGCCCTGGCTTTCGCCCACCACGGCCACGACTACGTCGGCGCTTTGGGCCACCTGCACGGCTTCTTTTATCATGTCTTCGGCGCTGCGTTTGTCCAGCTCCAGCTCGCCGCCGTGGGCTTGCAGGCGGTCCAGCATCTGTTGGTCGTCGGCAATGTTGGCCCCCTTGGCGTAGGTGATTTTGAGGCCGGGCGCGGCGGCGCGCAGGCCCTGCTCTACCGATACGGCCTGGTGCCAGTCGCCGGCCCCGCTCCAACTGCCGATGACGTCGCGCTGCCGGTTGGCCAGCGGGCCGATGAGGGCGATGCTGCCGGTTTTCTTCAGCGGCAATGCGCTCCGCTCGTTTTTTAGTAGCACCATACTCTTGCGGGCAATGTCGCGGGCGGCGACGATGAACTCCGGCTTCATCAGGGTGCTGGTGGCGCGCTCGGCGCTCACCTTGCGGTAGGGGTCCGTGAACAGGCCGAGCTTGTACTTGGCTTCCAGAATGCGGCGGCAGGCGGCATCCAGCTGGGCCTTGCTCACAGCCCCGGACTGAATGTTTTTGGCGGTGTATTTCAGAAATTCCTCGCCCACCATGTCCTGGTCGATGCCCGCGTTCAGGGCCAGGGCGGCTACCTGTTCGGCGTTGCCCATGCCGTGTTCAATCAGCTCGGGAATGGCGGTGTAGTCCGTGACCACGAAGCCTTGGAAGCCCCACTGCTTGCGCAGAAGGTCGGTCATCAGCCACTTGTTGGCGGTAGCGGGCGTGCCGTTCACGTCGTTGAAGGACGACATGACGGAGCCCACGCCGGCATCCACGGCCGCTTTGTAGGGCGGCAGGTACTCGTTGTACATGCGCTGCTTGCTCATGTCGGTGGTGTTGTATTCGCGGCCGGCCTCGGCGGCCCCGTAGAGGGCAAAGTGCTTGAGGCAGGCCATGACGCTGGTGGGGTTGGTCAGGTCGTTGCCGGGGCCCTGGTAGCCGCGCACCATGGCCTCGGCAATGCGCGAGCCGAGGTAGGGGTCTTCGCCGGCGCCTTCCGAAATGCGGCCCCAGCGGGCATCGCGGGCAATGTCGACCATTGGCGAAAACACCCAATCCAGCCCATCGGCCGAAGCTTCTTCGCCTGCAATGCGGGCGCTCTGCTCAATGGCTTTCAAATCCCAGCTCGCCGAAAGGCCCAGCGCAATCGGGAAAATGGTGCGGTGCCCGTGAATTACATCGTACCCAAACATGAGCGGAATGTGCAGCCGCGACTCCTTTATGGCCATTTCCTGGAGCTTGCGCACCGCCACCGGCGTGTAGGTATTGAACACGCCGCCCACCAGCCCCTTGCGGATGTTGGCGTCGACGTCCTTGCTCACCACCGGCCCGGTGACATCAAACCCGACGGAAACGAGGTTGAGCTGGCCGATTTTCTCTTCCTGGGTCATTTTCGCCATCAGGCCGTCGATGTACTGCTTCATCTTCTGGTCGGAAGTGGCGGCAGTTAGCACGGGCTTTTTCTGGGCGCGGGCGGCGGGAGTAAGGGCAAGGGCGAGGAGGAGCAGGGGTAAGCGTTTCATGCGGGAGGGTATGTTGTAAGTTGGAGGCTGGACCGTCATACAGAGCGCAGCGAAGCATCTTTACCACAATAGTAAAATCAATTACTTGCGGCGGGCAAGATGCTTCGCTGCGCTCTGCATGACGTGCTGTGAGAATTTTAACAGTTGCTGCTTGAGTGTTGGGAGTTACTTCTTCAGTGCCGGACTTTCAAAGCCCAGCTTGCCCAGGCCGCGCTGCACGTCGGGCGAGCTCATGAACAGCTTCCACAAAAGTCCCGTCCGGTAGTTCTCAATCATGCCCACAATCGGGCCTTGGTCGATGGCCAGGTAGGATTTCGCCTGCCAGTTGTGCTCCTCGCTAAAGCCGTCGACGAAGCCGTACTCGCCCCAGATTTTATCGCCGAGGTCGAAGTAAAAGTGCTTCAGCGCCCGCATCGACTGCTCGGGCGTGTAGGGGAAGGCCGAGAGGGCGGCGGTGGGCGAAATCACGCTCAAATCCTCCTTGGGATTGTGGGCGGCGTAGCCCTGGTAGCTGTCGGAGGCGGTGAGGCCCCAGGTGTTGGGGCCGTAGCCTTTGAAATGCTTGGGGTTTTCGACGCAGTACTGGTAGTTGATGAGGGTGTGGTTCTGATTTTGCTGCCAGTAGTCGGCGTATTGGTCCTTGAGGCCGTGGGGGTTCAGGCCCAGGAAGGAGTAGTGCGTGAAGAACAGCGGCCCGCCGAAATCCGGCCCCAGCGGCAGCTTGATGCCGTAGTATTCCTTGCCGTTTTTAAACTCCGGCCCCACGGCCCAGCCCTGGTCATACACGGGCTTGTCGATGGCGTATTTGGGGGAGGATGCGGCCAGCACGTAAGTTATCAGGCACTCGTTCCAGCCGTGAATCTGGTGGTTCATGCTCCAGCCGTTGTTGGGGCTCCAGTGCCAGTAGAGCACGTTTTGGCCGCCCTGGGTTTGCCAGTTCCACTCCACGTTTTCCCACATCCAGAGAATGTGGTTGCGCAGGTCGCGCTCCAGGGGCGTGTCGGCGGTGAAATACTGGCGGGCGCAAATCAGGCCTTCCATCAGGAAGGAAGTTTCCACAATATCGCCGCCGTCGTCCTTCGCCCCGAACTTGATGACCTTGCCGGTTTCGCCGTTCAGCCAATGCGGGAAGACGCCGTGGTAACAGTCGGCTTTCTCCAGCCAGCGCACCATTTTGTAGAGGCGCGTGGCGGCCTGCTCGCGGGTTATCCACTTGCGGTCGGCCGCCACCACAATGGCCATGATGCCGAAGCCCGTGCCGCCGGTGGTCACCACCTCGTTGCCGTAGTCGTAGGCCACGTTGCTGCGCTCGCGCGCCATGCCCGAAACCGGGTGGCCGAAATCCCAGAAATAGCGGAAGGTCTGCTTTTGCACCAGGTCCAGCAGCTGGTCGTCGGTGAGGTTGCGGGGGCGCTGGCGCGGGTCAAATTTGACGGTGGAGGCGGGGGCTTTTTTCGGCGCGGCCTTCTGCTGGGCTTGTGCGAAGCCGGGCAGCAGGAGTAGCGCAAGGAGCAAGGGTTTTGCGTTCATTCGTTTGGTTTTGAACGTCATAAATAATACGCCGTCATGCAGAGCGCAGCGAAGCATCTCTACCGCAGTAAGTAATTCAATCGAAAGAATTAGTGGTGGCGGGCAAGATGCTTCGCTGCGCTCTGCATGACGGTCTTTTTGAGAAAAACGTCAGTACCCGCTAGTACCCCGGGTTCTGCGTCAGCAGGCCGCCGCTGAGGTCAATCTGGGGCTGCGGAATGGGGAACAACTCGTGTTTGCCCTTCACAAACGTCTTGCCCTGGGCCGCGAAAATGGGCACAATGCGGCCCGGCGTCACACTTTCCTGGCGCACAAGGTCGAAGAACCGGTCGTGCTCCAGGGCCAGCTCCACGCGGCGCTCTTTCCAGATGTTGGTCACCGTGGGGGCCGTGGGGGCGAGGCCGGCGCGGCTGCGCACGGCGTCCAGGTCGGCCTGGGCCGCGGCGGCATTGCCGAGCTGGGCGGCGGCTTCGGCGTGGATGAGCAGGATTTCGGCGTAGCGCAGCACCCGGATGTTCTTCGGCAAATAGTCGTTGTTGCCGCAGTTGGCCTCTTTGGTGCGGCTGTGGTAGGCCTTATAGCTGTAGCGCGAGTTCTCCACCGAGTCCTGGCCCGGCACGCGGAAGCCGTCCCAGAGCACCGTGGGGCCTTTGGGCTTGATGAAGATGATGCTGCCGTCTTTGCGCACGTCGTTGGGCTCGTAGGCATTCACCAGGTCGGTGGTGGGGTTGTTGAAGCCAAAGCCCAGGTCGGCCCAGCCGCGCAGGCCGCCCGCGCGGGGGCCCTGGCTCACGGTGTAGAGCTGCACCGCCGAGTTGTCGCAGGAGGCATTGGTGCCGGCCTGCACCTCAAAAATGGACTCCACGCTGTTGGCCCCGGCCGTGCGCCAGATGTCGGCGTAGGGCCGGAACAGGCCGTAGGTGCCCGAGCGGCCCTTCACGATTTCATCGGTCAGGTCGTAGGCTTTCTGGTAGTTTTTCTGGTAGAGGTACACCTTGGCCAACAGGCCCTGGGCGGCGGCTTTGGTGGCGCGGCCGGTTTCGGTGGCCCCTTTCAGCGGCAGGTTGTCCACGGCAAACTGCAGGTCGCTGATGATGAAGGCGTAGATGTCGGCCGCCGAGGCGCGCTGCTGGAGTTGGGGGCTACTGATTTCGGACACCTGCGGCACCCGGTCGAGCTTGGGCACGCCGCCAAACAGGCGCACGAGGTTGAAGTAAAAGTAGCCGCGCAGGAAGCGTACCTGGCCCAGCAGGTTGTTTTTGGTGGCCTCGGGCACGGTGGTGAGGGCAATTTTGTCGAGCGCCTGGTTGGCGCGCGAAATGCCCTGGTAGTAGCCGGTCCACGCATTGTTGACGGTGCCGTTGCTGGGCGTCAGCGTGAAGTTGTCAATCGTGAGGGCGTCGTTGTAGTCGGTCGGGGTGCTGCCCTTGTCGGCATCGTCCGAGGCAATGTCGGTGAGAATGACGAACTGCAGGCCGTGAATATCGGGACCGAAACCGCCCAGGTACATGGCATTATACACGCCATCGACGAGCTTCTGAGCGATGCCCGGGTCGTTGCGGATGGCATCTTCGCTGAGCTGGCCCTGGGGGGCCACGTCGAGGAAGCCGTTGCAGCCGCTGGCCAGGGCCAGGGTGAGCGCCAGCGCGGCCGTGCCGGCGCGGCGGGGAAAGGCGGAAAAAGTAGGTTTCATCGGCGTAGCTTATTTGAAGTTGACGTTCAGCCCCAGGGTCACGGTGCGGCTGGTGGGGTAGGTGTTGAGCTCGATGCCCGAGTCGAGCGGCCCGCCGGCCAGCTCCGGCGTGAAGCCGGTGTACTTGGTGGCCGTGAACACGTTCTGGGCGGCCGCAAACACGCGTACCGAGGCCAGGTGGGCCTTTTCGAGGGCGGTGCCGGGTACGGTGTAGCCCAGCACCAGATTGGTGAGGCGCAGGTAGGAGCCCGATTCGAGGAAGTACGTCGAGTTGGGCATGCTGGGCGTGAGGGCGCGCGGGTTGGTGTTGGAGGGGTTGCTGGTCGTCCAGCGGTCGGCTGCAAAGCTGGCTTCCACGTTGTTGGTGGCCTGGCTAATGGCTTGCTTTTTGGCGTTGTACACCTTGTTATTCAGATTGCCCGAAAACACGAAGGAGAAGTCCACGTTGCGGAAATTCAGCCCGCCGTTGATGCCGAAGTACACCGGCGGCTGGTACGAGCCGAAGTAGCTGCGGTCCTTGGCGTCAATCACGCCGTCGCCGTTGGTGTCGGCGTATTTGAGGTCGCCGGGGATGGTGGTGCCGCCGGGCCCGGTGCCGTAGGGCGATTTCGGCGAGCTTTTGATTTCGTCGGCGGTCTGGTACACGCCAATGGCATCGAGCAGGAAGAAGCTGCCGGCGGCCACGCCGTTGTCCGATTTGGTCACGTCGTTCGGCCCGCCGGGCAGGGCCTGGCCGCCGTTGAGGTTGGCAATGCGGTTTTTGTTGAAGGTTGCATTCACGCCGATGTTATAGGTCCAGTCGGTGCTGGTGCCAATGGCGGCGCGCCAGTTCAGGGCCGCTTCCACGCCCCGGTTGGTGATGGTGGCGGCGTTGGTGATGAGCTGGTTGTCGGGGTCGCCGAAAAAGCCCGGGATTTTGATGGGAATCAGTGCATCGGTGGTGCGCTTGTCGTAATAGGTCACCTCGCCGGTCAGGCGGTTATCGAGGAAGCCAAATTCCAGGGCCGCATCGTATTCTGTGGTGGTTTCCCAGCGCAGGTTCCGGTCCTTGATTTGGGTGATGGTGTTGCCCAGCACGGGCTGGCCATTGAACACGTAGGGAATGTTGGCGTTGGCCGTGAGGATGTAGGAGCTGGCCGGAATCTGGTCGTTGCCGAGCTGGCCGTAGCTGGCGCGCAGCTTCAGGAAGCTCAGGGTCTTATTTCCCTTCAAAAATTCCTCTTCCGAAAGCACCCAGCCCAGGCCCAACGACGGAAAAAAGCCGTTGCGCCGGTCCGCGTTAAACTTCGACGTAGCGTCGTGGCGCAGGTTGGTCGTGAGCAGGTAGCGGTTCTTGTAGGCGTAGTTGATGCGGCCCAGGAAGGAAATGCGGCGGTCTTTCGAAGGCAGGCCGGGGTCGGGGTTGTTGGGGTCCACGGCGTTGTTCACGGCCGACGTGGGGTCGCCGGTGTTCAGGTACCACTGGTTGGGGTCGGCGGGCACGTCCTTGCGCGAGCCCGAGAGCGGCGTGGTCATGCCTTCCTCGGTCACGGTGCCGGCCAGCACGGTCAGGTTGTGGTCCTCATTGAAAGTGCGCTGAAACGTGGCCGTATTTTCCCAGAGGTAGCGGTAGCCGTTGAGCTGGCTCACGCCCAGGTTGCTGCGCAGGTTTTGCTGGCTGCCGCCCGCCGCCAGAAACGTGTTGTTGTCGTTGCGGTATTGGTAGTCGTAGGTGCGGCTGTTGTTGGAAATCAAATCCACGTTGATGGCCGAGCGCAGCGTAAGCCACTCCACGGGCCGCACATCAACGCCAATGTTGCCCTGCAAGCGGTTGTCGAGGGCTTTATTGTCGTTTTTCTCGATGTCGAGCACCGGGTTGCCCACGTTGCCAAAGGCCGAGGTGTTACCGTACAAGCCATTCTGTTTGGCCGGAATCACCGGCGCGGCGCGGTAGGCGTTGTTGTAGGCCGCGCCCAGGTTCACCGACCGCGTATCGGCGTGGCTGAACGAGGCCTGCGAACTGATGGTCACCGCGTCCGAGAGCCGGAACGAGGTGTTGGAGCGCACCGTCAGCCGCTGAAACTTGTTGTTGATGACCGTGCCATCGTCCTGCAGCAGGTTGCCCGAGAAGTAGTACTTCACGTTATCCGTGGCGCCCGACACGGCCAGGTTGTGGTTCTGGTAGGTGCCGCGCTTCAGAATCTCGTCGTACCAGTTGGTCGAGGCCCCGTAGGTGGGCAGCACCGTGGTCGGCGACGTGTCCTTGATGTAGCTGGTATACTGCCCGGCATCGGCCATTTTCACCAGATGCGCCGCCTGCTTAAATCCGGCCGTGCCGCTGTAGCTCAGCACCGGCTTGCCCAGCTTGCCCTGCTTCGTGGTCACGATAATTACGCCGTTGGCCCCGCGCACGCCATAAATAGCAGCGGCCGAGGCATCTTTCAGTACGTCAATCGAGGCGATGTCGGCATTGCTCAGGTTACGGATGTCGGTGGTTTGCACGCCGTCCACTACGTACAGCGGCTCGGCCCCGCCCAGCAGCGTGCCCGTGCCCCGGATGCGCACCTTCGGCTGGGCATTCGGCGTGCCGTCGCTGATGATTTGCACGCCGGCCACCTTGCCCTGCAGGGCCTGGGTAGGCGTTTGCACCGGCTGGTTTACCACTTCGGCCCCGTCCACGCGGGCCACGGCCCCGGTCAGGTCCTGCCGGCGCTGGGTGCCGTAGCCAACGACGACGACCTCGCTCAGCGCTTTGGTATCAGGCACCAGCGCCACGTTGATGCTGGTCTGGCTGCCCACCACCACTTCCTGCGCCACGTAGCCCACAAAGCTAAATACCAGCGTGGAGCCCTCAGGAACAGCCAGCGTAAACTTGCCGTCCATGTCGGTCTGGGTGCCGTTGGTGCCGCCCTTGATGACGACGTTCACGCCGGGCAGGCCCGCGCCTTTCTCGTCCACCACGCGGCCCGTCACCGTGGCATCGGCCCGGATTTCCTCCACCGTAGCCGCGAGTGCTGGCCGCAGAATAATGCCGTCGTCAATCACCTTGTAGCTGATTTTCAATGGTTCCAGCAGTTGATTCAACAGCTGGGCCAGCGGCTGCCCCACGGCATCAACCGACACCCGCCGACTGGCACCGATGAGCTGCCGGCTGTATTGAAAATGCACGTTGGCCTGCGTCTCAATCTTGCTGAGCACCGTGGCCATGCGCTCGCCGCGGGCCTGCAGCGTAATGGGCTGCTCCATAAAGGGCTGCCCCGCCGAAGCCTGCGCGGGGCCAACATTTGCCAGCAGGCACAGCGCCAGCCCGGGCACCAGCGCAAACCGTTGGCAGCGCCTCAGCAGCGGTGGGAATTGTAAGGGAGTGGACATAAAGGGAAGTGGTTTGGTGGGAATGATTTTGAATGGGGGTTCGGCCGCGTCAGTACAATTGTTCCGTCGCAGCCCTGGAATCGATTGCGGAAGGTGAAATCATAGGCAGCTGATTTGGAGAACGATAAATTGGCTACTCGGCCTGGCAGGCCGGGCTGTGGAAGCGGAGGTGGTCGCCGGCCTTTTCGTAGGTCGCGCCCAGTGTTTCGCAGATGATGTCGAGCTTCGCAAACAAGGGTTCGTTGCCCAGGCTCAGATTCAAAGTGCAGTTGCGCACCGCCGCCGCATCGTACTCAATGCGCACGCCATACGCTTTTTCCAGGGCCGCCAGCACCTCGGCTACCGGCCGGTCCTTGAACACGAACGACTGCGGGGCCAGCAGCGCCGGCTGCGCCACCAGCTCGCGGCGCAATTGCTGCCCGCCCGCCGCGTACACAGCCTGCTGGTTGGGCAGTACCACCACGCTGGCTGCAGCCGCGCCGGCCGGGGCGCGGCGCTGGCTCACGCGCACAGCTCCGGTGCGCACCTGCACCTGCACATCGGCCGGCCCGGCATACGCCTGCACCTGGAAGCTGGTGCCCAGCACAGTGGTCACTACCTTATCGGTAAACACCGAAAACGGGTGCTGCTTGTCATGAAAAACATCGAAAAAAGCCGCGCCTGTGAGGTAGGCCTCGCGGCGGCTGCCGTGCAGCCCGCGCCGGTAGCGGAGCGTACTGGCTGGGGCTAGCGTCACGGCGCTGCCGTCGGGCAGGGCCACGTGGGTTTCGTAAGCCGAAGTATTCGCGTAAACCTGCCACATGGCTTGTTCAGAAGGAGCTGACGGGGCCATGGCGGTCCACTTTAAGGGGGCGTGCGCTACCTGCAAGCCTATTAAGCTTGCGCCCAGCACCACTGCGGCCGCCGCCGCCCAGCGCACACTGGTGGGCCACGATTTCCACCCGTTCGGCCGCGCCGCCTGCGGGCCCGCGCTCGGGGCCGTTTGCCGACTGATGCGCTGCCACACCGTGGCCATCAATGCCTCTTTTTCGGTGGGGGAGAGGTTGAATTGCTGCTCGGCCCCAAGGTGGCGGTACCACGCCTCAATGCGCTGCACTTCCGCCGGGGTGCAGTTGCCCTCCTGGTAGCGTTGCAGTAGCTGGCGAAATTCGGATTTGTCGGTGGCCATGCCTCGAAAGTGGTGCTTGAATTAGTAGTCAACGAACCAGCCCGCATCCCTAACCCCACCAGCAAAAAATCCTCCGTACGGGTAGCCGTTCGCCTTAGTGCTTTGCGCTACTCAATGTACACTAAATTGACAAACAATTGCTTACTTAAGCATCAGCAATGCCAGCAGCACCAAAAAATCTTTCAGCGAAACGCGCAGCTGCTTCAGGGCGCGGGTGAGGTGGTACTCTACGGCTTTGGGAGAGAGCTTGAGCCGGCCGGCAATTTCCGGTACCGTCTGGTGCTCCAGGCGGCTAAGCTGAAAAATCTCGCGGGTGTGGGCCGGTAGGCGCGTCAGGCCCCGGCGCAGGGCTCCGGCCAGGTCGGCAGCGGCCAGCTCCTGCTCAGTGTGGTGGTCGGCGTGTGCCGCCTGGGTGCGGCAGTAGAGCAGGTAGTCGGCGTGGGTGAGCCTGGTTTTGATGAGGTTGATGACGCGGTATTTTACGGCCGTGCCCAGGTATTCGGGCAGCTTCTGAATCTCGATTCCATCGCGCTTGTGCCAAAGGGAGGCAAATAAATCCTGCACAATTTCCTCGGCGGCCTCGCGCGAACCCACTTTGCGGTACGCATGCTCAATGAGACCAAAGCCGTAGCGGTGGTATATCTCGGCAAAAGCCGGCTCGCTCCCGTCGCGCAAGGCCTGCACCAGGGCCGCATCGTCCCAGCTGGCGCAGGATTTTGGCTTTGAAGACGCTTGATTAGCAGTGGATTGCATCGTTAGGAGATAAACGTAACAGCGCTGCCAAAGGCCCGCGCTGCCTTGACAGCAACCTCTGATACGAGCAAAGCGCCCCCAACGATAAACGTGGCGCCTGATAAAGCCAGCCCGGACGGAATATTAGTGATTTGTCTGCCAATTGAGGCAACGTCTGCCGCCGGGTTTGGTAGCTGAGAGCTGTGCAAGCCTGCTGTGCCCGCCAAGTTATTTTCCAGTCACTGACTTGCCCCAACCGACCAACGTAGCCCGAACATGTGCGGGACGACCAGGTTATGGCTTCGGTTTTTGGTAGCGGCTATTGTCACTGCGCCTCCTTTTGCTGAAACCATCCGTTAACAACGCTCTCACCTAACCGGCAGAAAAACGATGAAATTCACCCTTCTCCTTACGGCTGCGCTGGCAGCTTTTGCGGTGCAGGCCCCGGCCCAAACAGCCCCTGCTGCAGCCAACGCAATGCGCGCGGCCCCCGACCAGATTGCGACCACCAAAGGCCCCCTCACGGTGCAGCCCATCACGCACGGCAGCGTGGTATTTACCTGGAATGGCAAGACAATTTACGTGGACCCCTACGGCGGGGCCGCGGCCTACACCGGGCTGGCCGCTCCCAACGTCATCCTGATTACCGATATTCACGGCGACCACCTGGACCCGCAAACGCTGGCGGGCCTTTCCGTGGGCAAGGCCCTAATGGTGGTGCCCCCGGCAGTGGCCGAGAAGCTGCCCGCACAGTACAAGGCGCAGGTTCGCATCCTGCGCAACGGCCAGCGGCTCGACACGCTGGGCCTGAGCGTGTCGGCCATTCCGATGTACAACCTGCCCGAAGCGCCCGATGCGCCGCACCCCAAAGGCCGGGGCAATGGCTACGTGCTGAACCTGGGCGGCAAAAACGTGTACCTGTCCGGCGACACCGAAGACACGCCCGAAATGCGCGCCCTCAAAAACATCGACGTGGCCTTCGTGTGCATGAACCTGCCCTACACCATGGACGTGAACCAAGCCGCGCAGGGCGTCCTGGCCTTCAAGCCGCGCATCGTATACCCCTACCACTACCGGGGCCAGAACGGCCTGAGCGACGTGGCCAGCTTCAAGAAGCAGGTGAACGCGGCCAACTCGAAAATTGACGTGCGATTGCGCAACTGGTACCCGGCCGCCAAGTAAGGCGGTTCGGCCCTGTTGAATGGCCGGTGGCGTACCGGGCTGCGGAGCCTGATATCGGCCAAAGTGCCACCAACCGAAACGAGCGGACCGTCTGGCCCGCTCGTTTCGTGTTTACGCTGCCCCGCAAAACGGGACCGGCTCTTGGCTACAATGCGCCCATTGGACCCTATATCAGCTTATCGGGCGTAATGGGCAACTCGCGCACCCGCTTGCCGGTGGCATTGAACACGGCATTGGCAATGGCCGGGGCCACGCCAATGGTGGCAATTTCGCCAATGCCTTTCGTGCCCAGCGCATTCACATGCGGGTCGGGCTGGTTCACGAAGGCCACCTGGATATCCGGCGCGTCGGCGTGCACGGGCACATGGTAATCGGCGAAGTCCTTGGTGACGTAGCGGCCGTACCGGTCGTCGATGACAGCGTGCTCCATCAGGGCCATGCCAATGCCGCCCACGGCACCGCCCTTCATCTGGTTGCCAGCCGTTTTTTCATTGATGATGGTGCCCGCATCGGCGCAGGAAACCAGCTTGCTCACCCGCACCTCGCCTGTAAGCACGTGCACCCGCACCTCGGCAAAATGCACTGAGAAAGAGTACATGGAGTACTTGTGGCCCGCGTCGTCGGGCTTGGCTTCCACTGCCACGGCTGTGCCGCCGGCCTGCTTCAACAGGTCGGCGTAGGGCACGCGGGCGGCGTTGCCGGCCAGCGCGAGGTAACCGTCCGTCAGGCTCACATCTTCTTTTTGGGCCGAGGCGAAGGCTGCGTTGCTGGTGCCGGCCAGCTGGCGCAGCTTGTCTTTCAGGGCCAGGCAGGCCTGCTGGGTGGCCGGACCCACGCTGTTCACAGTAGAGGAACCGCCCTGCGTGCCCGCCTTGGGAAAGGAGGAATTGCCCAGCTCAAACCGGATTTTATCGGGTGAGAGGCCCAGGGTGTCGGCCGCAATCTGCGTCATCACCGTGCCGGTGCCGGGGCCGATATCGGTGGTGGCGCATTGCAGCAGCACGGTGCCATTGGGCAGCAGCTGCGCGCCCACAGTGGCCGCGCCCCGGTGCGCCCCAAAGGTGCCCACGCCCATGCCATAGCCCACCAGCCAGTCGCCGTCGCGCACGGAGCCGGGCTGTAGCTGGCGTTTGTTCCAGCCAATGCGGTCAGCACCCAATTTATAGCACTCCTTCAGAAACTTGGTGCTCCAGGGCTTGCCGTTTTCGGGGTCGGTGTTGGTGTAGTTGCGCAGCCGGAACTCCAGCGGGTCGAGCTTCAGCTGGTGCGCCATCTCGTCCATAGCCGACTCCAGGGCAAAAGCGCCGGTGGCCTCGCCCGGTCCGCGCATCCAGATGGGCGAGTTAATGTCGAGCGAAGCCAGGCGGTAACGGGTGGTCAGGTTGGGCGACTGGTACATCATGCGCGTCTGGGCCAGCGTCGACTCCGTAAACTCCTCAAAGGAAGAGGTTTGCCCGATGCTCTCGTGCGTGATGGCCGTGATTTTACCATCGGCCGTGGCGCTCATCCCGATTTTCTGCCAGGTGTAGGGCCGGTAGCCCACCATCGTAAACATCTGCTCGCGGGTCAGCATCAGCTTCACCGGGCGGTTCACCACCTTGGCGGCAATGATGGCGGCTGACTCGTGCGGCCAGCTGTGCAAGGCGTTGCCAAACGCGCCGCCCACGAAGGTGGCAATGACTTTCACATTCTGCTCGGGCAGGCCCCATTCCCTGGCAAAATCGCGCCGGGTGGCCATGGTGCCCTGGGTCTTGTCGTAAATCGTGAGGCGGTCGGGCGCTTCCCAGTGCGCCGTGATGGCTTGCAGCTCCATCGGGTGGTGCACCTCCGTCGGAATCACGTATTCCTGCTCCAGCTTGATGGCCCCGGTTTTATACGCATCGGCTTGCCCACGCTGGTAGTCGTTCATCGGGTGCTTCGGGTTCTTCTTGGCCTGGGTCGGCAAAAAGGCCTGTGCGGCACCGGCTTCCATGTTGGTTTGGTGCTTTTCCGCCGCGTACAGGCCCTTTACCAGCCGCGCGGCAAAGCGGGCGCGCTCCAACGTATCGGCCACCACAATGGCAATGGGCTGGTCGTTGAAGCGGATTTTATCATCGTTAAAAATCTTGATGGGCCCGCCCACCGTGGGCGGCTGCGAGGGGTCCTTGCCCGCCGTATCGAAGCCCGGCACCTTGGGCGAGTTGAAATGGGTGATGACGGCCAGCACGCCGGGCGCGCCAGCGGCGGCCTTGGTATCGATGCCCGTAATGCGGCCCTTGGCGATGGTGCTGCCCACCAGCACGGCGTAGGTGATGCCCGGCAGCTCGTACTCGGCCGAGTAGGTGGCCGCACCGGTCACTTTCAGGCGGCCGTCTACCCGGTTCATCGGCGCTCCGATTTGCTTTTCTGGCGTTTTCATAACGAATGGAATGTAGCGTGGACTCTGCGAGTCCGCGCGTGGCGGGTGTCGTTCGGGCAAGCGCGGACTCGCAGAGTCCACGCTACAGTTCTTTAAGCCGCGGCAGCAGTTTTCAGGGCTTGCACAATGGCGTTGGGCCCGAGCCTCAACTTATAAGCATTGTGCTTGAATGCCTTGGCGCCCTGCATGGCCACGGCGGCCGCTTGCCGGAACGTTTCTTCCGTGGCCGGCTTGCCCACCAGCGCCTGCTCGGCAGCGGTGAGGCGCCAGGGCTTGTGGGCCACGCCGCCCATCGCCAGCCGCGCCGCTTTGATGGTGTTGCTGCCGTCGAGGTCCAGCGCCGCCGCTACGGAGATTAGCGCGAAGGCGTAGCTGGCCCGCTCGCGCACTTTCTGGTAATGCACATGCTTGGTGAAGGGGCCGTCAGGCACTTCCACGGCAGTTATCAGCTCGCCGGGTTCCAGGTTGGTGTCCTTTTCGGGGGTGTCGCCGGGCAGGCGGTGGAAGTCGGCGAAGGGGATGCTGCGGTTGCCTTTGGGGCCGCTCACCTGCACCACGGCATCCAGCGCCACCAGCGCCACGCTCATATCGGAGGGGTGCACGGCAATGCACTTCTCCGAAAAGCCGAAGATGGCGTGCATGCGGTTCACGCCTTCCAATGCGCCGCAGCCGGAGCCGGGCTCGCGCTTGTTGCAGGGCATGGTGGTGTCGTAGAAATAGGTGCAGCGGGTGCGCTGGAGCATGTTGCCGCCCACGGTAGCCATGTTGCGCAGCTGCGGGCTGGCGCCGGCGTTCAGGGCCAGGGCCAGCAGCGGCTGCTTCTCGCGCACTTGCCGGTCCTCGGCCACGGCCGAGTTCAGGGCCAGCGCGCCGATGCGCAGGGCGTTGGCTGAGTGCTCAATCTTGTTCAGCGGCAGGCGGTTGATGTCGACCAGCTTTTGGGGCGTCATCACGCCGCGCTTCATCAAATCGACCAAGTTGGTGCCGCCGGCGATGAACTTGGCGTTCGGGTCCTTCGCCACCGCCTCAATGGCGGCCTGCTGCTTGGTGGGGCGCACGTACTGGAACTGGTTCATACCTTCTGTCCTCCCTTTTTCACTTCCTGAATGGCCGCCACAATGTTCGAATAAGCGCCGCAGCGGCAGATGTTGCCGCTCATAAACTCCCGGATTTCACCTTCCGAGCCGGCGTGGCCCTCGCGCACGCAGGCCACGGCGCTCATAATCTGGCCCGGCGTGCAATAGCCGCACTGGAAACCGTCGTGCTTCACAAACGCCTCCTGCATGGGGTGCAGCTTGTCGCCATCGGCCAGGCCTTCAATGGTGGTGATTTCCTTGCCGTCGTGCATCACCGCGAAGCTCAGGCAGGAGTTCACGCGCTGGCCATCGACGTGCACCGTGCAGGCGCCGCACTGGCCGTAGTCGCAGCCCTTCTTGGTGCCGGTGAGGTGGAGGTTTTCGCGCAATAAATCCAGCAGCGTGGTGCGGGGCTCGACGGAAAGCTTAAGCTTTTTGCCGTTGACTTTCAGGCTCAACGGCACTTGCTCAATGGATTCCGCCACCCGCTCGTCCAGCTTGGCTTCGGCGGCCGAAACGACCGGGCCCGGCACCAGGGCCAGCGCCGTGAGCAGCGACGACTGTTTGAGAAAGGTGCGCCGCGAGTCGTCGAGGGGACTTCCGGGTTCGGGTTCAGCATTCATAGCAGTAGAAATAAGTGGGGCGCGCAGCTGCGGCAATAGCCCGCGCGTGCTCGGTTGACAAGTTAAATCTTCTTCACCACTCGGGCCGGCACGCCCGCCACAATCGTGTTGGCCGGCACGTCTTTGGTAACCACCGCGCCGGCCGCTACAATGGCGTTTTCGCCAATGGTCACGCCCGGCATTATCGTAGCATTGGCCCCAATCCAGGCCATTTTTTTGATGAGAATGGGCTTGGAATAGGTGCTCTTGCGTTGGGAGGGCTCCAGCGGATGATTCGTCGTGATGAGGTTCACCTTCGGGCCAACGGCCACGCCGTCTTCCAGCGTGATGCCACCGCGGTCCATAAATGTGCAGGCATGGTTCACGAATACATTTTTGCCTATCTGAATGTTGTGGCCGAAGTCCGAATAAAAGGGCGGAATCAGAAAAAAAGTGTCATCGACCCGGTGGTTGATAAGCTCGCTGAACACCCGGCGCACTTCGTCCTCGTCATCTACAAGCATGGTGTTGAGCTGCGAGGTGATGCGGATGGCCTTGCGAATGACGGCGTAAATCTGGTGGTAGTCCGGGTCATCCAGGCTAATGATTTCGCCGGCCAGGTCTCGTTCAAAAATCGTTTTGGGCTGTGGCTCCATGTGTGCGGGTGGTTGAGGGGAGTCTTGAAAAGGCAATTGGTAAATTTTCCGCTGCTGACTGAAATGGCTGTTCCTGGCCCTGCCACCATTGGCCGGATTCAGGCAGTAACCCGCAACAGGAGGGAGGCGCGCAAAAGTATCGGCCCGCTACCAGCGCTGGTGAGCAGGTTTCAAACAGCTTTCAATACAAGTCAAACCGGGTGGCGGAAGGCCAGCGGCGTGTGGCCCGTGTGCTGCTTGAAAAAGCGGGTGAAGTACGTGGCGTATTCGGAACCGAGGCGTTCGGCAATGTCGGCCACGCTCCAGTCGGTGTGGTGCAGCAGCGTTTTGGCTTCGTTCACCACGCGCTCGGCAATGTGTGTGGTCGTGGACTTGCCCGTCACTTCCTTCACGGCCCGGTTCAGGCTATTGACGTGCACGGCCAGCCGGTCGGCGTAGTCCTGCGCGTTTTTCAGGATGGGTCCGTCGGTTTGGGCCGTCACCGGGAATTGTACGTCCAGCAGCGTCAGGAACAGGTTGGTGATGCGCTCGGCTGCGTTGGTGGCCACGGCCGGGTAGCCGCTGGCCGGCGTCATCTGGGCCGCTTCGTGGATAATCATCGAGAGCTGATTGCGCAGCAGGTCGTACTTGTGCGGGTAGTCGGTGGCTTGGTCCCGACGCATGCGCTCAAACACGTCCGTCAGGTAGCGCAACTGCTCGTCGGTGAGAAAGTACACGGGGTTGCCGTCGACTTTGTAGAGCACCGATTCTTTCAGGCTCACGCCGCGCATGGCCGATTGCAGGAAGGGTTCGGTGAAGCCGCAGATGTAGCCCTGCTGCTCTCCGCCGCCTTCCACGGGTTCCCAAGAATAGGGCACCAGCCGGTTGGTAAACACCAGCGCGGGCCGGTCCACGGCGTAACTGCGGGTGGCGTAGTGCAGCTCGTTGGCGCCTTCCACCACCAGCACCACCTTGAAATGGTCGCGCCGGCTGAAGGCCCCCATCACCCGGCGCGATTCCTCCATGGTCACCACATCGATTTCCCCCACCAACGGCGGATTTCCCGTGCGGGTAGTGGACGGAGCAAGGAGGTGCGGTTGCGGCATCGGATTAGACAGCTCCTGCGTGAGGCGGCGCTGCCTATATAAACTCCGAATGGACGCAAGTGGTTGAGTATTCGGGGCGGACATGGGCGCAAATGGGTTCAGATAAGATATAGGATGCGGCGGTTTCGGTAGTGGGGCACTACAGCACCAGCTCCAGCTTCACGGCCACCGGGCCGCGACCGGCTTATTTGATTTTCAATTCCGGAATCAGCGGGTCGGTATCGAGCAGTTCCAGTGCCTGAACCATCGCCGCGGTGGCCTGCTTGTACTTCAAAAAATGCGGAGTTTTCACATGCGCCTGGTACGCGGCCTCGGTGGCGTACATCTCAAGAATGGTCAGATGATTCGGCCGCTGCTTTTCAAACACCGCGTACAAGGTCAACACACCCGGTTCTTTCTGCATAGAAGCCTCAATTTCCTCTTTCAGCAAGGCCTTGTAGCGGCCCAGTTGCGTGGAGCTGACCACAATACGGGAAAGCCGGACCTTCTGCGGCGCGATGGCCGCCGGTTTTGCATTCCAGCTGGCCACGGCCAGCGCCGCACCAACCAGCAGCACGGCCTTTAAGAGGGGGTGGGAGGCATTCATATGCTTAGGAATTTATAGATGAAGACGTTTCTACGTACGCAGCATTCCGTTTGAACCGCAATAAACCGTGAACGATGCCGCCCAGGCCGGTCACAGGGGCCATAAAGCCTGCCGCCCGGAATTATTTCTTTCGGGATTCCAGTGCCTTCGCTAGTACCGCGCGGGCCGCCTCGGCTTCCTTTATGCCAATGGTGGCTTCTTCCAGCGCAATTACCTGCCGTAGCTGCGCCTCGCTAAGGCCCGTGTTCATGCCCATGCCCAGGTGCGCCTGTAGCATCGGCTCGACCCCGCCCAAGCTCACGAGCGCCGACACGGTGGCCAGCTCCCGCTCCTGAAACGTGAGCACGTCCCGCTCAAAAATGTCGGCAAACAGGTGCTCTTTCAGAAATACATCGATTTCGGGACTGAAGGCATTGGCCCCGGTTCGGGGACCCGTTTCGGGCTTGCCGGTGAGGATTTCCAGGTTCTGCTTGCCGCGTTCGTACTTCGGCGCAGTGCTGCGAATGGGCGTGGCGGCTTTGCCCGCCACATCCTGTTTGCCTTCGGCCTTGCGCTCGTCGAGCACCTTCATCAGCGTATTGATGCCTTGCAAGCTGCGCGGAAAGCCGCAGTATGCGTACAGTTGCACCAGCACTTCCTTCACCTCGTTCACGGTCAGCCCGGCCTCGAGGCCCTGGCCTAGCGCATCGTGCAGGTGGGGCAAGTCGCCCTTGGCCGTGAGCGCCGAAATGGTGACAATGGCTTGTTGACGGCTCGTGAGCGGCCCGGGTTGGGGAGCCTGGTTTTGGGCGTGCATAGTAGTTGAAACAAATAGAAGCAGGCCGGTGAAAGCCGCGGTGAGAAACGGGGTTTTATTCATTGGAAGGCCCCGAATAAGTGCAGATGGCAGGCCCCGTTAGTCATGCGCCGCCTGGTATTCCTCGTCCGTGACGGGCACGCCCCAATCGGCAATGCCCCGGCTGGCGTTGGGGGTAATGGAATAGTGGGCAAAGACGCTAGTGGCCGTGGCCCCGTGCCAGTGCACCACGCCGGGCGCGATGCTCACCGCATCGCCGGCGCGCAGCCGCCGGGCGGGCTGCCCTTTCTCCTGGTAAAAACCCGCTCCGTTCGTCACCAGCAGGACTTGGCCGGCGGGGTGCGAGTGCCAGTTATTGCGGGCGCCGGGCTCGAAAAGTACGTCGCCTACTACGCAGTCCGTGGGGTCGTTCGTCGGTACAAGAATCGTGGCGAAGGCCACCCCGGTAAATTGTTCAGCGGAGGCCCGCTTGGCTTCGGCCAGAACGGCCTGATTAGCTGTTTGCTCGCTCATGGATATTGACGCTTGGTAAGTGGCCGTAATGCGCGTTGCAGTACGCCATACAAAGTTCCCTCATCCTTTTTTCGGCTGAAACCAGAAATCAAACAGCTTTCTATACAATTCAAACAGCACGCACCAACGGCTCCGGCACCTGGCTCACATGACATGCCCAGGAATTAATTTGCTCCCACCGCGTCGTCTTTCCCGTCGTACGCTGGCTGTAAACCAAAACGAGCGGACCAATTGGCTCGCTCGTTTCCATTGCACTATACCTCTGGACCAATCGGGCTTTGCCGTGGCCGGCATCGTGCACGAGGACGAGTACGTGGTGCCGAAGTGGATGCGCCAGGACCCGCAGGTGGCGGCCGTCGAGCAGTGGCTGGAGGCCAAGCGCCTGCGCGGCTACGCCGAGGGCGGGGCCACCGGTGGGGCCACGCTGCCGGCGGCCAGTGCCGCGCCGGCCACCGATGGCGAGCTTACCTACGCCGTGCTCGTGCAGCTGCTGGAGCAGTCGAAGGTGCAGACCGCACAGCTGGCGGATGTGAAGGAGTGGAAGGACAAGCTCACGGTGCTGCTGCACCTGGGCGAGTTGGACGAGGGCCTGGCCGAGCGCAAGCAGGTGCAGCTGGAGAACGGCATCCGGGGATAAATCCGGTGTTCAAATTACTCCCTGAAAAAAAGGCCCCAAAAACACTGTTTTTGGGGCCTTCTGATGGGTGCCGAAAAGTGTTCAAAAAAGAAATCTAATTTGAACGCAGTGGATATCGTTAATTTTAATCACAGTTTGGCTGAATGCAGATTCAAGGTGTGGGAGGCCCCTCCAGGCGTTCCTCGACCTGTTCCAGCGTCAACTCGCTGCACACAAAGCGGTCCAGCCGGTGAACGGGGTGCCTGGAACGGCCAGCCGGCTCACGATGCCCTCGCTTTTCCCGCTTTTAGCAGCGTGCTGGTCGTTACCTGAACAATGAGTCTCTTTTATCCAGTAGCGGATGAACGTCGAAATGAAATTCGGTGGATTTCCTTTTTTGTTCATAAGCCGTATTCAACTCGCCAATAAATCGGTCCATCTCCAAGGAAATGGTATGATAATAGTGTGAGAATTGCTTGATTTCTTCCCCGCTAAGTTCGCGCTTCGTAATCAGGGCGGATAGGCCCAGCAGGTTGGAAACAGGCCGCCGAAGGACGTGCCCAACGTCAAAAATCATCTGCTCAATCGCGGTCAGGTAATCCACCAGCGGGGTGATGTCGCTGGTCGCCCCGTACCAAATGGTGTTGCCGGCCTTATTTATTTCGGGCACGGCCTGCATCCACCGCCACCGGATTGCCTGGTCGACCACAATCCGGTATTGAAAACTGATGGGGGCCCCGGACCGGCCAGCGGCTTTCATGACCTCGTTGAACCGGTCCTTATCTTCTTCGTGCAATACCTCCCTCAACAGTTCCGGGTGTGCCTGTAAGGTGTCGAGGTCGTAGGCATGATTGAATATGTCGGTCCCGCGGTTGATGAACAGCAGGGCCGTTCGGCCGTCCTCCTCAATTTCAAACATGTACGAATTCCCGGGCGACCGGCTGGTGATTTTTCGTAGCAAGTGCTCGCTTTCTTTTAGCTTATCAGCGGCCTGCTTGCGCGCGGTGATGTCGTAACTGATGGAAAGCGTTTGGTACACGCGCCCGTTTTCATCCACGAAAGGCACAATCACGGCATCTACCCAATACATTTGGCCATCTTTGGCCGTGCTGCACAGTTCCCCCCGATACGGGTTTCCTTGCTGCCGGGCCTGCGTGAAGGCCTCCTGATGGGCGGGGTCTTGTAGCCCGGCCCATAGCAGGTTCTGGTCCGTTCCCAGCAATTCCGTCGCCGTATACTGGTTTCGCGCGCAAAGGTTCTCGTTCACAAACGTTAAGCAGCCCTTCGCGTCTGCAATACTCACCATGGAGCCGGCGTCCAGGGCATGCCGGTAATCGGTGAGTTCCGTCCGGCGTTCCCGCCACTCCAAATTGGTTTTAATCATTTCGGCCAGCGCCCCCAGCAGGCTGCGTTCTTGCAGTAAAAAGGAAACATCGCCGGCCGCCCCGGTTGGTTCCGGATAAGCGACCTCCAGGGTCAGCGAGGTGCCCCGTTTCGTTTTGGTGGCGGCCCGCAGGCAGTTTTGGGAGGGCATGTAGTTGCGGGTGGCGTACGCCAGCTCGCCCAACGAAATGTGAACGGCCGTTATTTCCGGGTATTGCCAACCGCCCGGTAGCACCTCCGCGATGGTCCGAATCAGGTCTTGGATGGCCAGTTCTTCGTCCTGCAAAATGCGGCTGACCGCGTACAAGGTGTTCAATTCTTTCACGCGCTCTTGCAAATCGAGCAGCGTTTGGGCAACAACCCGTTCAGCAGCCTCCCGTTGTTTGATTTGGCGTTGCAGCGCGCGTAAAGCGGTTCGCAGGTGATTGGTCGCGTAGTATTGCAACGCGAGGAGGGTCCCAAACGCAATGAAGCTGACAAGCCACCGGCTGAAGGGGGTATGAGGCACCACGGGTTTCGGCAAATAGCCGTGCATCTCCAGGTAAACGAATACGTAATCCGCGCCAAGGGTGAACGCGCCAACGGCCATGCCGCCCCGCCCGCCCAGTAAAAAACCGGCCGTCAGGATGACACTCATTTGGTGTAAAATACCGGGCGCAAAGATGCCGCCGGCGGTATAGCAGGGGACGGTCATTAGTAACCACAGCAGCGCCACCAACGCCACACTTGCCACGCGGGGGGGGCCCGCGTGATTGACGGAAAGACAAATAAGGGCGATGGCGAGCGACCCCCCAATCATCGCGGTCCACCGCCCCCATAAATGCGGGAAGTACCCGTACCCTATGGCCACAATCACGCAGACCGCCACGGTCCACAACACGGTCAGCACGTAAACCATGTAGCGCTGGGCGTGCGCTTCCTTATCGGGTATCGAAAATAGGTTGGTCATAAAAGCACGATAATTTGCTTTCCTTATAGGGAAAGGGGTTACACAATCAAATGGCTGCGGGAGCGACACGAAATCCGCCGTGCGTGGTCTCTTCAACGTTCTTGCCGGGAAATCTTCCGGTTGGCTCAATCAGGTAAGAACGCCCGGCAAACGGCTAATCAGCCGGTTGTGGGCAGCTGGGGGCACGGGTCGGCATCCACGGGCAGGGTCGCCCCTCATCGAGGCCGCGCCCTCCATTCAACGGCGGCTGCTTGAAATTCTCGGTTTGCAAAACTACTCCAGCGCCTTGGCAAAAGATGGCCAATAGGCCGCTGCGGCACCTAGTGAGTTTAAGAAACTCGTCTACGATTCAACGTTTACGAAACGCGCCAAGTAGATGGATTTCGTAAACTCGGAGGCCTCCAACAAACGGTGCAAAAAAACGGCCCGGAAAACCTGCGTTTCCGGGCCGTTTGGGCATCTACTAAAACCCTCCAGAATACGGACGTTTTTTGGAGGGGATGGAGTTTACGAAACTCATCTACTTGGCGCGTTTCGTAAACGTTGAATCGTAGACGGGTTTCTTAAACTCACTAGGTGCCGCAGCGGCCTTCTAGCCATCTTTTTCCGAGCTGATGGAGTAGTTTAGTAAACCGAGGGTTCTGGCACACACTAGTCATAAAACTCCATCATGTTCAGGCCGTTCCGAGCCAGTAGGAACATCAGTACCAGTACCGCAATACCCGCAACCGCTTCCCCTGCTCTTCGGCGCACAACGGCCGCGTAAAGGGTCGTACCGAGCAGCAGGAACGCCGGAAAAATACTGTAGACGGTCATCGAAAAGAACAGGTCAAACAAGGCAGGTTCACGGGCTTCCGAATGGCCCCCAGTGGTAAACAGGGCATATCCCCACCAAGAAAGCAAGGAGACGGCCAGCACCACTACGGCCAAGGCGCGGTGAAGAGAACGAGTTAGAAAGGCCTCTTGCATGGGTAATGCCATCAGGCATTTGGTTTAGGGAAAGGGTCGGAAAGAGAGAAGAGTCAATTATTTCAGCTGCCGTTGCCAGGGCCAAATGCTTCGTAGAAGGTTTCGCCAATGGGTCCCACGTGCACGTTTGTAATCTCGGGTGCCGCCGTCAGCCAGTCGCTAATCTCTTTCCGGGTTTGTGCACTGGGCGTTGGCCGGTGCGGCACCAGACCCAAAAAGTACCACGCCTTCCCTTCGGCGGTCCCCCCGGTGATGCCCAGTCCGTGCGTCGCCACCATCTCGACAAAGCGATGCACCAAGGGAATGACCCGATGCGGGTCAAGCAGCGGCACGAACTCAAACCGCACCGCTAGCCCAACCGCGTTGCGTAAAGCGCGGGTGGAATGGTCAACTTGGTGAAAGCGAATGCGCTTCTTCATGGGTACAAGAAAAGGGTGGGATAAATCTACGATACTGCACGAGTAATTTCGGGGATGAGAGTAGCCATCTACGCCCGGGTATCGACGAAAGACAAAGGCCAGGACCCGGAGAACTAGGTGCACCAGCTGCGCGAGTTTGCCGAGCAGCACGGCACCATCTATAAGGTGTTCACCGAGGAGGTGTCGGGCGGCAAGTCCGACCGCGCCCAGTTTAAGCAGCTACTTCTCGAAGCCTACCAGAAGAAGTTCGACCTGGTCGTGTTCTGGCGGCTGGACCGCTTCAGCCGGGAAGGGGCCCTGCCCACGCTCAAGTACCTGAAGGAACTGCGCGACCATGGCGTCAACTACAAATCCTTCACTGAGCCCTACCTCGACAGCCTCGGGCCGTTCGGCGACGTGATTGTCTCGATGCTGGCCACCATTGCGGCCCAGGACCTGATTAAGATTTCGGAGAACACCAAGGCCTCACTGGCCAAGAAGAAGGCCGCCGGCATCAAACTAGGGGCGCCCACGAAAAGCCCGGTGATGGTAGAGCAGGCGCGGGCGCTAAAAGGGGAGGGGAAGTCAAACGGATTTATCGCCCGTACCCTAGGAATCTCACCGAGCACGGTGGCCAAATACGTGGCCTAGCGAACAAAACTGACACGGAAACTGACACGGAATAAATAAAAAAGGCCCTCACATCGCTGTGAGGGCCTTATTCGTAGTCCGTAGGGGAATCGAACCCCTGTTGGTAGAATGAAAATCTACTGTCCTAACCCCTAGACGAACGGACCGTTGTTCGTTTTGATGATGCAAAGGTACGGCGCGCTTCGTTTCGTGCAAGTTCTGGTAGAAAAAAAAGTGCTATTCAGCACAAAGTATACTGTTTTTCAGGCTGAAAATTTTTCATGGCGTCCTATTGGCCGTTTGCCGCAATGGTGGAAACCGGGGAACTGCCCGCTGAACTGCACCGTAGTTCGTAGGGGAATCGAACTCATAATTAAGGCTGCCGTGAGAATGTGGGCTAACCCGCGCCCGCCTGCTATCTTCGCCCCGTGTTTCAACCGGCCGCCAGCGTGGCGGCTGGCCACTAATCCCCACCTGTTTTACAATGGCAAAAATTAAAGTCGCCATCAACGGCTTCGGCCGCATCGGCCGCCTCACCTTCAAGTCGCTGCTCGGCCGCGACAACGTGGAAATCGTTGCTATCAACGACCTGACCGACAACAAAACGCTGGCCCACCTGCTGAAGTACGACTCCGTACACGGCCGCTTCGATGGCACCGTGAGCTACGACGAGGAGAGCCTGACGGTAAATGGCGTGAAAATCGCCGCTCTCGCCGAGCGCGACCCCAAGCTGCTGCCCTGGGGCAAAATGGGCGTTGACGTGGTGCTGGAAAGCACCGGCCGCTTCGTGGACGAGGCTGGCGCAGGCCAGCACATCACCGCTGGCGCCAAGAAAGTAGTGATTTCGGCACCCGCCACCGGCAACATCCCCACCGTAGTACTGGGCGTGAACGAGGACATCCTCACCGGCTCGGAGACCATCATCTCGAACGCCAGCTGCACCACCAACTGCCTGGCTCCCATGGCCAAAGTGCTCGACGACGCCTTCGGCATCGAGAAGGGCTACATCACCACGGTGCACGCCTATACTTCGGACCAAAACCTGCAGGATGCGCCCCACAAGGACCTGCGCCGCGCCCGCGCCGCTGCCTACAGCATCATCCCCACCAGCACCGGTGCGGCTAAGGCCGTGGGCCTGGTGCTGCCCACGCTGAAGGGCAAGCTCGACGGCTTGGCCATGCGCGTGCCCGTGCCGGATGGCTCGATGACCGACCTGACCGTCATCCTGAAAAAAGAAGCCACCAAGGAGCAAATCAACGCCGCCCTGAAAGCTGCTGCTGAGGGCCCCCTGAAAGGCATCATCGAATACGTGACCGACCCGATTGTGAGCATCGACATCGTGGGCAACCCCCACAGCTGCATTTTCGATTCGGAGCTGACGTCCGCCAACGGCACGCTGGCCAAGGTAATTGGCTGGTACGACAACGAAACCGGCTATTCGACCCGCACGGCTGATTTGATTCAGAAGCTCGGCGAGAAGATGAACGGCTAATTGCCGCTCCCGCGAATAAACGCCGTCCGCTTTGCCATTTGTGGCTGGGCGGGCGGCGTTTTTATTTGTACGTATAGCGTAATGGATATTCAGGTGGGGAAAAATCAGCTGATTTTAATCTTATTGCGCACCACTGAATAAGCACTGATTCCTTCAATATTCCGCCAAGCCTGTGCTGGGCGTCTCCCATGCCCAAAACCTGTTTCATTTTGAACCCTAAGGCCGGCCCCAGCCAGCGCCACGACATGCCGGCCCTGATTGCGCGGTATTTCGGCGCGCAGGAAGTGGACTACGAAATTCGTCCCACCGAGTACGCCGGCCACGCTGTGGAGCTGGCCCAAAAGGCGGCTGCTGAGGGCTTTGCGGTAGTAGCGGCCGTGGGCGGCGACGGTACCGTGAACGAAGTGGGCCGGGGCCTATTGGGCACTGAAACCGCCCTAGGCATCATCCCGCAGGGCTCGGGCAACGGCCTGGCCCGCCACCTGAAAGTGCCGCTGGGCCTGCCCGCCGCCCTGCGCCGGCTAGCCGCGCCCGATTTCAGCCGCATGGACGTGGGCGTGATAAACGGCCACCCGTTTTTCTGCACAGCCGGGCTGGGGTTTGATGCGCACGTGAGCCAGCACTTCGCTCAGGCCGGCTCGCGGGGCCTGAGTACTTACCTGCAGGTGACGTTGCGCGAGTACCGTCGCTACCGTTCAGTAGCGGTGCAGGCCAACCTCGACGGCCAGGAAATCAACACAGATTGCTACGTGCTGGCCTTCGCCAATGCCTCGCAATACGGCAACAACGCCTACATAGCGCCCCTGGCCGACCTGCGCGACGGCCTGCTCGACGTGTGCCTGATTGATGCCCTGCCCGTGGGGCGCGCCTTCCGCGTGAGCCTGGCCATGGCCCTGGGCACGCTGCCGCAGAGCAAAGCGGCCGAATATTTCCGGGTGCCGCGTGCCCGGGTGGCGGCCGCCGCGCCCATTGGCTTCCACGTCGATGGTGACTACCTGGGCCATGCCACCGAATTCGACGTGGAACTGCTGCCACTGGCGCTGGCGGTGGCTGTTTAATTCCTAATAACCAATGCTATATATCTAATGAAAGACAAATTCAACCGCACAGGCGTGGTCTATTCCACCAATCCCGATTTCGCCTATCAGAGCAACGAGCCGGCGGCCGCTGCTACGCTGCCACCCCAACAACAGCAGCTGCGCGTGCAGCTCGATAAAAAGCAGCGCGGCGGCAAGCAGGTCACGCTCGTGACTGGTTTTGTGGGCACCGATGGGGACTTGCAGGCCCTCGGCAAGCTCCTCAAAACCAAGTGCGGCGTGGGCGGCAGCGCCAAGGACGGCGAAATCGTCGTGCAGGGCGACTTCCGCGATAAAGTGCTGGAAGTGCTGCTGAAGGAAGGCTACAAGGCCAAGAAAGCCGGCGGTTAATTCCGGCTGCGGGCTGGCATTGCCCGTATCACGCTCGTTGTTTCCTTTTCCGCGCCCATGCTGTTGCTACTTACCTCTTTTTTATCCATTCTACCCGAAGCGGCCCGCGACATGACTTCCCTGCACGGCCGCGCCGAGAGCACGGTTATCGACGCGGTGCTGTGGCTGAAGCTGGGGGTGGAAATGGTGGGCGCGGTTATCATCGCGCTAGGGATTCTCAGCGCGGGCTGGCTATTGCTGAAAGCATTGAGCCGAGGCCAGACGGCCGATTTCACCGCCATTCGGCTGACGCTGGCCCGCTACCTGGCCCTGGCTTTGGAGTTTCAGCTCGGGGCTGATATTCTGTCTACGGCCATTTCGCCTACCTGGGAGCAGCTGGGCAAGCTTGGGGCCATTGCCATCATCCGCACAGCGCTCAACTATTTTCTGTCCCGCGAAATGCGCGACGAGCGCCACCAGGCCAGCGCCGAAAAGCCTGTGGTGGAGCGCGCAGATAACTAGGGAGTGTTACCCGTGATTTCCTTGGGGCATGGCGCAGGTGTTGACGGCCGCGCAATGGGCGCGGGTAGCGCCCTGGTTGGCGGGGCGGCCGTTACTTGGCGGCCAATGGCGTCGAACACGGTGACCACCGTGCCGGGCTGGACGCCGGTGAGGGCGGTGGCCCGGGTGGTGGGGTTCGGGAACAGGGCCAGCCCGGCGTGGCCGCTCACGGCCACCGTGCGCACCGGCGAGTAGCTGAAGGTGCCATTGAGGTTCACCTGCTTCAGGCGGTAGTACACCGGGCTGGCGGCGTAGTGTGCAATGGCTGGGTCCACGAACTGGTACGCATGGGGCAGGGCCGCGGCCTGACGGATATGGTCCTGAAAATAGTGGACCAGCACCGGGAGCACGCCATAGCCCGCGCCTGTGGGGCGCTACAGGATGATTTTCCCGCTACTACCCAACGTGCTGGACAATGGCCTGCGACCGTTGAGGCCTTGTCGTAGTTCTTTGTCCATTACTAACACAACCCCTTCCAGCAAGTATACCTTTGCCTTCGCATTATCCCAACTGTCCATGCTTGCCCCCGTTTCCCGCCTGTACTTCAACAACCCCGTGGGCCGGGTCCTGGAACACCCCGACGGCTACGCCCACGTCATCTACGAGCCCGGCCCCCGCAAGCTGCACCACCTGCAGGCCTTCCTCACCCACACCGGCCAGCTGCTGCGCCTGCGCGGCTGGAACAAGCTCCTCGGTGACCAGCGCCTGCTGGCCCCTTTTACCCCGGAGGAAAGTCAGTGGATTGTCGATTTCTGGCTTTCCGCCGAGCAGCGGGGCACCGACACCATCTACGGTGCCGTGCTGCTGCCCCACGACGTCTTTGCCCGCCTCTCCGTCAGCCAGGTCATGACCGAAGCCAAGGCCGCTGCCCTCACCTACCGCATGTTCGACTCCGAAGAAGCGGCCCAGGCCTGGCTGCAGCTGCTGCCCTAAAGACCCGGACGTTGCCACTTCACCGGGCAATGCCCCGGCCACCGGCACGGGCCTCCCGGGCAGTTGGCCTGCAAGCTTCCCTGCCGGCTATAAGGGAGCAAACCACCACCCAAGCTCCTTTCAACCCCAACCTGCCTAGCCAGTACACACGCACAAGCTCCACTACGCCATGGCCAACCGAATACTTTACGACGTTCCCACCCTCACCATCTCATACGACTACCTCAACGACTGGCTGTACCTCGACTGGCACGGCAACCTCGACGATGATTCCGTGATGGCGGGTGCCCTCAAGCTGCTCGAGCTGTTGCCCCAGGAACGCTGCGCCAAGGTGCTCAACGACAACACCCGCATCACCGGGCTGTGGGCCGACGCGGCCAAATGGGGCAGCGACGTGTTTTTTCCGCAGCTTCACGCCGCGGGCTGCCGCTACTTTTCGTGGGTCTACTCGCCCGAACGCTACAGCCAGCTTTCGGCCGAGCTGGCCGTACAGCGCACCTCTGCCGGCATTATCATCATGACGTTCCACAACCTGGAAAACGCCGCCGAGTGGCTCCGCAGCATGTAAAGGGCCTGTTTCCTGTTGTTATTTTTTCGCCATGACTCCTCCGCTTTCCGCCCCCAGCACGTTCTATTCCCTGTAGCAGCTGCCCGAGCATTATTTGCTCATGGCGCCCGACTACACCGTTCTGGACGCCAGCGACCGATATTTGGCGGCCACCATGAAGCAGCGCGAAAGCATCGTTGGCCGCAACATGTTCGACGTGTTTCCCCGCGACGAGCAGAACGACTGGCGAGCCTTCACCTACTCGCTCGAGCACGTGGTGCGCACGGGCACGCCCCATCCCATGCCCCGCATCCGCTACGACATGCAGCAGCCCGCTGAGCCTAGGCTTTGCGGGCCAGCTGCTCTTTCAACTCGGCCACCTGCCGGGCGTTTTCCTGCGCCGCCAGCCGGGCGGCCAGCCGCAGCTCCATCTCGTCCATGGCAATGGCCGCCAGGTCCTGCAGAATCAGCTTTTGGGCTTCGGTCAGGTAGCGCTGCTTCTGGTCGAGCAGGCAGAAGGTGCCCAGCTTGTGGCCGTCGTGGGTTTGCAGCGGGGCCGCGGCATAAAACCGCAAGCCAAACTCTCCGGCCACCAGCGGGTTGGCCAGTGTGCGGGGGTCCTGGCGGGCATCCTCCACGATGTACACCTCCTCGGAAAGAATGGCCGAATCGCACAGCCCCCCGCCGCGGCCTATCTGTTCAACGTCCAGGCCGTGGCGCGACTTAAACCAGATACGGTCCTCATCCACCAGGCTAATGAGGACAATGGGCATGTTGAACACCTTGGCTGCCAGCGCCGCCAGGCGGTTCATGCTGCCGTCTTCTGGCGTGTCCAGTATATCGTAGCGCTTCAGCGCCTGCAGGCGGGTGGCTTCCTGTGGGGTGTTGTTCATAGCAAAGAGGGCAGGTAATATAACACTTGCGGGATGCCCAAAGGTACTTCCCCACTACTTGTGTCCAGGGTTTCGAGGCAGAAGCTGCGGGTGCAAGCGCGTCGTGCCCCAAGGCAGCAGCTTCGGCCCTACGCCCGGGCACCGGCGCCCATTCGGCCGGCCACGCGGGCCCGCACCACGGCCCCGAACGGTGACAGACTTGGCGCGGACGAAGAAGGAACACAGCAGCAGGGCGAGGAACAGAAAGGATTTCATGCGGACGTCTGGGGTTGGCGGGGGCAGCAAGCACCCCTTCCGGGAAGTTCCTCGCGTGAGAGGAGATGCCGCGACCTGCCGCTTTGCACGAGGCCGGCTGATAATTATGGCCGAGCTCTGGGGACAGGGCCTCTTCCCACCGGTTGGGGGCCGTAGGGCTCCGCTTGCGTGCTGGCGGGCCCGCCACCGAGCGCCGTTGCGCGCCCGCCAGAGCACGGCCTCCACAACCCGGCGCTTGTCGCGCCCCGCCCGCCACTGTTGCCCGGCCGCCCCGCCAACCAGGGCGCTACCCGCGCCCATTGCGCGGCCGTCAACACCTGCGCCATGCCCCAAGGAAATCACGGGTAACACTCCCTAATTGCTTAGCAGGCGCGCACGGGCCCGCTCCACGTCTTCCGCCGTATCGATGCCAAATGCATCCAGCTCCGTTTCGGCGCAGCGAATCTGATAACCCGCTTCCAGCCAGCGCAGCTGCTCCAGGCTTTCGGCGGCTTCGAGGGGCGACACGGCGAGGCGCGTGAGCTGCGCCAGCACCTGCGGCTGGTAGGCGTACAGGCCCAGATGGCGCAGGTAGCGGTGGTGGGCCAGCCACTCGGCGGGCTCGCGGCCGCGCTGGTAGGGCAGGGGGTGGCGGCTGAAATACAAGGCTTGGCTCTGCTGGTTGAGCACCACTTTGGGCAGGTGCGGGCTGAATAATTCTTCCGCCGTCAGCACCGGCTTTACCAGCGTGGCGATGGCAGGAGCGGAGGCGGCATCGGCGAATAAATCGGCCAGGGCGTTGATTTGGGCGGGGTGGATGAACGGCTCATCGCCCTGGATATTGACGATGCAATGCACATCGGAAGGGCTGCCGAGTTGCTGGAAGGCCTCCCACAGGCGGTCGGTGCCGCTGGGGTGGTCGGGGCGGGTGAGCACGGCCTCGCCCCCAAAATCCTGGACGTGGCGCAGGATGCGCTCATCATCCGTCGCCACCACCACGCGGGCCAGGTTGGCTTGCCGGGCCTGCATCACCACCCGCTGAATCATGCTCTGGCCGCCCAAATCGACGAGCGGCTTGCCAGGCAGGCGGGTGGAGGCGAAGCGGGCGGGAATAAGGCCGAGAACCATAGCAGCGGTGCGGGAAGTGAATAACCGATGGCGGAAAAGCCCATCATCAGGCCCCAAATAACGGAACTGGGCGGGGTTGAAACCGGCCGGGCTCAATTTCCCGCCGGTTATTGCGTTATTTTGCCTCCGCGGGCTGTTTGGCCGGTGCTCCCGGGCGGGGGCTAAGTGAATTTTGGAAGGTTGATTTATATGACTGTAATTCTTTCGTTGCTGACGCTGCTGGCCCTGGGCGGCCCCGGCCCGGGCAAACCCGGCCACGCCAAAAGTGCCCCCGCCGACTCCATTGGCCAGGAAATGCGCGGCGGCCAGCGCTTCGTGAAGCACCGCGTGACGGCCGGCGAAACCCTCACCGCCCTCACCCGCCGCTACCACGTCACCCTGGCCGAGCTCAACGCAGCCAACCCCCAGATTAAAAATGGCCTCGGCGTGGGCCAGATTGTGTACGTGCCCCGCCCCGCTGCTGGCCGCGCCACGGCTGCTGCTGCGCCCGATAAAACGCCTGCAGCCGCCGCGTCCGTAACCGTGCCCGCCCGCTACACCGTGGCCAAAGGCGAAACCCTGTTCGGCATCGCCCGCAAGTTTCAACTCACGCCCGATGAGTTGATTCGGCTCAACAAGCTGCCGGCCGGTGGTACGGTGCGCGTGGGCCAGCAATTGATACTGGCTGGCCCGGTCGAAGCTCCGGCTGCCACGGCCACCACGCCCAAAGCCGCGCCCGTGCGCCCCGTCGAAGTAGAAGCCGTGCCCGTGACGCCCGCCAAAGCCCCGGCCCCCGATAAGCCCGCCCAGGTAGCCACCGTGACGCCCGAGCGCGAAGACGAAAAGGAAGACCGCACCCCCAGCCGCGCCAGCGAAGTGCTGGCCCGCGTGGTGGAGTCCGGCCTCGGCGCGCCCATCGAAAAAAGCATTACCGACAAGTACCTCGCCCTGCACAAAACGGCCCCCGTGGGCACCATTATGCAGGTGAAAAACAGCGGCAACGGCCTGTCGGTCTACGTGCGCGTCATCGGCAAGCTGCCCGATACGGGCGAGAACAACAACATCCTGGTGCGCCTCTCGCCCCGCGCCGTGCAGAAGCTCGGCACCACCGACTCCCGCTTTCGGGTGGAGACGAACTACATCCCGCAGTAACTAACTGTGGCGTGGACTCTGCAAGTCCGCGCAGGAACGGTACCCGAACAAAACATGCGCGGACTCTCAGAGTCCGCGCTACTTTTTTCTATGAACATCGCCCAGCTCCGTCGCCAGCTTGATGCGCAATACGTGCGTTACAACCGCCCCGAATTCATCAAAAACGACCCCATTCAAATCCCGCACCGCTTCACGCAAAAACAGGATGTGGAAATTGCGGCCCTATTCGCGGCGCTGCTGGCCTGGGGGCAGCGGCTCACCATCATCAACAAGTGCAACGAGCTGATGCGCCGCATGGACGACGCCCCGCACCAGTTCATTACCCAGCACCAGGACGAGGACTTGAAGAAGCTGCTGGGCTTCTGCCACCGCACGTTTTGCGATACCGATTTGCTGTATTTCGTGCATTTTCTGCGGCATTGGTATGGGCAGCACGAGTCGCTGGAAACCGCGTTTCTGGTGGGGCACACGCAGCGCGAGCGGCTGATAAACTTCCATCAGCACTTCTTCAGCCTGCCCGATGCGCCGCAGCGCACCCGCAAGCACGTGGCCACGCCGGCCCGCAAGTCGGCCTGCAAGCGGGTGAACATGTACCTGCGCTGGCTGGTGCGCCGCGACGCGCACGGCGTTGATTTCGGCCTCTGGACCCGCCTTTCGCCCGCCGACCTCATTATGCCTATCGACCTGCACGTGGAGCGTCAGGCCCGCCCCCTGGGCCTGCTCACCCGCAAGCTCGTGGACTGGGAAGCCGCCGAAGAGCTCACCGCTAACCTCCGCAAACTCGACCCCAGCGACCCGGTGAAGTACGATTTCGCCCTGTTTGGGGCGGGGGTGGATAAGTAGTTGGGCGCACGAAATGAAAAGGCAAAAGAATTTTAGTGTCAAACTATACAGTACCGCCAAAGGGGTAATTGGAAGTTTGCTGGCAATAGCCATTGTATTTGCAATAGCCTTTCTGGGTTTTAAGTTTGCCTCAAGCAAAGATGCGGCATTGCTGTGGGCATTAGGAGTATTAGCCGTAGGCGGGTACTTATCCTATCAGGTTCTGAAGCGTTGGGTGCGTCATGAAGTAACAATGGTTGTGCGGCCCGACCAAGTGATAATGGAGCAGGTACGCGACGGTGCGGTAACCATTATTCCTTTTGCGGACCTGGCTGCCTACCGGTATGAATCATTTAGAGGCCGGGAGGTACTCTTTTTTAAGTTGGCGAGCGGCCGCAAAGTCAAACTTGTCGCCCATGATGCATTCGGCGAAACGGGGGACTTTACCGGCTTTGCAAGAGCAGTTGAACAAGCCATTGAAACCTACTCTGAGGAGAATAATGCTGCAACAGCCATCATTCGCCAACCGGGGTTTTTTGAACGGCCGATTTCGACCATAATGCTGGTTGTTACGACCGGCCTATTTGTCTGGTTTATTGTTAAAATTGTACGTAATGATTTGCCATTACACGGCAATATGGTAGCCAGCTTTGGTGCCTATGTAGCGTATTTGGGTGCGTGGTTGGCAGCCACCAAACGGCGCAACCAACACCCGGATTAGGGTTTCCAAGTAGCCGCGCCAGCAGGCAATTCTGATTTCCATTTTCCCTGGCAAACCGATAATTTGGCCCCTTCTTACCTTAAGGCTTTATCTATCGCATGAGCGCCCCGGATTCTGTAGCGGCTAAATCATCTGTGCACCCGCCAACAACCTTGCATAGCCACTTGGTGCAGGTGCGCATGGGCCTGATGCTGGCCGGCATTCTGCTGCCCACGCTGGGCTTGGTGGTGTTCGTCGCAGCCTGCCTTTTCCTCAGCGACGGCGACCACCGCTGGGGCGGGGGGCTGCTGCTGGCCAGTGGGTTGCTGTTTGCCCCGGGCTGGCCCTTGCTGCGCCGCAGCATGCTGCCCATGCTGGTCACCCTCACGCCCAACACCCTGCGCCTGGAGCCGCGCGACCGCAGCATCGCCTACGGCGTGCCGCCCACCGACTACCCGCTGAGTGAAATTGTGGGCTACGGCGAACTGGCCTCGCAGGGCGGCGCCCACATCAAGCTCTACCCCAGCCACGGCCCTATGCTGCAACTGGCCGACCGCCCTAAACGGGGCATTCCCGCCGCCGAAACCAGCCTGCCCGGTCTCGTGGATGCCCTCACCCTCGGCCGCACCTTGCAGGGCCAAATGGCCGCCGCCGGCACGCCCGATGAAACCCTGTACCGCCCCAATTTCTACCAGGGCGGCTTCGGCCGCGCCCTGGCCTGGCTGTGCTACGCCTTGATGGCCCTGGGCGTGGTGTTGCTGCTGGTGCCCGGCGTGGACTGGACGCTGAGCCTGCGCCTGTTCACCTTCACCGCGCTGTATCTGGGCCTGTACCGCCGCAACCAGCGGGCCACACCCGTGACCTAGCTGTTACTGCACACCGTCAGCGCGCGGCCGCCCCTGCGGCCCGGCCACTACCAGCCGCAATGCATCCTCGGCAGTGCGGGTGAGGCGGAGGTAAAAGAGAAGCAGCATTGCCACCGCCAGCCGGCCTGCCAGCCTAGGCCGGCGGCTTGCAACTGTTCGGTGCTGAGTTTAGGGTACTCCATGAGGGCCACCAGCATGCGGGCCATGCGCAGGTGGCTGCGGGCCGCTTTGCCTGTAATGCCCAGGCACGGCCGTTGATTTCATCACTATCTATGCCTCAGCCTCATAGCGCACAAAAAGGGCCCCGGCATTGCTGCCGGGGCCCTTTTTCGATAGGAAAGCGAGACTTATTGCTTGAGCAGCTGGCTGGTGCGCAGGTAGCCGTCTTCGTCGCGCATGCGGATAAGGTACACGCCGGGCTTCACGTCTTTCAGGTCGAAGGACTGGTTGGTGACGCCGGTTTTCACCAGGCTGCCCGTGATGCTGTAGAGCGAGAAGGCCTGCTTGCTCTTCCAGGCCACCGTCACTTCATCGGCCGCCGGGTTGGGGTACACCTTGATGGCCAGGCCATCCAGCGGGTTGCGCGTGGCCAGGGCTGTGTAGGCGGTGCTCATGTAGTAGATGTTGGCGGTCACGCCTTTGGTGATTTGGTGCGCGCCGGCGGTCAGGGGCAGCGTGAGGCGGCCCGATACCACGTTCTGGTTCACGTTGTCGATTTTAACCGCGCCGCTGAAGGCATCGTTGAACACCAGCGTGAGGGTAGCCGGGGCGGTGGTGGTGAAGGCCACGTTCGTGGACGACTCCAGCTTGAGGCACTGCGTCAGGTTCAGGCCGTTGTACACCACCGTGCCTTGTGAAGTGGAAAGGTTGCCCGTGATGGTGTAGAAGGTGCTGGTGGTGCCGGATACCGTGAAGTTGTGCACCATAGCCGAGGCGTTGCTGCCGCCGCCACCCGTGCCGCCACCGCCCGTGGTGGGGGGGACAATGCCCTGCACCGAAACCAGGCCGGTGGTGTAGCCCGTCAGCGCCGCCTTCAGCGGGACGTTAACGGCATAGGAAACATCGTCCACCGCGTTGTTGAAGGTCCACTGGAAGTCGCCGCCCTTCACGCGCCCGGCATACAGCACGGCGTTGTCGCGGGCCGTGGCCGGGGCGTCCGGCGTGTAGGCGTACATCACGGCGGCGTTGGTGTCGAAGTTGTTGTAGGTGTTGCGGCCGTACGCCGAAACCACCGTGCTGGGCACGGTTTGGGTCCGGGTGGTCACCACGTAGGCATCAAAGTCCACCGTCGAATTGGGGTAGCCGGTGGCGCCGTAGGGCACGAAGCGCGTCTGCCCCGTCATGGTGTTGTTGAAGGCCTTGATGGTGCCGCCGTCTTCGTTCGAGAAGATGGGCTGGGTGGTGTAGTTGTTGGCCTGCGTCGCGGGGTTGAACACGTCCGTGCCCTGCATCGAAGTCAGCATGGGGTACTTGCAGTTACGGAAAAAGTTGTTTTCCATGAACACCGAGGAGCCCTCCGTGGAGCCTGCCCCGTACTTGGCGTTGCCGTCGTAGTAGTTGTTGTACACGTGGGCCGAGTAGAAACGCACCCGGGGGTGGCGCGAGTCGGAGTGGTCGTACCAGTTGTGGTGGTAAGTGATGTAGAGGCCCTGCGTGGTGTTTTCGCTCAGGCCAAGCAGGTTGCACTTGCCCGAATCCCAAAAGTGGTTGTAGGAGAAGGTGATGTAGGTCGACTTTTTGCAGTCCAGGGCGCCGTCGCCCTTCACCTGGTCGGGGTCGGAGCCGGCATCGCCGTAGAAGTAGTCGCAGTTGTGCACCCAAACGTGGTCGTTGTCCTGTTGCAGGCCAATGTTGTCGCCTTCGTCGCTGTTGCAGTTCATCAAGCCAATGTTGCGGACTTCGATGTTGGACGCGCCTTTGATGCGAATGCCAAAGCCATCGGCCACGGCATCGTTGCCCACGCCTTCCAGGGTGATGGCGCCGGTGGCCAGGTTGTTGTTTTCGATGACGATGTCGCCGGCCAGCATGTAGGTCAGGTCAGTGATTTGGCCAATGAAGCGCACCACCAGCGGCCGGGAATCGCGGCCCTTCTTAAAGCCGTCGAGGATGGTTTGCAGGCCCACGCAGGGGTTGGTGGTGGCCCCGGTCACGTTCAGCGAAATGGTGTTCTTGGTGCTTTGGGTGATGTAAATGATGACGGCGTTGGCTTTCAGGGTGCCGTCGAGGTTGTAGGCGCCCGGTACGCGGGCACCGCTGAAGGCAAAGCCGGTGCGGTCCTGGGCCAGCACCGTGAGGGAGCCGGTGGTGGTAGCGGCGCCCTCGACGCCCCCAATCACGGGAGCCACTTTGAGCGTGTAGGTGCCGGGCGTGAGGCCCATGGCATCGGCCCGGTAAAAGGTGCCGTAGTTGCGGATGAGCTGGTCGTCGAGCTTCTGGTTGACCAGGCCGCCGCCGGTGTAGTACACGTTATAGCTTTGCGCATTGGTCACCGGCTGCCACCGCACGTAGGCCGATTCCAGCCAGCCGGACGATTCTACGACGGTTGGCGCCTGGGCCCGCAGCGCCAGCGGCGACAGCAGCAGCAGTAAGAGTAAGGAGAATAAGTGCTTCATAGTCTGAAACGTTTTGGGTGGGTAATGGCAGCTGCCATTGGTGAGAGATTTCAACAAACCTACCCGCTAAGCTTCAGCAAATGAGTATATAGTAAAGTGTAAGCCCGAGTATAATTGCGCAAACGTTCCCGGCATCGTTGCCGAACGCCATGAATTGGCGAACCGGGGAGTGCACTTACGCATTAATCAGGCGCTTGGGGAGGCGCTGCCCGGCCCGGCACCGCGCCGCCCTGCCAATACAATACCTTGCCGCCCGCGAATCTTCCCGGCCCCGGCGCTGTTTACCTTCGTACCCAATTACAACTACCGCTAAGCTCAATTACTTGCTGTTACCCCAACACTTCGAACAAAAAATCGGCTTCACCACCCTGCGCGAGCAGCTTGAGGCCAATTGCCTTTCCGCCCTGGGCCGGCAATACGTGGCCCGCATGGAGTTCCAATCCAAGCACGAGCCCCTGCTGAAACTGCTGCAACAGGCCGACGAATTCACTTACCTGCTGCGCTCCGGGGCTGATTTTCCGGCCTCACACTACCACGATGCCCAGGCCCACCTCAAGCGCGCCGCCCTGCCGGGGGCGTATCTGGACGTAGCTGCCTTCTTCGAGGTGAAGATGAGCCTGCGCACTATCCGGCAGGCCCTGAGCTTCTTCTCGGATGCCGACCCCGGCCTGTATCCCTCGCTGCGGCTGCTGGGCATCGGGATTCAGGTCGACCGCAATTTGCTGGCCGCCCTGGACAAAGTGGTGGACGACGAAGGCGGCGTGCGCGACGATGCGAGCCCGCTGCTGCGCCAGATTCGGCAGGAGCTCATTGCCCGCCAGGGCCAGCTGCGCAAGCAGATTGCCGGCATCCTGCGCCATGCCAAAAACGAGGGCTGGATTCCATCAGATTCCGAGCCCACCATACGCGGCGGTCGCTTGGTGCTGCCCGTCATTGCCGAGCACAAGCGCAAGGTGAAGGGCCTGATTCACGACGAATCGGCCTCGGGCCAGACGGTGTACATCGAGCCGGAAGCCGTTTTTGAGCTCAACAACGACATCAAGGACCTGGATAATGCCTACCACCGCGAGCTGATTCGCATCCTCACGGCCCTGACGGACCAGCTTCGGCCCCACATCCCGGACCTGCGCAAAGCCTATTCCTACCTCGGGCTAATTGACTTTATCCGGGCCAAAGCCCGGCTGGCCGTCACGCTCGATTGCCGCCTGCCCGTGCTGCACAACAAGCCCCTGCTGAAGTGGGTGAAAGTGCGCCACCCGCTGCTGCAATTGGCCTTCGCCCAGCACAAGCGCGACAACGGCGACCCCCGCGAAGTGGTGCCCTTGGACCTGGAGCTGAACCACGAGCAGCGCATCCTCGTCATTTCCGGCCCCAACGCCGGCGGTAAATCCGTGAGCCTGAAAACCGTGGGCCTCGTGCAGTTTATGCTGCAAATGGGCCTGCTCATTCCCTGCGCCGACAACTCCGAAGCCGGCGTGTTCGAGGACATTTTCCTGGACATCGGCGACGAGCAGAGCCTGGAAAACGACCTGTCGACTTACTCCTCGCACTTGCTGGCCATGAAGCAGTTCATGCTGCTGGCCGGCAAGAAAAGCCTGGTGCTGATTGACGAATTCGGCACCGGCACCGAGCCCAGCCTGGGCGGCGCCATCGCCGAGGCCGTGCTCGACCAGCTGAACCGCAGCCGCGTGTTCGGCGTCATCACCACGCACTACACCAACCTCAAGAACTTCGCCGAGCGCACCCCGCACCTCGTCAACGGGGCCATGCGCTACGACCCCGAGAAGCTGCAGCCGCTCTATCGGCTGGAAGTGGGCAAGCCGGGCTCGTCGTTTGCCATCGAAATTGCCCGTAAAATCGGCCTGCCGAAAGAGGTGGTGGAGCGCGCCACGCAGCTGGTGGGCAAAGACAAAATTCGCTACGACCGCCTGCTCGAAGGCCTTGAAAAGGAGAAAACCGAGCTTGAAACCCGCACCGCCGAAGCCGCCAAGGCCGAAAAGCGCCTCAAGCGCGCCGCCCAGGAATACCAGGACCTCAAGCAGCACATCGAGGATACCAAAATTGAAACCCTGCGCACGGCCAAGCAGCAGGCCAAAGCGTTGTTGGTGAATACCAACCAGCAAATCGAAGCCACCATCGGCGAAATCCGGCGCGGCAATGCCGACAAGGAGGTCAACAAAGCCGCCCGCGAGAAACTCGAAACCTTCGTCAAAAAAGAGCTGCAAATCGAGCCTCCCAAGCCCAAAGCCAGCCGCGAGCGCGCCGAAGCCGGCCACCTCAAGCCCGGCGATAAAGTGGCCCTGTTCGGTCAGGAAGGCCACGGCGAGGTGGTGAGCGTGAAGGGCCAGACGGCCGAAGTCATGTTCGGCGGCCTGAAAACCTTGACCAAGCTCAGCCAGCTCGAAAAGCTGGGCCGGGCCGAAATCCGCGAGCGGGAGCAGGCTGCCAAAGCCCAAAAGTCGAAGCTGAGCGGCGGTGGTTCCGGCGGCAACGGTGTGAACATCACCGACCGCATGGCCGGCTTTAGCCCTACGCTCGACCTGCGCGGCGAGCGCGCTGAAGACGCCCTCACCAAAACAATGAGCTTTGTGGACGACGCCGTGATGCTGGGTATGCCCGAAATCAAGTTCCTCCACGGCCGTGGCAACGGCGTGCTCCGGCAAGTGGTGCGCGACTACCTGCGCTCGCAGCGCGCCGTAGCCAGCGTGGCCGACGAACACGCCGACCGCGGCGGTGACGGCGTAACCATTGCGGTGCTGAAGTAATTAAATGAGACGATTGCAAGGCATTAACATCAGCAGCAGTTTAAAAGCGAATAAGCTCGTTTTTGATGTGCCGTGGACGGATGTTCTGGATAGTATTGCCTTCTATTTATTCTTCAGTAGTCCCATTGTTTTCATTGGTATTCTTGTCAACAATACTGATTTCAACAATTCAAACGATGCCTTTCTAGTAGCCATCATTCTGCCTTTAATAGCGTTGCTATGTGGATACGTGATGTATCGAAAAGCTACGGAAAGGAAATTAACCAAAATTACTTCCCGTTTTGATGAGGCAGAAAATCATCAGTTACTGCTGGAATATGCTGCTTCTCATAGTTTGGAAGTATATTCAAACGCATCTTGTCTTTTGATATGCAACGAGCCACTAGGCGGCTGGAATGATAATTATAAGAGGTCATACATTTTCATTTTGAGCAGTCACAATGTTTATGTATCTGCTCTAAAAGACACCGCCAAATTAAATTTGCCAGTTATAATTTCTTATATCTTCTTGAAGCGCGACCTGAGAAAATTATTGGGAGTCTCTTAGATAAAATCGCGAGAAAATATAGACTGATATAATGCAGGCTTTAACAACAAAAAAGGCGGCTCCCGATTCGGGAGCCGCCTTTTTTGCGTCAGTTTCGCTCAGCTTATTCCAATACTACGCGGCTCGTCTGCACGGCCTCGGGAGTGGTTACCTGCACCATGTACAGGCCCGATTTCAGCGCCGTAGCGTCGATGTTCAGGTCGGTGCCGGTGAGGGGCTGGGTCTGGGTGAGCACCACGCGGCCGGTCACGTCGCGCAGCACGATGGTGGCGGTGCGGGCTGCCGTGCTGGCCAGATGCAGCTGGAAGCTGCCGCGGGCGGGGTTGGGGTACACTTGCAGGGTGCTGGCCTGGATGCTGCCGGCTTTGGTAGCGAGCACAAGGCGGCAGACGGTTACGCCGGCTACGTTTTGCTCAGCAATGCGGGCGGCGTACTCTTGGTAGTAGCGGTTGGTGATGCGGGCATCGTGCACCACAAGGGTGTTTTCGTCGTTTTCGGTATCAGCCGAAAGCGTCCAGTTGTGCGAGCCGACGAATACCGTGGGGTCTGACTGGCTGGCGCCGGCGTCCACAATCAGGGTTTTGTGGTGCATGATGCCGAAGCCAGCGTTCGAGCGCTTGATGAGCAGGCGGTTGCCCAGCCCGGCCTGCATGAGGCGGAAGGAGAAGCCGGCCGTGCCGCTGGTGTCGTTCACGAGGCCGTCGGAGCAGGTGCCGATGCCGCGCTGCGTCACCTGAGCGGCAATGGCGCGGGCTAGGTCGGCGCGGGTAATGAGCATGGACTCGAAGTGCAGGTCGTTGTCGGCCGAGGCAATAGCCTGGAGCAGGCGGCCGTTCACGTTGTCGGTGGGCGAGAAGTACGACTCCACCGACTTGCCGCCGATGTTCAGGAAGTGCGGGGTGTTGTCGGTTTTGCGCGAGCCGAAGGTGCTGGTGCCGGGCGTGGCCGTGTTAGAGCCCCACATTTCTTCAAATTCGATGGTGTAGACGCGGGCCAGCGACTGGTCCTGAATGGCGATGACGTTGTTGCGGTCGGTGGTGAGCTGGGCGCCGGTCCAGTTCATCGAGCCCGTCCACACCCACGGCACGTTGGGGTTGGTGCTGTTAGCATCCACAATCACAAACTTGTTGTGCATGATGCTGCTGGTGGTGCTGCCGGCCGTGTTGGGCCGCGCAATGCGCCGAATGCCAGCGTTCAGGCTGTTGATGCTCACGTTGGCGTTGTCGTCTTCGTAAATCACGCGCACCTGCACGCCGCGGGCGTAGGCGGCGTTCACCGCGTTCAGAATGGTGGCGTTGTTCCAGTTATAGATGGCAATGTCCAGCGTCTGGCGGGCGCGGTTGATGTAGCGCACCAGCGTATCGGGGGCGGCGCCGTTGAGCATGGTCACGGCCGTGTTGCCGGGCAGGGCCAGTGAAGCATCGACCGTGTTATTAAAGAAATTCTTGATAACCCCCGTCGACAGTGAAGCCGTCACCATGGGCACCACGCGCGACTCCGAGCGGCCCACGCTGTTCACCGAAACGGCCTGGATGTAGTAGATGGTAGCCGGCGACAAGCCGGTGAGCACCTGGCTGTGGGCCGTGGTGAGGGCCGTGTTGCCGGCCACCGTAGTGAAGGTGCCGGTGGGCGACGTAGCCCAGGCCAGCTGGGTGTTGCCCGCGTTCTGCGTGGTGTAGCTGATGTTCAGGCTGGTAGTAGTGATGTTCGTGGGGAACGGCGTATTGGTCAGATTCGGCGTGAGGCCCTGGATGAAGTCGCTGTACTTGCGGTTGAGCAGCTGGTAGCCGCCCGTGGTGGAGGTAGCCGAAGGGGAAAACTGGCTGACAATGCCCACGGCATCGAATGTGCCCGACGGGCTGGGCTTGCCAGACAGGCCATCGGCGCCGGTCGAGTTGGCGGGCACATAGGTGAGGTACGTGCAGTTGCCGTTGAGGCGGTAGGACGCACCAGTTGAAAATGCCGTAACCGGCACGCCAGCCTGGGCGCAAGTCGTCGGGTTGCTGGTCATCGACGTTAGGCCGTTGATGCGCACCAGCTGGCCTTCGTACTGCTCGGCAAAAGCGGCCGCCGCATTGGCTGCCGTAAACACCACGGGGGCCGGCAGCGGCCGGTTGCCGGCCAGCACGGTCAGCGAGGTGATAGGGTCAACTTCGAGCAGGCCGCGATACATTTTCAGCCCCCCCGTTACCTCAATGCTGTCGCCGGGAACCAGCGGGGTCAGCAGGGCTGCCGTAGCGCCGCCGGTGCTATACACCCCAATGCCGGCAGTACCGTCCTGGATGTAGCGAATGTAGCTGACCGAGGAGCCCAACTCGGCGCCGTTCGTCACGATGCCGCGCACCGTGACTGTGGGGCCGGCGGTGCCGTTGGTGGTAGGGGCCAGGGCCCGTGCGGCCGCAATGGTAATCGCAGTTTGGGCCGAGACGGTGTGCCAGGAAGTGGCAGCCGCCAGCAGCGCCAGCAGAGTAAATTTCTTCATAAAGAAAACAGGGTTACGAAACGGTTAACTTTTAAAATTTAGGTGGGAGACGGAAATACAAAGATGCTGAATTTCAGCGAAACGAACCGCCCCCGGCCCGCAATAGTGCCGAGTCACAAAAACTTAATTCTTGCCCCCTGCCCGCGCCCGCCGGCCGGCCGCCGTGATGAACGGCACGGGCGTGGCCGTTTCGGTGCCCGCCGCGTTGCGCGAGCTCACTTCCACGTAGTAGGTGGTGCCCGGAATTAGGTCGTTCAGCGTGAGGCTGTGGTGGGTAGTCATCGCCTCGTCGACGCGACTTCCCTTGAGCTGCTTGGCGTCGAGGCCGTAGCGCACGCGGGTGTCGCCAGGGTTCAGGGTCGAGAACACAACGGTGAAGCCGGTGGAACTCACGTTCACGGGCACGGGCTCTTCGGTGAGGCGGGGCAGGCCGCTGCCGCGCACGAAATCGGTGGCCAGGCGGGGCAGCAGCTGGTAGCCGCCGGTGCCGCCCGGCGAGTACTGGCTCATGATGCCGCGCACGTCGAACGGCTCGCCCGTGGGCGCGGTGGCCCCAACGAGGCCCTCGGGGCCGGTGCTGGTGGAGCCCACGCGCAGCAGCGCGCCGGCCGTGCCGTCGAGCAGGTAGTTGGCGTTGGCGGCCAGGGCCTCGGTGGGCGTGCCAGTGGGCGTGAGCAGGCGCGTCACGCCTTTGATTTCGATGAGGCGGCTTTCGTTGGCCTCAACAAAGGCCGTGGTGACCTGGGCCACGGGCACGCGCAGCGAGTGCAGCCGCTGGCCACCGGCCAGCTTATGAAACGAGGCGATGGGGTCCATTTCCAGCAGCCCGTTATAGGCCTTGAGCTGGCCCGTGACCTGGACGCTGTCGCCGGCCTGCAGCTCGCCGTAGCCGGGCAGCTTGGCGGCCTGGGCGTAGAGGGCGAGGCCGGCCTCGCCGTCCTGCACGTAGCGCACATTGCCCATCTCGGCCCCGTTCAGCACCACGGCGCGCACCGTGACGGTATTGCCGGGGCCCAGCGCCCGGGCTGCTTTCAGGGTGAGAACCGGAGGTGTGGGCGGCGTGGGAAGGGGAGCCGGAGCCGCTAGAATCGGACCGGAAAGCACCCCGGCGAAGAGGAATAAAGCGAGTTTCATAAATTGAAGAATTAGCAGACCGGCAATGAAATGGCTGATGCAAATGATGGGACAAATTACGCATCATTCGGCATTCTCAGCAATATAAACACATTGTGGGTCAGTGTGCTATTTAATCACAAAATGTTAACTTCCGGGTGTAGCTCGATGCCGAACTGCTGGCGTACGGACGAGATTATCTCTTCGGCCAGCTGGCGAACTTCGCTGCCGGTGGCCCCGCCGTGGTTCACGAGCACGAGGGCCTGGCGGGCGTGCACGCCGTGGGTGCCCGCGCCGGGGCCGCGCCGCAACCCCTTCCAGCCGGCCCGCTCGATAAGCCAGCCGGCGGGCACCTTCACGCCGCCGGGCACGGGGTAGCCGGGCAGCTCGGGGTACTCGCTTTTGAGGTGGTCGAACCTGGCCTGCGAGATTTCGGGGTTTTTGAAGAAAGAGCCGGCGTTGCCGATTTCGGCCGGGTCGGGCAGCTTGCTGCGGCGGATGTGCACCACGGCGCGGCTCACGTCGTGCGGCGTGGGCTCGCCTTCGATGCCCAGTTCGGCCAGGGTTTCCGCAATGGCGCCGTAGCGCACGTTGGGACGGGCCTGGCGGTGCAGGCGCAGCACCACGGCCGTGACCACAAACTGATTTTTGAGCACGTTTTTAAACACGCTTTCGCGGTAGCCGAAGCCGCACTCGCCGGCCATGAACACGCGCCCTGCTCCCGTACTGATTTCAACGGCTTCGAGGTGGTCGAAGGTGTCGCGCAGCTCGGCCCCGTAGGCTCCGATGTTCTGGAGCGGGGCTGCGCCCACCGTGCCGGGGATGAGGGAGAGGTTTTCGATGCCGCTTAGCTGCTGGTCGAGGCTGTACTCAACCAGGCCGTGCCAGCTTTCGCCGGCCCCGGCGCGGATGAGAGCCGTCTGGCTGTCGGCGTCTTCGCTAATAATTTCCAGGCCGCGAATCTCGTTTTTGAGCACCACGCCGGAGAAGTCCTGGGTGAAGAGCAGGTTGGAGCCGCCACCGAGAATGAGCTTGTCGGCGGTCTGTACTTCGGGCATTTTCAGCAGCTGGCGCAGCTCATCGGCCGAGGCGAAACGGGCGAAGTAACGGGCCTGGACATCGAGGCCAAAAGTGTTGTAGGGGCGGAGGGAGACGTTTTCTTCGAGCGTAGGCATCATGGCCGCAAAGGTAGCGGCCACGCCGCAGCGCGGACGGCAAGCCCGCGCCGCGCTGCCTTACTTTGGGTCGGCCTTCACGTTGAAGCGCGAGTCGGCGCGCACGGTGGTGGTATTGCGCAGGCCCAGCTGGGTGAACTCGACGGTGGTGAACAGCGTGTAGCTGCCATTGCGCAGGTACGTGTCGAGCTTCTGGCCGGAGGGCGTGAGCTCGATGGTGGTCTGGCCGGTGGGCACTGGGTTCAGCGAAGCCAGCGGTACTTTGTTGGTGCCCGCCGCATCGGAAGCAATGGAAATACTGACGCTCTTCACGAAGTCGAAATTCTGACCGGCCGGGTCGGTCACGGTCAGCGCCAAGCGGTCGAGGGTCACGTCCTTGACATAGTCGGCCGCCGTGTTGTTGTTCTGGTAAGTGCTATTGGCGGTGGAATTAACCGTGACGCCCGGCAGCGTGAGAACCGGGTTGGGCAGCGGCCCTGGCGCGGGGCCCGTAGCTGGCAGCTGAAACGTGGTGGAATCGTTGATTTGGAAGGTGAGCAGGTCCAGAATTTTCTTGCAGCTGACGGTGCCCAGCAGCAGAATTAACAGAAAAAGCGCGGACGAGAGCAGGGATTTTTTCATGAAAGCAGGGTGCTGCCCAGATGGTGAAGTAAGCAGCAGTTGGGCCTTTAACGGACGCGGTAGCCACTTAGTGCATAAAACAGCAGGTACAGGTAGCACAGCGCGGGCACCACAAACGCCACCCGCAGCCCGCCGCCGTGCGTGGCGATGAAGCCCATGAGTGGCGGAATAAGCGCTCCGCCCACAATGGCCATAATCAAATAAGAGGAGCCCTGCTTGGTGAACGGCCCCAGGCCGGTGATGGCCAGCGGGAAAATGACGGGCCACATAATGGAGTTCATCAGCCCGCAGAGCACGATGAGCCAGAGCGCCGTTTCGCCGGTGCTCAGGATGCTCGCGCCCACCAGCGCCGTGCCAGCTGCGCACACTGCCACCAGCAGCACGCGGTTGTGGAATTTGAGCAGCAGCGGGATGCCCACCACGCGCCCAACAAGCGAGCCAAACCAGTACGACGATACCAGCACCGCGCCTACTGCCTTGGTGAAGCCGGCCGCGGTATCAATCGGGGCCGGCTGCTGCCCAAACAGAACGCCCACGTAGTTGGTGGCTACGTTGAGGCCGCGCACGAGGCTTTGGGTGAAGCTGGAAAGCTGGTGAATCCCCTGCGACTCGCCGTAGCGAATCAGAAACGAGCCGAGACCGACTTCTACCCCGACGTACACGAAAATGGCCACTACGCCCAGCACGAGGTGCGGGAACGACAGCGCCGAGGTGCGGCCCGCCGCCATTGGGCGGGCTTCTTCGGCCGCTTCTTCGGGAATTCCTTCGATATCGGGCAGCTTCACCAAGAAAAAAAACAGCGCCGCCAGCAACACCAGAAACACCGCGAGCCCGATGTAAGGCCCTTTTACAAGCTGTGATTCTTCAGCCAGCCGTTCCGTAAGCGGCAGCGCCGCCAGCCGGGCCTTTAATGCCACTGAGCCGCCGAATAGCACCAGCCCGCCCACCAGCGGCGAGAGGCTGCCACCGAAATTATTGGCCACACCCACCACGCTCACCCGCGCCGCCGCGCCGCGCGCCGGCCCCAGGATGCTCACGTAAGGGTTGGCCGCCACTTGCAGCAGTGTGATGCCTGCGCCCAGCGTGGCCAGCGCCGTGAGAAACAGCGCGAAGGCCCGCGAGTCGGCGGCCGGGATGAAGAGCAGCGCGCCACCCGCCATCACCAGCAACCCCACCACAATGCCGCGCTGGTAGCCCAGCTTGCGCAGCACCCAGCCGGCCGGCAGCGACATCAGAAAGTAGGCCCCAAAAAAGGCCGACTGCACGGCCGAGGACTGCAAATCGGTAAGCTGGCACACGTCCTTGAGGTAGGGCATGAGCACGTCGTTGAAGTTGGTGACGGCGCCGAACAGGAAGAACAGCGTGGTCATCAGCACCATGGGGCCGGCGTAGGAGCGAGCGGGCGTTGCGGCGGTGATGGGAGCGGAGGAAGAAGGAGCAAGGGCCATAGAAGCGTAGCGCATGCTTCAGCGTGCGCCCAGTGGGAATGTGACGGGTTTGGTAGCGCAAGCTAAAGCATGCGCTACACTTTCTGCCGACCTTTGCACCTGCGGGCCACAGCCCGCTTCCCGTTTATGCACCTCACCGCCACCACCCAGTTCGGCCTGGAAGAACTGCTCGCCGACGAGCTCTACGCCCTCGGGGCCGACATCACCCACGTGGGCTCCCGCGCCGTCGAGTTCATCGGCGACCACCGCCTGCTCTACGAAGTAGCCCTCTGGAGCCGCCTGTCCATGCGCCTGCTGCGGCCCTTTGCCGCGTTTTATGCCGCCGATGAAAAGGCCCTCTACCGCGAAGTAAGCCGCATCGACTGGCAGGATTTCATCGGCCCCGGCCAGACGTTCGCCATCACGCCCGTGGTCAACCGCTCCACGTTCGAGCACTCGCTCTTCGTGGCCCAGCTCACCAAGGATGCCATCGTGGACCAGTTCCGGAACCGCACCGGCGAGCGGCCCAGCATCGACACCCGCAACCCCGACATCCGCCTGCACCTGCGCATGACGGAAAACGAAGTCATCCTCAGCCTCGACGCAGCCGGCGACTCGCTGCACCGCCGCGGCTACCGCCAGCACACCAACGAAGCCCCGCTAAACGAAGTGCTGGCCGCCGGGCTGGTCCTGCTCTCGGGTTGGGACGGCAAAAAGCCCCTCATCGACCCCATGTGCGGCTCGGCCACCATCCTCACCGAGGCCGGCCTCATCAGCCAGCGCATCGCGCCCGGCCTGTTTCACCAGGGCAAGTTCGGCTTCGAAAACTGGTACGACTTCGACCCCGAGCTCTGGAGCCAGGTGCGCGAAGAAGCCAAAGCCCAGCGCCTCGAAGAGCCGCAAGCCTACCTCGCCGGCTCCGACCTCGACCCCAAAACCATCGACATGGCCGCCGCTAACATTACCGCCGCCGGCCTCGAAGACTGCATTCGCCTCTCGGTGCGCGACGTGAAAGACGCCGCCGCGCCCGCCAAAGAAGAGCCCGGCATCGTGCTGACGAACCCGCCCTACGGCGAGCGGATAGGAGAGGAGGCCCAGATGGCGGCTTTGTATAAAACCATTGGCGACACGCTGAAAGCGAATTTTCAGGGCTACAATGCCTTTGTATTTACCGGAAATCTGGAAGCAGCCAAGAGCATTGGGCTGAAGCCAGCGCGGCGGATTCCGTTGTTTAACGGGCCGATAGACTGCCGGCTGCTGAAGTACGAACTGTACCGGGGAAGCCGCCGGGAACCGAAACCGAACGACGGGTTCGCCAAAAACTAATCTGCTTGGAACTTCCCGCCCCGGCCCGTTATTTTAACTGATTACTACTAACGCATCATGTCTAATACCCTAACTACCGCCTCTCCCGACCTGCTGCCCGCCGCCCGCCAGGCCCTGAAACGGTACTACGGCTACGACAATTTCCGCCCCATGCAGGGCGACATCATCCAGCACATTCTCGGCGGCAAAGACACCGTGGTGCTTATGCCCACCGGCGGCGGCAAGTCGGTCTGCTTCCAGATTCCCGCCGTGGTTTCGGAGGGCACCTGCGTCGTGGTGTCGCCCCTCATCGCCTTGATGAAGGACCAGGTGGAAGCTCTGAAAGCCAACGGCATCGCGGCGGCCTACATCAACAGCAGCGTGGGCCAGTCCGAGGCCAACGACATTGCCCGCGCCGCCACCGGCGGGTATCTCAAGCTGCTCTACGTGTCGCCCGAAAAGCTTCTGAGTGACGGCTTTTTGCAATTTCTGACGCGGGTCAATATCAGCCTCTTCGCCATCGATGAGGCGCACTGTATTTCGAGCTGGGGCCATGATTTCCGGCCCGAATACACCCAGTTGGGCCAGCTGCGGAATCACTTCCCCAGCACGCCCATCATCGCCCTCACGGCCACAGCCGACCGCCTGACGAAGCGCGACATTATCACCCAGCTCAACCTCAGCGAGCCCAAGGTGTTCCTGTCCAGCTTCGACCGGCCCAACATCAACCTGATTGTGCGCGGCGGCCAGGACCGTATCAATTCGATTATCGACTACATTGGCCGCCACCCGCAGGACCCGGGTATCATCTACTGCCTTTCGCGCAAAACCTGTGAAACCATTTCGCAGAAGCTCATTGCCAAGGGCATCAAAGCCTCGCACTACCACGCGGGCATGACGCCCGTGCAGCGCGGCAAAGCGCAGGAGGCTTTTTTGCAGGATGATATTCAGGTGATTGTGGCCACCATTGCCTTCGGCATGGGCATCGACAAGAGCAACGTGCGCTGGGTGATGCACTACAATCTGCCGAAAAACATCGAGGGCTACTACCAGGAAATCGGCCGCGCCGGGCGCGATGGCGCCCCCAGCACCGCCATCCTGTTCTACAGTTTCGCCGACGTGATGCAGATGCGCGAGATGGTGACCAAGGACGTGCCCGCGCGCCAGGCCCAGCTCAACACCGCCAAGCTGGAGCGCATGCAGCAGTTTGCCGAAGCCGCCAGCTGCCGCCGCAAAATTCTGCTCAACTACTTCTCCGAAACGCTCCGGGAGGACTGCGGCAACTGCGACATCTGCCGCAACCCGCCCACTACGTTCGACGGGACTTTGATTGCCCAGAAAGCCCTGTCAGCGGTGTTTCGCAGTCGGGAGAAAGTGGCTATCAACCTGCTGATTGACATTCTGCGCGGCATGCGCAACCAAGCCGTGCTGCAAGGCGGCTACGACCAGATTAAAACCTACGGCGCGGGCAATGACCTGCCCTACCTCGACTGGTACAGCTACATTCACCAGATGCTGAATGACGGCCTGTTCTACATCGCCTACGAGGAAGGCTACGCCCTGAAAATCACCGAGCGTGGCCACGAAGTCCTGAAAGGCCAGCTCACGCTGCCGCTCAAGAAGTTCCAGCCCAGCGAGAAGGCCGAAAAGCCCACGCGCGCCGGCAAAAAAGCGGCCGTCACCGCCACCATCGGCACCCCCGAAGCCCAGCTGTTCGACAAGCTGCGCAAGCTCCGCAAGCAGATTGCCGACGAGCAGGGCGTGCCGCCCTACGTGGTGTTTTCCGACGCGACGCTCCAGGAAATGGCGGCCGAGCGCCCCGTGAGCCGCGTGGGCATGCTGGGCATTTCGGGCGTGGGCATGAAGAAGTTCGAAACCTACGGCGAGGCCTTCATTCGCCTTATCCTGGAGCACGGCGGCGGCCAGTACGTGCCGTCCGACTCGGACAGCATGTTCAACGAGCCGCGTCCGCGCCTGGCCGCGGCCGATAAAGGCGACAAGCCCGTGAGCGACTCGGAGGATGCCACTATCCAGTTCCACCAGATGGGCCTCACGCCGGAGGACATTTCCGAACGCCGCGGCCTGGCCCTGAGTACCGTGAAAACGCACCTCTACAACGCCTACGCCAAGGGCCGCGAGCTGCGCATCCACGACTTTTGCTCCGATATCGAGCTGGCCGAAATCTTCACCGCCCGCGCTCAACTGGGCGGCGAGCCCACCCTCCGCGACCTGTTCGACCACCTGCGCGAGAAGTACGACTACTTCCAGCTGCGCATGGCCGCGCTCTACCACAAGCGGTTGCGCGGGCAGTAAGTCAACACCAGCAAAGCCAATAATTTGAAGAGGCCCGCCGTTACCCACGTCGGGCCTCTTTATTTGCAGGTTCCCGTTCGAAACTGCCGCGCTGCATGGCCCGAAAAATCTTCCTTGCCCTCACGGCCCTCGTCATCGCCGCCTTCGCGGGCCTGATGCTCACCAAAACGCTGCCCTACTACACCTTCGAGAAGGGCATCCACTTCCTCACCACCAAGAGCGACGAAACCAACGACAATCCATTGTTTCGGCTGGGGTTCTACGTGCACATCACCACCAGTTTGCTGGTGCTGGTGGCCGGGCTGCTGCAGTTTCTGCCGGTGCTGGCGCGGCGCGGACCCGGGCTGCACCGGCAACTGGGCAAGTTTTATGTGGTGGGTATTCTGTCGCTGGCGGCCCCGTCGGGCCTCATTCTGGCGCGCTTTGCCAATGGCGGGCTGGCAGCGCAGGTCGGCTTCACGCTGCAATGCCTGGTGTGGTGGCTGTGCACCTGGCGCGCCTACCGCGCCGCCCGCCAGCGCCAGTGGAGCCTGCACGTCGACTGGATGCTGCGCTCCTTTGCTGTGACGCTGGCCGCCCTGGCTCTGCGCGGCGAGAGCTACGTGATGTACTACGTGTTCGAAACCAAGCCCATTGAGACGTATCTGACCGTGACCTGGCTTTCGTGGGTGGGCAATTTGATACTGGTGGAAATCCTGCTGGAAGTGGGGTTGGGGCGGTATTTTCTGCAGGAATTTATGCCGGACCTGCGGCGTAAATTGGCAGCATGAAAAAGACGCTCTACCCGTTTTTATTGGTTGGACTACTGGCGAGTTGCCAGCAGCAGAAACCTGTGGCAACTGTTGCAACCTCAATTCAGGCTCCCGCTTTGCCAACCGTTGCGGCCCCGGCCTTAAATCGGCAACCGCCTCTGGCCCGCGATTCTGCAGCAAATAGTGTGAATAGGGCTGCTCCAGATAGCATTTCGCCCGCTATGCGTGCTTTTGCTCAACGGCATGATTTGTCGGGGGTGTGGCAGGGCTTGGAAGAAGCAGATTCTGCCGGTGTGCAGTGGCCGACTGTTTGCGAAGGTTTTTTTGGTCCTGACCATTACCGCATTGAGTTGGTATTGCAGAAAATTATCCGTGATACCGATGACCCATTATTGTACCATGTACAGGGAAAAGACCGTTATAAACGGCAAGTGACGCCGTTCACCGGTACTATTCGTTTGCGGCAGCTTCGCAACGTTCCGATAAAAAGCTTTGAATACGAGTTGCAGGGGGAATTTGCGAAATTCTACACGGCACAGGGAGTTTTCAGTTGGCAGGAAACCGGTTCGAAAGCAACGGGAATATTTGCGGGCAAGATGGGTATTGATTTTCAGCAGAAAGCGGATAGTTCTCTCGTAGCCACGTATTTTATGGGAGATGATAAACGCCAGTTCGCGAAAGGCTGGCGAATGTATTTTGATGGAGAATGGACTTCTTCCCTAACCGGGAGCCGCAAGAAGTTACTGGCTTCCGCCAGCATTGAGGGAATTGGCAGTACCGTGTTTTCCGATTTCAACGTAGGGGAACGGTCGTTTAGCATCAACCCCAAATACGCCAAGCTGGGCTGGAACGAGCTATGGGAAAATGAAGAATGGTGGGCCGACTCGCCCAAACCCAAACTCAACCTCTGATACTAAACCGCCCGCTGCCACCGTTGGGAAAGCATAAGCGCCATCTAGCAATATAGCTGGCCTTAAAACCCCTCAATTCCGGTTGTATGCGGTACTTCCTGCTTCTCACGGCGCCTGCGCTGTTCTTCGCTGCGCCCCAACCTCAGCACCTGCCCAATTTTTCGGGGCCAGCGGCCAGCCCGGCTGCCCCGTTGGCCGCTCCCGGCGCTGTGCTCACCAACGCCACCCGCACGGCCCTGCTGGCCCGCACCAACCTGGGAAAACTATGGCAGCACCAGTCCCAGGCCGGCACCGAAGACGTACTCAACGGCTGCTTCGGCTACGATGGGCGGCGGCTGGAGTTCGTGTTTACCACCGTTCAGGCTGATGGCAAAAGTCCCGGCCGGTACTTGGTAGCCGGCAAGTTTCGCTGCTATGGCGACGTGACGCCCTTTCGCGGCAGCATTGAGCTGCAACAAGTGCAGCGGCTGCCGGCCGATATGAAGGTGATTACGCCTGATTATGAGGAGTCGACGGCGCCCACGTATTGCGCCACGGGCGGGTTTGCGCTGCAAGCCACCAGCCACCACGGCCTGGGCGGCCAGTTCACGGGCCGCATTGCGCTCGATTTTCAGCTCACGCCCAGCCGCCGCGCCGTGCTGATGGAAAACACCGCCAACCCCGCCACCCGCAACGGCGGCCTGCTCTTCGAAGGCAGCTGGGCCGATGGGCCGGGCCACGAAACCACGCCCGTGCTCTGGAAACAGGGCATTGCCGTGACGCGCGAGGTGCTCACGCGCTTCGAAATTGGTGAGCGAGACGCCCACATTAACCCTAAATACGCCCGCGTGGGCTGGAATAATTTCTGGAAAAACGACGAATGGTGGGTTGAAAGACAAATTGCTCAACGCTAAAGTGGTGGGCAGAAATTTATTAGCTAAGTGAATTAGTAACTTCGCGCTTGCGTTGCTAACTTCACCAGCCGAACGTGCGTTAAATCAAACGCCATTCCTGGCTGCTGCCCCCACCGATGATTAATACCAACCTCAAGTTTTGCCGGCGCGAGCTCGCCCTCACGCAGGCCCAGATGGCCGAGAAGCTCGGCATCAAACGCTCCCTGGTGGGTGCCTACGAAGAGGGCCGCGCCGAGCCCCGCCTCGCCACGCTCGTCAACATGGCCCGCCTCTTTGGCATCACGCTCGACCAGCTCGTAACCACCGATTTCAGCAAGAAGAAGAACACCAAAATCATTGGCTCCCTGCCCGCGCCCGACCCCAACGCGCCCGAAGCCGATGCCGACGACAACCCCGAGCCGCCCACGCCGGCCGCTGGCGGCAAGCTCCGCGTGCTGGCCTTCACCGTCGACAAAGACCAGAACGAAAACATCGAGCTGGTGCCTCAGAAAGCCGCCGCCGGCTACCTCAATGGCTACGCCGACCGCGAATACCTGGAGGTGCTGCCCAAGTTCCGGCTGCCCATGCTCTCGCAAACGGGCACCTACCGCGCCTTCGAAATCGCCGGCGATTCGATGCTGCCCATTGCCAGCGGCACTGTCATCGTGGGCCGCTACGTGGAGGAATGGACCAACATTAAAGACGGCACGCCCTGCATTGTAGTGAGCTCCCGCGATGGTATTGTGTTCAAGCGCGTCTTCAATAAGATGCGCTCCGGGGCCATGTTCGTGCTGCATTCCGACAACCCCAACTTCTCGCCCTATGACGTGAAGGCCGACGACGTGCTCGAAATCTGGGAAGCCAAAAGCTACATCAGCAGCACGTTCCCGATTGCCGAGCTCTCGCTGGAGCGCGTGGCCAGCCTCGTGCTCGACCTGCAGCAGCAAGTAGCCCTGCTGAAGAAAGCCTAGTTCGGCGCTGCTTATTAGAAATGTGGCAAGCCCTTCCGGGGCACGGAAGGGCTTTGCTGTGTGGCACGGAGCCAACTTCCGGCCCGGCCTGCGCGTATGGGAGGCACGCCATATTCTCTCGCCCCCAAGCTATGCTCAAATACATTTCCGCCGCCGACCGCCACCACGCTGCCCCCGCCGCCTGGCTCAGCAGCTACTTTCTGTTTTCGTTTGCCGATTATTTCGACCGCACCAACATGCACTTCGGGCCGTTGCGGGTGTTCAACGACGATAATGTGGCCGCCCAGTCGGGCTTCCCGCAGCACCCGCACTCCGAAATGGAAATCGTGACGCTGGTGCTCGACGGCGAAATCACGCACCAGGACACGATGGGCAATAAAACGACCATCAAAGCCGGCGAGGTGCAGCGCATGACCGCCGGCACCGGCCTGGCGCATTCCGAGTTCAACCGCCAGGACAAACCCCTGCACCTCTACCAGCTGTGGTTCATTCCGGGCCAGAAAGGCCTGGCACCCAGCTACGAGCAAAAAGACCTGGGCTTCACCAGCGGCAACAAGAACGAACTGGTGCCCCTCGTGACCGGCCAGAAAGTGCTGGAAGACGTGGTGTACATGAACTCCAACAGCACCATTTACTGGTCCAATCTGGATGAGGGCGAGGAAATTGAGTTTAAAACATTCCCCATTCGCCTCACTTTCATATATGTGAAGCAGGGCACCATTTTCGTGAACGGAACGGAGCTCGGCACCAACGACCAGGCCCGCATGACCGACGATGACGTGGTGCAAATCCGGGCCGCGAAAGACGCGCAGTTTATCCTGATTGACCTGCCTTCGGCCGAATCAAATTACTAATTCGGTACTGCTCTAAGAAAGCGCCCCCACAGCCGGAAAATTTCCGGCTGTGGGGGCGCTTTGCTGTGGGCGATAATCGGCCTGTTTGGCCTTAGAAGTTATACGTGATGCCGGCCGAGTAGCCGGTGGACTTGCCAATGTTCCGGCCGGCCACGTAGGTGCTGGCCCCCAGCGTTAGGCCGAAGCCGTGGGTGATGGGGCGGTATGCGCTGGCTCCCAAGCGGATGTAGTTGACGCGCGTGGACGGGAAAAAGCCGGTGAAGTTCTGGGCCGCGATGTCGGTGCCGCCGTTCGATTCCTGAAAGGAGGCGTTGCCTTCCAGGTACACTTTGGGACCGGCGTAGCCCAGCTTGGCCTCGCCCACGAGGGCATCGGGCACGGCGCCGGTGCGCAGGCTGTAGCCCACCTGGGCCGTGGCAAACACGCCCGAGCTGGTTTTGAGGTGCGCCACACCGGCGGCCGTGTACTTGGTGGCCCGGTTGCCGATGGCGATGATGTAGCCGTAGCCGGTGTTGGTCTGGTAGTCGCTGACCGGGGTGCTGAAGCTCACCACGCCCAGCAGGTCCAGAATGCTGCTGCCGATTTCGCGGCTGTAAGATTTGAACTTGAACAGCGCAGTAAGGTCCTGCAGGCCCTGGCGCACGTTGGTGTAGCCCTGCGTGGAGTAGTAAGAGTTCAGGTTGTCAATCACCGCCCCCGGCGCCCGGCCCTTCGACTGAATGTAGGGCAGGCTGATAACGGCGTCAATCTTATCGGAGAGGCCGTAGGTGCCATACAGGTTGAGGGAATTAACGCGCACCTCCTGAAAAATCGGAACGCCGGAGATTTTTTCGGGAGCCAGGTACACATCGTCGTAGCGCTCGGCAGTGCCCGATACTACCACCGAGCCGTGGCCTTTGCCCGCCATAAAACCGCTCACCAAGCTCTGGGCCTTACCGGTAGTAGCGACGCCGACAACAAGAAGCGCGCTACAAAACAGCGTAGAAAAATTTTGCATAAAATCAATAAATAAGAAATTCTTATACAAGTCAGACCGGCTTAAGCAAGTCGTGCAAAAACAGCTTAATTAGGCTATTTTGACGTAACCTACGGGTGAGTTTAGGGGAGCGGATTTACCTTGATGCAATCCGCTGACTTTATAAAATCGTTTATATTCAACGATTTGAGTTGAACACACACTTCAGCACGATAAACGCAATAATTCGCCCGATGAAAAAATATTTTCCCATTAAATCCGGCCTGCTGGCACTAAGCCTTTTGGCTTTAAACAGCTGCGCCAAGAATAAAGAAATCGACCCGTCCATCACGAATATTGCCGTCACCAATCCCGATTTTCAGGAACTTGAAGATGCGGCTATTCGCGGCGATGTAGCCGTGTTGCTCGGCAACAAAAACGTAGACCCGACCAGCGGTGGAAATTTTACGGTTTTCGCTCCCAATAATGCCGCCTTCAGCCGCCTCGGCCTCAACACGGCCGAGGACTTGGGCGCGTTGCAGCAGTCCTTTTTGAAGAGCACGCTTTATTACCACGTTTTCAGCGGGGCATTGGCGGGCAGCGCGCTCACGCCGGGCAGCACATCGAATTCTGCGTTGGGGGTGGCGCGGCGCATCATCCAACGGGCCGATGGCACGCTGTATGTCAACGGCTCCAAGATTCTGGGTACCGATGTGAAAGCGGCCAACGGTCTGATTCATCCCATCGATAAAGTGCTGCTGGCCACCGGTGCCGATGTGCTTAATTCGGCGCTGGCCTTACAGGGCGGCAATGTTTTTGTGAAGCCGGAGCTGACGTTCTTAGTCGAGGCTGTAGTGTATTGTAACCTACAGAGTGCGCTCACAGCCACTCCCGGTAGCGCGCCGCTTACGGTATTTGCACCCACCGACCAGGCGTTTAAGGACCTCGGCGTGCTGTTGGGCGTGCCCCTGAACCAGCCCAGCGATATCCGCAAGCTGCCCGTGGCTACCGTAACAGCAGTGCTCCTCAACCACGTGGTGGGGGGCACGCAGGGTGGAAAATTCACGCCGGAGCTGCCTGAAAACACTACCGTCGCTTCGGCCGGCGGGGCGCCCGTGGTACTGGGGACCTTCAAAAGCGGGGTAATGACTGTGAAAGGGGCTGGCAACACCGTGCCGGCCAACATGGTGATTCCCGACGTGCAATGCACCAACGGCGTGGTGCACGTGATTGACCGCGTGCTGCTGCCGTAAACCGGTGGCAGGCCCAGCAGTTTGATATGACACGGATGTTTCTCCGCAACGCGGGAAAATTGATGGTTGGAATGGGCCTGTGGCCGGCGTTGGCGCTGGGCCAAACCAGTGCGCCCACCCGCCCCGAATTGGTGGCGCAACATTCAGCGGCGGCGGGTATGCCCAGCCTGGCGGGGCTTTGGCAGGGGCCGCTGTCCATTCCCGGTGGGAAACTGCCTGTGCAAATCACCATCATTCAGCCGGGAGCTAATAAACTGATTGCCACGCTTGACCTGCCCGCCAAACGCCTGAGCAAGGTGCCGGCTTCGCTCACGTTGCGGGGCGATACGCTCACCTTCTACGCCGTTAGCGTAGACTGCCGCTTTGTGTGTACCCAGGCCGGCGAGGCCGGTCAGGAACTGCGCGGCGTGTGGTCGCAGCCCGGCCTGCGGGTGCCGCTGGTGCTGCAACGCGCCGCTGCCAATGTGGCCGGCGCGGTAAGCGTGGAAAAAAACGTGGCCGTGAAAGCCACTACTTACCACATCGAAGCCGTGAGGCTGACCAGCCAGCCCGGCAACGTGGCGCTGGCTGGCACCCTCAGCATTCCGGACGGGGCCGGGCCGTTTCCGGCCGCCGTGCTCCTCTCGGATATGGGCAGTCAGGACCGGGATTCGCGCCAGGGCAGCTACCGCTTTTTTGCCGATATCGCCGCCTCGCTGGCCCGCCAGGGCATTGCCGTGCTGCGGCTCGATGACCGGGGCGTGGGGCAATCGGGCGGCAACGGCACCCTGGCCACCACCGCCGACCTGGTACGCGATGCCCAGGCCGGGCTCAGCTACCTGCGCGTCCGGCCGAGCATCGACCCGGCGCGTACCGGCCTCATTGGGCACGGCGAGGGCGGCAACGTGGCTTTGCTGGCAGCGGCCCAGCCCGTGCCGCCCGGCTTTGTGGTGGCGCTGGCGGCCTCCGGCCTGGTGGGGCTGGACCTATTGGCCAGCCAGCCCGAGCCGCTGAGCGCTGCCGACACGGCCCGCATCGGCGTCGCCCGCCGCCAGGCCTGGGCCGATGTCTTGTCCAAGGCTGCTAAGCTGCGAACCAGCGGCTCCAACTCGGCCCAGGTGGAAACTTATGTGGCGCAGCAGCGCCTCAAAATCAAGAGCGAGGAACGTAAGCAGGCCGAAGCCACGCTAAAGTTTCGGCGGACCATGCTGGAAATTGTGCGCCAGACGGCCAGCAACGAGCAGGCCCAGGCCATTGTGGTGAACATGTTGCGCCAGCGCTATCCCGACCAGGACCCCGCCCTGGCCCGAGCCCGCGCCACCGCCCTGCTCACGCCCTGGTACCGCTATTACCTGAAATTTGACCCCCAGCCCGGCCTCGCCGACGTGCAGTGTCCCGTCTTGCTGCTCAACGGCACTGACGATGCCGAAGTGAACGCCGCCACCAACCTAACCGCCCTCGAAAAAGGCCTCAAAGGCAATAAACGCGTGAGCTCACGTCGGCTGCCAGGCCTCAACCATTGGTTCCAAACCCCTGCTGCCGAGCTTATTGCCGCCGAGGATGGCACGGTTGATACCCTGATTGCCCCGGTGTTGCTGGCCACGGTGCGCGACTGGATATTGCAGCAGGGAAGCAAATAGGGTGATAGGCCAAGCCCGTTTACCAAGAGTGAAGTAGCTAAGCTGCCTGAGCGGTCAAGTGGCAGTCCTTATACTTCCGGCCGCTGCCGCAGGGGCAGGGCGCATTGCGCCCAAATTTGCGACGGCTGCGCAGGGTTTTCAGCCATTCGCGCGGGTCGGTGGCGAAGCGGAGGAAGCGCTTTTTAGGGTTCTGGCGAAAGGCTTGGTTGAGCAGCTCGTAGAGCTCGGGGTGATGTTCCTGGAGCTTTTCGGGCTTCTCGAAAAAGTATTCGGTGACCACGGCGAAAAACTCGGCTTCGTTGGTGGCGGCGTAGGGGTTGATTTCGGATTTGCCGGCCTGAATGGCGGCAATTTCGCGCTGCATCACGGCCGCCCAGGACTGGAGCAGCGTAGGCGGCATAGCCGCTTTGGGCAGGCCGTCAATCACGCCGTCGGCCTCATCCAGCAAGTGCGCAAATTCGTGAATGCCCACGTTCTGGCGGTCCACCGCGTCGCGGAAGCCTTGCTCCAGGGATGCTTTGGACAGGCGCATGTAGTGCTGGTTCTGGAAGCCCTGGACCGAGCCCAGCAGCGTACCCTGCAAGGGTTTGACTTCCTTGGTCGGGTCGTTGTCCAACTTCCAGGCATCAGGCACGATGAGGACTTCGCCCAGGTTGCGGTATTCCCAATCAGGAAAGCCAAACACCGGAATGAGCGCCGAGGCCGCCACTAGCAGGCGCGTATTATCGTCCACCTCCGTTTGCACGCCGGTGATGCGGGTGCTGGCCAGAAAAACCTGCGCCTGCTTCTCAAATCGTGCTTTCTCGTCATCCGTCAGGGCCAGATAGAAGGCCACTTGCTCGGACAAAATCTGCCGCCAGGCGGCGGGAAATTCCTGGGCCAGCGCAGCCGTGCGGCGGCGTGAGTCGGCGGTGGCGTATTGGTAAAACGTGTAGATAATGGCCACCAGTACGGCCAGGGAAATCAGGTAAGGCATGGCCGTTGGTACGGCTTGGCCCGGTTCGGGTTGGCCTATTGTTTGGTTGTTTGGTTGGCTTTGGCCACGTCCGGGTTGCGGTTCAGCCGATAGTTTAGTCCCAGCCGAAGGTCGTAAACACGCTCGTAGACCACGGATTCCAGACTAACAGCTAGGCGACGTTTGCGCCAGCCTATACCCACATAAGGCACCGGCAGGCCAACGTTATCGAAATCACTGCTGTTCGGGGTTGTCATCGCGCCCGCCGGCAAGGAGAAAGTGCGGCCAGCTATGCTACTGTAAGCAAACCCGATACTGACGAAAAACTGCTGCTCGTGAGGCAGCGGAAAGCAGCTTCGCGCGCCCAAGCGGGCCTCTATCAGCCAAGCACGGTAAGAAAAGTCATCGTACACGGGGATGGAATAATTATACACCACGCCGCCAACCACAGCCGTGGCGGGTGTGGCTCCGGTTTGCACACTGCCTCCCCGGCCGCCAACCCGAGCCAGATTCAGGTCGCCATACAGCGAAACATTTCGGCTAGGCAGCATCAATTCGCCATATATTCCCCCAGCGGGCCCTATCCACTTATTGTCGTTGTCCGCTTGATAAAACAGGTATCGCCCGCTTGCCATTATGCCAAAGTGGGCGGCCACGGTGCGGCGTGGCGCTGTTTGCGCGAGCCAAGTACGCCCTGGCACATTGGTAGGGGCGCAGGTTTCATTGAACGCCCGCAGGACGGCCGCCAGCCCGTTCGGCGTGAAATCTGCGCTGGTCGTCGCACGACTTGCCGCCGGGCAGTCGCCAAAATAGAGACCCAACTGCGCTCGGTAGTTGTTGCCTTCCGCTACTTCCAACCTGCCGTAGGGACCAGTGCGCAGGTACTTTCGTTCGCTGAGGTCCAACACGGGCTGGCCCTCCCGGCGTACTAAGTAATGGGTGGCGCTGAGGCGCACCACCCGCATCAACGAGGCGGTACCCTCCACCAGTACTTCGGCCAGCACCGAGTCTATTCGCACATTGGGGCTGTAGCCCTGCGATAGCCGGTCAAGTCTGGTTTCGGCCGCATGGTCGATGGGCAGGGCTTCATAGCTGAAATGGCGTTCCCCAGCCGTGACCACCCGCAGTTGCCTCGGCTTAAATAGAAGAGATGCACTGTTGGGAGCGAGGCGAAAGCGAATAAACGCGGGCGGCTCAACCCAAAAACCATTTTCAATCTCGCCGTGCAGCGTGTCGCCGTTGGCACGCACCAGCAGACCCGGCTCAAAAACCTGGGCTTGAGTTTGGAAAGCATAAAACAGCGAAGTCGCTGTCGTTAACAGAAGTAGTCGTTTTAGCATTGCATAAAGGGTAGATAATGCGGCTGCTAAAGTAACGGCAAATGCGCCGCCAGCTTTTCGCGCAGCAGCGCCACCAGCGCTGGGTCTTGGAACGGGTATTTATCGGGAATGCGCAGTGTGACCACCGTTTTGCCGTGCAGCTCCGTTGCGAATTTCTTCCGTAGGCGGTCGGCGTGGCGGCGCTCCATCACGAAGACGGTTTCGGCCCAGCCGAGGTGGCCAGCCGTAACGCGCACCCTGGCTCCAGGCTCGGTGCCGGCTGAGCGCGCCTCGTGGTGCGGGTGGTTGTCAAACAGCCGCTCGGCGGTGAGGCTGCGCCACTTGTTTTGACTGCAGATGAAAAGGAGGTGCATGAGGAAAATAGCGAATGAAAAAGCACGTCATGCAGAGCGCAGCGAAGCATCTTTACCGCAATAGTAAACCTATCGAAGGGATTACTGACTGCGGGCAAGATGCTTCGCTGCGCTCTGCATGACTTTCAACTGCACCCTTCTACTACCGAATCAGGGCCACTTTCACCTTCTTGCCTTTCACCTTGGCACCCTGCATGCGGGCCAATACCTCTTCGGCCTGGGCCTCGGGCACCGCCACGAAGCTGTGGTGGTCGAAAACCTCAATGCGGCCCACGGCGTCGCGCTCCAGGCCGCCCACGCTCACGAAGGCCCCGGCGAGGTCGCCACGGCTGATTTTCTCGCTCTTGCCGGCCGATACGTGCAGCGTGACGGTGCTGGGACGCGGGGCTTTGGGCGCGGCGGCGGGCAGCGCGGGCGGGCGCAGGCCGGCCCATTGTACGTTCTTGGCCGTGGGCCAGTTCTTGATTTTTTCCTGCTCGAAGGGCGTCACGATGAGGTGGGCGGTGCCCGTGGCTCCGGCGCGGGCCGTGCGGCCAGCGCGGTGCTGGAAGGTGTCGGTTTCGTGGGGCGGGTCGAACTGCACCACCGTGTCGAGCTCGTTCACGTCGAGGCCGCGGGCGGCTACGTCGGTGGCCACCAGCACAGTGGCCGAGCCATTGCGCAGCTTCATCATGCTCTTGTCGCGCTCGGGCTGGAGCATTTTGCCGTGCAGGGCCTCGGCAGCCAGGCCGCGCCCGCGCAGGAAACGGGTGAGCTCCTCCACCCGGTCGCGGGTGTTGGCGAACACCAGGGAGCGGCCAGCGTCGGGGTGGCTGATGAGGTGGTAGAGGGCGGCGGGCTTCTGGTCGGCGGCGCTCACTACGTGGCCGCGTAGCACCAGGCTCTCGGGCAAGGTGGTGGCGTTGGAGCCGCCCACGTTCATCACGCGGGGCCGGGTGAGGTACTCGCGCACCAGGTTCAGCACCTTATCGGGCATGGTGGCCGAGAACAGCAGCGTCTGGCGGCGCTGCGGCAGGCGGCTGATGATGGTGGCCATTTCCTCCTGAAAACCCAATTCCAGCAGCTTGTCGGCCTCATCGAGCACCAATACTTTCAGGCGGTTGGGCACGATGGTGCGGCGCTCCAGGTGGTCGAGCATGCGGCCGGGGGTGGCCACCACCACGTGAGGCATCTGCTGCAGGCCTTTCACTTCTTCACGCATGGCGTGGCCGCCGTAGTAGCCGGCCACGCGCAGGTTGGGCAGGTGCTTGCCGAGGCTGCGCAGCGCATCGCGCACCTGCATCACCAGCTCGCGGGCGGGCACCAGCACCAGGGCCTGCATGGTGGCCGAGGTGACATCGATTTGCTGCAGCACGGCCAGACCGTAGGCGGCGGTTTTGCCCGAGCCAGTGGGGGCTTGCCCGGCCACGTCCTGCCCCTCCAGAGCGGGGGCCAGCACCAGTTGCTGCACGGGGGTGGGCTGGGTGAAATTTAACTCGGCCACGCCGGCCAGCAGGGCGGGGGAGAGGCCGAAATCAGCGAATTGGAGGGCGGGCTTGGAAGTGGGCTGGGCCGGCGAAGCATCGGCAGCGGCGGAGGTATCAGGAGTTTGCACGGGGCAAAGGTACGGCTTGGGGGAGGTAGGGCGCTGCTGCGCTTTTTCAAGGCCCCTCACCAAAAATCCCCCACTGCTCCCGTCACCTTGAGTTGGGAGCAGCGGGGAGCCCTTGGAGCCCCCGCTGCGAGATGATGGGGGCAGTGGGGACTCCCCGGAGCCTTTGGCACGCACTAGCGAGGACAGTGGGGACTCCCCAGAGCACCCGGCACATGATGACTGGGGCAGCGGGGACTCCCCGCATCGCTACTCCTCCACATTCACCAGCCGATACCGCACGGCCGATTTCTTAGGCCGGATATCCAACCCAATGCGGTGGGCATAAGCCTTCGTGAACGCCGCTCCGAAGTAGAATATCATGGCGCAGTAGAACACGAACAGCAGCACCAATACCAAGCTGGACGCCGGGCCGTACACCGGCCCCAAATCGCGCGCGACCAATAATTGGCCCAGCACCACCTCGCCCAGGCTGATGAGCAGGGCCGTGAGCGCCGCCCCGCGCGTGACCGCCCGCCAGGGCACTTTGGCCAGGCTCAGGGTGCGGAAGGTGACGCCGAACCACGCCGCCAGAATAAACCAGGCAATGACAGCATTCAGCCCCCGCACCACGAAATAGGCGAAGGTGGCATCGAAATCGCGGATGCTTTCGGCGAATAAACTCAGCGCGGCATCCGCCCCGAAGGCCAGCAGCGTGAGCACCGCCGTGGCCAGCAGCACGCCGCCCGAGCGCACCCGCTCGCGCACGGCCTGCGATACTTTGCCGGTGCCGCGCTTGGGCCGGATTTGCCAGAGCTGATTGAGCGAGTGCTGGATGATGGTGAACAGCGTAGTGGCCACAAACACCAGAAAGGCGAAGCCTAGCCACGTCACCAGCCGGCTGCGCATGGGGTCAGCTACGTTCATCACAATCTGCGAAACCAGCCCCGCCGCCGAGGCCCCCACCAGGTTGCTCACCTTGCTCAGCAGCATCACCCGCACCAGGGACGAGGGATAGAGCGAGCTCAGCAGCTGCACCAAGATGATGAGAATGGGCGGCAGGGCAAACGAGGTGAAAAATGCCGTTGCCGCGCCCAGCCGCAGCGGGTCGTTCTGGCCCAGCTCGCGACCCGCGCGGTGCAGCAGAATGGGCAGCTCGCGCCACCACGGACCCGGCAACTCGGCCGGGGAATCTAACTTTGTCATAACTACCCGGGGGCAACATTTTGGGGCGTAGCCGTATGAAGCAGGCCCCCTGCGAAGGTACGGGCTGCTGTGCGGCCCGGCTTTCGGCCCCGTTGTTTTTCTCTATGTCGCCATCCGAAACCCAATTACCGCCGCCGGTAGCACCGCCCGCCCTACCGCCGCGCTCCTGGCTGCGCCGCCGCGTGGCCGACCCGCTGCTGGACCTGCTCAAGGCCGGCCTCGCGCCCGACAAGCTGGCCCTCACGGTGGGCCTGGGCGTGGCCATTGGGCTGATACCCGCCTTGGGAATCACCACCATCCTGAGCGCCGCCGTGGCCCTGCGCCTGCGCCTCAACGTGGCCGCTATGCAGCTGGCCACTCACCTGATGACGTTCTTTCAGCTGGCGCTGCTCATCCCGTTTCTGCGCGCCGGGGCCAGCATCATGGGGCAGGGCGATAAAGTGGCGCACCTCACGGTAGCCAGCCTGCGCCAACTCATCGACCACGAAGGCTGGCAGGCCGTGGGCAAACTCCTGTGGCGGGCCGAACTGGGCGCGCTGCTGCTGTGGGCCGGGGCCATGGTGCCGCTAGTGGCCTTGCTGTACTTCGTGCTGCGCGTGGTGTTTCGCCGGGTGCTGGCGCGACAGGAAAAGAATTAGAAGTTAGAGGTTCGGAGCTAAAACAGCTACTGACATCAACTCTAAACTTCTAACATTTAACTCAAAAACTCAGCAGCGCCGCTGCCTGCTCGCGCAGCAGCTGCCGCGAGAGGTCGTGGTTCAGCCCGTGTTCGGCGTTCAAATCCTGGTTGATGAAGGGTAGGCGCACGCGCTGGGGCAGCACTGCGGTGCCGAGGTACATGAGCACGTCGGTGAGGTGGGCCATGGCCAGCAGGCCACCCTGGCCGCCACTGCTCAAGCCCACCAGCGCCGCTTTTTTGCCCTGAATGCCGCCGGGGTAAGTGAGCCCATCAATGAATGCCTTCAGCACGCCGGGAAACGAGGCGTTGTACTCGGGCACCACGATGACCACCTTCTCACTCGCATCAAGCATGGTGGCCAGGCGGTTGAACTCCGGATGCGTGCCCACATTGGCATACAGCGCCGTCACAACGAAATCGACCGGCAGCTCGGCCAGGTCCAGAATCTGGCTGTTGGCCCCCAGCTCCGTAAGCAGGGCGTGGTAATAGTCGGCAATGCGACGGGCGCGGGAGTGGGGCCGGTTGGTGCCGGCAAGGATGGTTATCAAGGGAAGCGCGGTAAGACGAAGTGCAAATATGCTGCTTAACCTATTGGATGGGGCAGAGGTTGCGCGCCCCGGCTCCGGCCCGGCTAGTTTATGTAGCCCCTATCAGGTACTTTCGTCCCATGCCAGTTTCTACCCGCACCAGCGTTTTTATCAGCTACAGCCACGCCGACAGCCAATGGCTGCGCCTGCTGAATACGCATCTCAAACCGCTGGTTCGCGACCAGAAGCTGGAAGTTTGGAGCGACCAGAAAATCCGCAAGGGCGAGCGGTGGCGCGACCGCATCCACAAACAGATGGCCATGGCGCGGGTCGGCATTTTCCTGGTCAGTGCCGATTTTCTGGCCTCCGATTTCATTCACGCCGAGGAATTGCCTCCCTTGCTGGAAGCGGCTGACCGCGAGGGGGCCACGCTGCTCACCGTCATTGTGCGGCCCTGCGAGGGCGCTTTTCAGGATTCGCCGCTGAGCCAGCTTCAGTCCATGAACGGCCCGCGCACGCCGCTCAGCGGGATGAGCCGAACCCAGCGTGAGCAGGTGATGGTAGAGGTTTACAACGAGCTGCGCAGCCTTTTCCGGAAGCCTGCCGCGCGCCCGGCTGCGCGCAAGCCCGCCGTCGCTTCAAAGCCCGCCGTCCCAGCCCCCAAGCGCGTCAGGGCTACCGCTGCGGAACCCGATTCGGAGGTTGTGGCCAAATCGAAAGCCATCGCCAGAAGCAAGGCCATTGCCAAAAATAAAGCGGCCACCCCGGCGGCCACCCCGGCGGCCAAGCCCACCGCCAAGGCTGCTATCAGGCCCGCCACTAAGCCAGCTGCGAAAACCCTCCCCAAAGCCCCGCCCCGCGCCGGCAAATAATTCCGCGCCGCTTACGCGGGGCTTTTGGATTCTCTATCCGTTGCCGCCAGCCCCGCCACCGCTGCCAGGCACAGCGCAAACCATGCCCACGGCAGCCGCAAATCCAGCACCGATAATCCCCCAAACACCAGTGCCGTGCCGAAGCTGGCCAATGATTGAAAGGCCTGATTCAAGCCAAAGATTTCGCCCCGGTCGGCCTCCGTCGTGTGGTGGGCCAGGCGGCCTTCCAACAAGCCCAGAATGAGCGAGAGCGTGAGGCAGTCGGCCGTGACCAGCGCGTAGAGGGCCACCTTCGAAGTACCCATCAGGCCGTAGCCGGCCAGCACCGGCGTGCCCAGCGCGGCCAGCCACACAATGGCCTGCCGCTGATTCATGCGGTCGGCGAAATAGGCGTAGAACACGTAGTTCAGCCCCACGCTCAGCGCCCCGAAATACATGAAGAAGTAAGAAATCTGCCGTGCATCCAAGCGCAGCGCGCCCAGGCTGGCGAAGGGCACGAAGTAGAAATAATAGCCCGTGCTGAGCGTGAGCGCCACCTGCGTGAGCACAATGCGCCGCACGCCGGGGTTCTGCTTATCCTTTTCGCGCAGCCGCGCCCAGAGCGTGAGTGGGTTGACGCTGCGGGCCAGCTCGGCGCGTAGCTCGGCCCCGCGCACTCCGCTGCGTTGGGCGTGGGTTTCGGGTAGCCACAGGCTCAGCAGGATGTTGAGAGCGGCCAGGGCCACGGCCAGCCGCACCACATAAGTTGCCTGCTGGGTCGGTGGCACCTGTAGGAAGGTCAGCATCAGCCCCGATGCCATCGGCCCCAGCACAAAGCCCAGCGAAATAATCGCGCCCTCGATGCCGAGGTTGCGAAACAGCCGCCCGGGCGGCGAAATGTCGGTAATGGCCGAGCGCACCGTAGCGTACATGCCGTTGGTGAGGCCGTCCGATACGCGGTTCACGAAGTAGAGCGCGGCCCGCACTGGCAGCAGCAGCGCATTGGCCAGCAGCGTGCCTACTGCCGAGAGGATGAAGATGGGCCGCCGCCCGTAGCCGTCGCCTAGCCGCCCCAGCAGCGGGGCCGAAAACAGCTGCACCCCCAGGAATATGCCCGTGCCCACGCTCAGCCACAGCTGCGGCTGCCGCAGGCCCCGCACAAACTCTGGCAGCACTGGCCCCACCGCCGCTCCCACAATCACATCAACCAAAATAATGGCGTAGAGCAGCGGTAGGCGGCGGTCGGAGGGAAGCAGGGGCACAGGACAAAAGTAGGGGAGGAGTAGCGTGGGCTCTGCCCAAACATTCAACCCGTCAAAATTCTTACTAAGTGCCCGCGTCGTTTCCGGCCGGCGCTCATCCTAACCAACGTCATCATGGCCAATACCACTGCCACTACTTACCCCGCCACCTTCACCATGGGCGGCGACCTTACTGTTAACCGCCTCGGCTACGGCGCCATGCGCATCACCGGCGAAGGCATCTGGGGCCCGCCCGCCGACCACGACGAATCCATCCGCGTGCTGAAGCGGGCCGTAGAGTTGGGCGTTAACTTCATCGACACCGCCGACAGCTACGGTCCCAACGTGTCGGAAGAGCTGATTGCCGAAGCCCTGTATCCCTACGCCAAAGGCCTCATTATCGCTACCAAAGGCGGCCTGCTCCGTACTGGCCCCAACGAGTGGCCCATTGACGCCAGCCCCAAGCACCTCGAAGAAGTCCTCAACGGGAGCCTCAAGCGCCTGAAAGTCGAGCAAATCGACCTCTACCAGCTTCACCGCATCGACCCAAAAGTGCCTTTTGAGGACACGCTGAAATTCCTGCAAAAAGCGCAGCAGGACGGCCGTATCAAGCACATCGGCCTGTCCGAAGTGAGCGTGGCCGACATCAAAAAGGCGCAGGAGTTCGTGCCCATTGTGTCGGTGCAAAACATGTACAGCGTCGAAAACCGCAAGTGGGAAGCGGAGCTCACCTACACCCGCGAGCAGAACATCGCCTTCATCCCGTGGTTCCCGCTGGGCGGCGGCAACGCCGATGCCCTCAAAGCACTGGACCAGATTGCGGCCAAGCACGGTGTGAAACCCCAGCAAATTGCCCTGAGCTGGCTCCTGCACCACTCGCCCAACATCCTGCTCATCCCCGGCACATCCAAGGTGAAGCACCTGGAAGAGAACATGAAAACGGCCGATATCCACCTTTCGGCCGAGGACATGAAGGCCCTGGATGCCATCCAGCCGGCATAAAGCAGCGCAAGCCATCAGGTTCGTGCTACAACAGAAAGCCCCGGCAGTAGCTACTGCCGGGGCTTTCTGTTGCCATTGTTTCGACTGACTTAGGCCAGGTTATTCGAAGTTGCCTTGGCCGCCAGAAATTCGCGGTTCAGGATGGCGATGTTTTCTAGCGAGATGCCTACCGGGCACTCGGCCGCGCACGAGCCAATGTTGGTGCAGGCGCCAAAGCCCTCCTTGTCCATCTGCGCCACCATGTTTTCGACGCGGGTTTTGCGCTCTACGTGGCCCTGCGGCAGCAGCGAAAGCTGCGAAACCTTAGCCGACACGAACAGCATAGCCGAAGCATTTTTGCAAGCCGCCACGCAGGCGCCGCAGCCAATACAGGTAGCCGCCTCGAAAGCGCGGTCCGAAATTTCCTTCGGAATCGGAATCTCGTTGCCGTCGGGGGCACCGCCGGTGTTCACGCTCACGTAGCCGCCGGCCTGGATGATGCGGTCAAACGCCGAGCGGTCCACGCTCAGGTCCTTGTTCACCGGGAAGGCATTGGCGCGCCAGGGCTCGATGGTGATGGTGTCACCATCCGAGAACTTGCGCATGTGCAGCTGGCACGTGGTGGTGCCCTTCTCCGGACCGTGCGAACGGCCGTTGATGAACAAGTCGCACGAGCCGCAAATGCCTTCGCGGCAGTCGTGGTCGAAGGCCACCGGGTCCTGGCCGGCGTGCAGCAGGTCCTCGTTCAGCACGTCGAGCATTTCCAGGAACGACATATCGGGCGAAATGTCCTTCACGTGGTACTCCACAATTTTCCCCTGGGCCTGGCGGTTGGGCTGCCGCCACACGTTCAGGGTCAGGTTCATCGGTTTAGCGTTGGGGTTGGAACCGGCCATAAATTTATTTCTCGTTTGTCATCCTGAGCACAGCGAAGGACCTTATCACGCCTCGGCTCGTTGGGTTGGTAACTAAACTGGCGCAAGCATGATAAGCTGCTTCGCTGCGCTCAGCATGACAGGTTATTATTTGTAGCTGCGCTGGGTCAGCTTCACGTTTTCAAATACAAGCTCTTCCTTGTTGAGCTTCTCGGGCTGGTTATCGCCCTGATACTCCCAGGCTGCCACGTAGGCGTAGTTTTCGTCGTCGCGCAGGGCCTCGCCCTCGGGAGTCTGGTACTCTTCGCGGAAGTGGCCGCCGCAGCTTTCATTGCGGTTGAGGGCGTCGTCCACCATTAGCTCGCCCAGCTCCAGGAAGTCGGCCACGCGGCCGGCTTTCTCCAGCGCCTGGTTCATTTCCTCGCCGGTGCCCACCACTTTCACGTCCTTCCAGAACTCCTGGCGGAGCTTCTGAATCTCGGCTTTGGCGTGTTTTAGGCCTTCGGCAGTGCGGGCCATGCCGCAGTATTCCCACATGATGTGGCCCAGCGCCTTATGGAACTGGTCGGGCGTGCGGTTGCCGTTGATGCTGAGCAGCTGCTCGGTGCGGGCCTGCACGTAAGCTTTCGACTCAGCGAAGGCCGGGTGGTTGGTATCGACCGGTTTGGGCGGCGTCTGGGCCAGGTAATCACCAATGGTGTAGGGGATTACGAAGTAGCCGTCGGCCAGGCCCTGCATCAGGGCCGACGCGCCGAGGCGGTTGGCGCCGTGGTCCGAGAAATTGCACTCGCCGGTGGCGTACAGGCCGGGCACGGTGGTTTGCAGGTTGTAGTCAACCCACAGGCCGCCCATGGTGTAGTGCACTGCCGGGTAGATGCGCATGGGCATCTTGTAGGGGTCTTCGTCGGTAATCTTCTCGTACATGGCAAACAGGTTGCCGTACTTCTGGCTCACGCCATCAACCCCAATGCGCTTGATGATTTCCGAGAAATCGAGGTACACGGCCAGGCCGGTGCTACCCACGCCGCGGCCTTCGTCGCACATCATCTTGGCGTTGCGCGAGGCCACGTCGCGCGGCACCAGGTTACCGAACGCCGGGTACTTGCGCTCCAGGAAGTAGTCGCGGTCGTCCTCGGCAATGTCCTGCGGCTTGATTTCACCTTTGCGCACGCGCGCGGCCATTTCAAGGGTTTTGGGCACCCACACGCGGCCGTCGTTGCGCAGCGATTCCGACATTAGCGTGAGCTTCGACTGGTAGTCGCCGCTTACGGGGATGCAGGTGGGGTGAATCTGCGTGAAGCAGGGGTTGGCGAAGTAGGCACCTTTCTTGTGGGCGCGCCAGGCGGCCGTCACGTTGCAGTACTTGGCATTGGTGCTCAGGTAGAACACGTTGCCGTAGCCACCCGTGGCCAGCACCACGGCGTGGGCGGCGTGGGTTTCAATCTCGCCGGTCACCAGGTTGCGCGTCACGATGCCGCGCGCCTGCCCGTCCACAATCACCACGTCGAGCATTTCCGAGCGGGTGTACATCTTCACCTTGCCGTAGGCAATCTGACGGCTCAGGGCCGAGTAGGCACCGAGGAGCAGCTGCTGTCCGGTCTGGCCGCGGGCGTAGAACGTGCGGCTCACCTGGGCGCCACCGAAGGAGCGGTTGGCCAGCAGTCCGCCGTATTCACGGGCGAAGGGCACGCCCTGGGCCACGCACTGGTCAATGATGTTCACCGATACCTGGGCCAGGCGGTACACGTTGGCTTCGCGGGCGCGGTAGTCGCCGCCCTTAATGGTATCGTAGAACAAACGGAACACGGAGTCGCCGTCGTTCTGGTAATTCTTGGCGGCGTTGATGCCGCCCTGCGCGGCGATGGAGTGCGCGCGGCGGGGCGAATCGTGGTAAGTAAAGGCTTTTACGTTGTAGCCCAGCTCGGCCAGCGAGGCGGCGGCGGCACCGCCGGCCAGGCCCGTGCCGACCACAATCACGTCGTACTTCCGCTTGTTGGCGGGGTTCACGAGCTTGACGTTAAACTTGTGCTTGTCCCATTTTTCGGCGAGGGGGCCTTCGGGAATTTTGGAATCCAACAGCATAGAGCGACGGAGTGATGGAATGACTGAGTGATTGAGCGATAGAGTAACAGCCGAACGCCTCAGGTGTTAGCGCGGCAGGCCGGTTTTACCGCTCGTAATCAATTAAAAAGCCGAGGCCACGGTGTGCAGGAAGGCCGGCGCGTTGGCGGCCATTTCTCCCTGCGCATTGGTGAACAGGAAGAAGTAAAGCGGCATGGAGGCAAAGCCCGCCGAAACCACTACCGCGAAGGCGTAGCCCACGTACTTGATGAGCGGGGTGTACTTGCGGTGGTTCAGGCCCAAGGTCTGGAAGCCCGAGCGGAAGCCGTGCCACAAGTGGTAGCCGAGGCTGATTTGGGCGGCCACGTACAGCAGCACGTACCACCAGATATGAAACGACGACACCACGGCCATATACAGGTTGTCGTAGTCGCTGGTCAGCGGGTCGGCACCGCCCATTTTGGGCAGGTCGCCGGCGAAGCGGGCGCGCCAGAAGAAATTGTAGAGGTGGACAATCAGGAAAATCAGGATGATGCTGCCCAGAATGCCCATGTTGCGCGAAGTCCATTCCGAGTTCTGCTCCGAGTGGTTGCTCACGTAGCCCTGGGCGCCGCGGGCCGCTTTATTGCGACGGGTGAGCACGATGGCTTCAAAAATATGGAAGCCGAAACCCAGCACCAGGCCCCACTCAATGGTGCGGATAATGGGGTTGGTGCCCATGAAGTGGGAATAGGTGTTGAAGGCCGCGCCCTGGTCGTGTTTGAATAACTGCAGGTTACCAATCAGGTGAACCACCAGGAACGTGCACAGAAACAGGCCCGTAACGGCCATAATTATCTTTCGGCCGATGCTGCTGGTTAATGTTTTTGTTATCCAACTCATAAAGTTGCCAAACTAGGGAAGTGAAGAGGTGTGTTTAGGTCGCCCAAAGGTAGCCCCCACCCGCTAACCGGGCAACGGGCGGGCCCGATTCTTGCAAGTGCAACCCTCCCAAAAAAACATTGCGGCGCGTGGTGAATCTATCCGCGACTGGCATCGTTAAACACGCAAGGGCGTGTGGCTTAGCAAGCAGCGGAGTTTGCCAGGGCCGGATTCAAAAGCCGGCTCCTTCGCGTAGCGCCCGTGCCTGCATCACGGTTTTCCTTTCTTGTAATTGCGTTGGTATGGTACAGTTTACTCTTCCGCGGGCTGGAATGCTGGCGCGGGCTGCACTGCTATTGGTAGTGCTATTGGCGGGGTTGGGCCTGCGGCCCGAGGTGGCACGGGCCACGCACATCCGGGCGGGCGACATTCAGGCCAAAGTGGACACCACGGCCAACCCCAACCCGCGGCGCATCTTTTTCAAGATGATTCTGTACCTCGACATCAGCCGGGGGCCAAGCTCGGTCGACCAGCCCAACGCGGTTATCTTTTTTGGCGATGGCACGTCGAGCTGCAACCCGGGCATTGCCCGGCCGGGCGGTCGGCTGCCCATTCCCGGCAACTCCGATACGGCGCTCAGCATCTACTATTTTGAGCATACGTACCCGGCCACGGGCAGCTACACGGTCAGCTTTGTGGGCGAAAACCGCAACGGGGGCGTCATCAACATGAGCAACCCGCTCGACCAGTCGTTCTACATCAGCACCAGCATCACCATCGACCCGGCGCTGGGGCTGAACCATTCGCCGGTGCTTACGGCGCCGGCCATCGACAAAGCCGCCACGGGGCAGGTGTATCTGCACAACCCGGCGGCGTACGATGCGGACCACGACTCGCTGGCCTTCCACCTACGCACCAGCCAGAAGGAGCCCCGACTGGCATCCAACATTGTGGGGCCGCCCTGCCCCGGGGCTACCGGCGACAATACGCCCCGGCCCATAACGGTGCCCGACTTTAAGTATCCCAACGACCCAGCTATTATAAGCAGCCAGACGGTGCCATACGGCGGCATACCATCGGACCCGGGAGGGAATCCGTCCATCTTTGTGCAGGATGTGCATACCGGCCAGATTACCTGGAATGCTCCTGGAGCTGTGGGTTTCTACAACGTGGCGATGGTGGTGGAGGAATGGCGCCGCACGCCGCTCGGCCGCCGGCTTATCGGGGAGGTGATTCGGGACATGCAGATAATTGTGACGGCGACCAATAACCAGCGGCCCACCCTGACCATTCCGCCCGACATTTGCGTGGTGGCCGGGCAAACCGTGACCGGCAGCGTAACCGCCGTGGACGGCGTGACCGCCGGTAGCGCCCAAACCCCGATTACACTGTTTGCCTACGGCGGAATTTTTCCGCCCGCTAGCTTCCGGCAAACCACGACCGGCCCGCCGCAGGCCGCGGGCACTTTCCAGTGGCAGACGAATTGCAGCAACGTTGCCAAACTGCCGTATCAGGTAGTGTTCAAAGCGCAGGACAGCCCGGCGGCCCCAACGCCGATACTGATTGACGAAAAGACCTGGCGCATTACGGTGGTGGGGCCGCCGCCCCAAAACCTGCGCGCTACGGCCACCGCCGCCCCGGGCGGCTACAACGGCATGGTGCTGAATTGGGACGCCTACACCTGCGCCAACGCGGCCCACATTTACATCTACCGTAAGGTGAATCCATCCACGTTCACGCCGGGGCCCTGCGATACCGGCATTCCAGCTTCGGCGGGCTACGTGCGCATTGGCACGGTAGGACCCGGTGTAACCACGTTCACTGACTTGAATGTGGACCCTGGCACCGGCACTACCATCGGCTTGTCGCGGGGCCAGAACTATTGCTACCGGATTTATGCCGACTTCCCGCTGCCGGCCGGTGGCGAAAGCATCGCCTCGAACGAAGCCTGCGCCCAGATAACGGGCCGGGGCGCCATGCTGACCAATGTGGACGTGGCCACCACCAGCGCCACCACGGGCCAGATTGCTGTGCGCTGGACCCAACCCCGCCCGATTGGTGGGGGCACGTTCACCGGCACCCCATCGTATGTGCTGTCGCGGGCCGAGGGGTTGAATCCGGCGGCCACTGCCTTTGTGCCGGTGGCCCACGGCCCGTTCACGGCCCTGACCGACACCAGCTACGTGGACCTGGGCCTTGATACCCAGAACAAGCAGTACACCTACAAACTGGAGTTTGTGCGCACCTTCGCCCCGGGCCAGGGCACTACGCTCACCGAGGCGTCGCCCACGGCCAGTAGCGTCCGCCTCACGGCGCTGCCCAACAACCCGCCCACTTCCATTACCCTGAACTGGACGTACCAGGTGCCGTGGAATAATTCGGGCAAGCCGGTTACTATCTACCGCCGCACCGGGGCTACGGGTGCGCTGGTGCAGGTTGCCACCGCCCCAACGGGTGCCACCAGCGGCACGTTTACCGACCGTGACCCCACCCTTGTGAAGGGCCAGAACTATTGCTACTACGTGCAGACGGAGGGCAGCTACGCCGGCTTCGACTTCCTGAGCTCGCTGCTGAACCGCAGCCAGGTGCAGTGCCTGACCCTCAACTCGCCGCCTTGCAAACCGGTGCTTACGCTGCTGCCTACCAACTGCGACAGCCTGGCCAACCTGCCCGAATTTCCGGGCTTGCGCGAGCGTTACACCAACCGCCTGCGCTGGACGGTGGGCACCACACCCGCCGGCTGCGATGCCAACATCATCAACTACCGCGTGTATTACCGGCCCACGCCCACGGGAGCTTTCACCCTGCTGGGCACTACTTCGGCCACCAGCTTCGTGCATTCGGACCTGTCCTTCTCGGGTGGGTGCTATGCCTTGCAGGCCGTGACTGCCAGCGGCGCGGTGAGCGACACCAGCAACGTGGCCTGCCAGGATAATTGCCTGTTCTTTAAGTTGCCCAATATCTTTACGCCCAACGGGGACGGCCAGAACTCGGTGTTCCGGCCCAAGAACAATAGCCCGGTGCGGCGCATCCACTTCCAGGCCTTCAACCGCTGGGGCACCAAGGTCTTCGAGAATACGACCACGGCCGATGACCCCGTGCTCATCAATTGGGACGGCGGCGGGCCCACGGGCGAATCGGGCAACGGCACCAGCGCCAAAGTGAGCGATGGCGTGTATTTCTACCTGGCCGAGGTAGAGTTTGCCGACTTTGCTAACACCAAGCGCACTTATAAGGGCTGGGTCGAAATAATCCGTTAGGCCCGCTATTTTTCGGCTTAATTTAATCGGTAGCCTCGTAAAACCGCCCTGCTCGGAGCGGTTTTTGCGGGGCTACCCGATTTAAATAGGTGCCTGGGCCTGGTAGGCTGCCAGTTGCTTGCGGGCGCAGGTGGCGTAACTTTTCCTTCTCCCATTACTTCTCGTATAGCTTCGCGCTGCCAGTCCCGCCTTTGAGGCCCGAATCAGCGTAAGGCCAGCGAATTTTCTTTCTTCCGTTCGACATTATATGATAAAATTTCTTCTACTCCGGGGTGGGGCAGGTGCGCGGCTGATGCTGCTACTGCTAGTGATGATGGCAGGGCTGAGCCTGCGTCCGAATACGGCCCGGGCGTCGCACCTGCGCGCCGGCGATATTCAGGCTAAGGTGGACACCACGGCCAGCCCCAACCCGCGCCGTATCTTCTTTAAGATGGTGCTGTATACGGACAATAGCTCGATTGTAGACCAGAAGGATGCTACCATCTTCTTTGGTGATGGCACCTCCAGCTGCATCGACGGCGTGCCCCGCTTCGTGAAGCGGGCCATCCCGGGCAACACCGATACCAGCGTTAATATTTATTACTTCGAGCATATTTACCCGGCCACGGGCGGCTACAACGTAGAGTTTATTGGCGAAAACCGCAACGATGGGGTGATAAATATGACCGACTCTAAAAACCAGTCGTTCTACATCCGGACTTTTGTGTACATCGACCCGGCGCTAGGGCTGAACCATTCGCCCATTTTCACGGCTCCGGCCATCGACAAAGCGGCCACCGGCCAAGTCTTTTTGCACAACCCCGGGGCGTATGATGCCGACCATGATTCGCTGGCTTTTCACCTACGGGCCAGCCAGCAGGTACCCGCTGGCATTCACGGGACGGCGGGCGGTTTCCCCTGTACCGGCCAGGGAGCCGGTACGGGTAATAATATGCCCGCTCCCCAGCCCGTGCCCAACTTTCGCTTTCCCAACGACCAAGCCATTACTGCCGGCAACCCCCGGGCCGTGCAGGTGGCCTACGGTGGTGTGCCAGCCGGCGTGGTCAATGACGACGCCATTTTTGTGCAGGACGTGAACACCGGCCAGATTACCTGGAACGCGCCCGTGGCGGTGGGTTTCTACAACGTCGCGTTTGAAGTGGAAGAATGGCGGCGCACACCCATCGGCCGCCGACTTATCGGCAAAGTGATACGGGACATGCAGATAATCGTGACGGCCTCGGTCAATATTCGTCCCACCATCACCATTCCGCAGGACATCTGCGTGGTGGCTGGGCAGCGGATAACGGGTGCCGTGACAGCCGTAGACGCGGCTACGCCCAGCAGCCCGCAATCGCCCATCACGCTGTTTGCCTACAGCGGCATTATTCCGCCAGCTACTTTCCGCCAAACCACGAGTGGCCCACCGCAGGCCACCGGCACGTTTAGCTGGCAAACTACTTGCAGCAACGTGGCCAAGGTGCCGTATCTGGTAGTGTTTAAGGCCCAGGACAACCCGGCCGTGCCCTCCACCACCAACCCGGCGCTGATTGACGAGAAAACCTGGCGCATCACCGTAATAGGGCCGGCTCCGCAGAACCTGCTTGCCACGCCTGCCGTGGCCGCGGGCGGCCTCAACAGCATGGTACTGAACTGGGACGCCTACACCTGTGCCAACGCCGCGAATATCTACATCTACCGCAAGGTGAACCCTGGGACCGCACCGGGCGCGTGCGAAACGGGCATTCCGGCCTCGTCGGGCTACGTCCGCATCGGCACGGTGGGGCCCAATGTGACCACGTTTACGGACCTGAACACGGACCCGGTGACGAAAACCAACCGCGGCCTGGACCGGGGCCAGAACTACTGCTACCGCATTTACGCTGACTTCCCGCTGCCCGCCGGCGGCGAGAGCCTAGCCTCGAATGAAGCCTGTGCCCAGGTGGCCGGGCGCGGGGCCATGCTGACCAACGTGGACGTGGCCACTACCAGCGCCACCACCGGCCAGATAAACGTGCGCTGGACCCAGCCCCGCCCGGTGAGCGGCACCTTCACCAGCGCGGTACGCTGTAATCTGACGCGCGCCGAAGGACTGACCCCGACCGCTTCTGACTTTGTGCCCGTAGCCCACGGCCCATTCACGGCCCTGGCTGACACGAGCTACGTCGACTCCGGCCTCGACACGCAGAACAAGCAGTACACCTACAAGCTGGAGTTTGTACAGGCCCTGGCTACGCCCGTCAGCGAGTTTTCGCCCACCGCCAGCAGCGTGCGCGTGAGCGCGCTGCCCGCCAACGTGGCCGCCTCGGCCATCACAGTGAACTGGACGTTTAATGTGCCCTGGGACAATGCTACCCAGCCCACCACCATCTACCGCCGCACCGGCAATGCCGGGCCGTACGTGCGCATCGGCACGGCTACTTCCACCGCCGCCGGGGGCACCTACACCGACCGCGACCCTGCGTTGGTGAAAGGACAGGACTACTGCTACTACGTGGAAACGAACGGGCGCTACGCCGGCTTCCGCTTCCTGAGCTCGCTGCTGAACCGCAGCCAGGAGCGCTGCCTCACGCTCATCTCGCCGCCCTGCACGCCGGTCCTCAAGCTGCTGACCACCAACTGCGACAGCCTGGCTAATTTGAATGAATTCCCGCGCCAGAACGAAAAATACAGCAACCGCCTGCGCTGGACGGTGGGCAACACCCCGGCCGGTTGCGACGCGGCCCCGGTGAGCTACAAGGTGTTCTACCGGCCTACGCCTACCGGGCGCTTCACGCTGCTGGGCACCACTACCACCACCAGCTACGTGCACGGCAACCTGAATTTTTCGGGTGGGTGCTACGCCATCCAGGCGGTGGCCAGCAGCGGAGCGGTGAGCGACACGAGCAACGTGGCCTGCCAGGACAACTGCGTGTTCTTCAAGCTGCCCAACATCTTTACGCCTAACGGCGATGGTTCCAACGACCAGTTCCGGCCCAAGAACAGCAGCCCGGTACGGCGCGTCCACTTCCAGGCCTTCAACCGCTGGGGTGTTAAAGTCTTCGAAAACACGACCACCGCCGACGACCCCATTCTCATCAACTGGGACGGCGGCGGCCCCACGGGCGAAACCAATTCGAAAGTGAAAACCGTGGACGGCGTGTATTTCTACCTGGCCGAGGTGGAGTTTGCCGACTTCGCCAACACCAAGCGCACCTATAAAGGCTGGGTCGAAATCGTCCGTTAATCACGGATTTAGCCGAAATATTCGGCTTGCATAAACTGCGAATTGAGCGGAGCTGACCCAAGGGGCGGCTCCGCTTTTTTTTGGGCAATGCGGCTTTTTGTGCAGCTTGCGCCCGCTTTGCCGCCGCTGAGGCAGCCGGCGGGCTCTCATTTGCCAATTCCCACCACCCGAAAACCGCTAATCCGCGACTTCCGATGAATCCGACTCAATCCGTGCTATTTCCCGGCCAGGGCAGCCAATTCCCCGGCATGGCCCGCGAGCTATTCGACCAGAACCTTGATGCCCGTGGCCTGCTCACCCACGCCAACGACATCCTGGGCTTCAGCCTCACCGACATCATGTTCAGCGGTTCGGAGGAGGACCTGCGCCGCACCGACGTCACCCAGCCCGCCATTTTTGTGCATTCGGTGGCGCAGTTTGTGGCGCGGCCCGATTTCCAGCCGGCCAGCACGGCGGGGCATTCGCTGGGCGAATTCTCGGCCCTGGTAGCCGCCGGCGTGTTGAAATTTGAAGACGCGCTGCCGCTGGTTGCCCGCCGCGCCCAAGCCATGCAGGCCGCCTGCGAAGAGCAGCCCGGCACCATGGCCGCCATCCTCGGCCTCGACGACGCCACGGTGGAGCGCATCTGCCAGGAAATTACCGATGGTGGTAACGTAGCAGTGGCCGCCAATTACAACTGCCCCGGCCAGCTTGTCATTTCCGGTTCGACCGAAGGCGTGGCCCAGGCCTGTGAAGCCCTGAAAGCTGCCGGTGCCAAGCGCGCCCTGCCGCTGCCCGTGGGCGGCGCCTTCCATTCGCCCCTGATGCAGAGCGCCGCCGCCGCCCTGGCCGAGGCCATCGAAAAAACCACTTTCAGCCCCGCCCGTTGCCCCGTATACCAGAACGTGGACGCCCTGCCCCACACCGACCCGGCCGAAATTAAGGCCAACCTGCTGGCCCAGCTCACCGCCCCCGTGCGCTGGACGCAGCTGGTGCAGCGCATGGCCGCCGACGGCGCGACCGACTTCGTGGAGTGCGGCCCCGGCAAGGTGCTGCAAGGCCTGGTGAAGAAAATTGTGCCCACCGCCACGGTAGGCAGCTTCTAGCCGTAGCACGGGCTTTTAGCCCGCGTATTGAACGGACCGGGCGTGCTGAAAGTCCGCACCACATCCTCTTGCCGCGCCTGATGGCCCAAGCTGCCTCCTCTGATTCTGCCGCAGCCCGGCGCTACTGGTGGCCCTTTCCGGGGCTGCTGGTGGCGGCCGGGCTGTTGCAATTAGCCCTGTTTGCCTACGCCACCGCGCCCGGCCTGGCTGGCACCGGTGACTCGCGCTACTACCTCCACGCTGCCCACACCCTGCGCGAAACCGGCCACCTGCTCAACCCCGACGGCACGCCGTACCGCTACTGGCCGCCACTATTCCCGCTGCTGTTGAGCGCCTGCAACTCGCTGGCCGGCGTGCGGCTTTTGCATAGCGCGTGCCTGCTGGGCAGCCTGTTGCTGTGGAGCTGGCTGGGCCGGCAACTGCTGCCGGCCCGCCGGGCACTGGCAGTGCCCATCATGCTGGCCCTGAGCACCCCGTGGCTGCTGGTGAGCAAATTTGTGTGGGCCGAAAGCGTTTTTCTGCTGCTATTTGCGGCTTATGCAGTGGCGCTGTGGCAATGGCTGCGCACGGCCCAATGGCAGTGGTGGGGCCTGCTCACCGCTGTTGGAGTTTTGCTGCCTTTGCAACGTACGCTTGGCCTTTTCCTGCTGGCCGGGGTAGGAGCGGGGCTACTGCCTGGAGGGTGGCGCGGGCTTTCAACGCGTGGCCGGGGTATTCTTTTCCTACACTTCCTGATAGGCGGCACTAGCGGCATTCTGTGGCAATGGTACGCGCTGCTGGTGGCCGGGCCCAGCCGCTACCACCCCAGCCGGGGCTGGACCCAGCTTCTCAGTTCGGCGGCTGATTACGGCTTCGTGCTGGGGCGCTGGCTGCTGCCTTTTCCGGTTTCTAGTCGAACCCTACTGCCTGCATTTGGATGGACTACTGCGCTATTAATACTGGGTTGGCTGCTGTGGCCGCGCCGCAGCGCTACGGCTAAGCCAGTTGCTTATGTCGCTGGAGCTAGTTCAGAAGCCGTTCCAATAACCACTTCGTCACATCGCCCAATAACGCGTTCCAGCTCACAAATCGAACCGAATTCCCACATCCAACTGATGCTAACCGCTCTTTGGAGCGCCAGCGTGGCCCTGGTAATTCTAGTGGCAGGCCTGACGGTATTTGCCCAGAGTGCCGCCGGTATTCACGATGCCGAGCGGTACGCCAGCGTGCTGTTTGCGCCCGTGGTGGTGCTGGTGCTGGCGGGGTGGCTGGCCCGGGCCCCGCGCTGGCTGGGAATGGGGCTGATGGTCGTCTGGCTACTAGGCGCGGCAGTGCGGGTAAGCCACGTAGCGCAGGAGTTGCGCCGGGTGCCGCCGCTACCGGCTGGCTCATTCGCCGGGCCAGGGCCGCACGGGCAAGGGGTCGGGGCAGCGGGCGAGTAGTGCGGCTACTGTTTCGCCTGATTGCGGGTGAACTAAAGAACCGGCGATTTCGGCCAGCGGCACCAGTGCGAAGCGTCGCTCCGCCAGGCGCGGGTGGGGCACGCTCAACGTGGCCGTTGCGATGGCCTCCTTTCCAAAAAGCAGCACGTCAACATCCAGCGTGCGGCTTCCCCAATGCTCGTGCCGCTCACGGCCGGCAAGCTGCTCAGCTGCTAAGCAAGCCGCCAGCAATTCTTCGGGCGATAAAACCGTGCGGACAGCCAGCGCCTGATTGAGAAAGGCCGGCTGGTCTTCGCGGCCCCAGGCGGCGGTTTCATAAATACCGGATTCGGCTACGATTGCGCCCGCAGTTGCAGCTAGCCTGGCCCGAGCCTGAGCCAGCAGCGCGGCGCGGTCACCCAGGTTTGAGCCCAGCAGCAGATAAGCTAATGCGGGTTCGCTCATTTCTGCCGCTTGAAAAAGGCCGCCGTGGCCTCCGCCACGTGCCGGGCGGGCGCGGGCAATTCCGTTTCAGGCCAGGGATGCGCGCCGCCAAACATGTGCGTGGCATCCGGCACCAGCAGCAACTCGGCATTGGGCTTAAGCTGCTGTAGCTTGTGGGCCGCCGCTACGTCCACCGTTTCGTCCTGGTCGCCGTGGATGATGAGCAGCGGCTGCCTGAGCTTGCGGCGCACGTTGTGCGGAATGTCGAGGCGCGGGCGGTTGGCGTGGTAGTCCTCCACAATCTGGTAGTGCATGGGCAGCTCCACGCCGGTGCGCGTGTTGGGCACGTGCAGCACGCCCGTGCGCTGCCACTCATCGAACACTGACTGCGGCCACTGCGGGTGCACTTCGGCGATGGCGGCCCACGTCGCCACGGCCCGCACGCGCGGGTCTTCGGCGGCTTTCAGCAGCGCCAGGCCACCGCCCCGGCTGTGGCCCGCCAGGAAAAACCGCTGCAAATCCATTTCGGCGGCCGGCACCGGCGTGGCCCCGGGCGTAAAAAGCGCATCCATTAGCTGCCCGATATCATCGAGCTCAATGCTGAAATTATTGCGGCCGAAGGCGTCCAAATCCTCCAAATCACCGGTGCCGCCCACCACGATGCCGTTGTGCGACAGGTTCAGCTTCACGAACACAAAGCCCTGCTCTGCGAAGTAATCGGCCAGCAGCGGAAAGTGGCCCCAGTCCTTAAACCCCTTGAAGCCGTGCACGAACAGCAGCACGGGCTTGGGATGGCCGGTGGCGTGGTAGGTGGCATCGGCCTCAAAAGGCCGGCCGTGGGCTGCGCCCGTGAGCAGGAAGGAGGCATGAGTGAGCATATGGCGAAGGTAGGAGAGAAGCGCAGCCAAATGGCCGCCGCCGCGGTTATAATTCGTAGCTGCCCCAAAAGGTTGGCCTCGCGCTGGTGGCCTCTCCGCCGTTCTGCCGTATCATTGTCGCCGCAATGCCCCAATACTCCCCTTTGTCCCTCGACCAGATTCAGGCCCCCATCGCGGCCGAAATGGAAGAGTTTGAGCACAAATTCCGCCAGTCGATGCGCACCAAAGCGCTGCTGCTCGACAAGATAATGGGCTACATCGTGAAGCGCAAGGGCAAGCAGGTTCGGCCCATGTTCGTGTTTCTCACGGCCCGCGCCACCCGCCCCGAGCCCGCCACCGGCGACCCGCTGCCCGATGCCAGCTTCCGCGGGGCCGCCCTCATCGAGCTGCTGCACACCGCCACCCTCGTGCACGACGACGTGGTGGACGAGAGCAACTACCGGCGTGGCTTTTTCTCGATTAATGCGCTCTGGAAAAATAAAATTGCGGTTTTGGTCGGTGATTATCTGCTCTCGCGCGGCCTGCTGCTGGCCCTCGAAAACGATGATTTCGACCTGCTGAAAATCGTGAGCAACGCCGTGCGCGAGCTGAGCGAAGGCGAATTATTGCAAATCGAAAAAGCCCGCAAACTAGACATCACCGAAGACGTTTATTTTGACATTATCCGGCAAAAAACCGCTTCGCTAATTGCTTCCTGCACGGCGGTGGGCGCGGCTTCCGTCGGGGCCGATAAAGAAGTGATTGAGCGCGCCCGCTTATTCGGCGAAAAAGTGGGTATTGCCTTCCAGATTAAGGACGACTTATTCGATTACGGCACTGCCGAAATCGGCAAACCCGTGGGCATCGACATCAAGGAAAAAAAGATGACGCTGCCGCTCATTTATGCCCTGCAAAAGGCTTCCTGGCTGGAAAAACGTAAGGTTATTTTCAACGTAAAAAACAACGACGGCCACCGCGACCGGGTGCAGCAGGTCATTGAATTCGTGAAAAAATCGGGCGGCCTAGACTACGCCGTGCAAACCATGAAACGCTACCGCGACGAAGCCCTCGCCATTCTGCACACCTTCCCGGAATCGCCCAGCCGCACGTCGTTGGAAGGGTTGATTAATTACACGATTGAGCGGGAGAAATAAGACCACGGATTCGCTCGGATTTTTCGAATTTCACGGATTTTGTGGTCGACTACGGGCTTCAATCAGGGGTTTTTCCTGCATAAAAAAAGCCTCCCATACGGGAGGCTTTTTTTTATGTTTTTGGTCCAAAAAACGGAAAAGAAATTTGACTGAAAAATTCGTGAAATCCGAAAAATCCGAGCGAATCCGTGGTCCTGATTACTGTGACACCTGATAGCTCACACTGCCGGGCTTCACTTCGCTTACTTTGAAGGTCACGCCGTCGAAGGAGCTGTCGACCTCTAGGGTGTGAATCATGTCGCAGCCGGGGCACTTTATTTCCTCGATTTCGTGGTTATCAGCATGGGCGGGCGAGTCGGCCTGGTCGTTGGGGGCGGGCACGCCGATGAGGTCGGTGAAGACTTCGGTGTGGCACTTGTTGCACTCAAACTTGAGGCCGACGGTGCGGCCTTGCAGGTCGGCGAGCGGAGCGGGGGCGTTGGGTTGTTGCTGAATCCACATAAGGAGCGGGAAATTTGGAGAAAGAAAGTGGGGTGTCGGGCCGGAGCCTTGGGGGCTGTACGCGGCTGCTTTGAAAAAAGATGAGCTGCCCGCCGCGCCGGTTTATTTTTGGGGCCCCGCATCCAATTGCGGCCCGGTGTTATGAATGAGCTGACCGCATCTGAAAAAGCCCCGGAAAATGCGTTTCGGCTGCCCCGGCTGCCGCGCTGGCGCTCCTTGCTGCGCTCGTTTGCGTTGGCGAAAGACCCGCTGCCGGTGCTGAACGACACGCTGGCGCGCTATGGCGACACGGTGGAGCTGTTCATCGGCGGCGTGGAGAAAAGCATCCTCACCCGCGACCCCGGGCTGATTCAGCACGTGTTGCAGAAAAACAACCGGAACTACGCCAAGTCGAAGTTTACGCAGGGCTTTTCGCGCTACATCGGCCACGGCCTGCTCACCAACGACGGCCCCGACTGGCTGCGGCAGCGCCGGCTCATTCAGCCGGGTTTCCATCGACAGCGGGTGGCGGGCCTCACCGGCCTGATGCAGGAAATCACGGCCGAAACGCTGGCCCCGCTGCTGGCGCAGGCCACGGGCACAGGCGGCGCTACCACCGTGGCCGTCCACGAATTGATGACGCGCCTCACCTTCCGCATTATTGCCCGCTCGGTGTTCAGTACCAACTTTCCGGAGGCCGAGCTGGACCGGCTGGCGGGGCTGATTACCGAGATTCAGGCGTTTTTCGTGCGCTCCATCCGGCAGCCTTACCTCAAGCCGTGGTTCCGGCTGCGCGGGCGGTTTGCGTATCACGATGCGCTGGCGGCCGAACTGCGCGCCTTGCTGGGCGGCCTCATTACCCAGCGCCAGCAGGCCAACGCGCGCCCCAACGCCATCCCGCCCGATGACCTGCTGCAAATGCTGCTCGACGTGCGCTACGAGGACACCGGCGAGCCCATGCCGCCCGACCGCCTCATCGACGAATCCCTCATCCTGCTCGTGGCGGGCCACGAAACCAGTGCCAACGCCCTCACTTGGCTCACCTACCTGCTGGCCCACCATCCGGCCGAGGCCGGGGTGATTCAGCAGGAAATGGCCGCCGTGCTGGCCGGCCGCACGCCTACGTTTGAGGACCTGCCGCGCCTGGGCACCGCCCTGAATGCCGTGCAGGAGGCCATGCGCCACTACCCGCCCGCCTGGATGGTGGACCGTGTGGCCCTGGCCGACGACGAATACCGCGGCCTGCGCATCCCCCAGGGTACGCTGTTTTCGCTCTATTTCCACGGCCTCCACCACGACCCCAAGTACTGGACCGCGCCCGAGGAATTCTGGCCCGGCCGCTTTGCGCCCGATGCGGCGCGGCCGGTGCAAGCCAATGCCTACGTGCCCTTCGGCGGCGGGCCGCGCCTGTGCATCGGCATGCAGTTTGCCCTCACCGAAATGCAGCTCGTGACGCTGGAGCTGCTGCGGCAGTTCGATATTGAATGGGTGGCCGGCCAGCCACCCGTGACCGTGCAGCCGCTCATCACCCTCCGGCCGAAGCATGATTTTCAGGTCCGGCTGCGGCTGCGGGGGTAGGTGGGGGCTTGGTTTTTAGAACGTCATGCAGAGCGTAGCGAAGCATCTTTACCGGGATAGTAAATCTGATTACTGCTGCGGTAAAGATGCTTCGCTACGCTCTGCATGACGTTCTGATAGTGACGTCAGAAACAGCCAAACAGCCGGTTCCTACGCCGCCAGGTGGTACGTGAGCACCGGCGGGAAGGCGTGGGTGGCCACGGTTTCGGCGATGCTGGTGCGCAGGAAGCGGCTCAGACCCGAGCGGGCGTGGGTGGGAATGACCACCATATCAGCCCCCACGTTCTGGGCGTATTCTTCGATGCCGACGCTGGTGCGCTCGGCATCCACCTCGGCCGTCTGGCAGTTGAGCAGGTGGTGCTGCTGGGCGAAGGCCTGCATTTGCTGCTGGGCCACGTGGCCGCTGCCGCCCGCCGCTACGTGCAGCAGGTGCAGCGTGGCATTGGGAAAATCGGCCTGCACCTGGCGCAGGCCCTCCAGGGCACTGGCGGCATCGGTCGAAAAATCGGACGGAAAGACAATGTTTTGCACGTCGAAATCGGTGTGCGGGTGCTTCACGGTGAGTACCGGGCAGGGCGCCAGCCGGATGAGGCGCTCGGTGGTGGAGCTTACGAAAAAATGCTCCACGGCCCCGTGCCCGCGTGCGCCCAGCACCACCAGGTCGGGGTGGTCGCGGCTGATGGCGTGCAGGATTCCGTCGCCGATGCGGGCCACTTCCACTTCATCCTGCACCGGTACTTCGGGGGCGATTAGGGCGGCTTCATCGCGCAGGATGTGCATGCGGCGTTTGGTAGCTTCCAGCAACTTAATGGTGTAAATCCGGTCGACGCTATGGCCGCCTGCCGGAGTGCCCATCGTGCTGAAACCGCCTGCCACGCCATTGGCCTCTTCTAACACGTGCAGCAGCATGAGGCGGCCACCCGTGCGCTTCGCCAACTGCAAGGCGACCTCAAAAGCGTTGTGGGCTTCGGGCGAAAAATCGGTGCAAACCAGGATGTTCTTCATGGCCGGAATAAGTGAGGTGAGGGGAAATGGCCGCCTCCCCGAGCCGTCGTGCAGGACGACGGTCGGAAGAATAATGCCATATCACAATATACTATGCAATGCCGCCTTATTGTCCTCGGCATCGCATAAAAAATGGGGCTTGTCCTTCCGGCGAAGGAGGTATCTGGTGATTGTATCCAGATACCTCCTTCGCCGGAAGGACAAGCCCCTTCAGGCCGGCTCTAATGCTGCGGCCCCGGCTTATTCTTTCAGCAGCTTATCCACGGTCTTATTGAAGCCGTCGATTTCCTCCTGGTAATACTTGCCCGTGCCCGGCCCCGAGAAGCCGGTATGAATCTTCCGCACATTGCCCTTTTTATCGAGAAAAATGGTGGTCGGGAAGGCCAGAAACTTCGCCAGCTGCGGCAGCGACTTTGCCACCGAATCCTTGTCGGCCACGCCCGCAAAGGCCACGTCGTAGCCCATGTGAAACCGCTCGCGCATGTTGCGCAGCTTGGCGGCCGATACCGCGTAGTCGGGCTTGCGCTCGTAGCCCAGGCCGATGATTTCTACGCCGCGCGCCTTGTTCTTCTCGTACCACGGGGCCAGGAAATTGGTCTCGTCCATGCAGTTGGGGCACCACGAGCCCAGGATTTGCAGCACCACCACCTTGCCCCGGTACTTGGGGTCGGTGGGGGAGATGCTGCTGCCCTCAATCACGTTCGGAAACTTGAAATTCAGCCGGCTTTCGCCCTTTTTGAGGTAAGTGAGGGTATCGGCGTCGGGCAGCTTGGCCTTGGGGTCGGGCACGGCCGTCCAGGTTTCGTGGCCCGATTTACCGGAATAGAAGTCGCCAAACAGTGTGTTGGGGGCGTACTCTTTGGTGATGTCCACCGGCTCCTTCGGCCCGTTCTGGGCCGTGAACAGGAAGGCGTGGCTGCCATCGAAGGTGCTTACCGCCATTTTCTGCCCGCTCACTGTGCCGCTGAGGTAGCGGTAGTCGCCGGTGGTGGTGAGGAAGGTGCCCGTCAGGTGGTTGCCCTGCTGGGTGAACACGCCCGTGGCCGGGTAGCTCTCGTTGCCTTCGCCAAAATTGGCCCGCCAGGTACCGCCAAAGTTGCCCGGCTTTTCCGCCGATTTGGCGGCCGGAAACAACTCCTGCGCGCCTGCTGTGGCCGTCATTGGCACGCGGTAAGGCGATTTTGAGTCGTACTTCACCCAGGTGCCTTTCAGCTTATCCGGGCCATCGGCCCGCACCACCAGCGCGGCATCGAAAGCGTGCATTCGAATAGTAGTGGAGTCGCCGGCCGATTTAATGTCCTCGCAGCGCAGCCGCTCCTCGCCGTTCAGGCCTTTGTTAATCAGGTAAACCACCGGCTGGCCGGCTTCGGTTTTCACCTCAAACAAAAACGGAATTTCCTGGCCCTGCGTGGCCAGCACGCCGCGCCACGGGCCGGGCGTGAGCACTGGGGCCGCCGAAGAGCCGCCAGTGGCCGCCGTTTCGGAAGTAGAGGAGTTGGAAGAGCAGCCAGCGAGGCCCAAGCCCAGCGCGGCCGTAGCCATTAGGCAGAGAAGATTGTTATTCATAAGTAAACGCAAAAATGCGAACAGAAGCCCCACAACCACCAGACCGCCCGATAGGTTGCCGCCCACCCGGCCGCGCTTTGGGGCCGGCCTGGCCCAACTTCATCAAAACGACGGGTGCCGCCCCTACGTTTACACTTAAAAATGGCATCCGCGTGCCAAATTAGGCATAACCTACAGCAGGTGCTACATTTGCGCAATCACTCTATATATAACACGCATCCTATGGCTTTCGACCTGGAAATGATTCGCTCGGTGTACGCCGGCATGGGTTCCCGCATCGAGGCGGCCCGCGCCGCCGTGGCACGCCCGCTTACGCTCACCGAGAAAATTCTCTACGCTCACCTCTACGGTGGCGATGTTAAGCAGGCCTACGAGCGCGGCGTTTCCTACGTCGATTTCGCCCCCGACCGCGTGGCCATGCAGGATGCTACCGCCCAAATGGCGCTGCTCCAGTTCATGCAGGCCGGCAAGGCCACGGCCGCCGTGCCCTCCACGGTGCACTGCGACCACCTCATTCAGGCCAAGGACGGCGCCACGGCCGACCTGGCCGAAGCCAACACCGAAAACAAGGAGGTTTACGACTTCCTGGCCTCGGTTTCCAATAAATACGGCATCGGCTTCTGGAAGCCCGGTGCGGGCATCATCCACCAGGTAGTGCTCGAAAACTACGCCTTCCCCGGCGGCATGATGATTGGCACCGACTCGCACACCCCCAACGCGGGTGGTTTGGGCATGATTGCCATCGGTGTAGGCGGTGCCGACGCGGTAGACGTAATGGCCGGCATGGCCTGGGAACTGAAATTCCCGAAAGTCATCGGCGTGAAGCTGACCGGCAAGATGAACGGCTGGACTTCGGCCAAAGACGTGATTCTGAAAGTAGCCGGTATCCTGACCGTGAAAGGCGGCACCGGGGCCATCATCGAGTACTTCGGCGATGGCGCCGAGGCGCTGAGCGCCACCGGCAAAGGCACCATCTGCAACATGGGCGCTGAAATCGGCGCTACCACGTCGGTATTCTCCTACGACGAGAAAATGGGCGACTACCTGCGCGGCACCGGCCGCGCCGAAATCGCGGAAGCCGCCGCCGCCGTGCGCCAGCACCTGCGCGCCGACGACGAGGTGTACACCCAGCCCGAAAAATACTACGACCAGCTCATCGAAATCGACCTCAGCACGCTGGAGCCCTACGTGAACGGCCCGTTCACGCCGGACGCCGCCTGGCCCATTTCGGAGTTTGCCGCTGCCGTGAAGGAGCACGGCTGGCCCGAGAAGTTGGAAGTGGGCCTCATCGGCTCGTGCACCAACTCCAGCTACGAAGACATCACCCGCGCCGCCAGCATTGCCAAGCAGGCTGTTGACAAGGGCCTGACCGTGAATGCTGAGTTCACCATCACGCCCGGCTCGGAGCTGGTGCGCTACACGGTGGCCCGCGACGGCCTCCTCGACACGTTTGCCGACATGGGCGGCGTGGTGCTCGCCAATGCCTGCGGTCCGTGCATCGGCCAGTGGGCTCGCCACACCGACGACCCCAAGCGCAAGAACTCCATCATCACGAGCTTCAACCGCAACTTCGCCAAGCGCAACGACGGCAACCCGAACACCCACGCTTTCGTGGCTTCGCCCGAAATCGTGACGGCCTTCGCCATCGCCGGCGATTTGACCTTCAACCCCCTCATCGACACGCTGCCCGGTAAAAACGGCCCCGTGAAGCTCGACGAACCCCAGGGCGTGGAAATGCCCCCCCGAGGCTTCGCCGTGGAAGATGCCGGTTTCCAGGCGCCCGCCGCCGATGGCAGCAAGGTACAGGTACTGGTGAGCCCGACTTCGGACCGCCTCGAACTCCTGGAGCCTTTCAAACCTTGGGAAGGCACCGATTTGCTGGGCCTGCGTGTGCTCATCAAAGCCCAGGGCAAGTGCACCACCGACCACATTTCGATGGCCGGCCCGTGGTTGAAATACCGCGGCCACTTGGACAACATCTCGAACAACATGCTCATCGGAGCCACCAACGCCTTCAACGGCGAGGCTAACTCGGTGCGCAACTTCGCGGTGCAGGGCGATGGCTACACCACCGTGCCGCAGTCGGCCCGCGCCTACAAGAGCGCCGGCATCGGCACCGTGGTGATTGGTGACGAGAACTACGGCGAAGGCAGCTCGCGCGAGCATGCCGCCATGGAGCCCCGCCACCTCGGCGTGCGCGCCGTGATTGTGAAGAGCTTCGCCCGCATCCACGAAACCAACCTGAAGAAGCAGGGCATGCTCGGTCTCACCTTTGCCAACAAGGCCGACTACGACCTGATTGAGGAAAGCGACATCATCGACATCCTCGGCCTGACGGATTTCCAGGAAGGCAAGCCCCTGCAGGCTCGCCTGCACCACGCCGACGGCGACACCGACCTCATCACCCTCAACCACACCTACAACGAAGGCCAGATTGAGTGGTTCAAGGCTGGTTCGGCCCTGAACCTGATTCGGATGAAAGAAGCCAGCGGAGCCCAGCTCTCGCAGAAATAAGCGAGTAGCAATAGCTGCTTAAGTAGCAACGGCCGCCTCAGGAAACTGGGGCGGCCGTATTGGTAATAAGTAGCCTATATTGCAAAGCATTCAAAAATAAAAATTCATATGAAAATATTGTCTATTCGTATCGAAAATTTTCGAGCTATTAATCTGCTTGAAATGAATAATTTGTCAAACGCAATTGTGATATCAGGGCCTAATGGTTGTGGTAAGTCTAGTATATTCGATGCTATACGTCTCTTAAAATCGGCGTATGGGCAATATAATCAAGGGGAATATTTTCTCTGGTTCACTGAATTTGGAATTGACATAAATAAAATGCAGCAAGATGTGCAAAAAGTGTTTTATGACGTAACAAAAAATATAGTAATAAAAGCGGAGTTTGAATTGAATACTGAAGAGAAGAAATATATTGAAAATAATTCAAAAAATGTTTATGACAAATTATATCTCCAGGCCAAAAGTAATAATATGCCTGGCCCTCCGGTTGCACAACATTTGGTGCCTGCTGCCCAGGCAAGAATTTTAAAAGATATGATGGAAGACTCATTAGGAATTACCAAAGAAGTCGAGCAAGAATTGAAACAAAGTTCACATATCGCAGAAATTCGGCTTAATGTCAATGGTGAAGTTACTGTAACCCCATCTCCTGTTATGCAATTCGTTTTTTCGATGTATGAACCGGAAATCATGGGAATAATAGATTATCATAGTGCTAACCGAGTTTATGCCAGAGAACAGGTTGATACACTCCAATTGCAGGGAAATGTTAATGTCGCAAATAAGAGCCAGCATGCTCTTTACAATATTCAGAATAAATATAATGGTGTAAAGGCTGAAATGGCTAGGTCTTATATATCCCAGCTCATCGCTAAAAATGCATATGAAAACGAAGGTCAGGTTTTTGAAAATGGAAATAGTTTAGAACAATCATTGGTTGAGCTTTTTGCAATCTTTTTTCCAGGGAAAAAATTTCTAGGAATCCGTTCTTCCCTAAATGGAGGACTGACGTTTCCAATACAACTTGAAAATGGGCGTGAGCACGATATAAACGATTTGAGTTCAGGCGAAAAAGAGATTTTACTTGGTTATTTACGAATTCGAAATGGCGCTCCACGTAATTCTATTATTTTGCTGGATGAACCTGAAATGCACCTAAATCCTAGAGTGGTTAACGGATTGCCTAGATTTTACCAAAAGCATCTAGGTGCAGCTCTAAACAATCAAATTCTTCTTATTACACATTCTGATGCACTGCTGAGAGGAGCAGTGGAGGAGCCAGGGTATAATGTGTATCACATGCATCCAGCCTATAATAAATCAGGTCAGGAGTATAATCAACTAGAGCGAGTTAATGCTTTAGGTGACATAGAGCGAGCGATTCTTGACTTGGTTGGGGATTTAGCCTCATACAGCCCTCGTTCAAAGGTGATAATTTTAGAAGGAGAAGAATCAGAAATCGACACAAATATTATTCGTAATTTATTCCCGGAATTTGTTGAACGAGTGAATCTTATATCTGCAGGGAACAAGCGTCGTGTGGGGACTATGCATGAACTTTTGGATAAAGCATCTGGTGAAGGTAAGTTGAGGGCGCGCTTCTACTCGATTGTAGACCGTGACTTTGACGGTCCTGAAGTGCCGGACCCAGAACGTCGTTTCAAATGGGATGTATACCATATTGAGAACTACTTGCTTAATCCCTTTTTCATAAAGCGGGCAATGCAAAAACTACAGCTCGGAGGAAGTGACCTCAGCGAAGATGAAATCTTTGCCTCTCTCAAAGGTTGTGCTGCTCAAACCATAAAATCTTTACTCCATATTAAAATGGAGAAGTACGTTAATTCCAAGCTCGTGCAATGCGTGTCTACAAAATTCGACCCCAAAAATTCTTTGTCTGAGGGGTTCAGAAATGCAGCTGAACGCTCGATGGGAAGTATTGGGAAAGTGCTTGATTCAGTTCTGCAAATAGAATCTCTTGTTGAGTTGGAAGCCAGACTTGAAAATGAGTTGAATAATGCTTTAAATGAGGATAGGTGGATAAATGAGTTCAGGGGGCGTGATATATTGAAGTGTTTTGCAGGTAAATATCACAAGGAATTGAATGTCGGATATGAAACATTGAGGAATTTAATTATAAATCTGATGCGTGATTCTGAATTTCGCCCCGAAGGGATGACACGTGTTATTGATGCCATAGGGACATGATGTTTTAACGAACGCGAGGTTATATAGTGTGAATTGTAGCCGTACTTCTAGTCCTCGGGGCGAGCCCATTTTTGAGTTGGGCCACCAAACCCTGATGCTCACGGCGCAGGAGAGCCCGTATGTGCCGCCGGGCCTGCTCCACCGTATTGCCAACCCTGAGCCGGACTACCCTGTAATTTCTATTCGTCTCCGACCCCCGGGCGTACGGTGCCCAGATTAATTTGGCCGGGTAGTTAGGGTGGTTTCACCTGTATTTGCCGCCGCGAAATACCGCATCCGGTAGCAGTTCATGGCCGTGTGGCCCAGCTGTTCGATGAGTTTGTAGTTGGCCACGGCGCCCACGGCCGCGCCCACGAAGGGCAGGAGCTGGGCCATTTTGGCGAGGTCGATGTAGTCGCGGTACTCCTGCTGGAAGGTGCGCCAGTCGAATTCCTCCGGGTTCAGGGGCAGGGTGAGGCGGTAGGCGTCCCAGTCGGCAAGGCGGTGGTAAGTCGCGTTGCGGGTGTGCTGGCTGCTGAAGGCCAGCTGAAATACATAGAGCAGGTAGAGGCGCTCGGTGTAGTCGTGCACGTCGTAGCCGTAGGCGGCGGCCACGTCGAACAGCAGCTTGAGCTTGAGGCCGAGCAGCAGCGGAAAATCGGCGAGGCCGAGCAGGAAGCCGCCCGCGCCGGTCATGGCCCCTTCGGCGGTGGCCATGGTGCGGTAGTTGCGAATTTGAGCACGCACGGCGGTTTCGCGCTGCGCAAAAGAGACATCGGCCAGCACCTTGCCGGTGGTGTGCTGCGAGCCGAAGAGTACGCCGCGCACCATTTGGCGGATGGCGGCTGTGATGGCCTGGTGCACCTTTTCGGGCAGAAAGGCATTGAGGCGCACCTGCACGCGCCGGGCAAAGTTGTTGAGGAACGAAGGCGCCCGCTGCATTTTGAGCTGCCAGGCGCGGAGCTCGATGCGGGCTTGTTGTTCGTCAGAAGTCATGCAGAACAGAGAAAGTCGGTGGCGTGAGCTGGATAGTTCGCGCTACTGCGCTGTTGCATTACAGCGTAGCCACTTGGTTGGCGCGGGTTTCGCGGGGCTTCTGCACGAGGTAATAGTACAGCAAAATGCCCAGCCCAATAAGAAACGGCACCAGCGCCAGGTGCTTGCCCGTGACGTGCGGAGCCACCTGCACGGTATCGAACCCGAAAAACTCGCTGGTCATCCAGTAGGAGTTGGCCGTAATCCAGAACACAATGGCCAGGTTGTGGGCCAGCTCCGAGGCGTAAGCGCGGGTGCGCCAGGCAATGACCACGGCAATGCCCAGCGTGGGCAGCACCATGAGCAGGCCCAGCGGCCGCCATACCATGCACCAGGCAATGTCCTTCAGCAGCCAAAACAGGATGTGCGTATTTTCCATCTTCCGATAGGCGGCCGGGATGGCGTACACTTCGTCAGAAACCTGGGGTGCGGGGGCAGGCATGGGCTTGAACTGGTAAAAGGCCAAAAATATGCCTGGTTTTCTTTTGACGCAGCGATTCAAAAAGCGGCCTAGCGCGTCACCGCTACCCGCTGCCGGACCGGGCCTTGGCTGGTAGTGGTTTGCAGCAGATAAACGCCAGACGCTACGTCAGAAAGAGAAATGGTAGCCTCCGACTGGCGGGCGGGCAGCGTGAAGCGGCGCACCGTGCGGCCTTGCATATCAAGCAGCAGCACCGGCTGGGCGGTGGCCGCAACGGCCGTAGCCGGGATGCGTAGCGTGGCTTGCTGCTGGGCGGGGTTAGGGAATATCTCCAACTCCGGCGCGGCTGCGAAGGCCGGTTGGTTGGCCAGCAGCGTGTTGCCGAGGCGGGCCAGGCCGGTGCGCGACTGGCCATTGACCGTGGTAAAATCGCCGTAGAGCAGGATTTTGCCATCGGCGGGTTGTAGCAGGTACCCCAGCAGGCCGGTGTGGTAATAGGGCGGCTCGGGAATGGGGACGGCCGCAAACGAAGCATCGAGGGAGCCATCGGCGTTAAGGCGACGCAACTGATTGGTGGGGCGGTGGGCGTTTTGGGTGCCCAGAATGCGGCCGTCGGGCTGCACCACTAGGCGGTCCAGCGAAAGGGCGGGCACAAAGGTGGCATCGGGCGCGCCGGTGGGCAGCAAGCGCAGCAGCCCCGGCGCGGCCTGCCCATTAAAGCTCGTGAAGGAACCCGTCACCAGCAGCCGCCCATCGGGTTGCGTCACCGTAGCAAAAGTGCCCGCCGCCCCGGCCGCCGTGCCAATGCTAAAGGCCGGGTCGGGGGCCCCTGTGGCCGTGAGCCGCAACAAGTGGCTCTGGGTATCGGTCCAGCCAATCAGGGCCTGATTGTTGGGTAGGGAAGCCGCTGTTGGGGCAGGCAGCGTGTTGAAAGTGGTGCCCCACGGCTGGGCGGGCGCGAATCCGGCATCGAGGTTGCCATCGGGCAGCAGGCGCGCTACTCCCGTGCGGGCGGTGCCGTTTACCCGGGCAAAATTGCCCAGCAGGAACAGCCCCCCGGCAGAGGTGGAATTCAGTACCAGATTCACCAAGTCGGGGCTATTGCTCACGGTAGTCGGGGCGAAGCTGGCATCCGTGGTGCCATCGACCAGCAGCCGGGTCAGGGTGGCCACGGTGCCCGTGGGGGCCGGGGCCAGCCGGTACAACTGGCCGTTGGGGAGCAGGAGCACGGTGCCGATGCCGGTATTGGTGCCGGGCACGGGGCCGCTGTACGTGCCGTTGGCATTGATTAAGTGGGGCGTACCGTAGCCGCTGGCCGCCGCCGTGCCGTTGAAGCTGCTGAACGAGCCCTGCACCAGCAACTGGCCGTTGGGCAGCGCGCCTACGGCCGAAATGCTGCCTTTGTATCCGTACACGGGGTTGTAGGTCAGGTCCAGGGCGGCCGTGCTGGTCAGGCGCGCCAGCCCGGTGCGGGGCGTGCCGCTGTAGTCCGTGAAGCCGCCGCCCACCAAGTATTGCCCGTTGGCAATCGGGAGGAAATCGTACGTGTAGCTGGTGGTGATGCCCGCGCCCGAAACGAAGCTGGCATCGAGCACGCCCGTGCTGCTCAGCCGCGCCACCCCGCCCACCACCGCGCCGTTGTAGCGCCGGAAGTTACCGGCCAGCAGAATGCTGCCGTTGGCCTGCGGGCGCAGATGGAGCACTAGGGGATAATCTGTGGGGCTTTGGAATGTGTTATCGAGCGTGCCATTCAAATTAAGACGGAGCAGGTTATCGAGGGGCGCACCGTTAAAGGTGTGAAAACCGCCGCCCACCAGCAACTTGCCATCGGCCTGCTGGGCCAGCGCGCGCACCCCGTCGTTTACCTGCCCAATGCCGCTGCCAATGGCAAAGCCGGTATCGATGCTGCCATTGGCATTGAGGCGCACCAAGTTGCTTACCGCCGTGCCATTCAGCGCGTCAAAGCGGCCGCCCACGAGAATTTTTCCGTCGGCTTGCACCACAATGGCTTCTACCGCCGGTTCGGCATTGGTGCGGGTCAGGCCGCTGCCCAGGTTGAAGCCGGTGTCGAGGCTGCCATCCGTATTCAGGCGCAAGAGGCTCCCCACCACCTGCCCGTTGTAGTACGACAGAATGCTGACGGGCCACGTCCCGACCAGGATTTTCCCGTCGGCCTGCACCGCTAGGCTGCGAATATTTCCATTGAAGGACGCATTGGGCTGTGTAGACAGGCCCAGACCGCCCGCGTTGAAGGCCGCGTCCACGCTGCCGTCCGCGTTCAGGCGCACGATGCCCGAGGCCGGTACGCCGCTGTAGTAAGTCATGCTTTGCACGCCGGCTACTATTTTGCCATCGGCCTGCAGCGCCAGCGCCTGCACCGTGCCAATGTCGGGGCCGGTTCCTGTTTGAGCCAGAAAAGCGGCGTCGGGACTGCCGTCGGCATTTAATCGGCGGAGCTTGCTGGTCAGCACCCCGTTCAGGAAATCATCGCTGCCGCCCACCACTACTTTGCCATCAGGCTGTAGTAGCATGGCCCGGACTGAATATCCGTTACCGTTCAAAACAGTAGTTGGCGCAAAAGCCGGGTCGAGGGCCTGGGCCGAAGCTGGCTGCGCGAGCGCGAGCATCGCGCCAACGGCAAGCAGGCAAAGCGTGGGTAAATATTTCGGCATCTGAGTTGGAAAGGAGTGAATAATGCCGGTGCAAGGTACTGTATCCTCCCCATTCATCGCTTTGCCAAAGCTGACTTGCCACAGTGAATATTACTGCGGTTCAGCCACACCCAAAGCCCGCAATTGCTGCGCGTATTTCTGATAAATCACCCGCAGGTCGGCGTTGTGAGTCTCCGCATCGACCCCAATGCTCACGTTGCGGGCATGGAAGCGGTGCAGGTGGCTGATGTGCGGGCACACCACCGGCAGTTGCCCGGCCAGCAGGAAGCGCACATAGAGGTCGAGGTCCTCGGCCATTTTCAGCTCGCCGTCGTAGCCCCCCACTTCGTTCACGAAAGTCCGGCTGTAGCACACATTGCCCTGAATGAAATGCTCGGCCCGAAAAATGGCCTGGAGCATGGCCGTAGACGAATCGAACTGCCAGGCGTAATAGTCCTCGTTGGGCAGATAGCGGCCGCTTTCATCCACGCGCAGGAAATCAGCCACAAGCCACGGCCGGCCGGGGTGGGCCTGAATCTGGGCAGCGTAGTGGTGCAGGGTGCGTTGGAGCATGATATCGTCGTCGTCCAAGGGCACAATCCAGGCATCGAGCGCGGCTTCCGCGATGAGGTGGTTGCGGGCCGCGCCGGCCAGCTGGCGGCCGGGCGAGTGCCAGTGGCGCAACGGTGGGCCGGGCTGAGCGGCGGCCTCGCGCAGGTAGGCGGCCGTGCCATCGCGCGAGCCGCTGTCGTAAATCAGGTGTTCGAAGGAGAAATCGAGCGGGGCGCTGACGCTGGCGCGCACACTGGCCACGGCTTCGGGCAGCAGCTCGCGGCGCTGGTGGGTAGGGGTGATAACGGTGAAGTGCATAGGCTGGGTGTTCGTTGAGAACGCCGGAAAAGTTGCCGTTTGGGCTGCTTTGGCGCGTAATGCGCTCATCCCGCGGCGTCCAGCGTGCGGCTCAGGGTTAGGGCCTGCTGCACGATGCTGGCAGGGTAGCCGGCCCGGGCGAGCAGCCGGATGGCGTTGCGGGTGGTGAGCGGGCCGGGCTTGAGCTGGTAGTCAAAGTACCAGTCGGCCTCGGTCACGGTTTCGGAGAAGTGGTATTCGGTGAAGGCCGGGGCGAGGAGCGCGCCCAGCTCGCCGTCGTGCGTGGAGGCCACCACCAGGCTGCGCGTTTGCAGGTGTGCCAGCACGGCCTGCGTGGCCGCAATGCGCTCCACCGTATTGGTACCCTTAAACAGCTCATCGAGAATGAACAGGTAGCCACCCCCCTCGGCTTGCTGAATGAAGCCCAGCACGGCCTCGGCCTCCGCAAAGTAGTAGCTCTTGCCCTCGGGCAGGTTATCGGCCAGGTTGATGCTGGACACCACCCGCCGAAAAGGAGCTGCATAAGATGCCGCCGGGCAAGTGGCAATGGTCTGGGCCAGCAGCGTATTGAGCCCAATGGTGCGCATAAACGTGGTTTTGCCCGACATGTTTGAGCCCGTGAGCAGCACGCTGGCCTCGGTCATGGTCAGGTCGTTGGGCACGCAGCCGGATACCAGCGGGTTGTATGCGGCCGTAAGGCGCAGGCCGGTTTCAACTGTCGTGAACGTGGGCACGCAATGCGCCTGCCGCGCCCGAAACCCGGCCACCGCCACCGCGCAATCGGCGTAGCCCACCGCCTCGTACACGGCCCGGATGGCCCCGGCGTGCTGCTCCACGTCGCGCCGGCAGCGGTGGTACACGATGAAATCAAGCAGCAGCACAATCTTGACGTACTGCAGTATCAGCCACGGCAGCGCCGCCAGGTCCGATTGCAATTGGCCCTCAAACTGCAAAAACGCCACCTTGTTCACGATGGAGCCCAGCCGGCCCAGCGGCGCGGCCAGCCCGCGCAGAGCGGGCAGCGGCAGGCTCAGCCGGCTTAAGTCGCGCCCGGCGCGGTAGAGGCTGCCCAGTTGCAGCATGGGCCGCACCCCAGCCACCACCCGCGCCCGGTTCCAGAAGTGCAGCAGCGTGTGCACCAGCAACTGCCCCGCCGTGAGCAGCCAGAGCGCTGGCTCCCAGAAGCCGCCTACGGCCGTGGCCAGCAACAGCAGCACCAGCGCCGGGGCGGCCGCGGCCCAAGGCAGCTCGGGCAGGGCCTCTCCGGCCAGCAGGTCCGTCAGGTAATAAGCTTCGGTAGAGGTGAGGCGGCTGAGGGCCAGCTGGGCCTGGCCGCGCTCGGTGGGCCGGGCGGCGAAGAAGCCAGACGCTTCGTCGAAGTCGTGCAACGCCGCTGCATCGTCCAGCGGGCTGCGCAGGCGGTGGTAGAGGCATTGCTGGCCCACGCGGCTCACGGTGCCGTCCAGCAGCATGAACAGCTCGTCGCCGTTCAGGTCGGTCCAGGTTTGCTGGTCGAGGCGGTGGTAGGCGGGCTCGGCTGACACCGCCGCGTGGTAGCGGGCAATGAGCGGAAAGTTGCGAAAGCGGGCCGTGGGCTGCCGCCATTCGGCATCGAGGGCGGCCAGCCGCTCGGAGGTTGAGGTCCACATAACGGAAAGGGGGCCCGGGAGCAGGGCGGGAACGGGGCAAAAGTACAGGCCACGTACTTTCTCACGGCTTTCAGTCAGCCTCAACCGTATAGGCACCCGGCTACGGCCGCCATCTCACTCATGCTATGCCCTCCACCATTCAGAAAACGGCCCGCATCGCGGGCTACGGCCTCGTTTCGTTCATGGGAGCAATTGCCCTCTACGTCGGGGCCGCGCTCACGCTCTCGCGCATTCCGGTAGCCAAAACCGACCCCAACGCCCCGGCCGATGTCACCGTTTTCCTGCACACCAACGGCGTGCATACCGACATCGTGCTGCCCATCAAAACCGACCAGATTGACTGGAACCAGTCGCTGCCCATCGCCAACATTCCCTCCCAGGACAGCACCATGCGCTACATTGCCTTCGGCTGGGGCGATAAGGGCTTTTACCTCGACACGCCCACCTGGGCCGACCTCAAGCTCAGCACCGCTTTCGTGGCGGCGTTCTGGCTGGGCACTTCGGCCATGCACACCACTTACTTCCACAGCCTCGCGCCCGGCCCCGAAACCATCCCGCTCCACCTCAGCCACGCCGAATACGCCCGCTTGATTGACTACATCCAGCGCAGCTTTGCCCTCGATGCCGCTGGCCGCGCCCAGCACATTAAAGGCCACAGCTACGGCCAGGACGATGCTTTCTACGAAGCCCACCGCGTCTACAGCTTCCTTTACACCTGCAACACCTGGACCAACAACGCCCTGAAAGCCAGTGGCCAGCGCGCCTGCCTCTGGACGCCCTCCGACAAGGGGATTTTCCACATCTACGGCCGGTAGCCGAGGTATTGGTGAGCGTCATGCTTCGCTGCACTCTGCATGACGTTCTGTTTTACCTGGTGTACCCAACCCCGCTACAAACAAACCGACCCCGCCGGCGATGAAGCCAGCGGGGTCTTAAGGGATGAAACCATCGGGCGAACGGCCGGCGCGGCCTAGTTCAACCATACGTCCGCCACTTGTTCGAAGCGGTGGGCGGCAAAAGCCCCGTAGGGACGCTCGGCATAAAAACCGAGAACGTGCACCTGCGGATGACCGGTGCGCACGTGCGGCAATACCCGCACTGCATACACGCGGCCGGCCTCGGGCCAGTCGCCAACGTAGTCGGCCGGACGTTGCGCGTCGTTCACGCAACGGGCAAATTGCTGCAAGGGCAGCGGCGTAGGGAGCTTGACGTTTGACATACCCAAAGATACAATTATTACGGTAAACTAAAAAAATTGGAAAGAAATTTATTTAGGCTTTTTCGGAGATAATTTGGGTTATTTTATATATTCAACATGATTATGCCATGAAGATTGCGAAATGGCTAGCGAAAGAATGTTGTGTAATGAGCAGGGTGGAGTGAAACAATTGGCTAATTTATTTAGTAATTAGTGGTGCGGGATATTGCCTTCAATCTTCCTGAATATTGTTATGATTGCATGTATTGACGATTTTATCGCTGCTCCTCTTTTTAGCACTCGGGAGTTGCCGTTGTTTAGTTGCCCGGTGCCGGCCGGCTTCCCCTCGCCCGCCGACGACCAGCTCGACGCCCCGTTCGACCTGACGCAGCATTTGTTCCGAAATCCGGCCTCGACTTTCCTGGCCCGCGTCAGCGGCGACTCGATGACCGGGGCCGGCATTCACCCCGGCGACCTCGTGGCCGTGGACCGTGCCCTGCGTCCCGGTCACGGCAGCATTGTGGTGGCCGTGGTGGAGGGCGAGCACACCCTCAAGCGTTTGCAGCTGCGAGCCGGCCAGCCCTGGCTGGTGGCCGAAAACGCGCGCTATCCGCCCCTGGCCGTGAGCCGCGACATGGGCCTGGTGGTGTGGGGAGTGGTCACGCACGTCATTCATTCGCTGGACAATAATGGGGCGGGGGCGGGGCCGACAGCAGCCCGGCCCCGCCGCTGGGCCTAGGTGCGGCACAAACGTAGGCTTCGTGTTCCCACACATTGTTATAAACCGATAGATGGGTGGATTTCCCCGCCGAACTCAGCCTCCTTGTCTATGTATGCGCTCGTCGATTGCAATAATTTCTATGTTTCCTGCGAGCGGGTGTTTGCGCCGCAGCTGGAAGGCCGGCCCGTGGTGGTGCTTTCCAACAACGACGGCTGCCTGATTTCGCGCTCCGACGAAGCCAAGGCCCTGGGCCTGAAAATGGGCGAGCCCTACCACCTCGTGCGTCCCTTGCTGGAGCAGCATCAGGTTCGGGTGTTTTCTTCCAACTACGCCTTGTATGGCGACATGAGCCGGCGCGTAGTGCAGGTACTGAGCACCTTTGCGGCGGGCGTGGAGGTCTATTCGATTGACGAAGCCTTTCTGGATTTTCGGGGCATGAACCTGCTGGCGCCTGACTTACTGAAGTACGGCCAGAAGCTGCGCAAAACGGTGACAAAGCACACCGGTATTCCGGTTTGCGTGGGCATCGGCCCTACCAAAACACTGGCCAAGCTGGCCAACCGCTTGGCCCGTAAGCAGGGCACCAATGGCGTACTGGTGCTGGCCACCCCCGACGAATACGAGGCCGCCCTGGCCCAAACCGCCATTGCCGACGTGTGGGGTATTGGTCGCCGATACGCACGCAAGCTGCTGGAGATGAATGTGTATACTGGCGCCGACCTGGCGGCCTTGCCTGAGCACTGGTTGCGCCGCCACCTGGGCGGTGTGGTGGGCCAGCGCCTGTGGCGCGAGCTGCACGGCCAGCCCTGCCGCGACTGGAACCCCGCCGAGTGGGATGACGACGGCAACCAGCTGCGCCCCGGCGCGGCCAGCCGCCACAGCGTCACCTGCACCCGTTCCTTCGGGCGGCCGCAGCACGAGGCCGCCGTGCTGGCCGAGGCCGTGGCCACCTTCGCCGCTAAAGCGGCCGTGAAGCTGCGCCGGCACGGGCTGGCCGCGCATCTGGTGACAGTAGTGCTGGGCACCGACCGCTACGCGCCCACGGCCGGCCCGGCCACCCGCACCGTCGTGCTCAACTTGCCCGAAGCGACCAACGATACCGCGTTGCTCACGCAGGCGGCCCTGCGGGGGCTGCGCCAGTTGGCCCGGCCCGGCGTGGCATATCATCGCGCCGGCATACTGCTCAGTGGGCTGGAGTTGGCTGGGCAGGCTCAACTGGGCCTGTTTAGTGCCCCGGCGGCCGACCAAGAGCGTCGCCAGCAACTGATGACAACTTTGGATGCGCTGAATAACCGCTACGGCCGGCCCCTGGTGCAGCTGGCGGCAGCTGGTGTGGCTAAATCGTCAATGGGCCAGCCGCTGGCTCCGGCTTGGGCGGGGCGGGCGGCCCATCGGTCGCCGCGCTACACCACCGGCTGGGACGAGCTCTGGACGGTGTAGCTGCGCTATAAATGGCTTGGGTTATAAACAGTAGAGGGCGTCCATAGTTGCTAAGAAAAGCCGTTTGCTCATCATCCGACAGGCTTTAGTGACGCGCCACTGCGTTGTGAAAAGTATCTATCGACATTGCTGATGCGAGTGGCAGCTTTCTAGCGCAGCATCACAGCCTGGGTAAGGACGCCGCCGGTGCCCTGTGCCCGCAGCACATACAGTCCCGGTGCCAGACTGGTCAGGTCAAGGGTGGCAGCCGTGCCGCTAGCAGTCTGATGGCGCACCACTTGCCCCAGCGCGTTGCAGAGTAGCAACTCGCGCAAGCCCAGTCCTGTCGCTAGTTCAACCCGCAGCAAGCCGGTAGTAGGATTGGGATAAACATTAAAGCCTGCTGCCAAAGCGGCCGGGCGCGTGGGCAGCACCGCTCCATAAACCGTAGCCGCCGCATCGGCCGAGGCCTGGAGCTGCGCCAGCGTGGGCGCGGCCAGCACGGCAAAGGCTACCGTGGTAGAGTCGCCGGGGGCCAGCCGGGCCAGGCGGGTGCCCACCACCTGCGACACATCGGCACCGTTGGGCAGGCCGGCGGTGCGCTGGGCGCGGGCGGTGCCGCTGCTCAGGGCCAGGAATTTTTCGGCCACTGAAAACCCATCGGCTAGGCGGATAGGGGAGCCGGCGGGCGCGCCGCCATCGATGGAGTACACGGCCGGCGCGCCGCCGCGCAGCAGCCGGATGCCCGCGTAGGCCACCGGGGGCGTGGTGCCAGCGGGGCCGCCCAGCGCGTAGCAGTAGCCTAGGGCGCGGGCGGTGTCGTAGGACGCGGCATTGCGGGCCGCGCCATCGGGGTTGGGCAGGTCCCAATCGGTGAAAATGCCGACGTATAGGGGTTTGAGGGTATCCGCAGTGAGGTTTTTGAGGGAGTATTCCAGCACCACGAAATCGCGGCGGCCGGGCGTGGCCCAGGCGTAGGCGCGCTGGCGCACGGCCACGCCCACGCTCCGCACGCGGCTGCCCGCGACCGGAATAGTGTCCTGAAACGCCACGCGGGCTTCCTGGTCGGCGCGGGGCCCGGGCTGCTGACGGGTGGCTTGGCGCAGGCTGAAAAACGACTGCCGCGACTGTCCGCCGCTGGTGCGCAGCCGGTCCGATACGCGCGTGGGCGTGGTAGCCAGCAGCAGGCCGCCCTCGCTTAGAATGTTGCCGCTGGTGCGGTAGCTCAGGCCCGTGCCCACGGTGCCGGCCAGGTTATCGAAGGCCAGATTGCCCCGGCTGGTGAGCGTAAGGGCCAGGTCGTTGGCATCGAGTACCACATAGTCGGGGTTCAGCACCACGTCCACGTACTGGTCGTACTGAAAGCCGCCCGTATCGGTAATGTGGTAGCGCAGCGTGGCGGTGGTGTTGAGCGGAATACCGCTGGCCGCTACGGCCAGCCGGAAGGGCACAGTGAAATTGGTGGCCCGTGCCAGCGTGGCCATGTTGCCCACCGCAAAGCTGCCCTGCCGCACCGTGACGTAGGGCGAGAGCGAGGTGAGCGTGACCGTGAGCCCGGTCACCGGCTGGAGCAAATTCTGCACGTCCACGGCCAGGTGCAGGGTGTCGCCGGGCGCGTAGGCCGGCCGGGCGGGCAGGAAGGTGCTGGCGATGACGCGGGCTTCCTTCGGGTTGGCGGTGAGTGCGCGCAGCACGTTGAGGCGGCCCGTGCCGAGGCGGCCGGCCCAGGCGGCGTTGGCGGGCAGGCCGTCGATGTTGTCGGTAGTCTGGCGCAGGCGGGCCATCACCTGGGCCGCCGTGAGCTGCGGGAAGCGCCAGCGCACCAGCGCCGCCGCTGCCGCCGCCAGCGGCGCGGCAAACGAGGTGCCGCCCACGGCCACGTAGTCCGCATCGGCCACACCACCCGCCGACACTGTGTGGTAGCCCTGCGTGGTGAGGATGCTCAGGCCCGGGGCCACCATGTCGACGCGGTGGTTGAAGGTGGCGGCGGGGCTTTTCTGGTCGGTGCTGCTCACGCCCGACACCGACAGCACGTGGTCGTAAGAAGCGGGATAGAAGAGGATGTCGGCGCTGGTGTTGCCGGCAGCGGCCACCACCACGGCGTCGCGGTTCACGGCGGCGTAGGTAATGGCGTCCTGCTCGAAGCGCGAGTAGCCGCCCGGCGCGCCCCAGCTCATGTTAATGACCTGGCAGCCGTGGTCGGCGGCGTATACAATGGCCTCGTAGCCGGCAAAGCTGCCCGTAGGCGTGTTGGGGTAAATATTCAGCGGCAAAAACCGGCACTGGTTGCCCAGGCCGGCAATGCCCAAGCCGTTGTCGGTGCGGGCGGCGGCTACGCCGGCCACCAGCGAGCCGTGGATGATGTTGATGTCGTAGCCGCAGTCGTTGTCGTCGTTGGCCAGGTCCCAGCCGGTAAAATTGTCCACGTAGCCGTCGCCGTCGTCGTCGCGGCCGTTCACGGGGTCGGCGTAGTTGTGCTTAATCTGCTGGCGCAAATCCTCGTGGGTGAGACGCACGCCGCCATCGGTGATGCCGATGACGATGCTGCTGTCGCCGCGGGTCACGTCCCAGGCGCGGTAGGCGCGGATTTGCTTGAGGTAGAACTGGCTGGCGGTGAGGCTGGTGAGCGTGGAGTCGGCCCGCGGGTCGTTGGGCTGGTACATCGGCTTGCGGATGTAGAGCGGCTCTACGTACTCCACGGCCCCGGTGCCCAGCAGCACGGCCCGGGCGCGGTCAAAAGGAACGGCGGCGGGCAGGTCAATTTGATAAATGCCCCGCAAATCCACGCTGCCGGGCCGCTCGGCGCTGGGGGCCTGGGTGTGCGGAAATTTCTGCCGCAGGCCGTGGGCGCTCAGGGCTTTTAGCGCGGCTTCCAAGGCGGCTGGCGACTGGCCGGGCCGCAGCTTCAGCACGACGCGGCCGGGGATGGTGGGCGGCGCAGCCAAAGCCGTACCCAACTGCTCCAATCCAATTAGTAAGAAAAAAAACAGTGCGCGTAACGTGTTTCTCATCAGATAGAAGCGTGTTATTGATGTCGTAGTTAAAGATAAGCGTTTACGTAGTTATTGCGCGGTGTGGATTATCAGCGTCGGCCGAAAAAACAAAGCCGGCGCTTCATGCAGAAGCGTCGGCTTTGGCTGGCTAGGACGGCAAGGCGCGGCCCTAGCGTGGGTTGTAGTATTTGTAGGGCTTGGGCGATTTAGTCGTTTTGAAGGCCTCCAGCTTGTGAGGTTTCAAATCGATAACCGGGCGGCTGCCGCCATTTTCGGAGCGGAAGTGAGCCTTGTTGTTTTTGCCCTTGCCCGATTCCGAATTGTGGGAAAACGCGTGTTTTTTCGGCTTGGGACGCGATTGGGCGGTGGCCGGAAGGGTCAGGCTGAGGCCGAAGCCCAGGATTAGCAGGAAAAAAAGCTTGTGCATGACGGTAAAAAAGACGGTGGACTGAAGGGAGGGAATACGTTTGGGAAGTGCTTCGGCGAAGAAATAAGGCGTTTCCCGGGAAGGCTTGCTAGAGTAATGCCTGTACGTCGTGGCCCAGGTTTTCGATGTCTTGCCGCAACTGCTGCCAGGGGCCGGGTTCAGCGCCGGGGGCTGGGGTGCCGGCCTGTGCAAGCTGCGCCGCCAGGCGGGCACGCTTGGCTTCGAGGGCGGCGGCGTGGGCCTCATAGGTATTGGCCGAGCCGGCGGCCGTGGCATGGGCCCGGTTGTGCAGGGTCTTGATTTTGGCATCCAGCTCATCGAGGGCCAGGCGCAGGTTGGCGGCTGAAAGTTGCGGGTCGCGCGGAGCGGACGCGTCGGAAGTAGGGGAGGGAACCATAAGCGGCGAAGTAAGGGCGGGACAGCAGAGTATTGTACTGCTTTCGAACCCGAAAGGATACCGCCCGCCGCGGGCCATCTTCCCAACATTACCACAACAAAATGATAATTCTCCGGCCTCTCGGCGGGCAATGCGGGCAGGTAGCTTTGTGGTATAGAACTTTAGCCGGACCACTGTATGCTTTTTCGTTGCGCCTTGATTGCAGCGGGCAGTGGTTTGGCCCGGGCCCAAACGGCGTCGGCGGAAGGCCGCCCGGCCGCCCCGGCTTCCCCCACCACCTACTTCACGGCCGAGGAAATGCCGGCCTTCTCCGGGGCGATGCGGCGCTGGTAAAATTCCTGAGCAGCAAGGTGTAATACCCCGCCGCCGCGCTCGACCGCAGCCTGTCGGGCAAAGTTCACGGCCAGCCCGTGTGGGTGAGCGTGACCATGCCCATCGTGTTTCGGTCGCTGTAAAGCTCAGCCCCCAAAAGCCCGGGGCAGGCCCAGCTCGCGCGCCAGCGGGGCTGCGCCCGACTGCCACAGCGCGGCCAGCACGGCGTTGGCAGTTTCGGCCAGCTCCAGGTGGAAATCTTCGTGCAGGCGCATGGTTTGGCGCAGGGCTTCCTGCGTGCGCTTGGCCAGGTGCTGAAGCAGGGGCTGGGTGGGGCCGTGCAGGCGCGCCGTGCTGGCGGCCTGGTGCCGGAACACGTTGGCCAGCAAGCGCCAGCTCAGCTCGGCTTCACCGAAGGCATCGTCGGTGATTTTGGCGTGGTAGGCCAGCCGCGCCTGGAGCTGCCGCAGGATAACGAGCAGGTCGTTAGGGGTTTGGTGGAAGCCCCGAACTGGGTCGTCGACCTGGGCGCGCAAGGTGGCGCGGCGGGTTTCCAGCGCCTCGGGGCCTTCGAGCAATCGGAAGGCGAGCTGTTCGGTCAGCACCGCATCCTGGGCCACGAGGCGGGCCAGGAGCTGGTCTTTTTCTTTTTGCGGCAGCTGCAACAGGGCTTTGCGAAGGTCGGGCGAGAGGGCGGGCATGAGGAAACGCTACGCGGACGGGAGTTCAGCCGCAAACTACGCGCCCCGTGCTCGGAAGGTGCCACACTCCTTACTTAGCTGGCAGCACCAGCACCGGCAAGGCGCTGTCCAGCAATAGTTCGGCCGTCACACTGCGGTGAAACAGCTTGCCCAAAAAGCTGCGCTCGCGGGCAATGACAACCAGCAAATCGAAGTCGTGGGGCTGGGCCAGCTGCAGAATGCCCCGGGTGGGGCTGGCGTTGGTCACGCTGCGGGCGTGCGCCGGGGGCAGGTCGAGCAAAAGCCCGGTTTGCCGCACCGATTCCAGGGCGGCGGGGTCTAGCTCGTGGTGGCCGGCCGTGACGTTCAGCACGGTCACCTCGGCCTTCAGTTTTGTGAATAGCTCCTGCATGGTGCCGGCGTGCGCGCCCAGACTGAAGGGCTCCCCGTCCACGGCCATCAGCACGCGCCGGGGCGGGGCTGTGCTGGCCACCAGGTGCGGCACCACCAGCATGGGGTAGGAGCTGTGCCGCAGCAGCTCCAACGATGTGGTTTGCACCAGCTCGTCGGGCAGGTCCGAGTGGTCGGGGCGGCCCAGCACAATCATGGCGGGGTGGTGCCGGGCCACGGCATCGGCCACGGCCACATCCACGCGGCCATAGCCCACTTCGGCCACCACGGGCACCGGCAGGCTGCGCGCCACGCTATTCAGGGCCAGCGCCACGGCTTCTTTGCTCAGGTTTGAAAAATTGCCCGTGAGGGCTTCCGGGTCGAGCGCGGAATCGCGGCGTACGTGCAGCAGCACCAGGCGCGCATTGAGCGGCCGGGCCAGGTTGGTGGCGTAGTCCAGGGCTCGGTTGGCGGCCTGAAAAAAGTCGGTGAGAATGAGCAGGGAGGCCGTCATGAGGGGAAAGGACTAGTGAAATTGAGCGAAACAAAGAACCGGCCTGCGCTACGCCGGTCAGCTATAATTCGTTAGTAAAAACGCCTGATTTTTATCATGTTCCGCGGGGTGAGGTTGGCCTTATAATAGAGTTCAGGCCTCAGGCCGGAAGGCTTGGCATCGATTTGTTTAAGTAATATATATTAATTACTATTATAAAGAATTGTGTCTGCTGATTCCGATGGTTGCCCTCCGCCTCCTGCCGGTTTGCCTGTGCCTGGCCCTGATTGCCCCGGGAGGGGGCTTCGTGCCCGGTTGGGGGCAAGAGCAGCCAGCTTCGGCTGTTATCAAACCCGCCAGCCCGCGGCCCAACGAGTCCGTGGCCCACTACATTCAGGCCCTGCTCGACACCACGGCCGCCGGCAGCCTGCGCGCCGCCGACGAGCACCGGGGCCTGCAGGCCGGCGCCACCGTGCGGGACTTTTACGGGGCCGACTACGCCCCGGCCTGGGGCCCCGCGCCCGACAGCCTCAACACCAGCGCGGCCCTGTCCCTGCTGGCCCGCGCCGCCGAGCACGGCCTGAGCGCCGCCGACTACCACCTGGACTTATTGCTGGCCTTGCGCGATTCGCTGGGCCACACCCGGCACCCGGCCGCCGCCCAGCAGGCCCGGCTCGACGTGTACCTCAGCGATGCGATGCTGGCCTTCCTGCGCGATTTGCGGCGCGGGCGACTGCAGCCCTACACGGTGTCGGCCGGGGAGAAAGCGGCCGGGCCGGCCGGGCAGCCGGCCCCGGTGCTGCGCGCCGCCCTGGCCGGCCACAACGTGCCCGCCGCCCTGCAAGCCAGCCAGCCCGCCAACCGCGAGTACCGCCAGCTGCAGCAGGCCCTGGCGCAGTGGCTGGCCGCGCCGGTGCAGCCCGACTCGGCGGCCCGGCACCGAGCACAGTACGAGCAAGCCGCCCTGAACCTGGAGCGCTGGCGCTGGGACGACATTGCCGAAGCCGAATACATCCTCATTAACCTGCCCGCCTACGAGCTGCAGGTAATTGCCCGTGACTCGGTGCAGCGCCGGCACCGCGTGGTGGTGGGCAAGCCCGAAACGCCCACGCCCACGCTCAGCAGCCGCCTCAGCTATTTCACGCTGGCCCCCGACTGGCATGTGCCGCAGTCCATTGCCACCCAGGAAATACTGCCCCGCCTGAAGAAGGACCCCGGCTACCTGTACCGCAACAACTACCGCCTCACCGATGCCCGGGGCCAGGGGCGCAATCCCTGGCACATCGACTGGAGCCGCGTCACGCCGGAGAACTTCGACTTTACCATTCGGCAGTCGGGCTGCTGCGACAATGCCTTGGGCAACATTGTGTTTCGCTTTGCCAATCCGTACTCCATCTACCTGCACGACACGCCGGCCCGGGCACTGTTCAAGTCCTCCCGCCGCGCCTTTAGCCACGGCTGCATCCGCGTGCAAAATCCTATGCTGCTGGCGGCCTACCTGTTGCGCCGCGAAGGCCGCCCCGTGCAGCTGCCCACCGAAGACGAGTGCGCCGAGATGCCGCGCCCGCGCGATGTGCGCCTGAGCCGGCCCCTGCCCCTGTACGTGCGCTACGCCACCTGCACCGCCGAAAACGGCCAGCTCCGCTTTCTGGCCGATGTGTACCACCGCGACGAAGTCCTGCGCCAGGCCCTGTTCGGTTTGCGGCCCTAGCCCAGGGTTCGGTAGCGTCCGGTTTTATGATATAAATCATATTATAAGGCGATTAACATCACGGCGTGGGGAGGCCAATTTCTCGAAATTTGAACAGCCGCCCCCTCTGCCTGGCTCAGCCCTTACCACCCCCAAGAAACCTGCTGCCTATGCAACCACTGCCTGCTCCTGTTTTCAGTGTTGCTGGCGTGCCGACCCTGCTGGGGTGGCACCTGGAGGCCAAACCCCGGCATCCGGCTTAGCGCGTTGGGGCGGCCGGCTTTCCATTGGTTTTACCTGCTTTTCACTTGCGCTGCTTGCGTTTTACCTGGCCATGAATCATTCGCCCGCCCTCGTCGTCCTCACCGATTTTTTTGCGGTTTCTAACCGGACTCTTTCGTACGCGGCCGGGCTGGCAATGCCGCTGCACGCCCACCTGGTGCTGCTGCACGTGCGCCGCGATGGCCTGCTGGCCCCGGCCGAATATGGCCACCACACCACCGGCACCGAGCGGCACACGGCCAAGCAGCTGGAGCACCTGGCCGCCGACCAGGGCGTGCCCACCGAAGTCGATATATCGGAGGAATTCCTGCCCGAAGCCGTGGAAGACGTGGTGCGTCGCCACCACCCGCTGCTGCTGGTGCTGGGCCGTCCCGGCTCGGCCACCATGCCGGCCGAAATCGTGACCAACACGGCCATGGACCTGCTCCGGCACGCGCCCTACCCGCTGCTGGTGGTGCCCACCGTGGGCTGGGACGTTCACCCGCCCCATCGGATGCTCCTGGCCGTGGATGGGCAGCCCTTCCAATTGTCCGAAACCCGGCACCTGCTCACGCGCCTGCTCCGGGCCAACCACGGCACGCTCGACGTGGTCCACGTCGCCACCGAACAACCCACGCCGGATGCGCCGGATGTGTTGGCTGACCTTTACAAGCACGGCATGTTGAAGGAGGTAGAAGCCAGCCGGGTGCACCGGGTGCAGCAGCCCACCGTGGTGGGCGGCGTGCTGCAGCAGGCTGCTGACATAGAAGCCGATATCCTGGTGGTGGTAGCCCGTCGCCACAGCCTACTGGGCGGCCTGTTTCACCGCAGCGTCACGGCCCAGCTCATTCAGGCAAGCCCCATCCCGGTGCTGGTGCTGCCCGCCGAGGAGTAGCGCGGGCAGGGGCGTGGAGCACGTTTAAAACGTCATTTCTTTTCGATTCACGGTCATGAATCCATCTGTTCTGGTACTCGCCAATCTGTCGGACTCGGCGGCGCAGGCCACGCGGTGGGCGGCCGTGTTGGGGGCTCCGCTTCAGGCGCGGCTCGAGTTGCTGCACCTCTACCAGGGCCCGGAAACGGCCCCCGAGCCGGCCACCCTGGCCGGCATCCTTGCTTACAGTAGCCAGGCCGAAACCGCCCAGGCCCTGGAAGCCCTGGGCCACCAGATGCCCACGCCCACCAGCGTCACCATCACCCAGGAGCCCCTTGCCGAGGCCGTGGCCACGGCCGTGCACCAGCACCACCCGCTGCTGCTGGCCCTGGGTCTGAGCGAGGAGCACACCCTACTCGACCACTTGCTGCACAACCGTGCCCTGCCCGCGCTGCGGGCCACCCACCGGCCCCTGCTGCTGGTGCCCGAAGACGCGCCGGAACCCCGGCTGCCGCGTCGCGTGGTCATTGCCGTCGATGCCGAGCCTTTCAGGCTCAATGCCGCGGCAAAGGCTCTGGCTCCGCTCATGGCGGCCTGGCACTCCTCCTACACGGTGGTGCACGTCACGGCCGCCCCCGAGCCGCTGGCCCTGTCCAGCCGCATGGCCCTGGCCGATGTGCGGGCCTCCCGGCTGCTGCCGCCCACCACGTCCTTGGTGTTGCAGGAGTCGCACCACCCCGTCGCGGCCACCGGCATCGTGGAGGCGCTGCACGGCCCGCGCATCGACCTGCTGGTGCTCGTTGCCCGCACGCGCAGCTTTCTGGGGCGGCTGTTCCATCGCAGCGTCACGGCCCAGGTGCTGCGCCACTCGCCCGTGCCGGTGCTGCTGCTGCCCGCCGAAGCTCCCGAGCTGCCCGACTGGATGCCCAGCATGAGCTGAGATGTTTGAGTTTAAGCTATTTGAGTTAAGCGATTATTCGGTTGATTATCATCTTGTTCTGCCATCTTATTTTGCCTCGTCATGCAACCCAACTTCGTCGTCTTAACCGATTTCTCACTCGCGGCTGAGCGCGCCCGGGTGTATGCCGCTGCCCTGGCCACGCCCCTCAAGGCCGACCTGCACCTGATACACGTCTTCCTGCCGCAGCCCATCACCACCGAATACGGCACGGTGCTGCCCGTGCTCGACGAGCAGTACGTGCCCGCCACCCGGCGCAGCCTGCAGCAAGTAGCCAATGCCCTCCCCGTGCACGCCACCGCTGAGCTGCTGGAAGCCGATTGGCCCAGCGCCATCGAGCACGCCCTGCGCGAGCACCACCCGCTGCTGCTGGTGTCGGGCCTCACGTCCACCACTGGCTATATCGACGAGTGGCTGAGCAACCGTACCCTGCCCCTGGCGCACCAAACCGGCTTCCCGCTGCTGCTCGTGCCCGAGCACCTGCCCGATGCCGCCATGCACCCGCCCCGTCGCGTAGTGCTGGCCCTGGAAGCCGACCAAGCCTTTGTGCTGGAGCCTGCGGCCACGGCCGTAATACCGGTGCTCCATGCCCTGGAGTGCGAAATCATGCCCGTGACGGTGCAGCAGCCGGGCGCCCCGACCGGTACCGGGGCCGGCTACGCGGCGGCCCAGGCGTGCGGGCTGGCCGGCACCACGCCCGGCAGCGAGCTGCACCCGGTGCGGAGCGAGCTGCCCGCATCGGGCGTGCTGCAAGCAGTACACGACCTGAACGCCGACCTGCTGGTGCTGCTTGACCAGGGCCACGGCTGGATGCACAAGTTGGTCAGCGGCAGCGTGATTGACCATGTGCTGCGCTACACCAAGGTGCCGGTGCTGCTGCTCTCGGCCCGCCCGCACGACTGAGGAGCGGCCCGTGTGGCCGGCCGAGTTACTACCGCCACCGTCCAACTCCAGATGGTCATTGGGTGAGAAAGTGATAAAAATCAGCTATTGATGTGATGCTGGTTATGGAATATCGAGGGAGGATGAGCCAGCTTTAGGGCTGTACTCACGAAGCTGGCTGCGCGCCCTGGCGCACGGTCGGCTGGCGGGTTGGGGCCGCGCTAAACCGGGCCGTTTTATTCATTAATTGCAGGGTCTGGAAAGGCTCTCTGCCAGGCGTATGCAAGTTTCTGCCGACCATTTGCAACTGGTTTTTGTGGCGTCCACGGTTTCGGCGGCGTGGGGCGTGGGCTGGGTGGCCACTACGGTGCCGGCCCCGCAACCCGGCCAGATTTCCATCCTCGTGAGGCCGGTGACGGTGCGGCTGACGGTGGTGCCGGCCTAGGCGGGCTTACCAGTTGGACTGGCGCAGTTTTTCGGGTCGTAATAGTTTAATGCCTTGGTTGGTTAGCTCAATCAGACCGCTTTGCCTGAACTCGCTCAGGGTGCGGATAAGCGACTCCGGCGCGGTGCCCACCACGGCGGCCATGTCGTCGCGCGAGAGCTGAATGGTGGCCTCCGGCGCGGCCCCGGCCTGCTCGTGTAGGCGCAGCAGCGTGTCGGCCACGCGCCGCCGGATGGAGCCGTAGGCCATGCCCAGCAGCTGCTCCTCGCGCTCGCTCACCCGCCCCGCCAGCAGGCGCACAAACTGCTGGCCCACGGCCGCGTTGCGGTGTAGCAGCGCCATAAAATCAGCCTTCGGAATGTAGAGCAGCGTAGCGTCATCCAACACCAGGGCGGTGTCGGCGTGCGGGCCTTGCTCCAGCAAGGGCAGGTAGCCGAAGAACTCGCCGGGGCCATATACGCCCGTGATTAATTCCTTGCCGCCGGGGGTGCGGCGCACGGTTTTCACGCGGCCGGTTTTCACGAAGTACAGCCGCGTGGGGTCGTCGCCTTCGGCGTACACTTCCTGCTTTTTGCGCAGCGAGTGCGGCCGGCGGTCGATGGTAAGGTCGCTGAGCTGGCCGGCGGCATCGTCCAGGAAGTTGTCTAGTCCCTCGGGCGCGCGCAGGTCGTAGTCGGTCTGGAGCTTGCCGAAGCGGTTGAGGCGGCTGCTGATGGCGCTCAGTAGCTCGGTTTCCTCAAAGGGCTTGGTCAGGTAGTCGTCGGCGCCGAGCTCCATGCCGCGGCGTAGGTCGGCGCGCTCGGTTTTGGCGGTGAGGAAGATGAAGGGCACGCCGGCCAGCTGCGGGTGCTGGGCGAAGATGTGCAGCACGCCGTAGCCGTCGAGCACGGGCATCATGATGTCGCAGACCACCAAATCGGGCGGGGTGGCCAGGGCTTTTTCCACGCCCACTTTGCCGTTTTCGGCCGTGTGCACGGCGTAGCCGGCCAGCTGCAGAATCTCGGCCGTGTTTTCGCGGATGACGTCGTTGTCCTCAATCAGCAGGATGGTTTTCATAGGGCAGGGTGATGGTGACGGTGGTGCCCACGTTCAGCTCGCTCTGTAGGGAGATGCTGCCGCCCATCAGCTCCAGGTATTTGGTGATGATATAGAGGCCCAGTCCGGTGCCGGGCGTATTGGTCGCGTTGCGGGCCCGGTAAAACCGCTGGAATAAATGCTCCTGGTCGTCGGCTGAAATGCCCACGCCCTCGTCCTGCACCAGCAGCATGAGGCGGCCGGGCCGACCAGTGGCGCTGAGCCGGACGGTGGTGTTTTCGGCCGAGTATTTCAGCGCGTTCGATAGCAGGTTGACCAGCACTTTGCGCAGCAGCGAGGCGTCGAGCCATACTGTTTCGGGACCGTCGGTGCTCAGCTCGATGTGCTGGCCGGGCTTGCGCAGGCCTTGCACTTCGGCCACGGCTTCGCGCAGCAGGGTGGGCACGGCCAGCCGGGCCGGGTGGGCTTCAATCTTCCCTTCCTCAATCTTGCCCACCGACAGAAACTCCTCCAGAATATCGGTCAGGTGCTTCACCGAGGCCCGGATGCGGTCGAGGTGGCGCAGGCGCTGGGGCTGCTGCTCGGCGGCCGGGTACTTCTCCACCAGCGTGGCCGAGGTGAGCACGGCCGTGAGCGGCGTGCGGAACTCGTGCGAGGCCATGGCCACGAAGCGCGACTTGAGCTCGCCCAACTCCTGCTCGGCGGCCAGGGCCTGGGCCAGCTCTTCGGAGCGGTGCTCCAGCTGGGCCAGCGTGGTCATGAGGGCGTGGGTGCGGTCGGCCACCTTCTGCTCCAGCTCGGCGTTGAGGCGCTCCACGCGCTGGCGCTCGGCCTGCAGGGCCCGCTCGGCCTCCTGCTTGAAGCTGATGTCGACCACGTAAGCCACCACGTACAGTTCCTCATCAAGATGAAAATAGCTCAGGCTAACTTCCACGGGAAACACCGAGCCGTCGTGGCGGCGGGCCAGCAGCGCCCGGTTCGAGCCCATGGCCCGCACCGCCGGGCGCTCGTAGCGGCCGCGCACGGCATCGGGCACCAGCTCCTCAATGGGCTGGCCCACCAGCGCCCCGCCCGGATAGTTGAAGAGCTGATACGATTTTTCGTTGGCCAGCACGATGTTTCCCTGCCGCGTGGCCACGATGATGCCGATGGTGGCGTGGGTGAACACGGCCTCGAAGCGCCGCACGCTCTGGGCCAGGTTGCGCTCGGCCTCGTGCAGGCGGCCGGTGTCGGTGAGGCGCACGAGGAAGTAGAACTTGCCATCGAGGGCCAAGCTGGTGAGTTCCAGGTAGCCCCAGAACGGGGTGCCCATATGCCGCCGGATTTCCACTTCCCGCTCGTAGTGCCCGGCCGCTAGCGTTTCATCGCGCAGCTGCTCCCACTCGGCCGGGCTGAGGCGGTGCAGCAGCAGGGTGCGCTCCGGGTCGTCGTAGAGGGCCTGGGCCGAGGGGTAGCCCAGCTGGCGGTAGCCGGCCGTGTTCACGCGCGTAAACCAGCCCGCGTTCACGTCGTACAGGCCCACAAAGCTGCTGGTCTGCTCAAACAGGATGTCGGTGAGCGGGTTGCGGTAAAAGTCGAGTGGCATGGCGGGCAATTGATACGGTAAAGTAACACCGGAATGGCGGCCTGCGAGGTGTCCTGACGGATGTCAGGGCCCCGGCCTGACGGCTGTCATGTTTGTGCCCCCGGGGACCGGTCTAGTTTTGCCGCACACTTTTTCACCATGTTTCCACTCCTGCCATGACTGGCTCCCATGCCGTTGAGTCTGAGCACCCGCCGGTGGCCGTGCTGCTGGTAATGCTGCCGCCAGCCCAGTACTCGCCGGCACAGCCCCAGGGCATCTTTGCGGCCGACCTAGCCACCCTACAAAACCGACTAGGGCCTGCCGTGCGGGTGCTGCAAATCGACGAAGCCAACTACCCCGCCATCATACGCAGCTTTGCGCCGGCTCAGCTGCCCACCAGCGTGCTCATGCACCACGGCGTAGAACTCTGGCGTCGCCCCGGCCTGCCCGACGCGGATGAAATTGACGCGCTGCTGGTGGGGAAGAATGGGAAGGCCGGGACCTAGCGCGACCTTTTAGTCCGCGTTCCGGAACGAGCTATTGGTACAGCATGGGGCCGCGAACTAAAAGGTCGTGCTACAGTTCGTCAGCCATATAGCAGCGTGAGAAGGGTGGCCTGCAAACCGCAAAAACCTGCACGAATAAGCTGCCATCCGCCAACAATTCGCGTACTCCGTTGGTCTGCGTCGTGCCGTTTGCCTTGCCCTTATGCCTCTCCGTTACTTGTTGCTGTTGTCTCTGGGCCTGCCCCTGCTGCCCGCCCGCGCCCAAATCCAGCCCGATACCACCCGCGCCGTGGCCCTGCCCGAAGCCACCATCACCGGCTACGGCCAACGCCTGCCGCTGCGCCGCACGGCTGCCGCCGTGGGCGTCATTGATGCCCGCGTGATTGAGCAGTTCAGCCCCACGGCCCTCACGCAGGCGGTGAACACGCTGCCCGGCGTGCGCCTGGAAGAGCGCGCCACGGCCAGCTACCGGCTTAGCATTCGGGGCAGCACGCTGCGCTCGCCGTTTGGGGTGCGCAACGTGAAGGTGTACTACAACGGCATTCCCTTCACCGAAGCCGGCGGGAGCACGCCGCTCAACCTGCTCGACCCCGCCATCATCGGGCGGCTGGAGGTGCTGAAGGGGCCGGCCGGCAGCGTGTACGGCGCGGGCACGGGCGGCGTGGCGCTGTTTGGTACGCCGACGGTGGCGGCGGGCACGAGCCGGGTGGCGGCCGGGGCCACGGTTGGCAGCTACGGCCTGCGCCGCAGCACCATCACGGCCGAAACGGGCAGCGCCACTAGCAGCATCCGCGCCCAGTACGCCCACCAAAGCCTGGACGGCTACCGCCAGCAAAGCGCCCTGCAGCGCGACGTTTTCGCCCTCGATGCCCGCACCGTGGCCGGCCCCAAAACCACGCTGGCCGCCCACCTGCTCTACACCGACATCAGCTACCAGCTGCCCGGGGGCCTTACCCGCGCCCAGTTTGCGGCCGACCCGCGGCAGGCGCGGCCGGGCACGGCTGCCGCGCCCGGCACCCTGGCGCAACAGGCATTCTATGCCTCGCGCACGGGGCTGCTGGGGCTCACGCACGAGTACCGATTCACCGATAAGCTGGAGCTGCAAACCACGTTCTACGGCAGCGGCACCGTGATTCGCACGCCGTATCTGGTCGATTACGAAAGCAACACCGGGGTGGGGCTGGGCGGGCGCACGGCCCTGAGCTACCGCACGGCGCTGGCCGGACGGGTGCTGCGGCTGCAAGGCGGCGGTGAATTTCAGGCCGGCTTCACCGATGGGCGCAGCTACCAGAACAAGGGTGGCACGCCCGGCGCGCTGCGCTACGACGACGAAATCACGACCACCACCGGTTTCGCCTTCGCCCAGGCCGATTATGAATTGCCGGCCAGTTTCCAGCTGACCGTGGCCGCCAGCTACAACCGCCTGCGCCACCGCATCGCACGGGTGAGCGACGCGGCTACCAACCCCACCGGCTACCAGTTCAGCCGCGATTTCCAGCCCGTGGTGTCGCCGCGCGTGGCGCTGTTGCGCGAGTTCAGCCCCAAGCTGTCGGTGTATGCCAGCGTGAGCACCGGCTTCTCGCCGCCCACGGTGGATGAAATCCGGCCTTCGGATGGCAGCCTGAATGGCGACTTGCAGGCCGAGCGCGGCACCAGCTACGAGGTGGGCGCACGGGGTAATTTCTTCGGCAATAACTTAACCTACGAAGTCAACCTCTTTGACCTGGAGCTGCGCCAAACCATCGTCAGCAGCACTGCCGACCAGGGCACCGTCATCTTCCGCAACACCGGCAGCACCCACCAGCGCGGCCTCGAAGCAGCCCTGAGCGGCTGGCTGTGGCGCGAAGTAGAACCGGTTCCAAATGCCCCTGATGACGTCCAAACCACCGGGCGTGGCCTGCGTGCCTGGGCCAGCTACGCCTACAACGACTTCCGCTTCGGCAGCTACGCCAGCGGCGGGGCCGACCTGAGCGGCAACCGCCTCACCGGCACCACGCCGCACACGCTGAGCGCGGGGCTTGATTTCAGCGAGCGCCGCGGCTTCTACTTCAACCCCAACCTCAGCCACCAGGCCCGCATCGTGCTCAACGATGCCAATACCGAGGAAGCAGCCGGCTACTGGGTGTTCGGGGCGCGTGGCGGCTGGCGGCGCAGCTTCGGCCGTCTCGAAACCGATATTTACGCGGGCCTCGACAATGCCACCAACCGGCGCTACAGCCTGGGCAATGACCTGAACGCCTTTGGTGGGCGGTATTTCCAGCCCGCGCCGGGCCGGGCATGGTACGGTGGGCTTCAGGTAGGGTGGCGGTGGTAGCTGCCTGCCATTGCGAGCGCAACGAAGCAATCCGTCCTGTCAAAGCTGGATACGCCCTTTGGCGACAAAGCCTTTTATCAACAGCAAGCCCCGGTACTGTGTAGTGCCGGGGCTTGCTGTTGATAAAAGGCCTGCTTTTGACAGTACTGTCCTGATAGAACCGGCCTTAACTCTGCTCTTCGGGCAGGGTGAAGGCGCGGTCGCTGGGGTCGGTAAGTTCCTTGGGCAGGTTCTCGTCGGAGGCGGGAGCGGGGCCGTTGGCGGCGCGCATCTCCGCGGTGTCGGAGCGCAGGGAGTCGTCCATCTCGTCGGCTTTTTCCTGGCCCGAGGCGTTGTTGTCATCGAGCTGCTGGCCGTAGGTGGCCGCGTCGAGCATGGGGGTGGAGGCACCGTCTTCCGAAGGTTGCTGGTCGAAGATTTCGCTGCTGGGGTTGCTGGGATTAATAGCCATGGGGTCCGGTATCAATTATCGGTGAGCAGTTATCAGTGAACAGCATTGCTCACCGATAACTAACAATTATTCATCCTTCGTGGGGTAGTTCGCGTCGGCAGGTTCCTCACGGGTGTTGTGGGTGCCGCCGCCGGCGTAGCGGGGGTCGTCTTTGGCCCAGGCGGCGCGCTGCTCGTCGGTGTCGGCGTGCTGGGCGGCGCGCACGGCGGCGGGGTCCTGGTTTTGGGTGACGTGGCCAGGCTGGTCCTCGGGGTTATCGGGGGCATTCTGGGCTTCTCTTTCGCGGTCCGATAATTCACTGAATTCGTCGGGGTTGTCGTTGGCACCGCTGCGGCCGGCACTGTTGGTGGCAAAGGCCGCATCATCGGCGTGGCCGAAGGTGCCGTAGTTTGGCTGTCGGGCGTTTTTGGCCGGGTCATTGGGGTTGAGGCGGGCCGCGGCGGCGCGTTCCTGCTGGTCCTGAGGACGGTGGTCGTTTTCGGGCGGGAGGGGGGAAGTGGGCGTGTCCATGCAGAAGAAAATGAAAGGGATTGAAAACCAAACGGGCCGGGCCCGCTTTGGTATCCCTGTACGCAAATCGGCGGCCGCCGTTCACTTTTGCGTATAGGCCGAGGCTTTTATCCCTTCAAATCCCTATCCCCATGCCCATTCAGCACGATACCAAAAACCAGGAATTCACCATCAGCCAGGACGGCCACGATGGCGAGCTGGCCTACGCCCGCCCCGCCGAGGGCGTCATCGACTTCACCCACACCTTCATTGACAAGGCCCTGCGCGGTCAGGGCATGGCCGACGAGCTGGCCCGCGCCGCCCTGGCCTTCGCCCGCGAGCACAAGCTCAAGGTGAAAACCAGCTGCACCTTCATGAAGAGTTTCGTGAAAAAGCACCACGCCGAGTACGCCGATATCCTGGCCTGAGGCCGGCACAAAAAAAGCCCCCGACCAACCGGCCGGGGGCTTTTTTATAAAAAGCAATGCGATTACTGCACCACCATGCGGCCGGCGTACTCCACGCCGCCGGAGAGCACGCGCACAGCGTATAGGCCGGCGGGCAGACCGCGCAGGTCCACCGAAGCGGCCTCGGTGGCGCTGAGCACGGCGGTGCGCTGGCGCACGGCGCGGCCCAGCATGTCGCGCACTTCCACCGTGGCGGCGAGGGCGGCCGACTGGCCGGGCAGGCGGAGCTGCACGCTGCCGGAAGCCGGGTTAGGGTAGATTTCGAGGGCGGTGCGCAGGCCGGCGGCGGTGCGGGTGGCCGTGGTCACGCCGCAGGCCGTACTGGTGTAGCTGCCCACGCCAGCGTAGTTATCTACGCCGTTGCCGGTCCAGGTAGCGGCGCCGTAGGGGCCGTTCCAGCGGCCGCCCTGGTTGGTGTTGGGCAGGCGCACCATGGTATTGTTCAGGGTCGAGCCGCCGCCGGCCACCGTCCATTCGGTGGGGCGCTGGCCAATCACGCCAATCACGTCGAGCGTGTCGGTGCCGTTGAAGAGGGCAATGGCATCGTCGCCGTTAAAGAAAGCTACACCGCTTTGCAGGTCGGTTTGGGCGGCCACGCCGGCATCGGTCACGCCGGTGTTGGCAATCACGTACACGTCGTAGGGGGCAATGGTGCCGGTCAGGGCCTGGGTGGTGGTGGCGGTGGTAGCGCCGTTGGCGTACAGCACCACGCTCTTGCCGGCCAGGGGCATGGGCGCGTTGGTGGGGTTGTAGATTTCGAGCACTTTGGTGTTGCCCGTGTTCGACTCAGTGTACTGCGAGAAGTACGGCTTGGTGCAGGGCGCGCCCACTGGGGCCGCGTCGTCATTAGTGATGGTGAGGATGTGGGCATTGGGCTGGCCCACCAGCACGGTGGCAGTGGAGGGTGTGCCCAGGCGCAGGCGCACGGTTTCGTTGGGTTCGAAGGTCAGGTCGCCGTTCACGGTCACGGTCACGGCCTGGGTGGTGGCTCCGCCCACGGCGAAGGTCACGCTGGCCGTGTTCAGGGTGTAGTCGGAAGGCGAAGTGGCGGTGCTGCTGGCCACGTCCACGTTCACCGGCACGGTGAGGGCGCTGGTGATGGCCGCGCCGGTCAGGGCCACGTTCACGGTGTAGGTGCTGGTGCCGGTGTTGCCTTCCACGATGCTGCCCGCGGCCGAGGCAAAGCTCACCGTGGACGGCGTGCCGTCATCGTTGGTGATGGTGAGGGTGTGCACGTTGGGGCCGCCCAGGCTGGTGCCGGTGGCGGGGTTGGTCAGGTTGAGCACCACCGTTTCATCGGCTTCGGGCTGGGTGTCGCCATTCACGGTCAGGGTCACGGTCTGGCTGGTGCTGCCGGCCGGGAAGGTCACGGTAGCGGGCGAGGCGAAGGTGAAATCCGAGCCGCTGGTGGCGGTCGAGTTCATGGCATCAAAAGCTACCTGCACCGTAGTGGCCGTGGTGGCGGCCGGGGCCAGGTTCACCGTGAAGGTGTAGGTGCTGGTGCCGGTGTTGCCTTCGGTTATGGCGCCGGTAGCGCTGGCAAACGTGAACACCGGACCGGGAGGCGCCAGGCCGTAGGCCAGGGCCACCAGCTCGGGGTGCTCGATGTAGGGGTTGTAGTTGCCCTGGCTGGCGGCCACGCGGCGGTTGCGCTCAATTTCGTGGGCATCCACCGGGTCGGCCAGGTGCCAGGCGTAGAGAGTCGCCAGCGGGGCCAGCGCCGTGATGCTCTGGTGGCCGGTGGCAATCAGCTCCGGCTGGGTGTCGTGCATCGTGTAGAAGTAGAAGGCCGTGCGGGCCACGTTGCCCTTGTGGTCTTCGCGGGGCTCAAACTGCGAGTTGGTGTCCTCGCTGTACTCGTCGATGTTGGTGGTGGGGATGGTGGTCTGGCTGCTGGTGTTGCGCATCCAGAGGGTGGTGGTGGCGTCCGGAATGTCGGCGTAGGGGTTGTTGCCCCGGTTCGAGTTCCACTGAATGTAGGTGGGGTAGAGGTGGTGCATGTCGGACACCATGCGGTTGGCCGAGCTAAACCACGACTGCGGAATGCTGTGCTCGCAGTTGATGTTGGCCGCCGGCGACGAGTTCGAGCTGTTGAAGTTGAGCGGCACCGGGGTGTTGTAGCCCGAGTACACGCAGGTCACCGAGTTGTTGTAGTTGTCGGCGTAGTTATACATTTTGGCCCGGGCGCCGGCGTAGGAAAGCACCGTGCGCTTGCCGTCGTACCAGTTGGTGCGGAGCCAGTCGCGCAGGGCTTGGCCCTGCAAATTGGTGGGCGGAGCTGCCGGCATAGCCGGGAAGGTTTGGGCTTGCAGCGCAGCGGGCACCAGAGCCAGCCCCAGCAGCAGCGAAGCGAAGAGTTGTTTCATACGAAACTGAAGAAAGAGGTATTGGGATGGAGAATAAGCGCAGGGGGCAGAGGGAAGCAACAAATATAACGGATTCAGGCCGGGCGACTGAAGGCCCGCCCGTTACGAAACCAAGAAGACTTGGGCCGTACTTTTGCCCCAACCATTCCCTCCGTTCACCCCCACCTTATTTCTCATGGCCGACATCACCACCACCGAACTGCGCCAGCGCCTGCAAGCCGGCGAAACCCCGTACCTCATCGACGTGCGCGAGCCCTGGGAGCACGAAGAAGGACGCATCGACACCGCCCAGAATATTCCCCTCAGCTCCCTGCCCGACAAGCTCGACGACCTCGACGCCTGGAAGGACCAGGAAGTCATCGTGCATTGCAAAAGCGGCGGCCGCTCCTCGCAGGCCAAAGCCTACCTCACCCAGCAAGGCTTCACCAATGTGCGCAATTTGCTGGGCGGTTTCACCGAGTATTCGGCCGGTTAATTAACGTAGGGTGCGGGGGCAAGCCCTACCGGGTACGACCCCGCACCCTACTTATTGCTGCCCCAGCAGAAACTGCAGCGCCGGCCCCACCCGCTTTTTCCAAGCGGCCTCGTTGTGGGCCGCGCCGGGGAAGCTCCGGCTCAGCCAGTTGCTGGCATCGTAACCGTGCGTGCGCATGACGCTGTCGATGCGCAATTGGTGCGGCTCATACCACGCATCCAGCGTGGCCGAGCCGTGGTCAAAATAGATTTTGGGCTTACCGCTGCGGGGGAGCTGCTTATTCAGATACTGCACCATGGCCGTGGTGAAGTCCGGCGTATTCTCCTTCAAACTCAGCGGCCAGTGCGTGGAAAAGCACGCCGCCCCGCCAAACACTTTGGGGTATTCCAGCGCCGCATAAAGCGAAATCAGCCCGCCCATGCTGGAACCGGCCACGAACGTATCGGCCCGCCGGGGCGAGGTCTGGAAGTGCTTGTCCACGTAGGGCTTAAGCTCCTGCACCACAAATTTCAGGTACGCGTCGGAGAGCGGCGCGCCCGGCCGCTCCTGTTCAATCTTTGCCTTTGCGGCCGGGCTCATGGCCGCAAAGGGCTTGGCCGGGGTGTATTCGGGAAAGCGCCGGTCGGTATTCCAGACGCCCACCACAATGCACGGCCGCACGGCCGGCCCCAGAGCAGCCAGCGTGCTGTCTACTTCCCAGGCCACGCCGCCATAGGCGTTTTTGGGGTCGAAGAGGTTCTGGCCGTCCTGCATGTACACCACGGCGTAGCGGGTGCCGGGCTGCGGGTAGCCCGCGGGCAGCCACACATCTACATTGCGGGCCTTCACGAATTTGGAAGGAAAATCAGCCAGGTGCTCGAGGCGGCCGGGGTTGGCCAGGCTAGGCGCATCTGCGCTTATGATGGCAGCGAAAAGAGGCAACGCGGCCAGCCAGTGAAGAAAAGTCATGGGGGAATGGGAATGGTGGGCCGGCAAAATTAGCCGTTTGCCAATGGCACCATCAGCTTGCCATCGGCCGCATACGCCAGCTCGCCGCGGTCCACCATCTCGCGCACTGCCGCCGTGATGGCCGCCGCCTGCGCGGGCGCGAACGCGGCCAGCAGCTCGCGCGGTGATACTGCTGCCTGCCGAATGTGCGCCAGCAGCGGCTCGCGCAGCGACGGCGCCTGTGCGGCGGCCTGTGCGGCTTTTTTCTCGGCCAGACAAATGTCGCACACGCCGCAGCGGGCGGGGTCGGCTTCATCGAAGTACGTGAGCAGCAGAATCTGGCGGCAGCGGGTGCCGCTCAGGTATTGGCCCACGGCGTTGGTTTTGTGGCGGGCCAGGTCGCGGGCGGCCGTCATCCGTACCTGGTCGATGGGCAGCTTGGCCGCATCGAAGCGGGGCGTGGTGAACATGGCCTGCGGCGATTCCTGCTTGGGCTGGTAGTGCAGGATGCCGGCCGTGTGCAGGTAGCGCAGCTGCTGGCGCACTTCCACTACGCTGCGGCGCAGGTGGGTAGCTAGGGCATTCTCCGAAATGGTCTGGAAATCCGAAAACAGCTCGCCGCCGTGCAGCCGCAGCAGCGCCTTTATCAGCAAATCATGCTGCGCATTGGCCACCTGGAAGGCGTACAAATCCTGGTGGCTCATAATCAGGTGCACCCGCGCCGGCTGGTTTACGGCCTCGTTTAGCTGCACAAAGCCTTCGCGCTGCAAAATCTTCAGCGAGTTGTGCGCGTCCACGGCCTTGATGCGGTAGGTTTCGGCAAACTGCTGAATGTCAAAATCAAAAGCGGCCAGCTCGCCGCCGCCCACCGCCGTGCGCGAGTAGTTGGCCAGCGCCTGATACACCCGCCGCACCGTATCCAAGGGCGGAAACGACTGGTTGGTGCGGCGGCGCAGCTCGTCGGCATCGTTGGGGCCGGCCAGCAGCACGGCGAAGGCGTACTGCCCATCGCGCCCGGCGCGGCCGGCCTCCTGGTAGTAGGCTTCCAACGTGTCGGGGGCGTCGAGGTGGGCCACGAGGCGCACGTCGGGCTTGTCGATGCCCATGCCGAAGGCGTTGGTGGCCACAATCAGGCGCACTTTGTCGGCAATCCAGGCCTGCTGCACCTGGGTGCGCTTCTCCGACGGCAGGCCCGCGTGGTAGGCCGCCGCCGCAAACCGGTGCTGCTGCAGGAAAGCCGCCGTGTCCTCCGTCTGCCGCCGGGTGCGGGCGTACACGATGGCGGTTTTGTTCGGCCCCACGCCGCGCACCACTTCCAGCAGCCGGCGCAGCTTGTCCTCCGTGTGCAGCACCGAGTACGACAGCTTGGGGCGTGCAAAGCTCTGCCGAAACACGCCCGAGCCCGGTCCAAACTTCAGCTTCTCCACGATGTCGGCCTGCACCTGCGCCGTGGCCGTGGCCGTGAGGGCGATAACCGGCGTGCCCGGCGGCAGCTTCTCGCGCAGCTCGGCAATGCGCAGGTAGGGCGGCCGGAAATCGTAGCCCCACTGCGAGAGGCAATGCGCCTCGTCCACGGCCAGCAGGCCCACATTCATCTTCGCCACCCGCACCTGGAACAGCTCCGTGAGCAGCCGCTCGGGCGACACGTACAGGAACTTCACGCTGCGGCCGTACACGCAATTATCCAGCGCGTGGTCGATTTCCTGGTGGCTCATGCCCGCGTAGATGGCCTCCGCTTTCAGCCCGCGCTTGCGCAGGTTGTCTACCTGGTCCTTCATCAGCGCAATCAGCGGCGACACCACAATGCAGATGCCCGGCCGTGCCAAAGCAGGAACCTGAAAGCAGATGCTCTTGCCGCCGCCCGTGGGCAGCAATGCCAGCGTATCGTGCCCGTTTAGAACGGAATTGATGATTTCCGCCTGCCCCGGCCGGAAGGCCGTGTGGCCCCAATGCTCGCGCAGCAGCGCCAGGGGTGAGGTTTCGGTAGGAGCGGAGGACATGGGGCGAAGGTACTGCCGACGAATACTAACGAAACTTTACTATGCCGTTGAGGGGGCGTTAAGGCCCATAAATTGGCAAAAATGGAGCTGTAAGTCGTTGCCTTCCGGACCGGTTAGGCTTTGCCGGCGGAGGCACCGGGAGTACCCAATATCCGTAGTAATCGGTCGCTATATCCGTATTTATGCATAGAAATTATTAGCAGAGTGCTAGCAAACTTTGCAACAATGCTTATATTTAACATTTAAAGATTTATATGCTTTCGTTTCTCTTGACTCAGGCCGGTTTTTTTTCCATTAGCTGGACGCCCATTGAGGGCACGACTCCGGGCCTCACCTACGTGCGGCCCAGCGCCAAGGGCATTGTGCGGGCCTTTGTGCCGGACGGCCATCAGGAAGTCGAACTCTACGCTGGCCGGGCCGCGGCGGGCCAATTGCGCTACCGTGGACCGGTGGGCAGTGACGCCGAGCTCCAGCGGCTGCTGGCAACCGTCGGGTAACGGCCCTATTCCTTCACCTTATCTTCTGCGACGCCCATGAAACCAACTCCTTTTGCCCCGCAGGCCCCCATGGCCCAGGCCAATTCGTCCGCCCGCCTCCACCTTGACGACGCAGGTGCCGTGCAGCGCGCCCGCTGCGCCCCGCCGCGCGGGCCCTTGTGCATCGACTGCAGCCAATTGCAGTGCCAGCGCACGCGCGGGGTGGCCCACGTTATCTCCCAGCTATTGCTGCTGCGCAAGGCCGGCGCTACCCTGTGGCTGCGCAACGTTAATGCGCCCCTGCTTGCCTGCTTGCAGCAGTTGCGCCTGAGCCCACTATTTCTCATAGACGACGCCGATTAGGTTGTACGGACGATTATCGTTATCGTAGCCAAAGCATAGCGCAGACGAAGTGCACAAAGCCGAGGTAGCTGCTGGCGGTTTTGTCGTAGCGCGTGGCGAGGCGGCGAAACTGCTTGGGGCGGCACTCCGTCATTTGGCCCGCCCCACGGGCAAGGCCGGTGCAGCAGCGCCGTGGCTCCTGGTCACTGAGGCCGCAATAGGCTCAGTAAAACAGTTTGAGGAACGCCAGGAGATAAACAAGTTGCCATAAACAAGCGTTAATGGCTGGCCTTACTTGCGTTGATGGTCAGTTCTTTGCTTGTTTCCGCTATCCTTCTTCCATGAGTGATTCCCACCTTTCCCGCCGCGACTGGATTAAAACGGCTGCATTAGCCACCACGCCCGTTCTGCTGGGGGCGGTGCCCGCTGCCGCCCGTGCGATAGCGCCGCCCGCAGCGGGCAAGACCCCGGCCCTGACGGCGGGCGAAATCGCGGCCATTGAGGCGGCGCTGGGCAAAAAGGGCACCTACGTTGAAGCGCAGGCCACGCACACCACGCCCCTGCCGCGCAACGACTTGAGGGTGAGCATCAAAGGTGAGCCGGTGCCCATTTCGTTTGGTTTTGGCGGCTGGGTGGCCCTCAAGCACACCCTGGATGGCCGGTCGGCCATGCTCATGAGCGACACGGTGCTGCTGCCGGAAGAAGTAAACCCGCTGATGTCGGCGGCCCTGGCCAACGGGTTGGAAATCGGGGCGGTGCACAACCACTTTTTCTACGAGGAGCCGCGCATTGTTTACATGCACATCCACGGCATGGGCGCGCCGGGGGAACTGGCCAAGCAATTTGCGGCCACCCTCAAAGATTCCAAACTGTTGCCGGCCAACCAGCCCACTACTGCCGCTACGGCTCCGGTGGGCAACCCCGCGCCGCCAACGGGTAAGGAACTGTTTGACCTTTCGGCGCTGGACCACCTGGTGGGCTACCAGGGCGTGGTGAACGGCCCCACCTACAAATACACCGTGGGCCGCGCCGACCTGCAGGCGGTGATGATGGGCACGGAAATGACTGCGGCCATAGGCCTGAACTCCTGGGCCGCCTTTGCGGGCAAACAGGCCGACGCCCACATTGCCGGCGACATTGCCATGCTGGAACGCGAAGTAAACCAGGTGATTAAGGCCCTGCTGGCGCACGCCCTGGAAGTGGTTGCCGTGCACAACCACATGCTCTTTGACCAGCCTCGCATGATATTTTTGCATTATTACGGCCGGGGCCCGGCTGCCCAGCTAGCCAGTGGGTTCCGTGCGGCGCTCGATGTGCTGGGCAAAGGCAATGGGCAAGGTATGCCCATGAAGCACTAAGCCGATGGCTTGGTTACGATTCATCCATTCGTGCCTTGGTTTGCTGAACGCAGCCAATAAAAAAGCCCGATACCTCACGGCACCGGGCTTTTTTATTGGCTGAAACTGAAACTTACGCGGCAGCTTTCTCGCCGTTTTCACGGTCGTCGATGGCTTTGCGCAGCTTGGCGATGGCCTGCACGGCGCGCTCCTCATCGAGACGGTTGATGTTGAGCAGCATCTTGGTCTTCTCCGGGCGGGTAATGACCGGGTGGTTCAGCAGGCGGATGATTTCCTCTTTCTGTGCTGCCGTGGCGTATTGCACCGGTGCAGCAGCGGGAGCTTCAGCGGCCACGGCCGGAGCCTCAGTGGGCACTACCTGCATGGTCGGTACGGCCGGGGCTACTGCTGCAGCCGGGGCAGCAGCCACTGCCTGGGTGTTGGTGTTGTAGTCCATTTCCTCGGCAGGCGTGGGCTCGTAGCCGGCGGCACGGATAATCCAAGCCAGACAGTTGCGGTAGGCTTTGCCGATAGCGCGGGTCTGGGCCATGCTCATGATGGCAAATTCCTGGTAGAATTTCTTGCCGCTCTCCTTGTTCGAGCACACCGCGAAGCCAGCGCCCACCGTCGTGCCGTGGCGCAGGTCAAACAGCGTCACCTTAGCCTGGTACTTCATTTCCTCGGGGCTGCTCACGTTAATAACGTGCTCCACGATGGGCACAATGCCCAGGCGCGAACCAGCGTACTGCCAGCCCTCCACGTTCACAAATTCTTTGCCTTGTACGTTGGTGGTGAGTTTGTTGTCTTTAATGAACTTAGCGAGGTCCTTCGCCAAATCCAGCGTCTCATCGGAGCGGGCAATATCGAAGCTCTCGACTTTAACTTTTTTGGTAATGTCCTTGGTGGTTTTAGGGGCCTCGTTCATGGCTTTGTTCTTTAGCAATGTGTCCAACTGATGTTCGGGTTTATAACCTAAAGATAGAAAGAAACGTGCCAGAAAAGCCAGAATTTTTAGTAAAATTTAATGGTGTATATCAAGTAGTTGTGTGCATTAGTAAAAATATTAAAAACTAACACGCTTGGGAGGGGCGCCGCGCTGGTAAAAATAGTCTTTGCCGACAGCCCACCCATTAGCATGCCGGCCCGAAGCTGGTAGCCATTGAAGCCGCCCAACCGATTTTATCGCTGCTCAAACAACCTTTTGCCGGCCCGCTCCGAGTAGGTAGTTGTACCCCCGACGCCAGCGGGCCATCCCAGGGCCCGCGTGGAGATGCGCTCAGCAAAGCCCGCCAAACCGCGCCCGGCCTGGGACCCGGCGCTGCGTTCCCGGCTGCTCGCAGCGCTACCTGCCGCCTTCATCTGACTTTTTCCTGCCCCCGATACTGTCGGGGCTGCTCCCCGGCTTTGCCAGCTGGTGGCGTGTGGGCTTGTCGGTGCCTGAATTTTCTCGATTGTTTTACCTGCAACCCATTTTAAACCAAACGCTTACGCCTTATATGTCATGCAAAAACCAGTAAACTTTCCGTCGTTGCGCCTGTGGTCGGCTGGCCTGAGCTTGGTCCTGCTATGCCTGTCGAGCCTGCTGGTCGTCAGCTGCAAAAAGGACTCCACCACCACGCCCGACGACCCCGATGCCGTAGCCAATGTGAAAGTGGCCACTTCGGCCACGCTTGGCAACTACCTCACCGATGCCAATGGCAACACGCTCTACTTCTTCGCCCGCGACATCGATGGCACCAACACCTGCACCAGCGCCACCTGCAACCCCCAGTGGCCGGTGTACTACGAAGCCAACATAAAAGTGCCCAAAGCCCTGGCCGCAGCCGATTTTGCCACCAAGAACACCACCGACGGCCGCCCGCAAACCACCTACAAGGGCTGGCCGCTCTACTACTACGCCCCGGCCGCTAGCGGCGTTAATACCCGCGAAGCGCCCGGCCTCACCGGCGGCAATGCCATTGGCGGCATCTGGCACGTGGTGAACCCGGCTTACAACGTGCTGCTGGCCAGCAAAAACGTCGAGGACAAAACCACGCACGTCGTATCGAGCAAAACCTTCCTCGTGGACGGGCAGGGCCGCACGCTGTACTACTTCGCCAAGGATAACAGCAACCCCACCACCCAGACCACCAACTGCACGGGGGGCTGCGCCGCCATCTGGCCCGCTTTTTACCTAAGCACGGCGGTTGCGCCTTCGTCCCTGAAAACGACTGATTTTGCCACCATCACCCGCGAAGCCAGCACAACCTCCGGCCCTTACGGCACTACTACCAGCAGCCGCGAGCAACTCACCTATAAAGGCCACCCGCTCTACTACTACGCCGGCGACAACGCCACCCGCGGCCACGCCGAAGGCCACGATTTCGACGATTCCGGCGATAAATGGTACGTGGCCGCGCCCTAAGGCTCGCCCCGGTAAAACCAGAACGTCAGGCCAACCCTGCCGGCCGCCCTATTGCAGGAGGGCGACGGCGGGCACCGCCTGACGTTCTTTTTTATTTAGCAATGCCTGCCGGCTCTTAGCCGCCTTCCAGAATGTGGCCGTCGCGCATCACAATCTTGCGGTCGGCCATTTCGGCCAGCTGGTCGTTGTGCGTCACGATGACGAAGGTCTGGCCCAGTTCCTTGCGCAGCAGGAAGAAAATCTGGTGCAGTTCCTGGGCGTTTTTGGTGTCGAGGTTGCCGCTGGGCTCGTCGGCGAAGATGATTTCGGGCGAGTTAATCAGGGCGCGGGCCACGGACACGCGCTGCTGTTCGCCGCCGCTCATCTCGCTGGGCTTGTGGTCGGCGCGGAATTCCATGTTCAGCATCCCGAGCAGCTCGCGGGCCCGCACGCGCACTTCCTTCTCGGAGCGGCCGGCCAGGTAAGCGGGCAGGCACACGTTTTCGAGGGCCGTGAACTCGGGCAGCAGGTTGTGAAACTGGAAGATGAAGCCGATGTGGCGGTTGCGGAACCGGGCCAAATCGTTGCGCCCCAGCGCGCTCACCGACTCGCCATCGAAGAGGATATCGCCCGAGTCCGGCGTGTCGAGCGTGCCCAGAATGTGCAGCAGCGTGCTTTTGCCGGCCCCCGAGGAACCGACAATGCTCACGATTTCCGACTTTTCAATCGTCAAATCGATGCCCTTGAGTACGTTCAGGGAATTGTAGCTCTTGTGAATGTTGATAGCTTGCAGCAACGGCGGGCAGCGATAGACGTGAATGAAGCGGTAGTGGCAAAGCTACGCACAATCCGGGCGGTGCCATGCCGCCTCCTATACGTAGCCAGTCGATTAAGCGCAAACCGATTCCCCGCCTTGACGCATTTTTCTTCCATGCCGCTTCCTTTTTCTAGGGTGCGCCGCTGGTGGCCGCTGGCGTTGCTCGCCCTGCTGCCGTTGCTGGGCCTGTGGCACTGGCCGCGCCGCACCGCCAGCCCCGCCGAAACCGCCCGCCAGGCCCAGGATTTGGCCACGATGCCATCGGCTTTCGGGGCGGCGTTTGCGCCGCGCGGCCAGGGGGGAGTAGGGCCGGACAGCACGCGCCTGCGCGGCGTGAGCTGGGTAGGCGGCGATTCGGTAACGGCCGCCGAGCTGGCTCCGCTGCTGCACGACCACGTGAGCTGGATTGCCCAGATGCCCTTTGGCTGGCAAGCCGGCCCCGCCGAGCCGGCCGTGCAGCTGCACACCGCCCGGCCCGGCGGCCGCTTCGGTTTGTGGGGCGAAAGCGACGCCGGCATTGAATTCACCGCCCATCAAGCGCGGCAGCACGGCATCCGCACGCTGCTCAAGCCGCATTTGTGGGTGCGCGGCCGTAGCACCTGGCCCGGCGACATCAACATGGCCAGCCCGGCCGCCTGGGACGCGTGGTTTGCCAGCTACGCCACGTTTATTCTGCACTACGCCGCGCTGGCCGAATCCGCACATCTGGATGGCTTGTGCATCGGCACCGAGCTGCAGCACGCCACCGAGCCAGCCCACGAAAAAGCCTGGCGCAGCCTGATTCGCCAGATTCGGCGGGTGTACCACGGCCCGCTCACCTACGCCGCCAACTGGAGCGGCGAGTACGAGCAAATCCGGTTCTGGGACGCGCTCGACTACGTGGGCATTCAGGCGTATTTCCCGCTGAGTCCGGCCGCCAGCCCGCCGCTCGATACGCTGCTGCGCGGCTGGCAGCCCCATCTGCAAAAGCTGGCCCGGTGGCAGAAAAAAATCAAAAAGCCGGTAGTCTTCACCGAAGTGGGCTATAAAACCACGCCCGACGCCGCCGCCAAACCTTGGGAATGGCCCGAGCGCACAGCCGCCCTGCAAACGCCCGACGAAGCCACCCAGGCGCGCTGCTACGAGGCGCTGTTCCGGGCCTGCTGGGGGCTGCCATGGCTCAAAGGGATGTTTATCTGGAAGTGGTACCCGGGCCTGGCGGCCGACGGCCCGGCCCGCCGTCACGCCGACTTCACACCCCAGCACAAGCCCGCCGAGGCCGTTTTGGCCCGCTGGTACGGGCAGTAAGTTCGCGCCACGCGCATTCGTTTGCTACAATCAGGGCCGGCCGCCGTACTTTCGTGCCACCAACCGCAAGGTCGCGTAGCTCAAAACCACCCCTTACCCGTTTTTATGAACATTCACGAATATCAGGGCAAAGAAATCCTGAAAAAATACGGCGTCCGCGTGCAGGAAGGCATCGTGGCCGATACTCCCGAGGAGGCCGTGGCCGCCGCCGAAAAACTGACCGCCGAAACCGGCACCAGCTGGTACGTCATCAAGGCGCAAATCCACGCCGGGGGCCGGGGCAAAGGGGGCGGAGTGAAGCTCGCCAAAGGCATCGATAAGGTGAAAGACATCGCCAATGACATCATCGGCATGCAGCTCATCACCAAGCAAACCGGCCCCGAAGGCCGCAAGGTGCACAAGGTATTGGTGGCGCAGGATGTGTACTACCCCGGCGCTTCGGAGCCGAAGGAATATTACATGAGCGTGCTGCTGGACCGAGCGCTGGGCAAAAACGTCATCATCTACACCACCGAAGGTGGCATGGACATCGAGGAAGTGGCCGAGGCGCATCCCGAAAAAATCCACCACGAGCACGTGGACCCCGCCGTGGGCCTGCAAGGCTTCCAGGCCCGCAAAATTGCCTTCAACCTCGGCCTCGAGGGCGAAGCGCAGAAGGAAATGGTGAAGTTCGTAACCGCCCTGTACAAGGCCTACGACGAAACCGATTCGAGCATGTTCGAAATCAACCCGGTGCTGAAAACGTCGGACAACAAAATCCTGGCCGTTGACGCCAAGGTGACGCTGGACGAAAACGCCCTGTACCGCCACAAGGATTTTGTGGCCCTGCGCGACCTCAACGAGGAAGACCCGCTGGAAGTGGAAGCCTCGAACAGCAACCTGAACTACGTGAAGCTCGACGGCAACGTGGGCTGCATGGTGAACGGCGCCGGCCTGGCCATGGCCACCATGGACATCATCAAGCTTTCGGGTGGCGAGCCTGCCAACTTCCTCGACGTAGGCGGCGGAGCCAACGCCCAGACGGTGGAAGCGGGTTTCCGCATCATCCTGAAGGACCCGAACGTGAAAGCCATCCTGATTAACATCTTCGGCGGCATCGTACGTTGCGACCGGGTGGCCAACGGCGTGGTGGAAGCCTACAAGAAAATCGGCGACATCCGCGTGCCCATCATCGTGCGCCTGCAAGGCACCAACGCCGAAGAAGGCGCCCGCATCATCGACGAAAGCGGCCTGAAAGTGTACTCGGCCACGCTGCTGAAGGATGCTGCCGCCCGTGTAAAAGAAGTGCTGGCTAACGCCTAAGCTGCTGAAACCTCGAAGTTAAAAGCCTCGCCGATGTTGTGTCGGCGAGGCTTTTTTGGGCTGTTCCGTCGGTCCGCAGCTGCAACGGTCGAATAGAAAAACAGCCTTGGTATTTGGCTGCCGAGGCTTTTGCGGCTACTTTTGCAGTCCTATCCAAACCCGGCCACGTCGTACAACGGATAGTATGAGAGTTTCCGAAGCTCTTGATTTAGGTTCGATTCCTAACGTGGCCACTAAAAACCCCATTTCCAAGCTGGAAGTGGGGTTTTTGCTTTTCCGGGGGACAGTCTGGGGGACAAGGATAAAAAAAGATGCGCCCAGAGGACATGGCCAGCGCTATTCCCTGCTCAATTCCATTGACCCCCGCGTTTCCTCCTTGTGTCCTGTCCCCCGCGCTGGGGCAGCGGTGCGGGCGCTCCGGTGCCAGCTTTAGGCCCCTGCCCGTAAAGTGAGCGCAGGTAGTCCTGCACCTCGAACTCACCCATCTCTTTTTCAATGGCAAAGGGCAGCTTGCCTTCGAACCGTGCCCGGGCGCGCAGCTGCCACAGGTAGGGGTCGTAGTAACCGGGCTTTAAATACACGTAGGTGGTAATGATGTCCTCGGTGTATTCCGACAGGATGCGGTCCACGTAGTAAGTGTCCCCGCCGGTGGCCCCGCTGATGAAGCCGAGTTCGATGCCTTCGCCCAGCTGCGGGGTGGTCGGCAAGCGGCAGCGAATCGAGAGGGACTTGCGGCGTCCGCCCACCACCAGGCAATGCTCGAGGTGACGAAAGGTGAGGAAGTCAGGCTGGGTTTCCAGCGCCGTAAGGAAGGCTTGGTATAGCGCGGCTAGCTCGCGCTTAAAGGCCGCTGGCGATAGGCCGCTGCGCTGCTGCAGGGCTTTGGCCGTGGGCAGAGCAGCATCTGGTGTCAGGCGCGTCGCTACGGCTTCGAGCAGGGGCACAAGCAAAGCATTCTGGCTGCCTCCTCCACGCAACTTGGCCAGGGCCTGTGGAGCGCCGGCCAGGTCGGCAAGCATGACGCGGGTGGGGATGGGGTCGGCTTCGTCGGAGCGGGCGGGCATACAAACTTGGGGATGGTGTTGAGTATATGCTTAAGTTACGACGTGCCCCTGCTGAAACTGACTCTTCAGCGTTTTATCCATGCTTAAGAGGACATCGAGTGGCTATTTGAACGTGGCTGGCCGGGCTTCCGCCAAGGAAGGTAGCTGTCGGCAAATGGGCAATAGATGCGTGCTCCCAGAAGGTCAGTAGTGAGGTGTAGTCCTTCGAAGGCGCACCTTGTCCTGCGAGCTTGAACAGGGTGCGTGGAACCCGGAGCAGGATGACGTCCAGGCACGAAAGCCACGCTGGAATGGTAGCTTTTGCCACTAACGCAGATACAAGCGCTACCCCTGTTTATGGGTAAGAAAAATGACCAGGCTTTCATGACCATGCTTTCACCAGGTTTTGCGTCAAGTGGCTCGACCCACAAAATCGGTTGAAACATGGCTCACGTAGTGTTCCCCACCGGAATCACATCCCATTATGAGTTGTATGTGAAACGACCGGTTGTTGCACCATGATTATAGTCTCGCGTTCACCGTAAAAACAGGCTAGTACTGCGGTGCCCATTGCACCACTGCTAGCGCGGCCGCAGACCAAGAACCCGGAGCGAAACGATGGTATGCTCATGCCCTGTAATTAGTTTCAGCAGGTGGGGCGCAATAACGCTTGAAACGCGGCCCTTGTAGCAATCCATAGCAATAACGCAACCCATATCGTGTCGTGCAAAATCGCATGCTTTTCCACGGCCTTCTACGTAGCAATTGGGGGTGCTTCTCCTGCCAGCTCCTTGACCCTTGGAGAAGGGATATTTGGTGACCTCAGGGTGCCTGACGCAGCTGCTGTAAGCCACGGCGCAGTACAGCGAGGGGCTTCCAAAAATGGTCCAACGTTACGCGTAGAGTCGTGTACATAAAGCACGCTATTAGCCCGATATTCGGTAGCCGCTATAGCGAACTCGCAACCAATAAACCGCGCTAAAAATGATGTCTGTTTTCAACAGTGAATGCGCTAGGAAAAGACGCTGCTAACACCTAGTTGTCGTGGCAAGCTATCTAACCGATTATACCCCAAGTGTCGAACGCTGATTCAGTAGCGAAATCAGCTGGTGATTTACGGCTCGTATGGGGTACGGGGGCACAGCAAATAAGTGCCGCAATTAGGCCAAGGCAGGACAACAACGTTGCGGGAAAGGCGTGGTGGTCAACGGCGATGTGGAGCAGGTCAACGCCACTACCCGTATCCATATGGCCGAACGATAATGGATTGAGCACCTCCTATGGCACGTACCGGAGCAGGGTCGATGCTATTGAATCTGCCCCGGAACTGGATGTGCTTTCGGCCGGTAGTATGTCACAGCAAATGGTTGAGGGATGGATATAGGGCCGACGAGCTAAGAAGCCGCCGATTATCTTTGACTGCATCACTTACCCATTTACTGTATGGCCCTCAACTTTGATGAATTCCAGAAAGTCGTAGAATCGGCGCAGCAAGCCGACGCCGTCAAAGCGGAACTGAAGCGCTCCTTGCGAAAAGTAACCTCGGCCTTAAGTGCCCTGCAGGCCGCGCTCGGCGAGATGGAAACGGTGCTTTCCGACGAGTACGTGGCGACGCCGAAAACCCGTAAGCCCCGGCAGCCCCGGGCCGAGCAGGCCGCCGGTGATGGGGCCGCGCCGAAAAAGCCGGGCCGGCCCAAGAAAGCCTAAGTCCAAAAAAAGAAGGCTCCTGCTAACAGGAGCCTTCTTTTTTTGCTAAAACCGGGTGATAAAGCGAGCGGTCGCTACCTCGTCGATGAACTGAGTCGCATGCTGGGCGAGGGAAGCGGCGAAATTCCCCTTCGCAGCATTTATACCAGCAAAGCGCAGGGTGGCGTCTTCGTGGATGGCACGGTGCAAAGCCGGGGAGTGGGCGTACTGCTCATAGGCCCGGGCCAGCCAGGGTCGGGCTTGGGCTAACCGTTCCGGAGATGCCAGGCGGTTGCGCTTCACCCGTTGATTAAATACCTTATCCACCGGCAGCAGGTTCCAGAGCTCGTTGATGGGGTAAATGGACAAGGGCAGCAAGTGGTCCAGGTCATATTCCTGCGGTTGGACAATCCTTTTCTGCGTCCAGGGGCAAGTGAACGGAACCCCTTCATAGAGCAACACATCGACCTGATTCCTTTCCCATTGCAAAGGGCGTCGGTTATCGGGACGGGCAGTTAATAGCATGTAGGCCTGGCCCCGGGAACACGGAGTGTCCTGTTTTACTTGCTGGGTGAACAGGCTCCACTCGTGCAGGCAGAGGGCCTCTACGTACAGGGATAGGTTATGGAAGGCCTGCCACAGGGGGGCAGGCACTACGACGCATACATCCTGGGGCAAGGTGCCAGGCAGGGGGTGGGCCCGCAGGTTCTGGGCTTGATCCGGTTTGGTAAACACCGTCCAGTGGCCCTCGCCAGCAAATTTGATGGGCATGGCCACCGCTTGGGTGATTTGACGGATGGATACGTCATGAGCCTGGAGCAGCGCTGGGGCATATTGCGCTCGGCGCCGAGGGGTGCGCATTTCGGCTAGCAGGAAGAACCCGTCGGAAGGAGACTGACTGGGGTATAATGCCTTCAGCTGGGTTAATGCCGGGCGAAAGCTCAGGTCGTTGCGAAACACCCCATCCCGAAAGGAGCGGCCTCCTTGATAAACCGGCTGAGCTTCGTCCATGAATGGCCAGTAGTAGGCCGCCCAGAGGTCGGCGATGCGCTTGAGGGGCACGGCGACGTGGTCCGTAATTCCCGGGTAAGCCAGGGCAATATCATTCAGGGCCCGGAGCAGGGCGATTTTGTAGCTGGTGGTTTTATTATCGTGCTTGAGGATGGTGGCAATAAGCTGCTCACCGGTAGGGTAGGAGGAGGACGTCATATGGAGGGCAAGGTAGGCTCCGTGACTTTGGGGAAGATGACGAGTGTCAACGCCTTTTGCTCGAGCATAGGGCCGGTCATGAAAGATAGCACTATCGCCGGATTGCCTTTACCTGAGGCATAACATATAGGCATTGAGGAGCTTTTCACCGAACCATCATTGGCCGACCGGTAGATTTGTCCCCCTTGTCTCCCACCCATTTAATTCTATGCATTCATTCTTTACGTTCCTTGCCTGCGGCTTGCTGACGGCCGCTACTGCCCGCGCCCAGGCCCCCACCTACAACTTTTACTACGGCAACCTGCACGCCCACTCGGCCTACAGCGACGGCAACCAGGACGCCGCCACTTCGGGTAGCAACACGCCGCTGCAGGACTACCAGTTTGCCAGCGCCTCGCTGCACTTCGACTTTCTGGGCCTCTCTGAGCACAACCATTCCCAGGCCGGCATGAACCTGCCCAGCTACGCCCTGGGCCGGGCCCAGGCCACGCAGGCCACCACACCAACGTTTGTGGCCCTGCATGGTACGGAGTGGGGGGTTATCTCTGGTGGGGGCCACATGCTCGTCTACGGGGTGCACAAGCTCTACGGCTGGGAGGCGGGCAACTACGACGAGTTCGTGACCAAGAACGACTATCAGGGCCTGATGCGCAAGATTAACAACGTGCCGGGGGCCTTTGCCCTGTTTGCCCACCCGTAGAGCGGGGACTACGGCAACCTGGCCGGCAGCGCGACGGCTTTCAGCCCCCGGGCCGACTCGGCCCTGGTGGGCGTGCCCCTGCGCTCGGGACCGGCCACTTCGGCCTCGACGCTCTACAACGCCGTGGGCACGAGCTACGAGAGCACGTTCCGCACGATGCTGGCCAAGGGCTACCACGTCGGGGTGAGCCTGGACCACGACAACCACAACACGACGTTTGGCCGCACCACCCACGGCCGGCTCGTGGTGCTGGCCCCCGGCCTGAGCGAGGCCAACCTGCTGCAGGCTTTGCGCGCCCGCCGCTTCTACGGCTCCGACGACTGGAACGCCCAGGTCACGCTCACGCTGGCCGGGCAGCCCATGGGCACGATTGCCAGCGGACCCGCCGCGGCCCCGCTGGCCGTGGGCTACGCTGACGCCGACCACGAGGCTGTGACGAGCATCACCCTGATGCGCGGCGTACCGGGCTCGGGCACGCCGGCCGTGAGCGTGGCCTCGGCCGCTGCAGGGTCAGTGGCCCTGAGCTATACCGACCCGGCGCTGATGGGCACGGCCTACTACTACGCCGTGATTGTGCAGGCCGACGGCGACCGCATCGTCACCTCTCCCATCTGGTACACACGCACGGCGGCCACGGCGACCGTAGCGGCCCAGGCGGCGCTGCCCGTGGATGTGTTCCCTAATCCGGCCGTGGCTGGCGGTTCGGTAACGGTGTCGTATTACCTGGAAGCCGGGGCGACGGTGAGCGCTGACGTACTCGACGAGTTGGGCCGTCCCGTGCGGGCGCTGGCTTCGGCGCAGGCCCAGGGCGCGGGGCCGCACACGCTGGACGTGCCCATAGCCGGGCTGGCTGCTGGCCTCTACACCGTGCGCCTCGTGCACGACGGGGCCGCGACTTTCCGTAAGCTGGTGGTGGAATAAGCGTTCATTGGTCTATAACGAAAAAGCCCTGACCGGTTGGTCGGGGCTTTTTCGTGGACCTTCCCTACACCTTTGTTCGTGGCATAGGCCCACAAAGCCTCGCTGGGTGGGCTCGTGCCCAACGTAACGATTTGGTAACGTTTCTACCGCAACCCGGCCGACGCGGCGGTGGTATTACCGGACTACTCCCTCGTTGCTTGTGCCATGAAATTCAGCACCCTTCGTTCGCACTTCGACGCCCTGCGCGCACGTCAGGAGCGGGTCGTCTATGCCGTCATGGGCATCGCCGCGGCGAGCGGCCTGAGCTGGGCGTTGTGGGAGCACTACCTCAAGGCATTGTAAGGCCGCTACCCTAATAACACCACTTGCACGGCTCCATCGACTGCTGGGCCGAGGCCAAAGAGATGGGCACGACGCTGGCCCCGCACCGGGCCAGGCCCCGGCAGCCGGGCGAGGCGTGGTACTTGACCGTATTGCCGCTGTCGCAGTAGTACACCGTGGGGCCGGTGGCGTGTTTGGTCTTGACTTTGACTTTGGCCGCAGCGTGGTGGGCGACGGTTTTGTGGGTCGTGCGGGGGTGATGCGTCTGGGCCGGCGCGGCGAAGGAACACGCGAGCAGGGCCGCCTGGAGTAGCAGGTGCTTCATGGGCGGGAAGGTACCACAACGCCCTGTGACCTCCATGGCCCGTTCGCCGTACAAGCCAAAGCCACCGACTCCCTAATCGCCCCTGCTCATGCGTACGCTTCCGCTGCTCGCCCTCCTCATGCCCCTAGCTGCCGCCACCGCTTGGGCCCAGATACCCCGCAAGCCTGCCACGCCGCCCGTGCCGCAGACAACGGGCCTGCCGCCTTCATCCGGCGCGGTGCCGGCGGCGGCCGTGCCCGCGTACCCAAAGGGCTACACCACCAAGCACCTGGGCGGCACGACCAGCCCCACGTTTCCCAACGGCTTGCCCGAGCGCGACCTCGACCACGGCACCAGCCGCGCCGACCAGCCCCGCGCCAACCAAGCCCAGGCCGGGGCCCAACCCACCCGCAGCATCCTGCGCCGCAAGCAGCGCTAGTACCGGGGCCCTAAAAAAGCGCTCTGGGTGGGTAAGTGACTTGCAGCTGGTACGTGTACCTTCGACGCCATGAGTGCTATTTGCCGCCGACTAATTCTCTTGTTTTTAGTATGCTGGCCGTTTTCGGGGCAGGCGCAGTCAAACAGTGCCTTTAAAATAATCGCCCTGTTTGAAATTGGAAGAAGTGCGTTGGAGGTGACCATTGCCACCGCCGTGCTGCTGACGGTTTTCATGGCCAAGCCGGAAAATACCATTCAGGACCGCCGGGCTTACGGCGCTTGCGTGGCCGTTATCGGTTCCCTTGCGGCGGGGGCCATCAGCATCCTGCTATGGGCGGTTTTTGCCCTCTACGCCGGGGCAGAAAAAGAAGGGTGGGTCTGGCTGTGGTACCTGCTCGTCAGCGCGGGACTCGTTGGGGGGCTGCGGCTAAAAAGCCGGCCGCTGGCGGCTAACGGGGTCGCCTTGGGCAGTGTGTTGTTGGCCGTACTGGTGGCGGTCTACGGGTACGGAACCGCACCCGCGGGCGTTACCCCGCCACAGGCGGACCCGTTGGGCTTGGTGTTGCTCGATGTGCGCGATGCGCCAATCCCCGCATCGACAAGGGCGGGCCAGTCGCTACTGAGCGATTCTCACGGCGTTGAACTGGCCCCGGAAGACGAGCGGCCTGGCTTTCCCGGCGGCAAAGCCGGATTGCAGCGGTTCGCGCAGAAACACTTGCATTACCCCCTGCAGGCGCATGTTTTTGGGCGCAAAGGCATTGTGCACGTCCTGTTCACCGTGCAGGTGGACGGGCGCATCACCAACGTAGAAACCATTGGGACGGTGGGCTGGGGCTGCCCCGCCGAGGCCCAGCGGGTTGTCATGCTGCTGCCGGGCTTTGCCCCGGCCCGCCGGAACGGGGCGCCCATTGCCGCACAATCGGTGTTGACGTTCTCCTTTAGTGCCCGGTGAAAAAAGATGAAGAGCCTGTAATGCCGGGGTAGCTACCCACGCTCGACACTTGTTCCGCAAGGTAGGTTTTAAATCTAGTGCGAGTTCGTGCGTGGATAAGCACTTGTTTACTTAAACGGCCGGAAGAAAGGGGGGCTTCACTTCTGCCATTCCACGAATACGTGGTCCTCGCCCGCCAATAGCAGATTGAAAAACAACAGGCAGCTCAAGAGTATTCTTACCAAGCCTTCTCCAAGTACATGAGAAAATCTATTAGCCCCACATCGATGAACTCGGTGGGCAATATGAATTTATACCCTGATATCGTCAAGCAACCGCTTGCCTTTCAGTGGTGGCACTGATGCGCAAGGGTGGAGCTACGCGGACATTTGATCAGCTGCAATCGCATGGTAGGCTCATTGGATAATCTCATCGCATGAACAAGCACGATCACCCGGTCGACGTCGACGCATCCAGCGAGCAACTCTCTTTTTTGCATGATCCGCCGGCATGGAGCCTCGACCCGGCCGCAACTAAACCCATTGCTGTCCTGATTTGCCACGGCATGGGCCAACAGGTTCCCTTTGAAACCCTCAGCTCCCTTGCTGAACGCCTGCATGACCCCCAGGCCCCTGCTCCCCTGGTCCGACATGTTCGTTTCACAGACCCGGCCGATCCTAAGCAAGAGGAGTGGCTGCCCCGTGCCGAGATTCAAGTAGCAACAGCGCGGAACGGTACACGCCAAGTCCACGTGTACGAGGTGTATTGGGCCCCGCTGACCGAGAGTCGCATCTCGCTTACGGAGGTGGTGAACTTCCTCGGTGCTGCCGGTACTCGGGGCCTCTGGCAGTGCCGGCATCGCTTTCAGCGGTGGGTGTTCGGCCAGGAGCAGGTCTACGACCGCCCCCTGCGCACGCCCCTCTCGCTTCTGGTCGCTTTGGGGGTGGTGGCCTCCCTCGTGGTTATCAATACGGTCCTCATGCTCGTTGCCGGCGCCCACGCAGTAGGATTGATTGGCCAAGCCTTCGTCTCTTCTCAACTGGTCGATCAGCTGACCGTGGACTTGATCCGCATACTGGCCGTGGTGGCCGGCGTGGGAGGAACCCTGGCGCTAAGCTGGGAAAGCCGCCGTCTGCCCCGGTTGAATCGCGTGCTGACGGCCGTAGCTTGGGTTGGCCTGGTCGTGTTGCTGGTCGCGGTGGGGTATACCGCTTGGGCAATGGGGCGACATTATCTGTTGCTGCACGAAGCCTCTCCATCCGGAAAAACCCCGTTCATCAGCGGCCCGCTGCACCGTTTTACCTGGCGATGGGACTGGGCTCGGGCCTATCTCGCGCCTACTCCCCGTCCTGTCCTGATCGGACTGATTTGGGCCACGGCTCTGGGCGTGAGCCTGTGGGTGCGCTCTTTTTTCATCCAGTACCTCGGCGATACCGCCATCTACCTGGATTCCTACAAGGTTGATAAGTTTCATAAGGTGCGCGAGCAGATTAAGCAGACGGGCGCGCGCACGGCGCGTCTGCTTTACGGCGCCCGGCAAACCACGGGCGCTGGAGCCCAGCCAGCCGCTCCCGCTTTCCTCTACGACCGCCTCGTGCTCGCCGGGCATTCCCTGGGCTCGGTCATTACCTACGACACGCTCAATGCCATGCTCAGGCTTGACGAGACCACCCACGGCGGATTGCACGTGGCCGCGCGTACCCCGACGCTGCTCACTTTTGGCTCTCCGCTCGACAAGACGGCGTTTCTCTTCGATTCCCAGCACCCGGAGGCGCCCATACGCGACGGCTTAGCGGCGTCGGTGCAGCCCATGATTCGGGATCGAAAAGCCCGTGCCCTTATTTCGTGGGTTAATCTGTACGCCAATGCAGATGTAGTCAGTGGCAAGCTTGAATTTTATGAGTTGCCCCTGCACCTGCCTTCTCCAGTGTCACTCCGGGTCCGGAATGTAGTCGACCCGGCGGCTAGTACCCCCATCGCCGCGCACCTGCAGTACTGGGATGGAGCCTTGCTGAAACAAGAGTTACTGCACGCCCTGGCGTGATAATGTGCTCACACTATTCATTAGCTAGTTGAAATTTAATGCCCCTTATCATGTCCGAACAGGCAGACGTTCTCATTCAGGCCGGCCACGAAGGCCGTCTTACTGGTAAAACCGGGGCGGAAGGCCCCTTGGGTAGGGAAATAGAGTGGACGCCCATCGTAGCGGATGCGGCAACTGCGGCGCTTCGAGCTGCCGGCATTTCCGTTATTCGTAAACCTGCGCTATTGGATGGGGTGTATGAGGTGGCCCTCGCCATTTTTATTCATTTTGACGGTTCTGATTCCCCTTGCGATAGCCGGGCTTCCATTGGCTACGACTATGATTCAGATAAACCCGCCGCGGATGAGTGGAAAGCGTTGTATTCCAACTATTGGCCGTACGGTTGGATGCCGGATAACTTTACTGTCGACCTGCGCCAGTACTATGGATTTAAGGCCTGTATCACCTCGGATGCAGAATTGGTGCTGGAACTCGGCGAAATCACCTGTTTAAAACAGGCTAAGTGGCTGAAACCTCGCTTGGCTTGGATTGGAGAGTTATTGGCCCATTTCATTAGCAAGCGTCTAGGGAAAGGAGGCATTGCCTTGCCTAATTCGTTTGTGGCCGCTAACCCGGCTTTGGCCTTGGTTGGGAAGGTGAAGAAGGGCAAGAAACAGGCGTAAATGGGGCAAGCAAAGAGCCGCGTGTTGGAGTGGCTTATTCTTTGATTTGCCTCGTTTTGAGAAGCAGCGTGCGTTGGGCTTAGCTCCTTGGGCACCTGCCTGGACCGCTACTCGCGTAAAGTCGTGGGCTGAGACGTGCGCGATACCATGCCGGAGGACTTGGTCAGTGAGGCCTTGCGCCGGGCCCCGGCCGTGTGCCGCCCCCGGCCGGGCTCATCGTGCATTCGGACCAGGGCAGCCAGTACACGGCCACCCGCTTTAAGCAACTTCTTACCCGCTACGGGGGCTTGGCAGAGCATGAGCCGACGCGGCAACTGCTACGACAACGCCCACGCGGAATCGTTTAAAAGCCGTTTCAAAGCCGAGTTGCTTGACGGCGGTAGCTTCCCCGGCCTGGCCGAAGCCAAGCTTGAAATCAGCCACCTCATCGCCTAATACAACGCCGAGCGCCGCCACTCCGCGCTCGGCTATCTCGTGCCCAACCACTTCGAAACCCAATTCAAAACCACGTCCCAATTGTGTCCGGCTTAGCTAGACCACCTCCGTTCCGGATCCCCGGGCCAGGTTTTCCTCTAGGGATGTCTAACCAGAACGCTTCAATGGATGAGTAGCGTCGTTTAGCGTCTTCTTTCTGCGTACGCGGATGCCTACTTTCCTGCTGCTGGACGAGGGTGCCCAAGTGGTGCTCAGTGAAGTCGTCTACACGGTGGTCTTCCTCACCCAGGCGGCACCGCATACTTAAAAGAGGACGCCGAAAAGCTGCTGAACTGCCTAGCTGGGGAAGCAGCTAGCGAATAAAAGCACTTCGGGCAAGTCCTGTCGCCGAATGGCAGCTTCCAGCCAATTCAATCTCCCTATCAGTCTTACCACACCGCTAAGGATAGCCCAGAAAGCCATAGTTCGCCTCGCTGGCTGAATATGACCGCGAGAGCATCCTGGAGAAGACCAAAGCCGGCCAGCAGCTGGCCGTCGCCCAAGGCAAGCACATCGGCCGGCCCAAGGGGCTCGACGCCGAGAACCTGGCCAAAGTGCGCAAAGCGCTCGAAAAAAGGCCTGTCGGTGGCTGAGACCGTGGAACTGACCGGCATCAGCCTCTCCAATGTCAAACGCGACCGCAAGCACCTACAGGCCGCGTTGAACTACTAGCATAGACGGCCGCAGGGGCTTCGCATAAGCTGCTATAAGAAGGCAATAATGGCGCGTTTTCTCAACAGAAGCATGCTGAAATACAGCTTGGTGGCAGAAGGTTTTGCATTAATCCTTCGCCGGCCACCGCTATTGCCATCGCACCGCATCTGCTCACTTACCCACTTGGCGCATATTTGCTGCTTGTAAACTATTGCCGAAGGCAAAAACTTGACCTGCTACCTGTAAATTAAGTGCTGGCACTGATGTATGGGGGGGTATAATTAACGTGTTTTACAATATTCCTATCCCTAATGCTAAAAGTATCGAAGGGCGGCACATATAAGCAATAGATTGGATTAGTCATGGATGGGCAATGAGCTGTAGTTGTAAAGCGGCCATTGCCGATATATAATACATTTTTCTCATCGCGAGGCGATACGCATATTCTCATCTGGTCCTTTTTCCATAGCCATATGCAAACTACTTCCGACGAGGTGACTGGTAAAATTGCCGTGGCGCTTCAAAAACTAAATATTAATAGCCACGCTATCTTCCATCCTGTCCAAGATATTGCCAATGAGGCGCAGTTGTCACATGCTGAGGTACTTGGCGCAGTCGCAGGCTCGGATAATTTTGTGCTTTCGTCACGTACTAGCTCAACAGGAGACAGACTAGTTACCACCCGCGACCATTATGATAGAAATGCCTCTTTCGGCAGAAAACTGCTTGGCGCATTTACTAACCGTATTGATTGAGGTTCAACAAAGTATTTCAACTTTCAAGCTCTCACTTGCATCATGACTCCTCTCATAATTAACATCTGCTTGGCGGCAGTGGCGGCGCTTGCAGCACAGCTTCTGCCCTTGACGCAGATGACTGCGGTACCTCCAAGTAGCCGCCCGAACTTTACTGACCTGGTTTATTACCTGCCATATGTGTTTAATCCTTTGGTAGCCGGATTTATCGCCTATTTGTACTTCCATGCTACGCCATCTGACAATTATTTTTTGGTTGCTCAGGTCGGCATTTCTGCACCCTTTATTTTGCAAAATTTTATTGCAAACCCTATAAAAGCAGCAACAAATCCGCAAGGGACTATCAAAACTGTCACAGATTCGAAAGGAACTACCTAGTTACAATTAAGCTATTTCAATAATCATTCTCAATTTGAGCATCAGGCAAACCGATGGCTGAAGTGCCACTGCTAGTAAAGTAATAGTACCTCATCATGAAATCAATACTATTTCTACTTAGCGTTTGCCTGTTTTTACTGAAAACCACGGTAGGCTACGCCCAAACAGCCGTCATCGAAGTAGATTCTGTGACAGGCGTACCGAGTGCCGTCTTGCCCTTTGACCAACCCTTTATTCTAAAGATCCCAACAAAATCACAGCAAGTATTCAGCGTTGCTTATGTACAAAATGCAGGTCGACAGAGTCTTGCCACTTCGATACAGAGGAGAGAGCCCGCTGCTCAAAAATATTTAAACAATGTCAACAAATACAACAAAGTATTAAAATTAGAAAACCTTAATGGAAAGAACAGCGATTTTGAAGTAAAAAGAGTGGGTACTCAAAATTATCTGCTCATCCGCATTCGTGGTGAGCATCTACTTAACCCGGGGAAGATTTACACGTTTTTTTGGAATGAGGACGTTGATGACACAGTGATGAAGCTGTTTGATCAGTATGTCAAGTACAGGAATAGCGGTATAAGTCACGACCTCGATATTGCCTCGGCAACATATAAAGAAGTGGCAATAGCGAACCGGGACGTCCTTGGTTTAGATGCAGGGCTTCCCTCCGATGCAGCAAGTGTAAAAACACTAGCCCCCATCAAGGATGCGTATGAAGACACAGGGAGCCACAATCATTTGAAAGAGAATTACAATGATTTATATAAAAATGTAGCTGACTATAAATCATATGTACAGCCCCTGACCGTGAATGGACTAATCACAAGTAGAGGGTCACTTCTTATTTTACTTCAAGAGATTTCCCAGCGGTCACCCCATTTTGATACAACGCTAAAAACCAAATATCTACCAAATGTGCTGATTGCCTCAAAGCGCATCCTCCATTTAGTTGATTTGGACTCAGCCCGCTGGCATAGCGTATTATTAGGTTACCAAACATTGGATTGCATAAACTGTAAATCCACAGCTCCGGAGCATTTTGAAACTCGGTTTGCTAATCTTAAAACGTCGACCGCAGGGTTAGAGGAATTGCTGCTCGTTGCACGGGCTGTTCAAAACAACCAACCTGCGCTCCGAAATGCAGTGATTGCGCTCACCGGATTGGCCGTGGAAATGCGCGGCAGAGTTCAATCATTTGAAAAAATAGCAGAAACCCGTAAAGCAATTAAGGATGAGATTTCTTCAATCGGTTTGTCAGACCTGCACCAAGTAGGCGGCACAACTGTGGTCGCCAGTTTTGAGTCCCGCACCAAATTTAGCATTACACCCGACTTCGGTTTAGTGACGACCCGGATTGGCAAAGATGGGGGCAATCCGTATGCCCTTATGCCATACCTCGGTTTTCAAGTCAATTTGCGGCCACTTAATCGCGACATTCCTTTTTGGATGTACAAACACAAACCCCTGCATTACGCCTCCATCATGGTGGGGTATACACAAGTCTCGATAGATAACGGCCCAAAAAAAAGCCCAGGTGCCGATTCCGTAGCCAACTTTTTCAACAAGTCAACCTTGATAACAGGGGCAGGGTTTCGATTGGGTAATGCCGTTCGACTGACAGGAGGCTTAGTGTGGTATTTCCAGTATAATACCTCCAATCCAGATGTAAAGCCCATTGTATACGACCGTCGTCGGCTGCAAACGTGGCCATTTGTGGGTGTTTCCGTTGATTTAAGCCTAACAACCCTCCTTAACGGGATTTCCGAAATTATCCCGGGTATTTCACGCCGCTTTCAGCCAAGTGCTTCAGCAAAAGCCGCCACGCCGTAACTTACATTTTATTTTTTTATGTCAACTAAAAAAGCAAAGGCCCTCTTAGACAAACATCTTGAGTCGTCAGCACTAGCATTAAGCAAAAGGCTCGATGAGATTCTTCCTCAAGATGAAAATGAAGGTGCCAATCATCGCATTGATATCATATTCACTGGAGCCAACGGCTTGCAAGCCGCAGTTGGAATATGTAAAATTTGGACACCTAACGGTTTCATATTCGGGCCATGTCCGCCGCCCCAGCACTAGGAAAACAGGCAGCCAAGCCAATCTGACAAGGGAAGTACTTGAGGGCAACATAGCGACGCATTCGTACCACGTGGCCGGAGGGACCGAACGCGCACGCCGTCGGCCATTTCGAGTGCGGTTTTCAACGTTAGGCGGACAGAAGCAGGATGTATATTTCTTTTGTGATAACAATCAACAAGAGCTAGTCGTTGCCCAACCTATTACGGAAATACTACGAGGCCTTTAAGGCGGAAGCCCTTCGCTAGTCCAGCGAAAGGAGAAGTCCTCAGGCCGCTGCGCAACAGTCTGGTCTTAGTCCTACAGCAGACCTAGATTGAGCCTGATAAGGTTGTCTTGCCGGTCACTGTTCATCAAACGTGATAGGCTCCGATAAACCCTACATACCAGGAGCACCCTGCACGAGTGGATAGGGCCTGGTAAGCTCTCCTTATCAGGCTTGCCGCACCGCTAGGGGCTGGGATCAGAAAGTCACAAGATGTTGATTATGTAATATTTGCATTCGGATTAGCCGATTATGGCTACAAATTGGGTTCAGGATGGCAGTTCAAAAAGAAACGGCCACTTGGTTTATTAAGCCTATATTTTTGGACCGCACGAAAATAACACCTGATTAAAAGTCAAAGACATAAAATATATATGATATGTCTTTAGAGCAAATTTGACTCCTTTCTGCTATAAGTAGGCCAGCACGCAAGCCATCGAGCAACTATTGAGTATTAACCCCAAGTCGCTCTAATGGAGGCAGCAGGTGCAGTTCGTGGCTGAAGTGGGCAGTGTGGGAGGGGCCTGATGCCCAGAAGAATCAGTGGTGACACTGATTCTTACCACGTCGCAACGCTCTTGCTTTGTCTGACTGCCAAACGCCAAACTTAAGGCGCTGCAAGTTGCTGGCAGCCCCAATGATTAAGTTAGTTGTCTTATGAGTGTTTTCAGAAATTTGCAATGGAAGGCAGTCGCCCCTGATCCGGCGCTAATCGCGAGGCTCAACGCCACAGGCTTTCGATTCGAGGGCAAAACCAAGTTGGCAACCTTGATGGATGACCGGACTTGGGCCGCCAGCCCACGCGTGCCAGTGGTGGAGCCCGGGCATGAAACCGTCTTTTTTCCGCCTGGCACCACAGCCAAAAGCAAAGCCATTACTCTTTTACAAGCCGCCGCCGAAATTGAACACCAGTTTGTGGTTCAATACTTATATGCTCACTACTGCGGCGCGAAACAATGGGGCGCGAAGATCTTCAAGGTCATTGCCGAAGAAGAAATGGGGCATTTGTTGACGGTACAGAACTTATTGCGTCTGCTAGGCGAATCTTCTCACCTGGCACGCCTAGAGACACTGACGCCGGATTTGGCCCCTACCCCTTTTAAACTACAGCCGTTTAGCCTGCCCTTCGTCGCGTGTTTTCTGGTCGCAGAGTCCCCTGACGCCCAATCGTTGCCCCCGGGCCTGCCCGAGCATCTGCCCCCAGGGATCGACTTGCAGGAGATCCACCGGGTAGGCGTGATTTACGCCCTGCTGGCAGATTTATTTACTGCCGCCGCAGCCGGCTCCGATCCATTAGACCATTTGACAGACGCAGATTTCGTTGACCCGGCGCAGTTAGTGGGAGCCCTTAATTTGTTTTCCGATTGGCGTGGTGCCACTGATCTAAGTAACCCCAATGGCAATATATTGGTGCTGCCTGCCACCGACCAGTTTGCCAGCTCTGCTGCCGTCCGCGAATCGGCTTTGTCTGCTATTCACCTCGTAGCGGGCCAGGGCGAGGGGTTAATCGACGTGCCGGTTGATGCCAATGAAAAATCCCACGCCATGCGCCTGCAAGAGGTGTACACCGCCCTGTTGGCTACTCCCTTTGTCGGCCCGGCGTACCCTACTAACCCGCATCTCACTCCTTCTGACGCGCACGACGAAAACGTAATTACGGGCGCCGCAGCGATCCAGGCCGCCCTCGCATTGAACCGCAGCTACGAAGTGCTTTTGCTCAACATTGCACTGGCCACCATGAGTGGGAAAAACAAAGACCGCATTGCCTGCATCGGCAATGCAATTAGCGCTATGTTCGACATCGAAAAATATAGCCTCAAGCTAATTAGCCTGCCGCTCCGCGACGATGGCGTGGGCACACGCCTAGCCGCCCCGCCCTTTACCTTGCCCGCCACGGGCATTCCGACGGATATTGCGACCATCAACGCGCGCTTACAGGAACTGGAGGCCATTGCCTGATCGGGTTGCACAATCAGTCTATTAAAATCCCCGCAAAACCTACGTTTTCAACTTATCCTTTAATCACCGCATTTGCTATGCAATACCGCATCTTTCCTCCCATTGGATTTGCCCGGTTGGGGCAAGATGACAACTTCATTCTAGGTCCTGAGCAGCCCAATACGGGCCCCGCGGAGATAGACGGTACGCCGGTAACACAGTTCAAGGATGCCACGGGCACCCGAATCCGGAAGCAGGGTGCGCGATTCCACTTATTTGAATCACCGGACGGGCAGAATTGGCGCCCAGCGGCCCTGCAGCCTGGCGACGCCATTCATTGGACGGTACAACTCGCCAATACGAAAGCGGCGGTGAAGCGCTCCAACCCGCCGTTACAGCCTCGCTGGCCGGCGCTGGACACTTCCCGGCAGACGCGACGCATCGACAGTGGTGCTGTCACCACCAGCGGTGTCAACCAGTTGCCGGCCTCTCTGCAGGGCACGTACACCGCCACGCCGCCCGGCGGTGCCCCTACATATACGGTTAACGTCGAACTGGGCAGCATCCGTACTGATTCTACGGGGCGTTTGGTCGTGCTGGGCGGGCGCGGGTTTTCAAGCGCCCCGCCGTCCATGCCCCTGACGAGCAGCTTCTACCGCAACGACGGCTGGCACGATGATGTAGCCGATGGTCCTGTACAGGCCGAAGTACGCTTCGCCGACGGACGTCCGGCGTCGCAGGCCGATGGCGCCTGGGTCATTGTGGCACCGCCCGATTTTGCCCCGGCCATTACGGGCTTAGTCACCCTCTACGATGTGTTGCGACAAGTAGGCCTGAACCTAGGAGAATTACCTAAACCCACGCAAACGATCTACGATGCCGATATCCAACCCCTGATCGAGCGGGCCCGCAATCTGGCGTGGGTCAATGACCAAATTGTCTGGGATGCGGCTGAACTCGCCCTATTAACTGACCCCCGCCTTAACCTTCCAGCGGTGGCCCAGCAGCAACTACGCAGTCAGGTGGCAGGACTCATTCGCCGGGCAGCCAGTCAGCTGCGGCAATTTGCTTTGCGATCGTTCCAGATGGACCATTTGAAGGCCTGGGAAGCAGGAAATTTTACTTCTCGTCCGGCAGCACCGGTGGCCGGGTTTACGGCCGCCGGGCTTACGCAGGCGGCACTCGAAGCTACGGTGGGCCAAGGGTTCTTTCCCGGCATCGAAGCGGGCACCATCGTGCTAGACCCCAAAACCAGTAACCCTGCTGCGCAGTCGCTTTATGTCCACCCATTTTCTTTCCGGATCGATCATACCACGGCCCAAGCCGGAGACTTAACAGCTGAAATGGCGCAGCCGTGGCAGGCCGATTTTGTGGATTGCAACACGGACTGGTGGCCTTCGCAGCGCCCCGACAAAGTCAATGGCACTGCGGACTGGGCCCGGGGAATAGTGAGCTACGAAGACATGATCCAGAACTTTGGCCGGCTCGGTTTTGCCCTACGGGACGCAGCCTCGGGCGTATTCGTGGAGCGGGAGCGGGACCCCACGTTCTAGCTCGTGCGTTGGCGATGCATAAGCCCATTGTTATCGTTGGCGGCGGCCCAGCCGGCACCATGTGTGCGCTGGCGCTGAACGCGCGCGGCCACTCCGTCGTGCTGGCTACCGGTTCACCTCGGCGCATATCGTGTGTTGAAATATGCAGTTCCCTAGCAGCTTGGGAGCTTGAAGCAGCATGCGGCTGCCTCATTCCGCAAACGGTTTGTTCGGCCGTTGACACATTTGCCTCGGCGTGGGGCAACGCTCTTCTCCAAGTACGCCAGTTGCACGCCGAGCCCACGGGCAGCCATTATTTACTCAAGCGCCCAGCCCTGGACGAATGGCTGCTCGTCACAGCCGCAGCGGCTGGTATCACCGTCGCACCCAATTGCACCGTGGAAAGGGGCAATGCGTGCGGTACTGAATGGGAATTGAAATCTCGAACGACCGGGCAACGCAACCGCATAGCCGCCAGCTTTGTGGTAGAGGCAACCGGACGGGCTGGTCGGGCCGCAACTCGTCCCGAAGTACACCGCCATTACTTCGACTCCCTCGTGTGCGCTACTGTTGAGGTACGGCCACCGGTGACACTACTGACAACACTCCCCGGAGCCATGGTCGAGTCATGTCCACAAGGCTGGTGGTACATGGTGCGTCAACCCGAGGGTGGCATCACCCTGTGTTGCTTCAGCGACGCCGATTTACTTCCCGCAGCCGCGGCCCAGTGCGACTGGCTCCTCGCTCAGCTACGCTCGACAAATCACTTGGCATATCTGGCAGACCATTTTCCTGCAGACACGGTCATCCGAGTGTGCGAGGCCCGCACATCGGTGCGGCACACGCTTTGGGAAAATAATTGGCTCTGCATCGGCGACGCTGCGTGGAGCCTAGATCCGCTCTCCGGTACCGGTATTGAGCGGGCTATTCACTCTGGCTCCAGAGCTGCCACAGCACTAGCGGCTGCCCTAGAATCCCAGAGACCAACTAACCACCTGCGTCACTTTGCTCTTGCACAAGGGCAAGCCTTTCAGCAAATGCTCATCAGTCAACGCTCGTATTACCAACTCGAGCCGCGTTGGCCAGACGCACCATTCTGGCGCAGGCGGCAGTAGCGGCTGTGCTATCTTAGGCTCCCACTTTATTATTACTCGGTTTAATAGCGGCCGTTACGAGGTGCCTAATTGTAAATGTTGACCCGCCAAGAATTTCCAAGGGTTTCCAGTCAGATTGTTGGCTTAAAAAAGACTGCGGGTCGCCCAGCATCAATCCGATAAAGGTTTCCGCAACAATCCGCCCACCGACGCGGCCGAGCTTAATCGGTGTGTCATTGGTTACGAATTCCTGCTGCGCCTCGGCAAGAATATAGTACCACAACGGCGCATTTCCAGCAAATTCCGGCGATAGTGCAATCAGTTTCGGATTGGAATTCTGTCCATCTTCGTCGGCTTTGCCAACCTTCAGCAAATGGTCCGGTATCACCTTTTCTCCCAGAAAGCGAGCCACCGATTGCCCCGAAGGGAGGCCGAACGCCCGCCCTCGAAGCAAGTTCCGCTCGGCAAGAGAAGGGGGCCCTCCCGATATGGTGCCCCTATTGGCAAACAAGTCGCCGAGTGGATTGACCAAGGATGTGTCGATTTTATACGATTTCTGGATTCGGTTCGGGCCCTGCAGCGGGGCCCCACCAGGGTTGAAAAACAGATCCCAATCGATGGCGTAGTTGCTGGGCAACTCCCGAAAGCCGTCGAGGCTGTTAGCCGGATCCCTTGAGAAAATTATTTTGCGGTCCAACTCGAGATTCAGTCGATAGATTGGCCTGACCATGGAATGGCCGAACCGGTACGCCGCAACCGAGAACTCAACGGGAATAAACGGGTACTTTTCAAACTTGTAAATTTTCAACTGGGCCGGTGCGTGGTGAATCGTCGTTCCCAAATGAAGGTGGGGTAATAGTTCCTCTACCAAAGACCTTCCGACAATGGTTGGAAGAAAATCGGTTAGTACCGCGTACTGATAGTGCCAGCGCACTTCGCACTGAATTTCCTCAAAACTCACGGGACGGTTTTTGACTATGGGCAGGTTATCGGCCATGAAGTTATGGAACCGCAAAAAGGCCGCTTGTAATTGCGACACGATCACGTTCTCGTCGTTTCTCGGGTCGCCAATGATCGCCCTTCGGGGATCGCTAGAGTTCCGGGGCACATCGCGGGCACCCGGATCCTTGGCGTTCCCGCCAAGCGGCTTGCCCAGAATAAAATGCAGGCCATCGTCTTCGTACATATACGGCTGGTCGTTCGGGCCCCTTCCGTATAAGTTATCCAAATCAAACCGGGGGGTACGAAAATCAATCAAGCCGTTTGGGTCATTCAATTTCTGCAAGCTACTGGCCGGGTCAAACGTTAGATCGTGGTCAATGAATTGACCAAAATAGGTGTATCCGGCGTCAATTCCAGGATTTTCTTCGGTGTCGATTTGATCCTCTGGAGTTGGCTCTGGTTCCGGTAGTGCGACCATTTGCTCTGCCAGGGTTAACAAGGCCGCATCTGAAAACTTGGCAGGAGCCAATCTTCGGAACATTCGTCCAAACGCGCCTTCAAAGGATGGAGAAGAGGGAATGTTAGACATTCCTCTTGGCAACGCGCCATGGGGTCTTTTCATAAGAAGGAAGGTTTTATTATGGGATCATTAACTCCGCAATAGTCGGGGCGTACTTGCTAAACACCGCACCAAAGCTGCACTGCGTTTTCAGGTGCTATGGAAAATGGACAACTTATGACGGCGAATGCTTGAACTTGTTCAGTCCATCTTTATTTACTTTGAGAACACTCGTTCTTAAATCTTTGCTCACATAGGTGTAAACCGCTACGCAAGTAGCGATTTTCCAAATACTTAATTATCAGTGGCAGCACTGAATTTTTGAGCAGTAGCCTTGCTTTCATATTGAGCTAATCAGTAAGTGGAGGACGGAAGAAGGAAGTGTATTTCTGTTATTACAACAGCAAAAAAAGAGCGGGCCGTCACCTGACAAAAAGCATCAGTACTACGACGCATTCAATGCCCTGAACCTGCGCCTGCTGGGAAGAGTCGATTCGAACCTACATTGCTAAACTACAGCCGCTTTTCTAGGCTGGAGGAAGCGCAGCAATGGTCCACCACATCACCTAGCGGAGCCACCCGTACCTCGCTACAGCGCTCCCAATTCCTTCAAAATCCATCTACTAACCAAGGCCTAATTATTCATTTTGGCTAGACCACTTCCATCTAAGGAATCCTAGTGCCTCCGTCATACCACTTTTTCATGTAATGGTAGGCAATCCAGCCAATAGATTCCGCCGCATCCCGGCTCTGGCTATTATCGGTGTGGCAATAGCCTACGTTATGTGCGTATTCGTGACACAGGTGTACTGCGTAGGCGTATTCAAACGGGAAGTCATCTCCCATATCGCACTGAATGTTTTCATAGAAAGACAAAATGCTATTTGTGTACGGGCAGGTGCTTCCCAGGCCAAAGCATTTCTTCCCATGGGGTTTCCTCCCAAAAGGCTGGACCGTCAACGCGAGAGAAGGGTTCGGATTACGAAGCAAGCTTTCCAGAACCTGATTGCCAGGTAGATCGGGCTGCGAGGTTTTATGGTTTGGCCCACACCCATTGCAGATATTATGGTAATCGTAGCTGCGTTTCCTTACGGAATCCTGAAACTCCTTAGAGGTAAGAATATAAGAGGCAATGCGCAAGGCATGGCTGGCGATGGTTTTATTGACTTGACTTGCCGACGAGGTGAACATGCTGCATTTCAAGGTGACAGCTTGCACACCTTTCTGGCCCATTGCGTTCTGTGCCAGCAGTAGAAACCAGCCAGACAGCAAGATGAAGAAGTAACAGGTTTTCACTACGGAAATGGTTTGGGTGCTTAATGGCAATATGCCAGGCGCAGGCCCCCGGGCAGCTCCGTGAGTCGAGGGACAAACATCTCGGCGCCGCTGAGGCTTTTTTATCAGCAATACTTTTCCAATTTGGCCATAATACAGTCGTGGATTTTTCCGAAAGCTTAGTGTCGCACCGGGTATTGTCTGGATCATACGCTCCAGCTTGAGGACGGCTTTGTGAGTCCATTTGCCTAACTCCGCGACCTAGCTTAAATAAAGCAGCACTTTATATTATATTCTTCGTGCCCGGCTAATTCGAAATCATCCGAAAAATGGGTTTTCACGGGGCTCTTGTGCTCTTTAGCTGCTTTCCAATCTTACGTGCCCTCAAACTGTAAATCTCCTTTTCAAAGCAGTCCCATCGTAGTAAGTGGTTAGAATTTACTTCCGCTTGCGGTAGTGGTCAAGCATCACGTTGTTTTCATGGTCCCTACCCTAATGCGAAGAGCCTTTGCCGTTCTGGTAATGGCCACCTTGGGCAAAGGCCGTGGGGCAAGTGCCAGTTATGGTCAGGGTAAGCAGGAAACGCTTCATTGGGAAGGCAGACATGGTGAGTTGCAAACGTAGCTGCGCGGCCGGTGATAGGTATCCGTGCCAGCACTGAATTTAACCAAGTAAGCCGAACCAAAATGCCTATATCGAGCGATCTAATGGCTCTTTTCGCCGTGAATTGCTGAATGTTTACCTATTCTGATCGTTAGCGCATATGCACCAACTCGTATGGTGCTGTATGCTCAGTTACAATAATTAGCGCCCCCCAGACCCTAAATTTCATGACCTCAATCGACCGGGTGAACTCTACTACCCACTGGCTTAACTGATAGGGAAGTGTACATTCCTGTACGCTTCCCTAAATAGGAAGCCAGTTGAGAGTAGAGAAAAGCGTATTTTCACTACCTGACAACGACGAAATGAAAAAGGGACGATTCAGCGAAGCCCAGATTGTGGCCATTCTGCAACAGCA